>NZ_CAJYBT010000005.1 GCF_913064665.1 uncultured Thioclava sp.
GCCCGCCCACGGCATTGAGATACACCAGCGGCAACCCGGTCTCGGTCACGCGCGCAACCATGTGGTTCATCCGCGTGTCCAGCTTGCCCCGGTAATAAGGCGAGCCATTGGGCACGATCAAAATCTCGGCGCCTGTTTCAGCCAGCGTCTCGGCCACGTCGGGATGCCACGCATCTTCGCAGATCGGAGAGCCGATGCGCACCCCGTTGATCGCATAGGGGCCCGAAATCGGGCCGACATCGAACAGCCGGTATTCGTCGAAAATGCCCTTATGGGGCAGCTCATGCTTGAGCATCCGCGCCAGCAGCTTTCCGTCCTTCCAGACCCAATAGGCGTTGTAATGACCGCTATCGTCCCAGAACGGCGCGCCAATGCCCAGCGCGGGACCATCGGTGATACGCGCGCCCAAGGCCTCCATCGCGGCAGTGGCATCGCGCACGAAGGCGCGCTTGGCGATCAGGTCCTGCGTTTGATAGCCCGTCAGAAACATTTCGGGCAGCGCGACCATATCAGCCCCCGCAGCGCGGCCCGCAGACCACGCCTCATAGGCTTTCTCGGCATTGGCTTGCAGCGCGCCCACGGTTGGGTTGAGCTGGGCAAGGGTCAGGCGGAAACGGTCGGCCATGGGCATCCTCGGGCTATCAGACTGACCTTCATTTAACAGAAAGCGCCCGGCAGAAAAGGGCGCGCGCACATTCGCAAGGCCGCCACACCGCCGCTTGGGCACATCTGCTTGTCACACCTTGCCCCGCCGCTTACTCTAATCGTTAACAGTGACGGGGCGAATCCCGTCTGACATCGACCCAAATCATAGCGAGGGCAGGCATGGCAGGGGCGCGGCTTCGCATCATGACATCGGCGGCATTGATTGCCGCAGTGCTGGGCGCGCAAGGCGCGCGCGCACAAGAGGTCATCACCAAGCAATATGACGATGGCGGGCTCTATGAGGGCACGTTCACCGATGGCAAGCAGGACGGATACGGCACCTATAAGCTCCCCTCGGGCTATGAATATGAGGGCCAATGGGTGATGGGCGAGATCCGCGGCCAGGGTCGCGCGCGCTTTCCCAACGGCTCGGTCTATGAGGGGCAGTTCGCGCGCGGCAAGCCCGACGGCAAGGGCAAGATCACTTTCGCCGATGGCGGCACCTATGAGGGCGATTGGGTCGCAGGCGAGATCACCGGCACGGGAGTTGCGCATTACGCCAATGGCTCGATCTACAAAGGCCAGTTTCGCAACGCGATGCATGACGGCAAGGGCACGCTTGAAGCCGCCAATGGCTATCGCTACGAGGGCGATTGGGTTGCGGGCATCAAAGAAGGCACGGGGCTGATCACCTATCCCGATGGCTCGACCTATGAGGGTCAGGTGAAAAACGGCCAACGCGCCGGGGACGGGACGCTGAAGATGGCCGACGGGCTGATCTTTGAGGGGCAGTGGAAAGACGGCCAGATGAACGGGATGGGCAAGCTGACCCAGCCCAACGGCGATGTCTATGAGGGCCAGATGGTCAACGGCAAGCGCCACGGTCGCGGCCGCGTCACCTATGCCAATGGCGATACCTATGGGGGCGAGTTCCTGCTCGACAAGCGCGATGGCACGGGCACCTTCAAGGGCACTGATGGCTATCTTTATGAGGGCGATTGGAGCGACGGCCGGATCGAGGGAACGGGCAAGGTCTCATATCCCGATGGCTCGGTCTATGAGGGACATTTCAAGGCCGACCTGCCCGATGGGCAGGGCAAGATCACCTACCCCGATGGCTCCAGCTATGAGGGCGGTTGGGTTGCAGGTGTGATCGAGGGATCTGGCATTGCGCGCTATGCCAACGGTCTTGTCTATGAAGGCCAGTTCAAGGATGCGCGCAATCACGGCACCGGCAAGATGACCTATCCCGATGGCTATTCCTACGAGGGCGAGTGGGCCGATGGTCAACGTCAGGGCACAGGCATTGCGCGCTATGCCGACGGCACCGTCTATGAGGGCAATTTCGACGCCGGACAGCGCGATGGCATGGGCAAGCTCAGCATGCCCGACGGGTTTTCCTACGAGGGCCAGTGGCACAATGGCGCGATCGACGGCGAAGGCCGTGCAAGCTATGCCAATGGCGATGTGTATGAGGGCCATTTCAACAATGGCAAGCGCGAGGGGCAAGGCACGATGACCTATGCCTCGGGCAAGGTTGCGCAAGGCAAATGGACGCAAGGCGCGCTGCGCGAGACGCCCCTGCCCGACTCGACATCGCAACAGGGCGCAGCCCCTCAAACGCCTCCTGCCGCGGCCACGCCCGAGCCCGTTTTGCCCAATGCCGAGGGCACGGGCGGCAACTGAGCCGCGCGATGGGACTATCAGGCGTTTGCATTATTTGAACACGCAGATGCCTCCGGCGGGAGTATTTTTCGCTAGATGAAAGGGCCTCAGACCCTCTCGCCTGCGTCGAGCTTTGCCAGAATGGTTGCGGCGCTGTCGAGCTTGTCTTGGCGGGCCTGCGCGTCTTGTTTGTCCCAGTTGCGATAGACCAGCGCCATGCGGGGATTGCCCCCAAACCGTGCGCGGTGGCGGTCGATGAAATGCCAATACAGGCTGTTGAACGGGCAAGCGCCCTGCCCCGATTTCGCACCCACATCATAGGCGCAGCCTGCGCAATAGTCCGACATCTTGTCGATATAAGCGCCCGAAGACATATAGGGTTTCGAGGCCACGACACCGCCATCGGCGAACTGGCTCATGCCTGCCGTGTTGGGCGCTTCGACCCATTCGAACGCGTCGATATAGACCGCGAGGAACCAGTCTTGCACCTGCGCGGGATCAACGCCTGCGAGCAGCGCGAAATTGCCCGCCACCATCAGGCGTTGGATGTGATGGGCATAGGCAAGGTCGCGGGTTTGGGCGACGGTGGCGGCCAGACAAGCCATATCCGTTTCGCCCGACCAATAGGCGCAAGGCAGATCTCGCTGGTGATCAAGCGCGTTGCGCGCGGTGTAATCGGGCCCCTCGTGGAAATAGATTCCGCGCATATATTCGCGCCAACCCAAGACTTGGCGAACAAAGCCCTCGGCCGATTGGATGGGCACATTTCCCGCGTGGTAGGCAGACTCTGCCGCCGCGCAAACCTCGTGCGGAGAGAGCAGCCCGATATTGAGCGGAGCAGACAACAGCGCATGATAAAGTAGCGGATCATCGCCCAGCATCGCGTCTTGATAAGGGCCGAAATCGCGCAGGTTGTGGGTGATGAAATGATCAAGCGCGCGCAGCGCCTGCGCCCGACTGACGGGCCAGTTGAAGCCCTCGAGCGTGCCGAAATTATCGGGAAACTCGGCTTCGACCATCTCGAGCACCTCTTGCACCAGCGCGTCTTTGCGAAAGGTCGGCGCAGGGGTGCGAAACAGATCAGGTTGCGCGGGCTTGCGGTTGTCCTTGTCGAAATTCCACTGCCCGCCCGCAGGTTTGTCGCCCTCCATCAACAGGCCCGTTTCGCGGCGCATCTCGCGATAGAACCACTCCATCCGTAGCTCTTTGTGCCCCTTGGCCCAGTCGGCAAAGCGACCTTCCGAGCAGAAAAACCGATCATCGGGCAGTTGTCGGATCTGGATCGGACAGGCCTCGAATGCCGCACGCAAGCGCCATTCGCCCGGCGCGATCACCAGCGCCTCATCGGCCCCGAGTTCCTTGGCTCGGCGCGCGATTTCGCCGGGCAACGATCCGGCATTGTCCGGGTCGGTCAGCTTGGTGTAGCGGAGCTGCCAGCCCGCCTGTGTCAGCTCATGGCCAAAGCGGCGCATCGCGGCGAAAACCAGCGCGAGCTTCTGCTTGTGATGGGCGGCATAGCTGGCTTCGGCGCGCACCTCGGCCATCATCACTACATCGCGCGCCTTATCGGCTGCACGCAGCGCCGCACCGTCATGGCTAAGCTGGTCGCCCAGTACCACGATCAGCCTAGTCATAGATCATTTTCCGCGTCATGCCGCCATCGACCACCAGCATCTGCCCCGTGACAAAGCCTGCATCGACCAGATAGCGCACGGCCCCCACAATATCGCGGGGTTCCCCAACGCGGCCCACGGGATGCTGGGCGTAATCGGCCTCGCTGAGGGGGGCAGCGCGGCTGTTGATCCATCCCGGAGCGATGGCATTCACGCGCACGTCTGGACCAAGGCCCACCGCAAGCGCATGGGTCAGCGCCTCCACCCCGCCTTTGGCGGCGGCATAGGCATAGGTGTTGGGTTCCGATTGCAGCGCGCGGGTTGAGGCGATGTTGATCACACAGCCCTGAGCCGCGCGCAGCGAAGGCAGGCATTCGCGCGTCATCAAGAACGTGCCCGTCAGATGTGGGCCAATCCAGCGGTTCCAGTCTTGCAGGCTCATCCCCTCAAGCGGGCCGCATACGGGGTCGGCGGGTCCGCCGTTATTGACCAACAGATCAAGCCGCTTGATCCCGGCCTCGGCGACCGCCGCCTTGATGTCGCGCTCGCGCGAAAGATCGCAGGGGATCGGGTGCAGCCCGCGCTGACCCTGCATCGCCTCGAGCGCCTCGGCATCAAGATCGAGCACAGCGACATGCCAACCTGCCGCAGCCAGATCAAGCGCAATCGCCTTGCCAATACCATGCGCGCCCCCGGTGACAAGCGCTCTGCGGGGTGTCGAATTCACCATGGGATTTCCTTTCCAGCGTAGTCGTAAAATCCGCCCGTTTGCGTCGGGCTCAAGCCTTCCAGCACATCCAGCAGACGGCGCGCCGCCTCGGCCGGGGTCAGCTTGCCGCGCGGGTAATTGGCGGTAAAGGGCGTGTCCACCGTTCCCGGATGCAGGCAGGCCAGAACAAGCTGCGGATGGCTGCGGGCCAGTTCAACCGATGCGCCGTGGATCAGTTGATTGAGCGCGGATTTGGCGGCGCGGTAGCTATACCAGCCGCCCAAGCGATTATCGCCAATCGAGCCGACCCGCGCCGACAGTGCAGCGAACCGCGCAGGCCGGTCGCGCGGCAATAATCGGCGCGCATGTTTAAGAACCAGTGCAAGCCCCATCGCATTCACCGCAAATTGCGCCGCCATTTCCTGCGCGCCAAGCTGCGAGAGCGTCTTTTCAGGCGTGCCAAGCTGACCGCTGGCAACGAAGACCAGATCGAAAGGTCCGCTCAGCGCGCCCAGCGCCGAGGCGATACTGTCTTCATCGCTCACATCAAACCCGTCGCGCGATCGTGACAGCCCCGTCACGACCGCCCCGCGCGTCTCTAGTTCAGACCGGATCGCAGCGCCGATCCCGCCTGTATCGCCGATCACAAGCGCCTGATCTGTCATGGCTCTCTCTCCTCGGATACCACTTCGGTCGGGTATGAATTCTACGCGGGGCCGACCGCGCTGGTTCCTTTTTACTTTTCATTCCCGCACGTTTGCCTATAGTCGCCCACATGACACGGGATCAACATATCCAAATTACCGCAGCCGGGGCGCAAGCCCGTGGCGCGCTGACCCGTGGTCTCCTTCTTCTTAGCAGCCTCTGAGCGTGCCCCACCCGGGCGCGACCGCTCAGGGGTAGACAGCGCCCGGACCGATCCCGACCGCCACTGCGCAACGCTGGCCTTCGGGACGAACTGACGCTAAGACCCGCTAGGAAAGAGACAACAAATGGCACCGACCATGACCGACAAATCCAAAGTCCTGATTTTTGACACCACGCTGCGCGATGGCGAGCAATCGCCGGGCGCCACGATGACGCATGACGAAAAGCTCGAGATTGCCGAGCTGCTCGACGAGATGGGCGTGGACATCATCGAGGCCGGGTTCCCCATCGCCTCGATCGGTGATTTCGAAGCCGTCAGCGAGATCGCGAAACGCTCAAAGAACGCAGTGATTTGCGGGCTGGCGCGCGCCAAGATGCCCGATATCGACCGCGCCTGGGAGGCCGTGCAGCACGCAGCCAAGCCGCGCATCCACACCTTCATCGGCACCTCGCCGCTGCATCGCGCCATTCCCAACCTCAGCATGGACGAGATGGCGCAGGTGATCCACGACACCGTCACCCATGCGCGCAACCTGTGTGACAATGTGCAATGGTCGCCGATGGATGCCACCCGCACCGAGCATGATTATCTGTGCCGGGTGATCGAGATCGCGATCAAGGCTGGCGCCACCACGATCAACATCCCCGACACCGTGGGCTACACCGCGCCGCGCGAAAGTGCCGATCTGATCAAGATGCTGATCGAGCGGGTGCCGGGCGCGGATGAGATCGTCTTTGCCACGCATTGCCATAACGATCTGGGCATGGCGACGGCGAACTCGCTGGCGGCAGTTGAGGCCGGGGCGCGTCAGATCGAATGCACGATCAACGGTCTGGGCGAACGTGCGGGCAATACCGCGCTTGAAGAGGTCGTGATGGCGATGAAAGTGCGCCATGACATCATGCCCTACGACACCGGGATCGACACCACCAAAATTATGAACCTGTCGCGCCGTGTGGCGCAGGTTTCGGGCTTTGCGGTGCAGTTCAACAAGGCGATCGTCGGCAAGAACGCGTTTCTGCATGAAAGCGGCATCCATCAGGATGGCGTGCTGAAAAACGTCGAGACCTTCGAGATCATGAAACCCGCCGATATCGGGCTCAATGAGGCCAATATCGCGATGGGCAAGCATTCGGGGCGCGCGGCGCTGCGCGCCAAGCTCAACGATCTGGGCTATGAACTGGGCGACAACCAGCTCAAGGATGTGTTCGTGCGCTTCAAGGCGCTGGCCGATCGCAAGAAGGAAATCTACGACGACGACCTGATCGCACTGATGTCCGATAGCGCCGCCAATACCGACAGCGATTATCTGCAGGTGAAATGGCTTCGGGTCGTTTGCGGCAGCGATGGGCAGCAAGCCGAGCTGAAGATGCTGGTGAATGGCGAGGAGAAATCCTCGACCTGTGGCGGCGATGGCCCGGTCGATGCGGTCTTCAACTGCGTCAAGGCGATCTATCCGACGCAGGCCAAGCTCAAGCTCTATCAGGTGCATGCGGTGACCGAGGGAACCGACGCGCAGGCCACGGTTTCGGTTCGCATGGAGGAAGACGGGCGCATCGTCACCGGGTCTGCCTCGGATACCGACACCATTCTGGCCAGCGTGAAGGCCTATGTCGGCGCGCTCAACCGGCTGCGGGTGCGCAGCCAGAAAACCGCGCCAGATGCGGACATGAAATCGGTCAGTTTCAAGCTGTAGACCGGGACGGCACTTCATCGCAAAGGGCAGCCAGCGGGCTGCCCTTTTTGCGTATTGCGCAAAGTCGCAAAAACTAACGAAAATAGCACGATTTCGTGACGTATCGCATAATGTAAACTTTGAGCCCGGTTAACGGGGGGCCAGACAGGCTAAAAGTTGAAAAAGGTCAAGTGCTTGGAATCCCTTGGGCGGATTGCCGCGAGCGGTGCTTGGGCTGAACGCAAATCCGCTTCCACGTCTTGCGTGCTTTGACTATACCGAGCGCGAGCCACCGCTGTGACGAGTCGGAGGCAATTTAGAATTTGACGACGGGACAGGCGAAAAATGGTAGGCGGGCTCTTTTCCTCGGATATGGCAATTGACCTCGGCACGGCGAATACGCTGGTCTACGTCAAAGGCAAAGGGATCGTGCTGAACGAACCCTCGGTGGTGGCTTATCACGTCAAGGACGGCAAGAAACAGGTGCTCGCCGTTGGCGAAGACGCCAAGTTGATGCTAGGGCGCACGCCCGGCTCGATCGAGGCGATCCGCCCGATGCGCGACGGTGTCATCGCCGATTTTGACTCCGCCGAAGAGATGATCAAACACTTCATCCGCAAGGTCCATAAACGCTCGACCTTCTCGAAACCGAAAATCATCGTCTGCGTGCCCCACGGCGCGACCCCGGTGGAAAAACGCGCGATCCGTCAGTCGGTTCTCAGCGCAGGCGCGCGCCGCGCTGGCCTGATCGCGGAACCCATCGCAGCCGCCATTGGTGCGGGCATGCCGATCACCGATCCCACCGGCTCGATGGTGGTCGATATCGGCGGTGGCACGACCGAAGTGGCCGTCCTCAGCCTTGGCGATATCGTCTACGCGCGCTCGGTGCGGGTGGGCGGCGACCGCATGGATGAGGCAATCATCAGCTATCTGCGGCGCAACCAGAACCTGTTGGTGGGCGAATCCACCGCCGAGCGGATCAAGACCACGATCGGCACCGCGCGGATGCCCGATGACGGGCGCGGGATGAGCCTGCATGTGCGCGGGCGCGACCTGCTCAACGGTGTGCCCAAAGAAATCGAAATCACGCAGGCGCAAGTCGCCGAGGCGCTCAGCGAACCCGTGCAGCAGATTTGCGACGCGGTGATGCAGGCGCTGGAAACCACGCCCCCCGATCTGGCCGCAGATATCGTGGATCGCGGCGTGATGTTGACCGGCGGCGGCGCGCTGCTGGGCGAGTTGGATCTGGCGCTGCGCGAGCAGACGGGTCTGTCGATCTCGATTGCGGATCAGTCGCTTAACTGTGTTGCATTGGGCACCGGCAAGGCGCTTGAATATGAAAAGCAGCTTCGCCACGTGATTGATTACGATAGCTGATCCGGGTTTGCCCCGGTCAGCCGCGCTAACCGGAGACGGATTTGGCCAAAAACCGCGATAACGAGGATTATCTTGGCCCGCTGCGCCGCGTGGGCGTGGCGCTTTTGGCGCTGTTTTTGCTGATCCTATTTCTGATCTGGCGCATCGACAGCCCCCGGATGGAGCGCGTGCGCTCGGCCCTTGTGGACCGCTTTGTGCCCAGTTTTGACTGGGTCATGGCGCCCGTCGGGAAGCTGACGGATATGGTCGAGGGGTTCCAGTCCTACGCCCGCATCTACGAGCAGAACCAGGAATTGCGCCGCGAATTGCAGCAGATGAAAAGCTGGAAAGAGGCGGCCGTTCAGCTTGAACAGCAAAACGCCAAGCTGCTGGCGCAAAACAAGGTGCGGCTTGACCCGAAACTCACCAGCGTGTCGGGGCGCGTGCTGGCCGATAGCGGCTCGCCATTTCGCAAATCGGTGCTTCTGAATGTCGGGCAGCGCGACGGGATCGTTGATGGCTGGGCGACGATGGACGGGCTGGGGCTCGTCGGGCGGATCTCGGGCGTGGGCAAATCCACCAGCCGGGTGTTGCTGCTCACCGATGCCTCCAGCCGGATCCCGATCAGCATTCCCGCCTCGGGACAGAACGCAATTTTGGCAGGCGATAACTCGCCCTACCCGGTGATCGACTTCCTTGAACATCCCGAGCGCGTACGCCCCGGTGACCGGGTGATTTCCTCGGGGGATGGCGGAGTATTTCCTGCCGGGCTGCTGGTGGGGCAGATCTTTCAGGGGCGCGACAAGCGGATGCGGGTGCGCCTTGCCGCCGATTACGAGCGGCTTGATTTCTTGCGCGTGCTGCGCTCGCACCCCGCCGAAAAGATTGACTCCGTTGGCAGTCTGATCGCGCCAGATCCCGCGCTGATTGAACGCGAAGCCGCGCAAAAGGCGCGCGCCGAGGCCAGCGAGGGCGCGCTGCAACCCGAAGATGGCACCGATAATGGAGGCGATGGGAGCGGGGCGGCCAGCCAATGATTGATCCGCTCACCAGCCGCCGTCTGCGCTATCGCGCGCTTTATGTCGCGATAGCGCTGGTGCTGATTTTCGTGCGCTTGCTGCCGGTCGATCATGCGCCCGGCGGTTTGCCCGGCCCCGATTTGACGCTGGCGATCACGCTGGCTTGGTTGCTGCGTCGGCCCGAATATGTGCCCGCTCTCCTGATCGTGGCGGTCTTTTTACTCGAGGATATGTTATTCTGGCGTCCAATCGGGCTTTGGGCGCTTATCGTTCTGGGCGCGACCGAATTTTTACGCGCCCGCGAGGAATCCTTGCGCGATTTGCCCTTTGCGCTGGAATGGGCGCTGCTTGCGGCGATCTTGATCGCGATGATGGTGGTCAAGCGGGTGGTGCTGGTGATGGTGCTGCTGGATCAGCCCTCGCTCGGGTTGGAGCTGTTCCAGATGTTGATGACACTGGCGGCCTACCCGTTCGTGGTGCTGGTGTCGCGCGTCGGATTTGGGTTGCGCCGCGCGGCTCCGGGTGAAGTCGATGCCTTTGGGCATAGGTTGTAGAGAAAGGGGTCAGCAATGAGACGATCCCCGAAAGAAACGCAAGAAAGCACCCGCCGCATCACGCGCCGCGGGCTGATGCTGGGTGGCGCGCAATTGGCTGTGGTCGCGGTACTGGCCGCGCGGATGCGCAAGATGCAGCTTGAGGATGCCAATCAGTATCGGCTGCTCGCCGAGGGGAACTCGGTCAAGATCCGGCTGATCCCGCCTGCGCGTGGGCTCATTTATGATCGCAACGGCGTGTTGCTGGCAGGCAATGAGCAGAATTACCGCGTCACGATCACACGCGAGGATAGCGATGATGTCGAAGCCACGCTCAGCGAACTGCGCCGCCTCGTGCCGATTACCGATAGCGATGCGGCGGACATTCTGCACGATATTCGCCGCCGCCCCCCGACCACTCCGGTGACAGTTGCCGATCGTCTGAGTTGGGATGAATTCTCGCGCGTGGCAGTCAACAGCCCCTCTTTGCCCGGCGTGAACCCCGATGTCGGCCTGTCGCGAAACTACCCGCGCCGCGACGATTTCGCCCATGTCGCGGGCTATGTCGGCCCGGTCTCTGACTATGACCTGAGCAAGATGGATGACCCCGACCCGCTGTTGCTGATCCCGAAATTCCAGCTTGGCAAAACCGGGATCGAGGCCAAGGAAGAAAGCGTGCTGCGCGGTCAGGCCGGGCAGCGCCGGATCGAGGTGAACTCGGCAGGGCGCGAGATGCGCGAGCTGTCGCGCGAGCCTGGCAAGCCGGGTGAGAACCTGCAACTGACCCTCGATTACCGGCTGCAGAACTACGCGCTCAAGCGGTTGGAAAATGAATCCGCCGCCACCGTGTTGATCGACGTGACCAATGGGGATGTGCTGGCCTGTGCTTCGGCACCGTCGTTTGATCCCAATATGTTCGTGCGCGGCATCTCGGTGGCCGAATACCAGACGCTCACGCAGGATGACCACCGCCCCTTGGCCGATAAATCGGTGCAGGGTCTCTATCCGCCGGGGTCCACCTATAAAATGGTGACCGCGCTGGCCGCGCTTGAGGCCGGGCTTGTGACGCCCAATGAAACCGTCTGGTGTCCGGGTTATGTCGAGATTGCGGGACGGCGGTTTCACTGCTGGAAACGCGCCGGACACGGCCATGTCGATATGACCAAAAGCATGGAGCAAAGCTGCGACGTCTATTACTATGAGATGTCGCAACGCATCGGTATCGACAAGATGAGCGACATGGCCAAACGGCTGGGCATCGGCGTGCGCCCCGACCTTCCGATGTCGGCCGTCAAAGAGGGCGTGGCCCCCAACAAAGAGTGGAAAAAAGAGCGCTACGGCAAAGAGTGGCTGATCGGGGACACCGCCAATGCCGCGATCGGTCAGGGCTATGTGCTGGCATCACCGATGCATCTTGCGATCATGACGGCGCGCATCGCAAGTGGCAAAAAGGTCGAGCCGCGCCTGATCCGCACCCGCGACGGGATCGAGCAGCCGGTGCGCGTCAGCGACGATCTCGACATCCCCAAGGCCTATCTCGATGATGTCCGCAAGGGCATGACGGCAGTGGTGAACTCATCGCGCGGGACGGGACGCGGCTCACGCATCGCGATGGCGGAATGGAAGATGGCAGGCAAATCGGGCACCAGCCAAGTGCGCAACATCTCCAAGGCCGAGCGGGCGCGCGGTGTGATCCGCAACGACCAGTTGCCCTGGGATCAGCGCGACCACGCGCTGTTCGTCGCCTTCGCCCCGATCGACAATCCGCGTTACGCGGTCTCGGTGGTGGTCGAACATGGCTCGGGCGGGTCGGTGGCCGCAGCGCCGATCGCGCGCGATGTCTTGCTGTTCGCGCTCGCCGGTGGCCTTCCCCCGGATGAGGCTTACCCCTCTAGCGCGCGCGCCAAGGCCCAGGCGTTGAATGCCTCGCTGGATCTAGTCGACCCGGAAACCGTGCAAAAACCACAGGCGAAGTCGCGCGCATGAGCTATCTCGAATCCAACCTCAAGACCGTGCCAACGGGCTGGCGCAAACTGTTTTACATGAACTGGCCGCTGGTGGTTTTGCTGACCGCCGTCGCCTCGGCCGGGTTCTTGATGCTGTATTCGGTGGCGGGCGGCAACATTCACACTTGGGCCGAACCGCAGATGAAGCGCTTTGCCTTGGGCATGGTTGCGATGTTCGTCGTCGCCTTCGTACCGATCTGGTTTTGGCGTAACGTCTCGGCGGTCGCCTATATCATCGCGCTCTTGCTGCTGGTCGCGGTGGAACTGTTCGGCGCAATCGGCATGGGCGCGCAGCGCTGGCTGGAAATCGGGCCGATCCGCATTCAACCCTCAGAGCTGATGAAAATCACCCTCGTGATGCTACTGGCGGCCTATTATGATTGGCTGCCGGTCGAGAAAGTCTCGCGCCCGCAATGGGTTTTGGTGCCTGCACTGATCATCCTTGTTCCGACCTTCCTCGTGCTCGCCCAGCCCGATCTGGGTACGGCGGTGATGTTGGTATTGGGCGGGGCCTTCGTGATGTTCGCAGCCGGGGTTTCCTTGTGGTATTTCGGCACGGTGGTGGCACTGGTGGTGGCACTGGTCTTTGGCGTAATGGAAAGCCGGGGCACCGATTGGCAGTTGCTGCATGACTATCAATACAAGCGCGTCGACACCTTCCTTGACCCCGGCAGCGACCCGCTGGGTGCGGGCTATAACATCATGCAAGCGCAGATCGCGCTGGGGTCTGGGGGCTGGTCGGGGCGTGGCTTTATGCAAGGCACGCAATCGCGGCTGAACTTCCTGCCCGAGAAACACACCGATTTCATCTTTACCACCTTGGCCGAGGAGTTCGGCTTTGTCGGCGCGTTTTCTTTGCTGGTGCTCTATGCCGGGATCATCGGTTTCGCGCTTTATACCGCGATGGCGACCAAGGACCGCTTTGCCTCATTGCTGAGTTTTGGGGTCGCGGGGACGTTCTTTTTCTTCTTCGCGATCAATATGGCGATGGTGATGGGGTTGATGCCCGTGGTGGGCGTTCCGCTGCCCTTGGTCAGTTACGGAGGCACTGCGATGATGATCTTGCTGGCGGCCTTTGGGCTGGTGCAAAGCGCGCATATTCACAGACCGAGGCAGGGATGATCCGGGTTCTTTTTGCCGATCGGGCCGAGAATTGGCCGCGCTATGAGGCTCCGTTGGCGCATGCCCTCGCGCAGGCCGGAGTGAGGGCGGAAATCGTGCTGCCCGATGCGGCCGCGCCCGACAGCATCGACTATATCGTCTATTCCCCGATGGGCCCGGTGCAGGATTTCACGCCCTTCACTCGCGCCAAAGCGGTGCTCAACCTTTGGGCCGGGGTCGAGCGCGTGGTGGGCAATAAAACCCTGACCCAGCCGCTGTGCCGGATGGTCGATGACGGGCTGGAACGCGGCATGGTCGAATATGTGACCGGGCATGTGCTGCGCTATCATCTGGGGTTGGATGCGACGCTGGCGCAACAAGACGGGATCTGGCGCCACGATGACGGCGTGCCGCCACTGGCGCGCAATCGCCGCGTCGTGATGCTGGGGCTAGGGGCGCTTGGCGCGGCCTGCGCGCAGACTTTGTCGGGTCTTGGTTTTGACGTGACGGGGTGGAGCCGTAGCCCGAAGCAGATCGCAGGCATCGCCTGTCTGGACGGAGCCGCGGGTTTGCGACAGGCGCTATCGCACGCCGAGATCCTTGTCTCCCTTCTGCCCGACACGCCCGAAACGTCCAATCTGCTGAACGCGCAGACGCTGGCGTTGCTGCCCAAAGGGGCGGCGATCATTAACCCCGGTCGCGGCACGCTGATCGACGATGCGGCGCTGCTGGCTGCGCTTGATGCGGGGCAGATCGGCCATGCGACGCTGGATGTATTTCGTGTCGAACCTCTGCCTCCCGCGCACCCCTATTGGGCCCATCCGCGCGTCACCGTCACACCTCATATTGCAGCGGAAAGCCGGGCAGAAACCGCTGCACAGGTCGTGGCCGAAAACATTCGGCGCAGTGAGACGGGCGAGGCGTTGTTATATTTGATCGATCGCGCGCGCGGGTATTGAGCGGCTGGGGGTTTCACACCCCCAGACCCCCGTGGAGTATTTCGCGCTAGATGAAATTCAAAGCTTAGCTGCGTCGAGCCCAAGTTGATGGACAAGTACGGCAAAATCGCCTTGCTGGCCCGTCCAATCGGCGGCGCGCGCGGCAAACAGCGTGGCCTGACTTTGATGGATCAACCCATCCGACAGGATTTTGAGGTGATTGGCGCGCAGAGTTTCGCCCGAGGAGGTGATATCGGCAATCGCCTCGGCCGTGAGATTGGCGATCGTGCCTTCGGTCGCGCCCTGGCTGTCAACCAGCTGCCAGTCAGCCACGCCTTGCCGCGTCAGGAAATCGCGCACGAGGCGGTGGTATTTCGTCGCAATCCGCAGCCGGAACCCATGGGTTGCACGAAAGCGATGCGCCACCGCGTCTAGGTCTTCGAGGCAATCGACATCGGCCCAGCAATCGGGCACCGCGATGATCAGATCGGCATAGCCAAAGCCCATCGGCGCAAGGCTTGTCACCTGACTGTCCCAATCAGCGAGCTTTTCGCGCACGAGATCCGAACCGGTCACCCCCAGATGGATGCGCCCGGCCGCCAGTTCACGCGGGATTTCGCCCGCTGACAGCAGCACAAGGCTGACGCCTTCAGCGCCCTCGACCGCACCGGCATATTCGCGCTCGGACCCGCTGCGTTTGAGCGTGATGCCGCGATTGCCAAACCACTCAAACGTTTTTTCCATGAGCCGCCCCTTGGAGGGCACGCCGAGTTTGATCATAGCACCCCCTCCAGATCGGCCAAAAGCCCGGCGCGGATCATGCCGCCCACTGCCGGGATTTCGCGCCCCTGCCCCAATTGGCGGGTCAGCGCGTCATAGCGCCCGCCAATCGCCACCGGCGGTAGGACCGGGTCGGGGGCCGCGAAGGAAAAGACGAAGCCGTCGTAATATTCCATCGTGGAGCGGCCATGGCTGGCGTCAAAATGCAGATTATCCAGCGCGATCCCGTTGGCGGCAAGCGCGCTCAGGCGGCGCTGCAGCCGCGCGATCGCGGGTTCAAGCGCAGGTATCTTGAGCGCGCGCAGATGGTCAGGCGCGCTGTCAGCGCGGCAGCGCAGGGCTGCGAGCGCGTTGAGGGCGTTGACCGAGGCGGCGGGCAGCGCAGGCGCGGCGGCATCGGCTTGCAGGGCGGCAATACGGGCCTCCATTTCGCCCTGTTGGCGCAGGCCGATCCAAGGGCGATCCGAGCGCGCACCCGCAAGCAATTCGGCGCGCGCCTTTGGCACCGCAATTTGACCGCTATAGCGCGCAAGCAGGTGCTGAAACCGCTTGGGCCGCCAGATGTGACGCGCAAGTGCCGCCTTGCGTTCGGGCAAGGTATCAAGCCCGTCCACGGCCGCGCGCAACAGGCCCATATCCCCGATCGTGGCCGACAGGGTGAGACGGGAAAGGATGTTGGAGAACAACGCGAACACTTCGGCATCGGCGGCTTCGGGATCGGCGCGGTCGAAAATCTCGAAACCGGCCTGAAAATATTCATTGCTGCGCGCGGCCCCGCGATGGTCCTGACGGCGGAAAACTTCGCCCGCATAGGCGTAACGCGCGGGTTCCGCACCATCGGCCATATGCGCCTGCACGACGGGCACGGTGAAATCCGGGCGTAGCATCATCTCGCCGCGCAAAGGGTCGGCGGTGACATAGGCGCGCGCGCGGATATCTTCGCCGTAGAGGTCCAGAAGCGCCTCGGCGGGTTGCAGGATGTCGGGGGTGACTTCGACAGCGCCAGCCCTGAGGAACGCGTCAAGCAGGCGGGCGGCCATCGCCCTTGATTGCGCCTTGTCGGCCATGGATCAGCCCTCGTAGCGCGCAAGGATCTCTTGCACTTTTTCAACCATTTCGCTGGTCGGAACCTCGAACTGCGCGGGTTGGGATTTCCATTCTTCAACTGTTGCGTCTTGGGCGATCTTTGCGCCAAGGATCAGATCCTTGACCTGCACCACGCCGCGCTCGGCCTCATCACCACCTTGGATGATCGCCACAGGGCTTTGGCGTTTATCGGCATATTTGAGCTGGTTGCCGAAGTTTTTCGGATTGCCCAGATAGACCTCGGCGCGGATGCCAGCCCCGCGCAGTTGCGCAGCCATTGCCATGTAATCGCCCATCCGGTCGCGATCCATCACGGTCACCACGACCGGGCCTTGCTCGGTTCCGCCCAAGCGGCCCTTGGCGCGCAGCGCGGCCAGCAGACGATCCACCCCGATAGAGACGCCAGTGGCGGGCACGGCCTGACCGGTGAAGCGCTTGACCAGATCGTCATAGCGCCCGCCCCCCGCGACAGAGCCGAAGCTGCGCTTGCGGCCCTTCTCGTCGAGGATTTCGAAGGTCAGCTCGGCCTCGAAGACCGGGCCGGTGTAATAGCCAAGGCCGCGCACGACCGAGGGGTCGATCACGATGCGGTCGGGGCCGTAGCCTTGCGCGTCAAGCAATTGGGCGATCTGTTCGAGTTCGGCCACGCCTTCGGCGCCCAAATCCGACCCGACGACGAGATCACGCAGCCGCGCGCAGGTCGCAGCGTTATCGGCGCGCTTGGCTTCCATGAAGCCCATCACCGTGTCGGCCTGCGCGTCAGATAGCCCCGCGCCCTTGGTGAAATCGCCCGATTCATCCATCCGGCCCGGGCCGATCAGCGCACGCACGCCCTCCTCGCCGAACTTGTCGAATTTGTCGATGGCGCGCAGGACGGTGCCGCGCTCGGCCTCAAATTTCGACGGATCGGAGGGGTCAAGAACGCCCGCGACCTCCATCACGCCATTCAGGACCTTGCGGTTGTTCACCCGCACCACGTAATCGCCGCGCTCGATGCCCACGGCTTCCAGCGCATCTGCCAGCATGGCGCAAATCTCGGCATCCGCAGCCACCGAGGGCGCGCCCACCGTATCCGCATCACATTGATAAAACTGGCGAAAACGGCCCGGTCCGGGTTTCTCATTGCGCCAGACCGGGCCCATCGTGTAGCGCCGATAGGGGCTGGGCAGGTCATTGCGATATTGCGCGGCCACGCGCGCGAGCGGCGCGGTCATGTCATAGCGCAGCGCCAGCCATTTGCCGTCGTCATCCTCTTGCCAAGCGAACACGCCCCCATTTGGGCGGTCCACATCGGGGAGGAATTTTCCCAGCGCCTCGACCGTCTCGATGGCCGAAGTTTCCAGCGCCTCAAACCCATGCGCGCGATAGACCCGCGCGATCGCGTCGAGCATCTCGGCCCGCTCGGTCACCTCGGCGCCGAAATAGTCGCGAAAGCCTTTCGGGGCTTCTGCGCGCGGGCGGGGCTGTTTTTTCTCTTTGGCCATTGGCTTGCACCTGATCTGATCTCGCGCGAGGGTGTAGCCCAAGGGGCAGGCCCCGGCAAGCGATAGGGACAACAGATGCAGGATCGAGTGGAACGGGCAGAAGAACAGATCGCCCATCTCAGCAAGATGGTGGAGGATCTTTCGGATGTGGCGGTCGAGCAATCGCGCCGGATCGAGCGATTGGAACGCCAGTTGGGCCTGATGATGGAGCGCGAGGCAGAACGTGAATTTGACAGCGGCGGCTCGGTTCCGCTGGCCGATCAGAAGCCGCCCCATTGGTAAAGATGCGCGCGCTTTGGGCCTTTGGGGCGACCTTGATCAGCTTGCAAATGCTGGTCTATTTCGGCCTGCTGATATGGCCCGGCGAGACTGACTTGCACGGCGCGATGGTGCGGTTCTCGGCATGGCAGGCGACGGGGGCGCTGGTGGTGCAGATCTTTGCGCTGCTGCCCCTTTTGATCGTGCTGATCTGGCAATTTCGCCACCACACGCAGGCGCGGCTATTGCTGGGTGGGGCGCTGATTTTAAGCGCCGCTTTGGTGGTCTGCGCGTGGATTGAGCTGTGGTTGATCGAGGCGGCGCTGGCCGATTTGGTCAATATGGCGGATCGCGCACGGCAACTTGTTATCTTGCGCTGGGCTGAGGCCGCGCTTGCGTTTTGCGCGGCGATCACCTTGCGGCTGGGCTATGTCTCGGGCGCGCTTTAGACCTCTTCGACTTGTCCCACACCGCGCAAAGATCGGATCGCCCCTTTGACCTGCGGATTGACCGGGAATTCGCGCCCGGTGGCGATTTTGTAACGGCAGTTGCGTTCCGAATCATAAACCAAGAAGGCGACGGGGCCGCGCGTGCGCACCTTGCCCTCTTCCTCAAGCCGCTCCAGCAGCGAGGCGATCGAGGGCAGCGCCATCGCGTCATCGACATGGATCAACAGCCCCGAGGCCCCCGCATCCGCCGTCGCTTTGTCCATCGGTTGGGCCGACGAGGCCACCATGCGCACAGATTCCCCATCGACCTCGACCTTGACGGTCAGCACCAGCAGATTGCCGGTTTCCAACACATCGCGGCAGGCCTCCAGCGCCTCGGACCAAAAGGCGACCTCGTAAGGGCCGCTCGCATCCGACAGCGCGACAAAAGCGAACCGATTGCCCTTGGCCGATTTCTTTTCGCGCACCGAGGCGACTTCGCCCGCAATTCTGGTGACGAATGATCCATCAACCGCCTTACGCTGCACCTCTTCCCAGCTCATCACGTTCTTGCGTTTAAGCGCGGGCAGGAAATCTTCGATCGGGTGGCCCGACAGGTAAAACCCGATGGCTTTGTGTTCTTCGGACAGGCGTTCGCCTGGCAGCCAGTCATCGGTATCGGCCAGACGCGGCGGGGGCAGATCGTCGCCCGCCTCGCCAAACAGTGAGACCTGCGCGCTCTCGCGCGCCTCGATCACGGCACCCGACCACGCCATCAGCGATTCGAGGCTTTCAAACACCCGCTTGCGGTTGGGATCGAGCAGATCAAACGCCCCGGCGCGTGCGAGCATTTCCAACGGGCGCTTGCCCAGCCGCTTCATATCTACGCGGCGCGCGAAATCGAACAGATCGGTGAAATCGCCCCCCGCCTCGCGCGCATCCACGATCATCTGCATCGCATCCGAGCCGACGTTTTTCAGCGCGCCCAGCGCGTAGACCAGCTTTTGATCGACCACGTCGAAGCTTGCGAGCGAGCGGTTGACGCAAGGCGGAATGATCTCGATCCCAAGCTTTTTCTGCACCTCATCGGCATAGACGGCCAGCTTGTCGGTGAGGTGAATATCGCAATTCATCACCCCGCCCATGAATTCGACGGCGTGGTTGGCCTTGAGCCAGCCGGTGTAATAGCTGACCACCGCATAGGCGGCGGCGTGGGATTTGTTGAAGCCGTAATTGGCGAATTTTTCGAGCAGGTCGAAAACTTCCGAGGCCTTTTTCTTGTCGACCCCGTTCTGTGCCGCTCCCGCCTCGAATTTCGGGCGCTCGGCGTCCATCGCCTCTTTGATCTTTTTCCCCATCGCGCGGCGCAACAGGTCAGCGCCGCCAAGCGAGTAGCCCGCCATCACCTGAGCGATCTGCATAACCTGTTCCTGATAGACGATAATCCCCTGAGTTTCCTCAAGAATATGGTCAATCGTTGGATGCACCGAGGTGATCGGCTTCAGCCCGTTCTTCACCTCGCAATAGGTCGGGATGTTCTCCATGGGCCCCGGACGATAAAGCGCCACAAGCGCCACGATATCCTCGATACAGGTGGGTTTCATCTGGCGCAGGGCCGATTTCATCCCCTCTGATTCCACCTGAAACACCGCGACCGTTTTCGCGGCGGCATAGAGTTCATAGGTCTTGGGGTCATCCAATGGGATCGCGTTGATCTGGTTCTCGGCGCCCTCGGCGGGTTCATACAACTGGTTCCCAGCCGCATCGACATGCAGCGGACGGCCCGATTTGAAGATCAGGTTCATCGCCGATTGCACGACGGTCAGGGTTTTCAGACCCAAAAAGTCGAACTTCACCAGCCCGGCCTGTTCGACCCATTTCATGTTGAACTGCGTGGCCGGCATGTCCGAGCGCGGATCTTGATAAAGCGGAACCAGCTCATCAATCGGACGATCGCCGATCACCACCCCGGCGGCGTGGGTCGAGGCATTGCGCAACAGCCCCTCAATCGCCTTGGCGTAATCAAGCAGCCGCGCGACGACCTCTTCACTGCGCGCGGCTTCGCGCAGACGCGGCTCATCGGCCAGCGCCTTTTCGATGGAAACCGGTTTGACCCCCTCGACCGGGATCATCTTGGACAGCTTGTCGACCTGCCCGTAAGACATCTGCAACACGCGGCCCACATCGCGCACCGCCGCCTTGGACAAAAGCGCGCCGAAGGTGATGATCTGGCCCACCTTGTCGCGCCCGTATTTCTCTTGCACGTAGCGGATCACCTCTTCGCGGCGATCCATGCAAAAGTCGATATCGAAGTCGGGCATCGAGACCCGCTCGGGGTTCAAGAAGCGTTCGAACAGTAGGCTATAACGCAGCGGATCAAGGTCGGTGATGGTCAGTGCATAGGCGACAAGGCTGCCCGCCCCCGAGCCCCGCCCCGGCCCCACCGGAATATCGTGATCCTTGGCCCATTTGATGAAATCGGCCACGATCAGGAAATAGCCGGGAAAGCCCATCTGCTCGATGATGCCCAACTCGAATGTCAGGCGCGCCTCGTAATCTTCGACGGGCACGGCATGCGGGATCACCGCCAGACGCGCGCGCAAGCCTTCCCACGCCTGACGGCGCAATTCCTCGATCTCGTCATCGGCGAATTTCGGCAAGATCGGATCGCGGCGATAGGTGGCAAAGGCGCAGCGTTTGGCGATCTCGACGGTATTTTCCACCGCCTCGGGCAGATCGGCAAACAGCGCCACCATCTCGCTTTCGGATTTGAAATAATGCTGCGGCGTAAGGCGTCGACGGGGTTGCGCCTGATCGACATAAGCCCCGTCGGCGATGCAGATCATCGCGTCATGCGCCTCGTAAAGGCTTGATTTCGGGAAATAAACATCATTGGTCGCCACCAGCGGCAGGCCCATTTCATAGGCCCATTCGACAAAGGGGCGCTCGGTTGCGGCCTCGGCCTCGGTCACGGCACTGACCTCGCCGGGATGGCGCTGCAACTCGACATAAAGGCGCGTCGGATAGATCGCGGCCAGACGCTCCAGCAGCGCGCGCGCCTTGCCGTGCTGACCTGCCCGAACAAGCCGCCCGATGGGCCCGTCAGAGCCGCCGCTCAGACAGATCAAGCCCTCGGAGTGGGCCTCCAACTCGTCGACCGTGACCTGAATCTGTGCCCCGTGCTTATCCAAATAAAGACACGAATTCAGCTTCATCAGGTTTTCATAGCCACGCTCGGATTGCGCCAGCAGCACGATGGGCGCAGGCGGACGCGGGCGTTCGCCGGGCTGGGCGGGATCATATTCAACCGAGACCTGACAGCCCACGATCGGCTGCACCCCTGCCCCCAACGCGGTCACAGAAAATTCCAATGCCGCGAACATGTTATTGGTGTCGGTGACCGCGACGGCAGGCATTTTCGCCGCCTCGCACAGCTTCACCAGCTTCTTGGCGGGCACAGCGCCCTCAAGCAGCGAATACTCGGTATGGACGCGCAGGTGAATGAATCGGGGGCTGGTCATCGCGCCACGATAAGGTGCGCGCGCGCAGACGAAAAGTGCCAAAACCACCGATCCCGAATTCGCGTTCAATCGCCTTAATTTTGATCGTCAGATCAGTTTTCAGGCATCGCGCAGGCGCGAATCCCTTGCCAAGCCCTCCCCTGATCGGCTTTGCTAGAAGAAAGCCGCCTTCTCTACGCCGCATCGAGCGGGCGCGCTGTGACCGGGGCACCAGTAACGCGGCGGATTAATTGCATGGACATCACGTTTCTTCTCAATGGAGAAACCCGGCGCGTTCAGGTCACTGAGCCTACGCAATCGGTGCTGGACTGGCTGCGCAGCGAGGGGCTGACCGGCACCAAGGAAGGCTGCAACGAGGGCGATTGCGGGGCCTGTTCGGTGATCGTGACAGACGAATCCGGCGCGCGTCCGCTCAATGCCTGCCTGATGATGATGCCCCATCTGCACGGCCGCGCCCTGCGCACCGTCGAAGGGCTGGCGGGCCCCGATGGCACGCTGCACCCGGTGCAACAGGCGATGATCGACCATCACGGTTCGCAATGCGGGTTTTGCACACCGGGCTTCGTGGTTTCGATGGCGAGCGCGCATCTGAATGGGCAAACCGATCACGACGATCTGCTGGCGGGCAACCTGTGCCGCTGCACCGGCTACGCCCCAATCATCCGCGCCGCCAAGGCCGCGCAAGATGACCCCGTTCCTGACTGGATGCTCGATCACCCGGTGGATCTGACCGCGGCCGTGTTGGGCGATGAGGGCAGCCCCACCGCCTTTATGCCGCGCCATTCCGATGAGCTTGCCACATGGTATCTGGACCATCCCGATGCCACGCTGATTGCGGGCGCCACCGATGTCGGGCTTTGGGTGACCAAACAGTTGCGCCGCTTGGATCAGGTCGCGTTTCTTGGCCATTGTCATGATCTGCAAACCATCGAAGAAACCGCCGACAGTTTCGTCATCGGCGCGGGCGTGAGCATTGCCGCACTGCGCAAGGCCATGGCGCAGGCCCATCCCAGCTTCGCCGAACTGTTGCGCCGCTTTGCGAGCGAACAGGTGCGTCAGGCCGCCACGATCGGGGGCAATATCGCCAATGGCTCGCCGATTGGCGACAGCGCGCCTGCGTTGATTGCGCTGGGGGCCACCATGACCCTGCGCCGGGGCGATCTGCGCCGCACGATCGCGCTAGAGGATTTCTTCCTTGAGTATGGCAAGCAAGACCGCGCCCCCGGCGAGTTCGTGCAAAACATCACCGTGCCGAAATCCGCCCCCGGTCTGGCCTGCTACAAACTGTCAAAAAGGTTCGATCAAGACATTTCTGCCGTGTGCGGATGCCTGAATTTGACCGAAGAAAGTGGAAAAATTGCAAGTGCGCGCATCGCCTTTGGCGGCATGGCAGGCATTCCGAAACGCGCCAGCGCGCTGGAAGCGGCGCTGATCGGGCAGCCTTTCAGCGAGGCCGCACTCAACGCGGCCCTGCCCGCTTTGGAAGATGATTTCACGCCAATGTCGGACATGCGCGCCTCCAGCGCCTACCGGATGCAGGCCGCCAAGGCGATGGTGCTGCGCTACGGCCGCGAAGACAGTGGCCAAGTCTCGATCCTTGAGGTGCTGCCATGAGCATCGGCACCACCCAACCCCATGATTCTGCGCACCTTCACGTCACCGGCGCGGCGCGCTATGTCGATGATATCCCGGTGCCCGCAGGCACCTTGCATCTGGCGTTTGGGCTGTCCGAACAGCCCCATGCCGAGATCATCGCGCTTGATCTTACGGCGGTGCGCGCGGCACCCGGCGTGGTCGCGGTCATGACCGCCGCCGACATGCCTTTTGCCAATAACGCCTCGCCCGCGCCAGACCCGGAACCGGTGCTGGCCGAAGGCGAGGTGCTTTATGTCGGCCAGCCGATTTTTCTGGTCGCTGCCACCAGCCACCTTGCAGCGCGCAAGGCCGCGCGCTTGGCCAAGATAACCTATGCGCCGCGCCCGGCAATTCTGACGATTGAACAGGCGCTCGCCGCCAACAGCCATTTCGAGGGCGGCCCGGTTACTTGGGCACGCGGCGATGTCACTGCGGGCTTTGCGCAAGCCGCGCATATCGTCGAGGGCAGTCTGGATATTGGCGGGCAAGAGCATTTCTACCTTGAAGGCCAAGCCGCCCTCGCCCTGCCCGACGACCAGGGCATGGTGATCCGCTGCTCGTCACAACACCCGACCGAGATCCAACATAAGGTCGCGGATGCCTTGGGCTGCGCGATGCATGATGTCCGCGTCGAGATGCGCCGGATGGGCGGTGGCTTTGGCGGCAAGGAAAGCCAAGGCACCCCCCTTGCGATCGCTTGCGCAGTGATGGCGCGCGCCACGGGGCGGGCGTGCAAGATGCGCTATGACCGCGACGACGACATGATGATCACCGGCAAACGTCATGATTTCACAGTGAAATACCGAATTGGCGCGGATCAGGATGGCAAAATTGTCGCCGCCGAGTTCACCCATCTCGCGCGCTGCGGTTGGTCGCCAGATCTCAGCTTGCCGGTTTGCGACCGCGCGATGCTGCATGCGGACAGTTCGTATTTCCTACCCAATATCAGCATCGAAAGTCACCGTTTGCGCACCAATACGCAATCCGCGACAGCGTTTCGTGGCTTTGGCGGGCCGCAAGGGATGCTGGCCACCGAGGCCGCGATAGATCACCTCGCCCATGTCATGGGGCTGGACCCGACTGAGCTGCGCCAGCGCAATTATTATGCGGCAGCGCTGGGGGCTGCCTGCCCCCAGACCCCCGGGGATATTTCGATCAAGAGGAAGGTGCAGACCACCCATTACGGCCAGCCGGTGGAGGATTTCATCCTGCATGAGCTGACCGACAAGTTGCAGAAATCCGCAGATTTTGTGGCGCGTAAGGCCGCTGTGACGGCCTGGAATAGCACAAACACGACATTGAAGAAGGGTATCGCGCTGAGCCCGGTGAAGTTCGGAATTTCGTTCACGCTGACCCATCTCAATCAGGCGGGAGCGCTGGTGCATGTCTATGCAGACGGCTCAATTCAGCTCAGCCATGGCGGGACCGAGATGGGTCAGGGTCTGCATCGCAAAGTCTGTCAGGTGGCCGCGCAGGTCTTTGGGGTCGATGATGGATCGGTTCGCATCACCGCCACCGCAACCGATAAAGTGCCTAACACCTCGGCCACTGCGGCCTCGTCTGGGGCGGATCTGAACGGCATGGCGGTGAAGGCGGCCTGCGAGACGATCAGGGGCCGGATTGCTGCGTTCATGGCCGCGCAAGAGGGCTGCCCTGTCGATTCGGTGCGCTTCGAGGGCGGTCAGGTGATTGCGGGCGACAGCACACGCCCGTTCGCGGCAGTGGTCAAACAGGCCTATGAAGCGCGCGTTTCGCTTTCCTCCACCGGGTTTTACGCAACCCCCGAAATCAGCTGGGACCGGATCAAGGGCCAAGGCCGTCCGTTCTTTTACTTCGCCTATGGCGCGGCTGTGAGCGAGGTGGTGATCGACACGCAGACAGGGGAAAATCGCATTTTGCGCACCGATATATTGCATGATGCCGGGGCCTCGATGAATCCCGGCCTTGATATCGGACAAATCGAGGGTGGCTATGTGCAAGGCGCGGGCTGGCTGACGACCGAAGAGCTTGTTTGGGATGACGCGGGGCGCTTGCGCACTCACGCGCCCTCGACCTACAAAATCCCGGCCTGTTCGGATCGGCCCCAGATTTTCAATGTCGCGCTTTGGGATGAGCCCAACCGCGTCGAGACGATTTATCGGTCTAAGGCGACGGGGGAGCCGCCTTTTATGCTGGCGATTTCGGCCTATCTGGCATTGTCAGACGCCTGTCAGGCCTGCGGTCCGCACTGGCCCGATCTGCAAACGCCCGCAACCGCAGAGGCGGTTCTGGCTGCCGTGAACCGAGCGCGAGGCACGCCATGAGCGGCTGGATCAGCGTTACGATTTGCAGGACCAAAGGCTCGACTCCGCGCGAGGCGGGCGCGCATATGCGGGTCTGGCCCGACCGAATTGAGGGCACGATCGGCGGTGGCGCGCTGGAATGGGAGGCGATCTTGCACGCCCGCCAGATGCTAGTAACGGGACATGCGCAAACGCGGCGCAGCTTTGCGCTGGGGCCCGAATTGGGGCAATGCTGCGGGGGGGCTGTGAGCGTTGATTTCATCGCCGATGCGCCCGTCCCTGCGCCCAGCGACGGGCAGCTATGGATCTGGGGGGGCGGCCATGTGGGGCGCGCGATTGCCGCCGTAATGGCCCCGTTTGAGCAGCACCAGATCACGTTGATCGACATCAGCGCCGAAAAGCTGCCCGATCCAATGCCTGCGCGCGTGTCCCCGTTGGTCGCTGCAGACCCGGTGCGCGTCGTGGCCCATGCGCCAAGCGATGCCGAGCACATCGTCGCCACCCATTCCCACGATCTGGATTTGCGCCTGTGCGATGCGCTGTTGCATCACGGGTTTCGCTCGCTTGGATTGATCGGATCGGCCACCAAAGCCGCCCGGTTCCGCAGCCGACTTGGCGCGCTGAACCACTCAAATGCACAAATTTCGCGCATTGCCTGCCCAATAGGCGATCCAAGTCTTGGCAAGCACCCTCAAGCCATTGCTTTGGGCGTCGCCAGCGCGCTAGTGAGGGACCTGAGCGTGGAGCATGCCGCGCCAAGGGAAAGGGTGCGCGCCGGGTGAGCGAGCTGCTAGAAATCGAGGGCCTGACCAAGGCCTATCCTGGGGTCGTGGCCAATGATGGCGTGGCTTTGCGGGTCCGTCCGGGTGAGGTCCATGCGCTGCTGGGCGAAAACGGCGCGGGCAAATCCACCTTGGTCAAGATGATCTACGGGCTGGTTAAACCCGATAGCGGCACGATGCAGTTTCAAGGCGCGCCCTATGCCCCCGTCGATCCGCGCGCGGCGCGCAGCGCAGGCGTGGCGATGGTGTTCCAGCATTTTTCCTTATTCGAGGCGCTGAGCGTGGCCGAAAACGTCGCGCTTGGCATGGAAACCCCGCCGCCGATGCGCCAATTGGCGGCGAAAATCCGCGAGATTTCGACCGAATATGGGCTGCCGCTGGACCCCGCGCGTCTGGTAGGCGATCTGTCTGCGGGCGAACGCCAGCGCGTCGAGATCGTGCGCTGTTTGCTGCAAGATCCAAAGCTGCTGATTATGGACGAACCCACCAGCGTTTTGACCCCGCAAGAGGTTGATATCCTGTTCAAAACCTTGCGCAAACTCTCGGCTGAGGGCACCGCGATTCTGTATATCTCGCACAAGCTCGAAGAGATCCGCGCGCTGTGCGAGGCGGCTACGATCTTGCGCGGCGGCAAGGTCGTGGATCACTGCAATCCACGCGAAAAGAGCGCCCGCGAGCTGGCCGAGCTGATGGTCGGCGCGGAGTTGAAAGTAACCGACCGCTCCACGCGCAAACCCGGCGATGTCGTGTTGAAAGTCACCAATCTTTCCCTTCCCCCGATGTCACAATTCGGCCCCGCACTGAAAGAAATCGGCTTTGAATTGCGCGCGGGCGAAGTGCTGGGCATCGGTGGTGTGGCAGGCAATGGGCAAGAAGAATTGCTGGCCACGCTGTCGGGTGAACGCCCCTCGAAACATGGTACAGTGCAGCTGCTGGGCGCAGACATTTCGGCGCTCGGGCCCAACGCGCGCCGTGGCATGGGGCTGCTCGCGGCGCCCGAAGAACGGCTTGGCCATGCCGCCGTGCCCGCGATGAGCCTGACCGAAAACGCGATTCTGACGGGCACGACGCGCAAGAAACTGACGCAGAATGGATTTGTCGATCAGGGGGCGGCGCGCGCTTTTGCGCAAGATGTGATCACCGCCTTTGATGTGCGCACACCGGGCCCGCATGTGGCTGCGCGCGCGCTGTCGGGGGGCAATTTGCAGAAATTTGTGATCGGCCGCGAGGTCTTGCAAGCGCCCGAGGTTTTGGTAGTCAATCAGCCCACATGGGGCGTCGATGCGGCAGCCGCGGCGGCGATCCGCCAGGCCTTGCTGGATCTGGCGGCGCAAGGGGCGGCGGTGATTGCGATCAGCCAAGACCTTGATGAATTGATGGAAATCGCTGATCGTTTTGCCGCGCTCAACGAAGGGCGGCTCAGCGCGCCGCGCCCAACCAAAGGGCTGAGTATCGAAGAGATCGGGCTGATGCTGGGCGGCGCGCATGGCATGCAGGAGGCGCAGATATGATCACCCTGATCCGCCGCCCGAACCCCGCAAAGTTCTGGACCTATGCCACGCCGATCGTCGCCGTTATCGCAACAATGATTGCGGGCGGATTGCTGTTTGCACTTCTGGGAAAGCCACCGATTGAGGCGATCCGCGTGATCTTTTGGGATCCGCTTTTCGGCGCGAATGCGGGCTATTTCCGCGGCCAGCTTTTGGTCAAGGCCGGCCCCCTGATCCTGATCGCAAGCGGCTTGGCCGTGGGCTTTCGTGCCGGCATCTGGAATATCGGCGCTGAGGGACAATACATCATGGGGGCGCTGGCCTCGGCTTGGTTGGCGCTGCATGTCTATCCCGCTGAAAGTCATTGGCTTTTCCCTGCCATGATCGTGCTCGGCGCGCTTGGCGGTTTGCTTTGGGCGATGATCCCGGCACTGCTGAAAGTGTGGTTCGGCACCTCGGAAATTCTGGTGTCGCTCATGCTGGTTTATGTGGCGGAAAACCTGCTGGCTTACATGGCCTTCGGACCACTCAAGAACCCCGAGGGCTATGGCTTTCCCGGCTCGCGCAACCTGCAAAGCTACCCTTCGGCCCATAACACCGATCTGATCGCAGGCACGGGGCTGCATTGGGGGGTGGTCACGGCCTTTATTGCCGTTATCGCAACCTATATCCTGATGCACCGCCACATCATGGGCTTTCGCATACGCGTTGCAGGCGAAGCGCCGCGCGCCGCCCGGTTTGCCGGTGTCATCCCGGCGCGTCTGGTGGTGTTTTGCCTTGGGCTGGCAGGCGCTTTCGCTGGGCTTGCCGGGATGTTTGAGGTCTCGGGCCCCTCGGGGCAAATCACCGACAGTTTCAATGTGGGCTACGGCTTTACCGCGATTATCGTCGCGTTTCTGGGCCGCCTGCACCCGATCGGCATCTTGCTGGCAGGCTTGCTGATGGCGCTGACCTATATCGGGGGTGACATGGCGCAGCTGACACTGGGGCTGCCCTCGGCGGCAATCCAGGTGTTTCAGGGGATGTTGCTGTTTTTCTTGCTGGGGTTTGACGTGCTCACCAACTTCCGCATCCGTCTGGGCCGGAAGGCGGTGGCATGAAGAAACTCCCCTCTTTGCATATTCCCGTTCTCGCGCTGGCAGGTCTGCTGGCGGGGTTGGGACTGTGGTATGCCTTGGCGCTGATGAATGCGCTTTGGGTGCTGGTCGTGGTCGGGATCGTGCTGATCCTCGTTCTCGAAGCCATGGCGCGGGTGACGCAGGCGCTGATGGCGCGCGTCGGAGCACGTGGTGAGGGGCCAAGCCCGCACATGCCCCATCTGCGGGGCCGCGAGCGCTATGTCGCAGTCGCGGGGCTGGTCGTGGGGCTTGTCTGCGGCTACGCCTTCTGGGGACCGGTGCTGATCTGGGGACAAGGGGGCGGCGCATGACGATCGGCGGGATTGATATCATTGGCCTGACGGCGATGCTGATGGGGGCCTCGACGCCGGTCTTGCTGGCCGCGACGGGCGAGTTGGTGGCCGAGAAGTCGGGCGTTCTCAACCTTGGGGTCGAGGGCATGATGATTATGGGCGCGGTCGCAGGCTTTGCGGCGGCTGTGGCCACGGGCAACCCGGTTCTGGGCTTTGTCGCGGGCGCGCTGGCCGGGGCGTTGATGGCTCTGCTGTTCGCGTTCCTCACGCAGATTTTCTTGTCAAATCAGGTTGCTACGGGGTTGGCGCTGACCTTGTTCGGGCTGGGCCTCAGTGCGCTGATTGGCAAGGGCTATGAGGGCGTGCGCCCGCCCCCCACCGCCAAGCTGGATTTCGGACCACTCGCGGATATTCCGGTGATCGGGCCGATTTTGTTTTCCCATGACTGGATCGTGTATCTTTCGCTGCTGCTTGTCGCGGTGGTCTGGTTCGTGCTGCGCTACACCCGCGCCGGGTTGATCCTGCGCGCGGTCGGCGAAAGCCATGACGCGGCCCATGCGCTGGGCTATCGCGTGGTCGCCGTGCGCTTTGCCGCGCTGGGGTTTGGTGGGGCGCTGGCCGGTCTGGGGGGCGCGTATCTCAGCCTCGTGCGGGTGCCACAATGGACCGAGGGCATGACCGCAGGTGCGGGTTGGATCGCGCTGGCAATCGTCGTGTTTGCCAGCTGGCGCCCGTGGCGGGTGCTGCTGGGGGCCTATATGTTTGGCGGCATCACCGCGTTGCAATTGCAACTGCAAGCGGCGGGCTATGCCATTCCCGTTCATATCCTGTCGATGGCGCCTTATGTGATCACCATCATCGTTTTGGTGATCTTGTCCGCCCTTCACCGCCATGGCGTGCAGGCCGCCCCTGCCAGCCTTGGCAAATCCTTCCACGCCTCAAGCTGAGGCATTTATCCACAGGGCTCATGAGAGGCCCGCAACCAACCTGGAGTAGCTTGATGAACCGCAGATCATTCCTGAAAACCACTGCCGCGACCACCCTGGTCGCCGGTGTCGGCCTGCCCGCATTCGCCGCCGACGAACCGCTGAAAATCGGCTTTATCTATGTCGGCCCGGTGGGCGATATGGGTTGGTCCTATCAGCACGATCAAGGCCGCAAGGCGATTGAGGAAAAATACGGCGACAAGGTGAAAACCTCGTTCATCGAGAACGTCCCCGAAGGCCCCGATGCCGAGCGCGCTCTGACCCAACTGGCGCTGGCGGGCAACAAGCTGATCTTTGCGACCTCGTTTGGCTTCATGGATGCCACCGTCAACGTCGCCAAGAAATTCCCCGATGTGAAATTTGAACACGCCACCGGTTATAAGCGTGCCGATAACCTCGCGACCTATGACGCGAAATTCTATCAGGGCCGCGCGATTCAGGGCACCATCGGCGGGCGCATGACCAAGACCAACAAGATCGGCTATATCGGTTCCTTCCCGATCCCCGAGGTCTATCAGGGCATCAACGCCGCCTATCTCGCCGCGAAAAAGGTCAACCCCGATGTCGAGATGAAAGTCGTCTGGGCTTACACTTGGTTCGACCCCGCAAAAGAGGCCGATGCCGCCGCCGCCCTGATCGCCGATGGCGTGGACGTGCTGCTGCAACACACCGATTCCACCGCACCCCAAGCCAAGGCGCAAGAGGCGGGCAACGTGATCACCTTCGGTCAGGCCTCGGATATGTCGAGCTTCGCCCCCAAGCCGCGCGTCTCTTCGACGATCGACAACTGGGCCCCCTATTACATCAAGCGCGCAGGCGAGATGATGGATGGCAGCTGGAAATCCGAAGCCACCTGGGGCGGGATCGACACCGGCATGGTCGAGATCGGCGAAATTTCCGACGCGGTTCCCGCCGAGGTGAAGGCCGAAGCGCTCAAGCTGAAAGACGATATCGCCTCGGGCGCGGTGCATCCCTTTGCAGGCCCGTTGAACAAGCAAGACGGCAGCGTCTTCTTGGCTGATGGCGAAATGGCCACCGACGAGCAACTGCAATCCATGACCTTCTACGTCGAAGGCATCACCGCAGAAGCTCCCAAGTAAGGCAAACTTACTCACACAATTACGAAAGGCCGGCCTATGCGCCGGCCTTTTTCCGTCAATTCCCCGTAGGAAGCGCGATCACATTCTCGTCAGACTTGTCGCTAAGCCAGTTTGCGCGCAATGATGGGTTGACCGGCGCGCCTGACACATTCAAGAATATGAATTCAACGGATGGTCAAGCACGAAACTGACATTCGGGTAACGGGAGGGACTAACAGTATGGCACATATCGTGGTACTTGGCGCTGGCCTTGGCGGCGCTATCATGGCTTACGAGCTGCGCGATCAAGTTCGCAAAGAAGACGAAATCACCGTCATCACCAAAGAGGCGAAATACCACTTTGTGCCATCCAACCCTTGGGTTGCTGTTGGCTGGCGTGACCGCAAGGACATTACGGTCGATCTTGCGCCGACGATGAAGCGCAAGAATATCAACTTCATCCCGGTTGGCGCCAAGCGCGTGCATCCCGATGACAACAAGGTCGAGCTCGATGACGGGCGCGAGATCAGCTACGATTATATCGTGCTGGCGACCGGCCCCGAGCTGGCCTTTGACGAGATCGAGGGCCTTGGCCCCGAGGGCTTTACCCATTCAGTTTGCCATATCGATCACGCCGAAGCGGCGAAGCTCGACTTTGATAAATTCTGCAAAAACCCCGGCCCGATCATCGTGGGCGCGGTGCAGGGTGCCTCGTGCTTTGGCCCGGCCTATGAGTTCTGCTTCATTCTGGATACCGCGCTGCGCCGCGCCAAGATCCGCGATCAGGTGCCGATCACCTTCGTAACCTCGGAACCCTATGTCGGCCACCTTGGCCTTGATGGCGTGGGCGACACCAAGGGTCTGCTGGAATCCGAGATGCGCAACAAGCACATCAAATGGATGACCTCGAGCCGCGTGAAAAAGGTCGAAGATGGCACGATGCATGTCGAAGAGATCGCCGATGACGGGTCGATCAAGGCAACCCATGAGATGCCGTTCAAATACTCGATGATGTTGCCGCCCTTCCGTGGCATTCCCGCGGTCATGGGCCTTGAGGGCCTTGTGAACCCGCGCGGCTTCGTCATCGTGGACAAGCATCAGCGCAACCCGAAATACCAAAACGTGTTCGGAATCGGCGTGGGCATCGCGATTCCGCCGATGGGCCCGACCCCGGTGCCCTGTGGCGTGCCAAAGACCGGTTTCATGATCGAATCGATGGTCACCGCGACAGCCCATAACCTGGGCAATATCGTACGCGGCAAGGAACCGGACGAAACCGGCACCTGGAACGCAATCTGTCTTGCTGACTTTGGCGATAGCGGGATCGCCTTTGTTGCCCAGCCGCAATTGCCGCCGCGCAATGTGAACTGGTCGAGCCAGGGCAAATGGGTTCACCTCGCCAAGATCGGCTTTGAGAAATACTTCATGCGCAAACTGCGCAAAGGCACGTCCGAGCCGTTCTATGAAAAATTCGGGATGAAGATTTTGGGCATCGACAAGCTCAAGGCCGTCAAAAAGACCGACGCCTAAGCGCGCCACATCCAATCAACGAAAGGCGGGCCTCGGTCCGCCTTTTTTCATGCGCGGCCCACAAAGATCGCCACGAATGCAGAAAAACGACGCAAGCGCCGTTTTGTCTGATCCGCAAAGAGGGGATAAGTGGTGGCGAGGGGGGGACTTGAACCCCCGACCCCACGATTATGAGTCGTGTGCTCTAACCAGCTGAGCTACCTAGCCACTGCGTGCGCTAACTAGGCAAACCCGCCCCCCCCGTCAAGGGCGTTTTGCACGAAAACGACCTCCCCCGCTGCGTCAGATTGGCGATTGGCGAATGCGCGGCCAGCCGCTAGGCATAAGGAGACAAGGAGATATCATGCACCCCACCGCCCCGCTGCCCCTGACCCGTGACCTCGTTCTGATCGGGGGTGGGCATGCCCATGCGCTGGTCTTGCGGATGTGGGGGATGAACCCGCTGCCCGGTGTGCGCCTGACCGTGATCAACCCGATGCCCTCTGCGGCCTATTCGGGCATGTTGCCGGGCCATATCGCGGGCCACTATGCGCGCGATGAATTGCAACTCGATCTGGTCAAGCTGGCGCGTCATGCGGGGGCGCGGCTGGTGCTGGGGTTCGCCAGCGCGATTGATCGCGACACGCAGCTGATCACCGTGCCGGGGCGCGCGCCGATTGCCTATGACGTGGCCTCAATCGATATCGGGATCACCGCCGAGATGCCAAATCTCCCCGGTTTTTCTCAGCACGTCACCCCGGCCAAGCCGCTGGACGCCTTCGCCGATGCCTGGGCCGCGTTCCTCGCGACGGCCCCCGCATCCCCGCGCATTGCGGTGGTGGGTGGCGGCGTGGCCGGGGTGGAACTTGCGATGGCCTGCGCGCATCGCCTGTCCGCCGCTAAGGTCCGCGTCTATGAGGCTGGCCCTGCGCCCCTGCGCGCGCTGGGGTCTGGGGCACGGGCGCGCATGCTGGCCCATTGTGCGCGCCTTGGCGTAAGCATCGAAACCGATGCCGCGCTAGAAGGTGCGCGCGCGGGCGAGGTCTTGCTGGCAAACGGGCGCAGCGCCAAGGCCGATTTCATCATCGGCACGGGGGCGACGAAACCCGCCGATTGGCTATCTACGACCGGGCTTGATCTGCAAGACGGGTTCATCACCGTCACCCCGACGCTGCAAAGCTCGGACCCTTTGATCTTCGCCACCGGAGATATCGCCCATCTGGCCTATGCGCCGCGCCCCAAGGCAGGCGTCTACGCCGTGCGTCAGGCCAAGCCGCTGTTTCACAACCTGCGCGCCGCGCTGTCGGGCGGGACGATGCGCGACTATCACCCGCAGCGCGATTACCTCAAGCTGATCTCGACCGGCGGCAAAGGGGCCGTGGCCGACAAATGGGGCCTGCCGCTGGATGGCAAATGGCTTTGGCGCTGGAAGGATCGCATTGATCGCAAATTCATGGACAAAGTTCACGACTTGCCCGCTATGCCCCCGCCTGCGCTGCCCACCGCGCGAGCGCTTGGAATTGAGGAGGTGCTGGGCGACAAGCCGCTTTGTGGTGGCTGCGGCGCGAAGCTGGGCGGGGCCGCACTGCGCTTGGCGCTGGCGGGGCTGCCAGCGCCCTCGCGCGCAGATGTGCTATCTGGACCGGGCGATGATGCCGCCCTTCTGGCGCATAGCGCAGGGGCGCAGGTCTTTACCACCGATCACGTGCGCGCCTTTACCGAAGACCCGTGGCTGCTGGGCCGCATCGTCGCGCTGCACGCGATGAGCGACGCTTGGGCGATGGGGGCCGCGCCGCAAGCCGCGCTCGCGCAAGTCACCCTGCCCCGCCAATCCGAGGACATGGGCGCGCGCGCCTTGGCAGAAATGCTGGGTGCCGCCGCGCAGGCCTTTGCCGAGGCGGGCGCCGATCTCGTGGGCGGGCACACTTCGATGGGGGCAGAATTGACGCTGGGCTTTTCCGTGACCGGGCTCTGCGCACAGCCCATCGGGCAGGATCGCGCGCAAGTGGGCGATCGTCTGATCCTGACAAAACCCATCGGCACTGGCGTCATTCTGGCCGCTGAAATGGCCAAGGCGGCTCCGGGCGAAGTCGTTGCGCGCGCGCTGCAGTCAATGGCGACCAGCTCCGCCAAGGCCAGCGCGATCCTTGCCCCGGTGACCCGCGCGATGACCGATGTGACCGGGTTTGGCCTCGCGGGCCATCTGCTGGGCCTGTGCAAAGCCTCCAATCTGTCCGCCGCAATCAATCTGGACGCGGTACCACTGCTGAAGGGGGCCTTGGCACTGTCCGAGGACGGCCAGCACTCCACCCTTCTGGCGCATAACATCGCCAATTGCGCAGGCCATATCACCGCCCCACCGGGGCCGAAAACCGAACTGCTGTATGATCCGCAAACCTCGGGCGGGCTGCTGGCCGCCGTGCCTGCCGATCAGGCCGGGGCGGTGCTGGAGGCACTGCAAGCCGCCGGATACGCCGCCGCCGATATTGGCGAGATCACCCCCGGCCCGGCCATGCTGCGCGTCAGCTAAGCGCGGCTGCGATGACCTGCGCCGCCAGCGCCGGGATCGCTTCCGCCGCCAAGCTGGGCGCGTGCACGACCTGCTCGTCAAAGCTCTGCCGCGCGCGGTGTTTTTCATAGCGCGGATCGTAATGATCGGCCATCAACGCGCCCGCGAGCGCGGCAAATTCCCCCGCTGCTGCCTGCGCCTGCCAGCGTTCAATCCGCTCGGCGGGTTGAAACGGGCGCAGCTTGTCGATCACGGCGCTCAGGCGCGCGGTATCGGCGATGATGTCGCCATAGGCACGAGCCAGATACCCAGCGCGCTCGGCCAGCGGAGCGGTAATGCGGATACGCGGCGCGCTGCAAATCGCCGCCCATATCCCCTTGGGCAGCTGCAGATCGCCAATCTTGGAACTTTCGGCCTCGAGCAGCACCACCCGTCCCGGATCAAGGGCCCCAATCGCGCGTGCCAGACGCGATTCGAAATCCTTTTGGCTGCTTTGCCCACCCTCGCGCGCGCCAAACAACGAGCCGCGATGATTGGCCAACCCCTCAAGGTCGATCATCTGCGCCCCCTGCGCCGCCGCCGATTTCAGAATATCGGTCTTGGCCGAGCCGGTATTGCCATCAAGCACCACGACCGGGCACGGCATCGGCGCGGCGCAAGCCTCGACCACCAGCCGCCGCCACGTCTTGTAACCACCCTCAACCAACTCGGCGCGCCAGCCCACCTGCCGCAAAATCGTTGTGAACGAGCCCGAACGCTGCCCACCCCGCCAGCAATAGACCAGCGGTCGCCAGCCACCGTCCTTATCCGCTAAGGCGTCGCGCAAATGACGCGCAGCATTTTCCGCCACCAGCGCCGCGCCAATCTTGCGCGCATCAAAGGACGAGACCTGCTTGTAGATCGTGCCCACACGGGCGCGCTGATCATCGTCCAGCACTGGCAGGTTGATCGCGCCGGGGATGTGATCCTCGGCGAATTCTGACGGGCTGCGCACGTCGATGATCGTGTCAAAATCCAGATCACCGACCTGCGCGACAGAGGTGAGTTGCATCAGTAAACGGTCACCGGCGTACCAACTGGAACGGTATCGAACAGCGCGATCACGTGATCATTCACCATCCGGATGCAGCCATTGGACACTGCATGCCCGATCGAGCTGGGCGACGTGGTGCCATGGATGCGGATCGCCGTGTCATGGCCGTTCTGATAGAGATACATCGCGCGCGCGCCCAACGGGTTTTGCGGTCCGCCCGGCATCCCATCGGCATATCTCGCGTAATTCTCGGGGCTGCGCTCAAGCATTTCAGGGGTGGGCTTCCAGCTTGGCCATTCGACCTTGCGCGCCACCACGGCCTGCCCGCGAAACTTCAGCTCGGCCTTGCCTACGGCCACGCCATAGCGCATCGCCACGCCCGGCGCGATGATGTGATACAGGAAGAACTTGTCCGATACGATGATGATCGAACCGACCGCCAGATCGGGCTTCACCCGCACTTGAGTGGGGTAATATTGCGAGCCAATCGGCCATGTCTTTACCGTCTCGGCCTCGACTTTGGGGGCCTGCGCAAAGGCAGGCAGGCCAGCAATAGACATCGCGGCAAGCGAAAGAACAAAGGCGCGGCGATCCATTGGCAACTCCTGAAACTCCGTAAACGCATATCGTTTACGGCAAAAACCTTAAGGCGAGGCTAGCAAAGCCGCCCCGCCCTCTCAAGTTCTTGCAAGCATTCCGGGCAGATAAGGGCCGCAGCGTGGCCAATCCGCCTTACTTTTGGAACGCGCAGCCCGATTTCACGCCGAACTTGCCAAAAATAAAAGCCGCCGGACAAAATCCGGTAAAGGCCGATTGCAACAGGTTCGCGCCGATAAAGGCGGTGAACCACAGCCAATAGATCGACACAAACGCGCTCAGCAGAACGGAAATCAGGATCATGACGCCAGCAAAGGCGAAGATGGTACGGTCGAGGTTCATCGGAAGGCTCCACATAGGGGGAATACTGTTAGGGAGAAGATAGCACCTCTTCACAACAAATTCAATAGTTCGAATGTATAACGCGGCGCTTGACCGCACCCTAGGCCCGCATCACATGAGGCGCAGGAGCGAACACCATGACCAAGACCAGTTTTACCATCGACGCGATGCATTGCGGGGCCTGCACGGGGCGGGTCGAGCGCGTGCTGATGGGCGTGCCCGGCGTACAGCAAGCCAGCGCCAATCTGATGGCGCGCACCGCCAGCGTCGAGTTCGACGCCCCCGCGACACCCGCCAATCTGGTCGCAGCACTTGATGCGGCGGGCTATCCGGCAACGATGGGAACCGCCCGGCTCGACATCGAGGGGATGACCTGCGCCAGTTGCACCGGGCGGGTGGAACGCGCCCTGAATGCGCTGCCCGGTGTCACGACGGCCACGGTCAATCTCGCCACCCAAAGCGCACAGGTCGACTATGTCGAGGGCACGCTTGCCCCCCGCGATCTGGCCGAGGCGGTCACTGCCGCGGGCTACCCTGCACGCGTGAAAGACCAAGGCGACACCCCGGCCCCGGTCGCACAACGTCAAGCCGCCGAGGCAAGCCACCTCAAACGCCAATTCCTGATCGCGCTGGCGCTCAGCCTGCCGGTCTTTGCACTGGCGATGGGCGCGCATCTGATCCCCGGCCTCCATCACCTGATCGCCGCCACAATCGGCGAGCGCACAAGCTGGTGGATCCAGATGGGGCTGACGACGCTTGTACTGGCCTTTCCGGGACGCATGTTCCTGCGCATCGGCATCCCCGCGCTGGTGCGTGGCGCGCCCGAAATGAACTCGCTCGTAGCGCTGGGCTCGCTCGCGGCGTTTGTCTTTTCCGCGCTGGTCACAATTGCGCCGGAGTTGATCCCTGCCTCGGCGCGCGGCGTCTATTTTGAGGCGGCCGCCACCATCGTCACCCTGATCTTGCTGGGCCGCTGGCTGGAGGCCCGCGCCAAGGGTCGCGCAGGCGAGGCGATCTCGCGTCTCATCGGATTGCAGCCCAAAACCGCCCGCGTGCAAACGCCAAACGGTGTCGAAGAGCGCCCGATCAGCGCCCTCACCACGGGCGATATCTTGTTGCTTGCACCGGGCGAACGTGTCGCACTGGACGGGGTGATCACCGAAGGCGCGGGTCATATCAATGAGAGCATGCTGACCGGAGAACCCATTCCGCTTAGCAAATCCGAGGGCGACAAGATCACCGGTGGCACGATCAATGGCGAGGCCGCTCTTAGCTATCGCGTGACCGCCACCGGGGGCGATACCGTGCTTGCGCGCATCATCGCGATGGTCGAACAGGCACAGGGCGCGAAGCTGCCTGTGCAGGCGCTGGTGGATCGCGTGACGCGGGTGTTCGTGCCCGCCGTGATGGTGCTGTCGCTCTCCACTTTCGCGATCTGGTTATTGGCGGGAATGGGCTTTACCCATGCCTTTGTCGCCGCGATTTCGGTGATGATTATCGCCTGCCCCTGCGCAATGGGGCTGGCCACGCCGGTTTCGATTTTGGTGGGCACGGGACGGGGCGCGGAACTGGGCCTGCTGTTTCGGCGCGGCGATGCGCTGCAACGGTTGGCCGAGGTCACGATCATCGGCTTTGACAAAACCGGCACGCTGACCCAAGGCAAGCCCGCGCTCAGCGATTTGCTCCCGCTGGCGGATTTGTCCGAAACCCAGATCCTAGCGCTGGCCGCAGGGGCCGAGGCGCGCTCGGAGCATCCGCTTGCGCGCGCAATTCTGGACGCTGCCGCCGCGCGCGACATTCCCCATGCGCCAGTGAAACGCGTCAAGGCGCTGGCGGGTATGGGGCTGCGCGCGCAGGCCGAAGGCGCGATGTTGTGGCTGGGCAACACACAGGCGATGGCGCAGGCGGGCGCCGACATCGCCCCCTTTGCCGCCCAAGCCGAGGCACTGGCCGCCAAGGGCCGCACACCGGTCTGGATGGCGCTTGATGATAAACCCGTCGCGCTGATGGCGCTGTCCGACCCGATCAAACCCGAGGCTCGCGCCGCCATTGACGCGCTGCACCGCGCAGGCGTGCAGGTCGCGATGGTCACCGGCGATACCCGCGCCACCGCGCAGGCCGTGGCCGATACGCTGGGCATAGATCAGGTCGAGGCCGAGGTTCTCCCCGATGGCAAGCGCGCCGCAATCGACCGCTTGCGCGCCCATGGCCCCGTGGCATTCGTCGGCGACGGGATCAACGACGCCCCCGCGCTGGCAGCCGCCGATGTCGGCCTTGCCATCGGCACCGGCACTGATGTGGCCATCGAGGCGGCTCAGGTCGTGCTGATGGGGGGCGATCCCCAAGGCGTAGCGCGCGCATTGACCCTGTCGCGCGCCGTGATGGCCAATATCAAGCAAAACCTGTTCTGGGCCTTCGCCTATAACGTGGCGCTGATCCCGGTCGCAATGGGCGTGTTGGTGCCCTTTGGCGGACCCGGCCTGTCGCCGATGCTGGCAGCGGGGGCAATGGCCTTTTCGTCCGTCTTTGTAGTCTCCAACGCGCTTCGATTGCGCCGCGCGGCACGCTGATCGGCGATTGCGCGCCGATGCCCCGCAAGCCCCCTTTTCCTTGGCGCGCAGATCGGGTTTTTCTTGTCACCGAATTTGCCGGAGCGCCCGATGCTGTCACGCCGCCTCATCTTGCTGTCTCTGGCCAGCCTTGCTGCCTGCGGAGGCGGCCCACAAACCGCGAACAAAGCCCCAGGCAACCCGCCCCTGCATCACAATGAAACGCCGCAACTGCGCGCGCTGATCAATCGCTATTCCGACCACTACGGGGTGCCGCGCAGCCTGACGCATCGCGTGATCCAACGCGAAAGTCGCTACCGCCCCGAGGCGCGAAACGGCCCCTATTTCGGGCTGATGCAAATCTCGCCGCAAACCGCACGCGGAATGGGATTTCGCGGCACCCCCCATGATTTGCTCGATGCCGATACCAACCTGAAATATGGCGTGAAATACCTGCGCGGGGCTTGGATGGTCGCTGATGGCTCTGAAGAGCGCGCAGTAAAGTGGTATGCGCGGGGCTATTACTATGAGGCCAAGAAACGCGGACTGCTGAAGCAGACGGGATTGCGCTAGGGCAAAGCGCGGCAATTCTGGCACGGGTGGAACGCTCCGCGGGGAGTATTTGATGCTAGATGAAAGACGCAGCACGGCCATTTCATCTAGCATCAAATACTCCCGCCGGAGGCCTCCCGACGCCTGCCAAATCCCCTGCTTACTCGGAGGCGCGCAACACCCCCGCCGGGCGCGCCGCAAGCGGGCGCAGCGCAAAGACCAGCCCGGCCGCCAGTGTCGCCACCACCCCGCCAGCCACGATGATCAGCGCAGGGATTGGCGCGAACTGATAGCTTGCGCCCATCACCAGATCGACAACGGCCCAGCCCGCAAGCCCGCCAAAGGCGATCGCGACCACCCCCGCCGCTGCGCCCATCAGCGCCGAGCGCAGCGCAAAGCTAAACAAGATCGTGGCCCGCGTCGCCCCGAGGGTCTTGAGCATTGCCGCCTCCCAGGCGCGCGCCCGCTCGCCCGCCGCCGCCGCGCCGATCAGCACGACAAACCCCGTCAGCAGCGTCACCGAGGCCGCCAGCGACGTCGCGCGCGCAATCGAGGAAAGCGCATCGGTGACGCGCGCAATCGCGTCGCGCACCCGGATCGCGGTAATATTGGGAAACGCCTTGGCCAGATCGCGCATTACCTGCGCCTCGGCCTCGGGTGGGGCGTAGATCGTGGCCAGCCACGTATGGGGCGCGCCTTGCAGCGCCGCCGGATCTAACGTCAGCACAAAGCCAATCCCGCCCGTTGAAAAGTTCACATCGCGAAACGAGGTGACCTTGGCCGTGATATCGCGCCCCAAGATATTGACGGTGATATCATCGCCCAGTTTCAACCCGATCTCTGCCGCCTCTTTGGCCGAGAAGCTGGCCAGTGGCGGGCCGTTATAATCCTTGGGCCACCATGTGCCCGCTGTCAGCTTTTCACGCGGAGTCTCGGAATAGGTCACGCCGCGATCGCCGCGCAGAACCCAATGTTCGCCGCCAACTTTACGCGCGTTTTGGCCATTGATCTTGGTGATCACGCCGCGCAGCATCGGCACCGCTTCGACCTTACTCACCGCAGGCATCTTGGCCAGCAGCGCCTTGAACGGGTCGATCTGATCGGGCTGGATGTCGATCACGAAATAGGCTGGCGCGATTTTGGGCAGATCGTTGGAAATCGCTCCGCGCAGCCCCGCATCGACCTGCCCCACGGCGGCCAGAACCGACAGGCCAAGCCCCAGCGACAGGATGACCGAGCGCGCCTCGGAGCGCGGCCCACCAATCGCGGCGAGGGCCGCGCGCAAGGCAGGGCGGCCGCGCGCGAGATGTTGCGCGCCGCGTGCGCCAACGCGGATCGCCCAAGCCGCGACGCTTAGGATGGCCAGTGCCAGCGCGATGCCGCCAAGGCTGGCCAGCGTCAGCCCCCACAGCCCCGAAAACCACGCCGAGACGACGACCAACACCACCAGCAGAACGCCCGTCAATGTCATGGTCGGCCAAGGCGGCAGGCGGCGTCCGTTCATCGTGTCACGATAGAGCGTCGCCGCGCGCATTGCCGCCATCCGCGACAGGGGCCACAGCGCAAAGATCGCGGCAATCAGCGCGCCATAGAGCGCCGCCTCCCCCAGCGGGCCGGGTTGCAAGCGAATCTCGACCGGGATTGGCAGCGCATTTTCGATCAGCCCCGAGGCCGCGAAAACCAGCCCCGCCCCCAGCGCCAGCCCCGCGACAATGCCCACCACGCCCAGCGCCACAAGCTGAATCAAGAACGCCGCGCGAATCGTCGCCCCCGTCGCGCCAAGCGCGCGCAACGTCGCGATTGTGCCCGATTTGCGCTCGACCCAAGACGACACCGTCGCGGAAATGCCAACACCGCCCACTGCCAGCCCCGCCAGCCCGACCAGCACTAGAAACGAGCCGAGCCGATCCACAAAGCGCTGCGCGCCCGGTGCCGCGCGACGCCGATCCGACCAGCGCATCCCGGCATCCTTGAAATGGCTTTCGGCTTGGCGCTTGGCCACCGTCAGATCGGTGCCCGCAGGCAAGCTTACGCGGTATTGGGTTTCAAACAGCGACCCCGGTGCCAGCAGCGGCGTGTCCGCAATGGCGCTAAGCGCAACGATCGAATTTGGTCCCAGCGCAAAGCCGGTGCCCGTGCTGTCAGGTTCGCGCAAGAGCCGTGCCATCATCACGAAATCCTGTCCGCCCAAACGCACCGTATCACCGGGTTTTACCGCCAGACGGTCAGCCAAAATTGGGTCGAGGAAAATCCCGGGGAGACCGTTTTCGCCCTTGAGCGCGGCGCGCCCCACGGGCGGGTCTAGCTCCAGCTTCCCTTCAAGCGGATAGGCCCCATCCACCGCCTTGACCTGCGTGAGCGCGCGTTGCGTCGCATCGGTTCCCGTGCTGAGCATGGAGCGGAAATCAATCACCTCCGAGACCGCCGTGGCGTGATCGGTGATCCATTTCAACTCGTCGGGTTTGGCTCGGCGATAGCTGAATTCATATTGCGCATCGCCCCCCAACAGCACCGCGCCCTGATCGCTGAGCGCCGAGGTGATCGCGCTGCGCACCAGCCCGACAGCAGCAATTGCGGCCACCCCAAGCATCAGGCAGAGCAGCATGACCCAAAAGCCGCGCAGACCCGCGCGCAACTCGCGCCGAGCAATCGTGAAAGCCAGGGTCATGCGGGTTCACCCGTCACGACCCGGCCGTCGCGCAGCTCAATGATGCGACTGCACCGCGCCGCCAGATCCGGGGCATGGGTGACCAAGATCAGCGTGGCCCCATGGCGCTCTTGCAGGCCGAACAGCAATTCGATGATTGTGGCCCCCGTCGCTGTGTCGAGATTGCCGGTCGGCTCATCGGCCAGCAGGATCGCAGGGCGCGGGGCGACGGCACGCGCCAAGGCGACGCGCTGTTGCTCTCCGCCCGACATTTGCGAGGGATAGTGATGGCCGCGATGACCCAGCCCCACGGCCTCTAGTTCCGCCTCAGCGCGCGCGAACGCATCGGGCACGCCGGCGATTTCCAGCGGCATCGCGACATTTTCCAGTGCCGTCATTGTCGGGATAAGGTGGAAGCTTTGGAACACCACCCCCATATTACCCCGACGAAAGCGGGCCAGATCATCCTCGGACATCGCCGACAGATCATGACCCAATGCCATAACCGACCCCGAGCTGGCGCGTTCCAGCCCGCCCATCAACATCAGGAGCGATGATTTGCCCGACCCAGAAGGCCCCGTGAGCCCAACGCTTTCGCCCCGCTCGATGGCAAGATCAATCCCGCGCAGAATTTCGACCGGGCCAGCATTGCCCGCCAGCGCAAGTTTTGCGTCTTTGAGCGCGAGGATCGTGTCAGCCATGGCTACCTGTCTTTCTTTTGCTTCAAAGGGATATGGGCCAAATACGCGGCTGCACAAGCGTTTGGGCGCAGGAATTGTGCTTGCGACGCTGCTGGCCATGCCGGTCGCGGCACAGACCAAGATCCTCGCCTTGGGAGATTCGCTGACCCAAGGCTACGGGCTTGAGAATCCCAGCGACGGTTTGGTACCGCAATTGCAGGACTGGCTGAACGCGCATGGCGCGGAGGTGACTGTGGTGAATGGCGGGGTGTCTGGCGATACCACGGCGGGCGGGAAATCGCGGCTCGATTGGCTGCTGACGCCCGACACCAAGGCGGTGATCGTGGCGCTGGGAGGCAATGATCTGCTGCGCGGGCTGCCGCCCTCTGAGGCGCGCGGAAATCTCGATGCGATCTTGGCGGATTTGCAGGGCAAGCATATCCCTGCGCTTTTGGCGGGCCTGCCCGCACCGGGCAATTACGGGCCTGAGTATCAGCAAGAATTCGATGCGATCTATCCCGATCTGGCACAGAAATATGGCGCGGTTCTGGTGCCCAATCTGTTGGCCCCGATCATGGCCACACCGCTCGCAGAGCGCGCCAAGGAAGACTTGATGCAGGCCGATAATATTCATCCCACGCCCGCGGGCGTGAAAAAGGTGGTTGCGGCTTTGGGGCCCAAAGTGTTGGAGCTGTTGGCAAAGGTGACGCCGGGCAGTTGAGCGCGCGCCTGGCAGAGGGCAGGAGCCTCCGGCGGGAGTATTTTTAGCCAGATGAAAGGGCTTAGCTACGCGCGGCGCGCCGGTCCATCGCCCAAAGTGCGCCCGCGCCAATGACGCCCAGCAAGGCCCCCATCACGGCGGCGAGCTCGTAACCTGCAAGCGCCGTGCCAATTGCGAAAACAGCGGCGGAAAACGCATCGCCCGCCAGTTTCTGCAGCGCCATCAGCGAAGCCCCGGCGCCGGGACGATTGGACAGCAGGTCTTGCAGATAGGCCATCGGCTGGGTCAACACGACCGCGCCGCCGGCCGCGCCCGGAATTGTCAGCAACCAGACATAGGGCGTAGGTGCAAGAACCGGGATCAGCCCCAGATGCAGGGCATAAAGGGCCGCCCCCGCCCAGATCAGCGACGTACGCGAGACGCGCCCCACCAACACCGGCAAGGCCAGCATGAAGGGCACTTCGAGCCCCGCCAGAAGCCCCGCGTAAAGTGCCGTATCCGCCGCGCCGCGCCCCGGCGTGGCCTCAAACACCAGCCCCATCACCACCAGATACAACATCACGGCCCCGTTGATCGTACCCAGCGCCACCACCCGGCTGAGGATCGGCAGGTTCGCCATTTCGCGCAAAGATTCGCGAAAGCTGAGGCCTGATTTCGGGTCGGGCCAGCGGGTCGCGCCATCGCGGGGCCAGAACGCCAGTGTCAGCGCAAGGATCAAAACCCCCAGCGTCAGCGTGACCGGGTAGATCGCCGTCAGCGAAGCTCCCTGATCGAAGGCCACCGACCAGATCGGCAGCACGACCAGCCAAGGCAACGCAAACAGTGCACGCAGGGTCGACAGAATCGCGGCGCGGTCTTTTTCGGGATGGGTCGATGCGGCAAGGCGCGACAGCGCAAATAGCTGACCAAAGATCGAGGCTGACAGCGGCAAGATCAACGCATTGGCAATCACGAAAACCACTGCGTTATCGCCCGCCAAGACAAGCGCCGAAGCCAGAATCAACATCAACGAAGTACCCAACGCGATCGCACGTCGATTGGCCCGCTGATCGGCCAAAATCCCCAAGCCGACCGAGGCAGAGACCGACAGAACCGACGCCACCATCAAGACGAGCGCGAACGCGCCATCGGACAGGCCGAACACCTTGATCGCCAGCGCCGAAACATAGGGCCCCATCGTTGCCGCATGGGCCCCAAACAGCACCAGCAGCACCGCCGCCAGACGCAGCGCGGGATCTTTGACTATCGGGCGGAACGGAGCAAACATACGCCCCCATTGCCCCCGTTTGCGGCCAATTTCAAGAGGGGCTCAGCGCCAGTCGAAAAAGCCGGTCGGGGCTTGGGCCAGCAATCGCCGCGCCAGATCGTCACCCAGGGCCGCGCCCTCGGAAATCAACGCGCGCCCCTCGCCCGAGATCGCCTCAGAGCCATCAGGGCGCAGGATTTCCCCACGCAGCCACAGCTCGTCGCCCTCGATGATGGCAAGCCCGGCAATCGGGGTTTCGCAAGACCCGTCCAGCGTGGCAAGATAGGCGCGCTCAGCAGCCAGACGTTGCGCGGTGGGCAGATGGTGGATCGGGGCCAGCAGCGCCTCGCAGCGCGCATCAGCCACGCGCCGCTCAATGCCGATTGCACCTTGCGCCACGGCAGGCAGCATATCCTCGGGGTCAATCGCGGATTTCGCGACCTCGACCATACCCAGACGGGTCAACCCCGCCATCGCGAGAAACGTCGCTTCGGCCACGCCCTCTTGCAGCTTTTTCAACCGGGTCTGCACATTGCCGCGAAACTCAACCAGCTTCAGATCGGGGCGGCGATAGGCCAGCTGCGCGCGCCGCCGCAGGCTGGACGAGCCGACAACTGCACCCTCGGGCAGCGCCGCGATCCCGGCGTGGTTGAGACTGACGAACGCATCGCGCACATCTTCGCGCGGCAAATAGCAATTCAGGATCAACCCCTCGGGCTGCTCGGTGGGCATATCCTTCATCGAATGCACGGCGATATCGATGCGGCCATCGACCATCGCCTCTTCGATTTCCTTGGTGAACAGGCCCTTGCCGCCGATCTCTTTCAGCGGCTTATCCGCATCAATCAACGCGCGATCATCGCCCGTAGTCTTGATCACCACGACCTCAAAGGCGGCCTCGGGGAGATCATGAGCCGCCATCAGGCGCGCACGCGTTTCATAGGCCTGCGCGAGCGCCAAAGGCGAGCCGCGCGTGCCGATCTTGAGCGGGGATTTCGCATCGGGCATCTGCATCATTCCCCCGGCTTACCCGCGACAGATGGCCCGCGCAAGACGGCGCGCGCTTGACATGTCGCCACAGGTCGCGATGAAAGAGGCAAAGAGGAGATGCACATGGCTGAGAAAACGATCCTGCGGGCGCTGAATGGTGAAGTACTGCCGACCCCCCCGGTCTGGATGATGCGGCAAGCCGGGCGCTACCTGCCCGAATATCGCGCTACCCGCGCACAGGCCGGCGATTTCCTGTCGCTGTGTTATAATCCTGAACTCGCCGCCGAGGTCACCTTGCAGCCGATCCGGCGCTACGGCTTTGACGCGGCGATCCTGTTTGCCGATATCTTGTTGCTTCCTCAGGCACTTGGCGCAGATCTGTGGTTTGTCACCGGCGAGGGGCCGCGCCTAAGCACGACCACCACACCCGCCGATTTCGCCAAGCTGAAAACCAAAGACGACATTCACGACACGCTTGCCCCGATCTATGAAACCGTCGGCATTCTCAGCCGTGAATTGCCCAACGAGACCACGCTGATCGGCTTTGCGGGCGCGCCGTGGACGGTGGCGACCTACATGATCGCCGGACAGGGCACCAAGGATCAGGGCCCCGCTCATGCGCTGAAAACGCAAGATCGCGAAACTTTTTCAAAAATCATCGACCTGCTGACCGTTTCAACAATCGAATACCTGTCCAAACAGGTCGAGGCCGGGGCCGAGGTGGTCAAGCTGTTTGATTCATGGGCTGGCAGCCTCAAGGGCGACGATTTCCAGGATTTCGCGGTTGAACCAACGCGCAAGATCATCGCCGAGCTCAAGGCGCGCTTTCCGCAATTGCCCGTGATCGCCTTCCCGCGTGAGGCGGGTGAGGGCTACATCGGCTTTCACGAAAAGACCGGCGCCGATTGCGTGGCGCTCGATAATTCGATCACGCCGGAATGGGGCGCGGCCAATGTGCAAATCGCGGGCTGCGTGCAGGGCAATCTTGCGCCCCATCACATGGTCACGGGCGGTCAGGCGCTGGTAGATGAGACCCGCCATGTCGTCGAGGCGTTCAAGAACGGGCCGCATATCTTCAACCTTGGCCATGGTATCACGCCCGATGCCGATCCCGAAAACGTGGCGCTGATGGTCGAGACGATCCGCAACGGCTGAGGCGCGTCAGCGTTCCAGAAACACCAGCGCGATCGAGGCCACCAACAGCCCCGCCATCAGCCAATTGAACGCTCTCAGCCGCGGCCCCGTGCCAAGCCAGTGGCTGAGAGTTTGCCCCAACGCCGTCCAGATCGACACCGCGATCAGGTCGACAACCACGAACACCGCGCCCATCAGCAGCCCGCCCAAACTGCCGTAAATCGTGGCCGCGCCAAGCGACATCACCCAAGCCTTTGGGTTCACCCATTGAAACGCCGCCGCCTGTAAAAACGTGAACGGGCGCGTGTTCCCGCCCTGCCCCGGCGCGCCTGCATGCGCGATTTTCCACGCCAGCCATAGCATGTAAATCGCAGCCAACACCGTCAGCACATTATGCAGCGCAGGCATGCGGATAAACACCTCGCCAAGCCCCAGCGCGATCAGCACCACCATCAGCCCATGGCCAAGCGCGATCCCCAGCAAATGCGGCACCGTGCGGCGAAACCCAAAGGTCGCGCCCGAACTCATCACCATGATATTATTCGGCCCCGGCGTGCCTGCAGCGACACAGGCAAAACCGAGCAGCGATAAAAAGAGTTGTGACATGACATTTCCATCTCGCGGCGAAACTCAGCGATCATCAAGACGCTCTCGCGCCCCTTCGCCAGTGCCAAAATATCCCGGGGGAAGGCCCGTGGCCGAGGGCGGCGCCCCCGACCAGACTGTTGTTCATTGCGCGCCCCGCACAATCTCGATCCGACCTATCGACGGATCTGCGGGACAAAGCAGATCGCGGGGCTGAATGTGAGCATCGGGGGGCTCTTTCGCCCGCATTTCGCCAAAGCCTACAGCCGTTTGGCGCAAGACGATTGAGCGGTCACGCGGAAGTCAAGCGATGCCCTCCGCCGACGACTTGGGTGACAAAGCCCCCCTTAAAACCCTAATCCGTCAGCACCAGCAGGTCACGCTCGGCCAAGCTTAGCTCGACCGCCTCACCGATGTGCGGCGGCGGCGTGTCGGGGGTGTTGAACGTATCCAGCGAGATCAGCGTGCCGCCAACATCGACCCGCATGCGGATCGTCGAGCCAAGGAAATGAACCTCGGCAAGTCGCCCAGCAAGGATCGTGTCGCGCCCTTCTTTGCGGCCCAAAGAGACAACTTCGGGACGCAGCGCGAGGTTGATGGTCTCCCCCGTCGTGGCCCCAGCCAACGGACGGTTAAGCGCGATTGGCGTTTCGCCCACCGTCACCCGACCCGTCTTGGCATCAACGACGGTGGCCGAAAGCGTGTTCAACGTGCCAACGAATTGCGCCACAAACCGGGTCGTGGGGTGGTTGTAAATCTCGAACGGCGCGCCGGTCTGTTCGGCCACACCGCCATTCATCACCACCACGCGATCCGACATCGACAGCGCCTCTTCCTGATCGTGGGTGACGAAGATCGTGGTGATACCCAGCTCGCGCTGAATTTCGCGGATTTCGTCACGCAAGCTGACCCGGATCTTGGCGTCCAGCGCCGAGAGCGGTTCGTCCAGCAGCAGCACGCGTGGCTGCACGGCCAGCGCCCGGGCCAGCGCGACCCGCTGTTGCTGCCCGCCCGACAGCTGGAACGGATAGCGGTTGCCCAGCTTGGGCAGGCCGATCAGGCGCAGCATTTCATCCACGCGGGCCTTGATCTCGGATTTCGGGCGGCCCGCCACGCGCATGCCAAAGCCCACATTCTGCGCCACCGTCAGGTTGGGAAACAGCGCGTAGGACTGGAAGACCATGCCGATATTGCGCTGGTTCGGGCGCAGATGCGTGACATCCTGACCGTCAATGCTGATCGCCCCGGACGAGGTCGTCTCAAACCCCGCGACCATGCGCAGCACGGTCGTCTTGCCGCAGCCCGATGGGCCCAGAAGCGAGACGAACTCCCCCTGATCAATGGCCAGATTGAAATCCTTCACCACACGGTTGGTGCCAAAGAATTTTTCAAGATGCTCAATGTTGAGAAAGGCCATGAGTTACCGTTGTGCTTTCGTATGTTTCGAAAATCGTGTGACAAGCTGGATCAGCCCCATGCAGATCCATGTGATTGAGAAGGCAATCACCGCCAGCGCCGCAGGCTCATAGGCCTTGTTGGCACCGACAAGCTGCATATACGGCCCAAAGGCGGGCCGATTGAGCAGCGAAGCGAGAACAAATTCGCCGATGACGATGGCGAAGGTGATGAAGGCCCCCGACAGCACCGCGATCAAGACATTGGGCAGGATCAACCGCGCAAGGATCGTGATCCAGCCCGCGCCAAGACTTTGCGCGGCTTCGGTCAGCGTCGCCACATCCAGCGTGCGCAGCCCCGTATCCACCGCGCGATACATGTAGGGCAATGACAGCGTCGTATAGCCCAGCAGCAGCAGGATATTGGTGCCCGTCAGAGTTCCCGTCAGCGGCAGGAAGGAAGAGGTGTTGTAAAGCCGGATATAGCCAAAGACGATGACAATCGGCGGGATCACCAGCGGCAACAGGGTGATGAATTCAACCACCGGGCGCAGACGCGGCAGCTTGAGGCGCACCCAATAGGCCGTGGGCACCACGATCAGTGCGCCGACGAAGATGGTGAAGATTGCCATCACGATTGAATAGCTGAACGTCTCGCGGAATTGCGGATCGCTAAGCACCGAGCGGTAGGCATCCAGCGAATATTCACCCCGGCGCGCGCGTAGCGAAAATTCCAGCGTGCCGATCAGGGGCAGCGCGAAATAGGTGAAGCCGAAGATCAGCGCGATGATGGACCAGAACCGTTGCACTCTCATTTCACCCACCTCTCAGACCGAACCCGCAACCAGACATAGACGAAATTCGCGATCCCCGTGATAACGATCATCCCGAACGCCAAGGCATAACCAAGATGGGGGTCTTGCAACACGTCGCCGCGAATCTGCGCATACAGCATGATTGGCACGATCGACAGCGACGATCCCGTCAGCGCGTAAGCCGTGGCCACAGCCCCGAAACTATTGGCAAACAGCAACGCCAGCGTGCCCAGCAGCGAGGGCCACAAGATCGGCAGCGCGACGATGCGCCAATATTGAAAGCCGCTGGCGCCCAGAATCGAGGCGGCCTCTTTCCACTCGCGCTTAAGCCCGTCGAGTGCAGGCGTGATGATCAGGATCATCAGCGGGATCTGGAAGAACAAATAGGTGATCGTGAGCCCGAAAAAGCTAAGCAGATTGAAGCCATGGGCATAAATATTAAAGCCGAACCATTGCTTGAGAACCACCGTCACCAGCCCCAGCCGACCCAACGTCGCGAGGAACGCAAAGGCAAGCGGCACGCCAGCAAAGTTCGAGGCCACCCCCGAAAACGTCATGATCGGTCCGCGCAGCCAGTTCGGCATGCCCCCGAGGGTGACGGCGGCAGCCATGGCAAAGCCGATCAGGCAGCCAAAGAAGGCCGTCGCCAGACTGATCTTGATCGAAATCCAGTAGGAGGCGAGGATCGAGGGCTGAAACAGGTTCACAAGATTGGCGAAGGTAAACCCGCCATCAGACGATCTGAATGCGCCGATCACGATATACATCGTGGGCATGATCAAAAACAGGACGGCAAAGGCCGTGAACGGCACCATTCCGACCCATGTTAGCGGCAACCGGCGTCGCGAGGCGAGGGTGTCAGCCATATAGTGGTATCTTTCGAATCAAAGTGACCCGCCCCGCGCCGGATGGCACGGGGCGGGTTATTACGCTCAACGCCTTACTGGACGTTAGAGCCGACGACGCTGTCCCAACCAGAGGTCACGACTTCCTTGTTCGCGGCCTGCTCATCAAGCGTCGGGAAGATCGCTTTGGCATAGCCCTCAGCGGGGGGCATCGCGTCCAGCATCTCTTGGGGAACCTTGCCGTTTTTGGCCAGATCGTTGAAGCGGATCGGGTGGCAATAGCCTTTCAGCCAGCCCAGCTGTCCTGCGTCGGAATAAAGATATTCCATCCACAGTTTCGCAGCATTGGGATGGGGCGCATAGGCCGAGATCGCCTGCACATAGACGCCAGCGACCACACCCGTTTGCGGCACAACCACGTCGACCGGCGGGTTGCCCTTCAGCGTGTCACGCCCTGCCAGCGCGTTGTAATCCCACTCGATCACGATCGGCGTTGCGCCTTGGGCCAGCGTACCGGTTTTGCCGATGACGGGCACGAAATTGCCGTTCTTGTTCATCTCGGCAAAATATTTCAGACCGGCATCGCCCGAGGCTTTGCCCGGTGCGCCACCTGCAGACACACCTGCGGCCAGAACACCCAGGATCGCCTGGTTCGAAGCGCGCGGATCGCCTGCCAGTGCAACCGAATTAGCGTATTCGGGCTTGAGCAGATCGGCCCAGTCCTGCGGTACGTTGTCCACGAGGTCTTTGTTCACAGCGAAGGACAGCACGCCGTAGTAATCGCCATACCAGTAGCCGTCAGCATCCTTGGCGCTGTCGGGGATCGTGTCCCAGGTCGACACTTTATAGGGCTGGATCAGCCCCTCATCCTTGGCGGCAGGACCAAAGGACAGACCCACGTCGATCACGTCGGGCGCTTGCGGGCCTTTGTTATCTTTGTTGGCGCGGATCGCCTGAACTTCGTCGGCCGAGCCCGCATCGGGGTTCAGCTCGTTCACGGTGATGCCGGGATACTTGGCCTTGAAGCCATCGATCACGCCCGCGTAGTTGCACCAGGAATGGGGCAGCGCGATCGTCGTCAAGCTGCCTTCCTTTTTCGCCGCAGCGTAGAGCGCATCAAGACTATCAGCCGATGCGATGCTCGCGCTGGCGGCAAAAGCCACCACGCTTGCGCTCAGAGCAAGTCGGATTTTAGACGTCATGTCAGGTCTTCTCCCCAGTTGTTGATCGGGCCCCCGGTCAGCATCGCCGCCGGTGTCTCGCCCGAAGATATTGATCGCACGCGCAGCGATATTCGTTTTTACGTCAGGTTTCAGCCCAATCGCGACACGCGCGGATCACAAGCACATGAGCCACTAAGGGCGTCATGTGAAAGTCGTGTGACAGATGCTTCGCAATTCGCGCCGCCAAAGCAACACTTTTTTTTGACACTGCCAAATTTTGAACAGATCGCGACGGCAGTTTTCGCCAAATGGTTGAGTGACTTAGATTTTTCTCGGCCCCAAACGGGTCGATTCGGCGCATGAACCAACGGCACAGCGAAACTGAGGCGCTAAAGCTGCCTCAGTTTCGCTACGCGCGCGCCCTTAAAATGCGGCAACCGTTAGGCGGGTATAAACTGTCGCGGGAGATTGGTTCGCCACAACCTGACGGAGTGGGAAGCCAACCCCAACCTCGAGTTTGGCATTTGGGGTCAGAGGATAGGCAAGGCCTGCACCTGCCGAGGCGAAGAAGACGCTTTTGGGGAATGTCGAATACACAGACCCGGCATCCACAAATCCGTACACATCGAGCCCCTTTGCCAAACCCTTTATATCAAGTGACTTATGCAACTCGAACTGGGCGTAATAGCCGCTGTCGCCGGACGATGCGTCACTTGGAAAGCCGCGCACGGTCGTCGGTCCGCCGACCTGAAACAAGAGATCGCCCGGAACAAGCTTGGTATCGGTATATTGCCAAGCGCCGTTGGTGATCAGAACGATCCCGTTCTTGAACTGGTACGAACCGTTGAAAGAGCCGGTGAACAGAGAGATGTTACGCTTGAGCGGCGCGAGATGATCATTGGTCAAAGCGCGCGATACCTGAGGCGAAATCGAGAATGCCAGCCGGTCTTTATTGTAGCTGGCGTTGAGCGTCAGCGAGTATTCCTTGGTCGTGGAATCCACCAGCGGCGTCGCGTTCGAGAAGGATTTCGACGTTCCATACGAGGCCCCGCCAATCGCGAAAAGCGACCATGTCGGTGAAATATACAGCGGCTGGTTTAGCGTCGCGCCAAGCGAACCCGAACGCCCCGAGATGTTAAGCGGCTGAGTCGGCCCGCTGATCACGTTAATCGTTGAGCGACTGAACGTCAGGCCCAGACGCGTCCCAATGGGCGTGATCGGCGCATCATATGACAGCGTGCCAGAGTCACTGCCCTCGGCATGCGTGCCATAGGCAAGAAAATTATCGTCGGGCGTCAGCAAGCTGTAGCGGTGATAGAAAATCCCCAGCTCGGTCTTGCCCGTCGAAGGCACGCCCTGATTATCAACGAAGAACGACAGTTGGTTTTTCTGCGGCTCGATCAGCTGCAGCGCTACATCGGTGGTGCCAAAATCAGCCCCCGGCTGGAGCGACATGCGCAGCTGCGCATCATAAACCTTGTTGAAACGCGTGATGTCCTTGGCGGCAGCGGGCACATCCACGGTGTTTTCGCCCCGCGTCAGCCGCACCCGTTGCAAGATGAAATCTGCCGGCACCTGCTGGGCCCCGTTCACCGCGACCGTGGCAAGTTTGCCCTCGACGAGTTGCACCTTGAGCAAGCCGCGATCAAGCGTTTGCGGCGGCAGCACAGCGCTTGCCGTCACGATCCCCATGCGCGTGTAAAGGTCGTTAACGTCTTGAACAAGGTGCTGAATCTGCGAGAAATCGACCCGTTTGCCAACATATTTGACAAGGATCGGGTCCAGATCCGCCTGCGTCAGAAAGTCCGATCCGGGGGTGAATTCGACCTTGCTCAGCAAGACCGTCGGACCACCGGGCGGAACCATCTGACCCCGCGCTGCGGCTGGGCTGATGACCACAGGCCCCGACAAAGGCGTCGTCGCGCTGAGTGCTTGTACACGGCGCTCATTTTGTTGCTCGATCGTCGTCGCCGGGTTGATCGCTTGCGCCTCTACCGCAGCGACCGATTGCATCAGTGCCAGCGACCCAATCAAGCCCGCCGCACCGAAATCAACCAAACGAGATCTGCGGTGCCTGCCTGCCTTATGTTGTGCTCTCACCGCGCCGCTCCCCATTCTTGTTTGATCATTGCGCGCTGCCAAGTTGCACCGCGGGTCCCTGTCCGCCGACCAGCCCAATATCATGGGCCACACCGTCGATGTAGACTTTTTCTCCGTCCGTATAGACCGTGCTGGTGCGCGGCTGTTGCTTGTAGAACGCCCAGAACGGCGTGCCCGGCCCATATCCCCAATCCACGCCATTGCGCATCACCCGGATCGTATCGCGCACAAGGCCCGCGCCCGGGAAGTCCAGCAACTCAAGCTCGTTGGTGGCGTCGGGCGAGACATTATACTGAACCACATAGGCGTCCGAGGTACTTGCATAGCCTTTCAAATCAAGCGCAAAGGCGTAGGTCGGCTCGAAATACTGCACATTCGCATTGTAATGCGGGCGCGGCGTGCGGTTGTCAAACAGCAACGTTTGCAGCGGCGTGCGCACCCAAAGCGAGCCCGGCACGTAGGCGTTAGCAATGCTCACATCCTTTGCCGTGGTGTCGATCGTCGTGTCCACGAAGAACAGATCGCCGATATCAAGGCCTGCGGGCACATTGGCGGTGATCGTCGCCAAGGTTCCGACGCTGCCGCGACCGCCCGTCAGGGTCAGGCGCAGCGGGTTGGGGCCGTTGGGCACCTGCGTGATCCCTGCCGTGACCGTCCCCCCCCGCAAGACCAGCGAATCCTCCACCTGCAAGTCGGGCAGGTTCAAAACGCCCGTCGCATCGAAGGACATCGACTTGGCCTTGACCACGTTGATGCGGATGTCACCGGCATAGGTATCGCTGCCCGCAATCAAGTCAGCGACGTTGCCAACATCCAGCAGGTTTCCGATGATGTCCTTGCTTGAATTGATCGCCGCATCGACCCCGGCAATAACCGTATCAAAGCCGATCCCGTTGCCCGTCAACTTGACACTTCCAGCCGCGTCGATCGAGCCGCCGATGATCGCCCCGTCAGCCGAGGTCACATCCACATCTCCCGGATCGCCGGGCAATGCGCCCGTCGTCGTGATCTGCGTGAAGGTAGTGTCATTCTTTGCCAGCCAAGTCTGCGTGCCAGTGCTGGTCGCGGAGCCAACATCAAGCGCACCATCGGTTGTTTCAAGGTGGACAGTGCCCGGCCCCTTCGTGCCCGCAGCAAGGGTCACAACGTTCATGTCCCCGTGTGACACTAGATTGACGTTGGCTCCCGCCCCGAGATCATCCACGCCCAAGGCGCCCTGAGACACGATCTGGACATTAGCGCCCGCCATCGTCGACTGGGTATGGAAGTCGGCGCCCGCAGCAATATCGATGCTGCCGGTATCTGCGCTCAGTGTCGCCTGGGTAATCGCAAGCGGCGTGATCGCGTTGATATCACCAGCGGTGGCGCTTAGTGCGATCTTGGCGGTCTTGATGATCAGCGCATTGGCAATATTGCTGACCGGATCCGTCACGCTCGACCCGTCATAGGGCCAATCCAGCGGTGTCGTGTTGATCTTGGTCTGATCGCCAATCCCCGCACCCGACGTGATTTGCACCAATGCGCCCGCATCGGTGGTCTCGATGTCAAAGTCACGCGCCGGGTCGGTCCCGGCAAGGACATGGCCCGTGGCCGCGATGGTCACATCGCCCGACGCGCTCAGCGCCGTCACAAGTGCATCCCCACTATCCGTGGTGATATCGACGCTGCCATTGGACGCAATCAGACGCGCGCCGTTGAACATCTGCAGCGATCCGGCCGAGGTCAGGATGTTGCCCGCCGTCGTGGACACGGTGGCGTTGCCGGTGATCGACAGCTTGCCACCCACGGTCAATTGCAGTGGCCCGTTCGTGGTCACTGGCCCGTTGATCACCGCCGCCCCACCCGACGAAAGCGAGATTGCGTTGGGTGCGAGTGCCGAGGTGATCACGAAGCTGCTGCTTGCCGGGCCATACAGATAGATCGCCCCAAGCGGCGCTGCCGCTGTGATCCCGCCACCAAAGTTCGTGCCGACATTCAACGTCCGGCTGGACGCGCCAATATTGCCGCTTGTGGTGGTCAAAACGACATCGGTGCCAAGAATGTTGATCAGTTGATCATCATTGGCATTGGTGATGCCGCTATCGGCGGACACCGTAACATTGCCCGGCGAGTAGATCGTGTCGATGACCGCCGATCCCGTCACATCAAGGTCGATATCGCCCTGCGCGCGTGCCGTGATCGTGGCGCCGCTCAGCGGTGAAAGACGCATCGGGGCAAAACTCGGGCCCGTCGGATAAAGCGGGTTCAAGCCCGTGCCGATACCGCCCTGCGACGCCTCTAGCAGCAGATTGCCGGTCGCGACGATACCCGAGCCAACATTGGCAATCGGGCCAACAACCTGAATCCGGGTCTCTCCGGGAACTCTGATTGAGTCGAGCAGACCATTGCCACGCGAGGCCAGGTACGCCGTGCCATGATCCAATGTGCCGGGCGTGCCGGCCACATCAACATTGAGCGCGGTCTGCGCATCAAAGTTCAGGGGACGCTTGTTGAGGACCTGAATTGTCAAATCGGACTGCGCAACCAACTTGTTGGCCGCCGCGTGCAAGGCGGCACGTTGGATCTCCGTCATCGCGCTTTCATCCAAGCCCAGCGGCACAGTGACCTGCGTGTTCAGGATCCCTAGGCGAACGGCCTCGTTATAGGCGTCGATCTGGGCTTGGTTCGGCGATGCTGGCAAAGCACCGATCTTGTCGACGATGATCATCAGATCAGACCGTTCGGCCGAGGCAAGCGCGATCTTTTGCGCATCCGTCAGCGCGCTGGGGTCAAGATCCGCCGGGATCAGCACCCCGACAGTGCTGGTGCCCGCACCGATGGTTTCGCCAATACCAACGCCCGCATTCAACGTCACGGTGTGGCCTGAAACGTTGGGCGCTTTCAGCACCGGATTGGTCCCGGTGACGGTCTTCAACGCCCCCGGTGACAGCGCAAAGGCCAATTGGCGATCGCTCCATGTGGAGCCACGCTTCAGGGCCGCGATATCATCGGGATGATCCACGGGGTTGTAGATATAGCCTGCGTCGTAGCTTGACGTAAGGCCACCAACTTCGGTGTTCAGGCGGTGATATTGATCGGTAAGTTGCGTCTGGTAATCCGCGATATCCACGCCCTGATCCACCAGTGTTTTATACTGCAAGGACGTCGGATCGAGTGTGTAATTGAACGTCGGATCATAGGCAGCACCGTTATCGGGCTGGCTTTGACGGATTTTCCAATAGGTTTTGTAGTCGGCATTGCGACCGCTCGCAAAAGCGTCAATCGCAAGCTGGACCTTGGCGGTATTTGCGGCAGAGCCCTTGATCAGCCCCAGCGAATTCCAATAGCCCAGCAATTCGTTATAGGTCCGGGTATCGACGGTCTGGATCGGGTTGTTGTCAAGGATCTGGCCCGTAGTGTCGAGCAAGACATCGCCGCCCAGCGACACGACCTGATCAATCAGCATCGTGCCATCGGCATTCCCGGTCCAAGCCTGCGCGCCCGTCCCCCAATCGCTTGCGGTGATCCCGATATCGCCCGACGCCAGAACGCTGAGCCCATATTCGGGATCGGGGTTCACAGCATCGCCGAAGTTGCGATTTGCCAGCGAATAACCGGTGTTCACCTGCAGCGGATTGGCGATCGAGCCGATCGCGCCGTTGCCAGCACTCAGCGTCACGCGCGGCGCTTGAATAAGAGCTGCGGTATCAACGATCGGATGGTTGGTGTTGGGCGCAATGAACTGCGCCGTCTGCCCGGCTTGAATGTCCTTGCCGACACTGATGTTGACATGGCCATCGCCCGCAGCGGGATTGCCCGCAGCCGTCACCCTTTGAATGAGAACGCCATTGGGCGCGTTCAGATTGACATTGCCCGCAGCCGCCGTCGCGATCAGCGCGCCGTTGCCATTTGCCGCACCGTCCATGCGCAATTGCACGGGGGCGGTCACACCGGCCCCGATCGAGCCTCCGGCCGTCAGCGCAACCCGGCGCGCCGTTACCAGCGCCCCCGGATCACCCGAAAGGATCGAGTGACCCGCACCGGTCGCTGCGATTTCAACATCCCCGTTGCGGGCACTGACCGGCCCATTCAGCGTCACTTTCGTGGGCGATGTGATCGATACTGCGGCCGTATTCTGACCGATAAAGTTGATCGCAATCGGGTAATCAGCCTTGAGGGCGTAGGTCTTGATGGTCGTGTAATACTGATCCAGCAGGTAGCTCGTGGTAACCGTGGAATCGATACACAGCGTCCACCAGTTACAGCTCCGGCTGCTTTGCCCCGTCTGCTTGTAGCTCGAGCGCGGATCGCTGAACGAGAAGTCGCCCGTCACCAACTGATTGGGATTATTCGGATCTGTGACGGGGTCAAAGTTCAGGCTGCTATTGGGCGTTTCGGTGTAGTTCGTCGGGCTGGTGAGCAGGATCGCAGGCGCGTTGGCTCCCGTTCCGCTGCTCGTCACGATCGTTCCGTTAGAGGCTTTGAACAGAGTCGTCCCGGTCGGCGTATAGTCTTGGCTCAGATAGGTGCCGTCAGCCAGGCGCGTATCGGCGAGGACATTCGGCGCGCCGATAGACGAGAAGCTGGTATTGCTGCTGATCTCAAGCGCACTTGAGCCAAACAATTGCTGGCTCTTGGTCTGCACATTCACCTGAAGACGATAGTCTGTCGACGTCGTCCAGATGTAGCGCAGGTTGGAGGTTGTAGCATAGCTTGTCGCACGGTCCGCGCCGCTGACCGCGACCGGAGAAAGCGTTTGCCCCGCATAGCTGGGAATGCCCGTCGCCGTGTCCAAAGTCCCGGTTTGCGTAGCCACCATGATCTGGCCCGAGGCCTGTCCGGGCACATAATCGCGCGTATAAACAGTGTGTTTGACGTTGACCTTGGTTGGCAGGGATGCCGCGTCCACATGGGTAATGTCGGTGATGTCGATCACCCCGGCAGTGCCGCGACCCAGCGTTCCGCTCGTATCTGCGCCAGCGTCGATCGTCTGAAGAACCAGCGGGATGTTGCTGGCATTGGACACGTTGATCCGCCCGAAACCGTCCAGAACATTGAGCTGTCCGCCGCTTGAAGCGGTGTTCAGGATCTGGCCATAGAGCTGGATATAGCCACCATGCACCTCGGCGCCATTGACGACATATTCCGCATTATCAACGTCATAGCTGGCGCCAATATTATCGCCAGGGCTTGCGACTACCTGATAGGCAAGACTGCTGGCGCTTGTCGCTGCTTTGTAGGCGTTTGCCTGCGCGATCTTGAATTCCAGCCGTGGGGTCACACCCGTGCCGCTAATGTAATCCTTGATGTTGATCATCTGCGGCTCGCCGCCGCCCGATACCGGGATCACATAGATCGGGTTTGTCGAAGCATCGCGCGCGATCGCCTCATTATAGTCGGTAATCGCGGCTCTGAGTGCCGTGGTATCAAGCCCGATCGGGTTGAGATTGAGCGTGATCACCTGCCCTTGATTGTTGGTCACTGTGGTGATCGCAGAGGGCGTCCCGCCAGCGGTAATGCTTGCGCGGTAGGCATCAGATTTCGCCTTGATCGCGGTTGACGAGACGCCGATCTGCATTGGATCAAGCGCCGTAAGCGTCGGATCCGCCGCCAGATTCAGCGACAGATCCACGATGCCTGACTGGATCGTGCTGTTGATGTTGAGATAGCGCGCGCTGATCGAGATCGCACCATTCGCAACAATGCCGATCCCGGCCTCGGCGGCGCTTTTGGGATTGTTGAAGCTCGCCGGATCGCCACCGATATGGTCAAACCCATTAACATAGCTAGAGACGAAATCGCCGTTCTTCGCCAGAATATTGACCGATCCGGCATTGATCGCGCCATAGACAAAGATATTGCCGTATTCGCTGGTAAGATCGACCGTCCCATCGACGTTGTTGACCACTCCATTGACGATCAGATCCGGCGGAGCCAATCCGCGCTGGTTTGCGGGCCAAGAGATGCTGGTCGGGTTGTAATTATTCGTCAAAGTCACAATTGGCCGACTGCTTGTCAGACCAGTGATAACCTGACTGAAGTTGCTTGAACTCGGCTGGCCGGGTGCGAAGGCGGCAACATCTTCCTTCGAATTCACAAGCACATCATTCACCCGGACATGGCCCGCGTCATAGGACGGCATCGTGATATTGTTGACCTTGAGCGTCGCGGCCGTGTTGTTGGTCACGTTGATCTCGGCATTGCCGGGGGCAGACAGAATGCCCGTGCCGCCACCCGTCACGATATTGCCCGACAGGTAAATATTGCCAAGCCGCGCCGCGACATCATGCAAGGTGATCATCGGCGTTGAGGGGGCCGCAGCCGGGGCGGTCGAAGCCCCGGGAATCTGTGCGTTCAAATCTGCGATTGTCGCGGCCAAAGTCGAGGCTTGCGTGGCGAAGGTCGCGATCGTGTAGCTGCCAGCCGTCGGCGCGCTGCCGGTCAATGTCGAGACGCGGTCGCTTACCGTCGAATTCACCGAGCCAAGTGCCGTCGTCCAAGCGTTCACGAATGTCTTTGCGTTGGCCACGACGTTGAGATTGTTCTTCACAGCTCCCGTCGTGACGGCTCCGCCATTGGCACGTGTCGTCAGGTTCGTGAGATTGGTATTGATCGTACCCATCTTGGTATTGAGGTTGTCACTGGCGGTCTTGATCGCGGTGTTATTGGTGACGATCGTGTTGAGCTTTGTCGCGATCTGCCCCTGTGCCGTGCTCACCTGTGCCGTGGTGGAACTTGGGTTGTTGATGATCGCGATCAGGCCCGTGATATCCGCTTGCAGCGCCTCATTTGCCGCCTGCTTCGTCTTGATGGTTGATTGATAGCCAGACGCGTCCGACAGCGCATTCGCGACATTGCCGTCATACGTGTTGTAATCCGCAATCAAAGCCTGGGCTGCGGCATAGTCCGGGTTCGGCTTGGTCCCGCCACTTCCATCGGGAATGGTCGCAGGTGTCGCGACGGCGGCCGTATAGGCCGACAAGGTCGCTGCCTGTGCGCGCGTCGCCGCGACATAAGACGTATAATCGTTTGCCGTCCCGTTGTCATAGCTGTCCGCGATACTGCTTGGCAGCGCGTCACTGACGACAGTCGCCTGATTGGTGAAGCCGGTCGTGACCCCATCAAGCTGAACCTGTGTGGCGGTCTTTTGGTCGATCAGCTGCTGCTTTTCCGACTTGCCCGCCGCATAGGCGACAAGGCTGAAATTGCCACTGGCATCGCGCGTCCCAAGTCCAAGTGCGATCAACTTCTGCTCAAGGAAGTTGATTTCGTTCTGATATGCGCCAAGCGCGACCGTGTCGCCCTGCGTATTCTTGATCAGCAGGTTCAACTGGTTCAGGCGCTGGATGATCACCGAATTATCCGCCGTGATCGTGCTGCGGTCGATCCCATTCTCGCCGATCGTGCCGCTGATAGCGATGCACGAGACGTTGGCGGGGTCGCAGGACGCGCCATAATTCAGCGTCAGCGATTTGAATTTCTGCAGCCCCGTCGCAACCAGACCCTTCAGGTCGAGACGTCCGGTCCCGGTATTGCTGGTGGTGCCACCGTGATAGTCAAAGGTGACTTCATCGCCGCCAAACAATTCGCTTACAGCACTCGCCGCTGCAGCCAGAGCCTGACGGTAAATGTCGGTGCCCGTGCCAACCGCAGACAGCGTGATATCGCCGCGATCCGCGCCGATCCTGATGTTACCCGCAGCCAGAATGCCTTTCAGCGGCGGCGGATTCGTATTGTCCGATGTGCCCTGCGTCACGCTCGCATTGTCGGTCAAATTGGCCTGAGCATCGGGTGAACCCGCAATTGGGATGGCGGAATTGTTGTACAGATCGATCGTGGTGTGCAGATTCACCGTCGAACGCGCACCCGTCGGGCTGCGGCCCGCATAGATATTGACCGTCGCGTGGCTGGGCAGCGAGCCATCCGCTGGCGTGATCCCGTCGCTCGCCGCAATGCGGGCATCCGTGCCAATCGCGACCGTATTCGCGACCCCAAGATTGGCCCAGGAATGCCCATCCGGCGCCCCCGCAACCCCATAGGTGGTCGCAGCGCTGCGGCCATCCATCTCGGACTGGTTCCAAGCGCCGATATTGATATCACCCACATCGACCAGCAAGGTGGCGTTTGAGCCGATATTGACAGTCGCGTTTTGGGTGGCCCCAAGTTCGACCACCGAAGACGCGGTCGCAATCGCGCCAGCCGAATCCAGCTTGGCTTTTTGATGCGTGATCAGCTCGTTATAAGCCTCGACCTGCAACAGCGAGAGACCCGCAGTCGGCAGCAGCAAGCGAATGTCGCTATCCGCGCCAACATTGGCTTGGGTGTCTTGCGTGACCGAGACTTTCACCTTGCCCGCCGGCAGGTTCAACAAACCGCCCGAGCCGGAATCCACGTTCCAAGCAGCGTTATCGGCATTGAAAGCAGGAATCACCGCGTCGGTCAGCGAATACGCCGTTTGACCTAAGAAGAAGTTATGCGCTTTGCTTGCAGCCTTGATCGAAAGTTTGGCCGCGCGCACCCAAGCGTTGTCGCCCAGATAGGCATTTACATCGGTATTGACCGTATGGTCCATCAAAGCGCCGCTGGCCCCAACAAGCGAGGCTTGCGTGCTATCCACAGAGCCGCCGAAAATTGCACTATGGGTGGCGTTGATATCAACAAGACCGTTGATCACGCTGATCAGGAATTTATGGCTGGCCGAGCTGGTGTCGATATAGGCCTCGGTCGTGCCGGTCGCCGATGTCACACCCTTGGACGCGGCCCCCGCGACCACCCCGCCCGAGCCCGCAACGGCCGTAGCAAAGTTGCTATCGGTCCCATTCGCCGCGACGGTGAGGTTCCCTGCGGTGACCCCATTCATGTCGCTCACTGTGGCGCGCGTGTCGGTCGCAGATGTTGACTTGGCGTTGTTGCTGCCAAGGGCTGCGATGCCAAACACATAGCCGGTCGCATCCGCAGTTTGATGTGTTGTGGAATTGGCCTTGATCTCGACCAGACCGCTCGCATTGATGGTGCTGCCAGAGACATTCGTCTCGGCCTTGGAGTCATTCAGACTTTGGGCATCGCTGCCCGCCAGCCCGACGAGAGCCCCTGCAACCGCAACGGCATCGGCCGTGTTGCTGCCTCCGGTGATCGTCGTCGCGATGTTGACCGAGCCGCCATCCAGAACCGAGCCGCCGTGAACGTCATTGGCCAGCGTAGCCTTAAGCGTGGAATGGGCCAGCGAAACGCCCGCAGCCAAGCCACCCGAAAGCGCCGCGCCACCCGCATCGGTCGAGGCGCTGTTATTGGCGCTGACCGTGCTTGCGATCGCGCCGCTGGTGTAGATCTGTGCCGCGTTCATCTCGGTCGCGACCGTGGTGGTCACATTCCCCGTGGAAACCGCGCCCTGCAAAGCCGCGCCAATACCGCCCCCTGCTGCAACCGTCTTGGAAATGACGCCATCATTCGACGAGGCGCCAAGCGCCACGCTTGCGCTGCGCGACACATCGGTCCCGATGGTGACGCCCTGATCACTTGTCGCCCCTGACGCATCCGCCCCAAGCGCGGATTTGGTTTGCCCGCCGATGCTTGCTTTCGCGACCGAAACCCCTGCCGCGCCCGAAATTCCGAACGACAGCCCCAAGGATTTGACATCAATCGTGCGCGTCGAGGTGGCATTCACGGCAGCCGCACCGCTCAGCGCGATGTTCGCCCCGTTGATATAGGCGTAAGTATCTGAATCATCGGAAATAACCGATACAGCCGCGGCCAGCCCGAACCCACCGGCAGCCCCCACCACTGCATTCGTCTTCAGCGCATGAAGGGTCTGCGCATTCAGCGTCAGCCCCGCCGCAGAGATATTGGCCGCTCCTGAAAGCTGCGCGGTGTTGGTCGTATCGACATTTTGCACCACGATGCCCGCGCCAACCCCGGCGACACCCGCCGCCGCAGCCCCCGCCGTAAAGGTCGTGTTCAGCGCGTCATAGCTGCGCACGCCCAGCGCGTTTCCTGCCGTGATATTGGCTCGTCCGATATTGGCCGAGGTGCCCGCCGGAACCGAAAGCCCCGTGCTTGGCGCAGTGTCGAGCGTGATCGCCTCGCGCGCGGTCTGTGCGCGTGTGCTTGCGTCTTTCACATGGCTGTCGGTATCGCTGCTTGCAAACAGGCTGCTCACACCGGCCCCAGAGTTGTCATTGGTCTGACCGCTGGCTTGATCGGTGATATCATTGAGCGTGAATTTGCCATCGCTGGCATCGCTCATCTTGTCATCGGCCTCACCGCCCGGGGTGATCCCGTTGCCATAGTCATACACCGCGATCGCAGCCCCGATCGACACAACCCCCGCAGCGCCCGCCACGATAACCGAGTTGCCTGCCTTGTTGGACAACGCATTAACCAGAACATCATTCTTCGCAGTCATGGTGACATTATCAGCGACACTCGCGCTGGTCGTGGTCTTGATCACACCGACATCCACGGTGCCCGCAAGCCCGACAAAACCAACGGCAAGGCCACCGGCATAGACGTTGGAGATCGACGTATCGCGCGCCGTCACAATCACATCTTGCGCACCCGAAGCGCCCGCTTGCGCCACATTCTGGTTGATCTGCGCATTGGCCCCGATATTGGCCGTGGTCGTGATATTTTGCAGCTGCACCGTCACGACACCGCTGATCCCGGCATACAGCCCGCCCGATGCCGAAGCGGCAATCGACAGGTTGCTCTCGCCCGAGGTCGCCGCGACGTTGATCCCGCGCGCCGCCATGGTCGAGGTCATATTGGTCCCGGTGTAACCCGCAAAGCTGTTGGCGCTATTGCCAAGCGCCGTCACATTGGCATTTGCCGCGATATCAGCCGTCGTGGTCTTGTTGATCGACAGCACACCAATGGCACCGCCAACCCCCGCCGCGCCAAGCCCGACCGAAACCGAACCGTTCATCGAGGCCACGCGCGTCTGATCATCCGCCAGAACCTGCACATTGCCACCCGCCACCGTGGTGCCGCCAAATTCGGCCGTCGTCACATCGGTCACCGAAATGACGCCAACACCGCCCGCCAGCGCAACAGTGCCTGCCCCCGCCGCCGCCGCCGAGAAGGCGCCAAAATCTGCCTGAGCGCGCGCTGTCACAGCAACATCGCCCTTGGCCGCCATGGTCGCGCCCGTATCGACCGTCGCTTTCGTGGTGCTATTCACCATCGCGACCGTGACGCCCGCACCCGCTCCAACGCTCCCGCCAAGGGCAACCGCCCCGGCAATGCCAAGATCGTAAGTGTCGCTTGCAGCGGCAACCGTCACGCCTTGATTGGCATTCACCGCCCCCGCCAGCTTGTTGATCTGCGCCGCGCCAATGCTTGCCTGCGTGTCCGAGGTGATCAGCGGCACGTTGCCCGAAAGAGCGACCGCCGCAGTGCCCGCACCGCCAAAGCCAACCTCAAGCGAGCGCACTGCATTCGAGGCGGCCGCATTGACCACAACGCCATGCGCGGTCTGCGAATGGGCCGTGGAATTGCGCGTTTGGGTCAGCAACGAAATGCCCGTGTCGCGCGCATCCGCAGCCGTCAAACCGACAGTGCTGGCAGAGCTTGCATTCGCCGCGGTCAAGCCGGTGGAACTATCCCAATCGGGCAGCTCCGCGCCTTGGAAGTTATCCGCGAATGCCGTGAAGCTTGTATCAAAATCAGACACATAGGTAACGCCAGTCCCATTCCCCAGCGCGGTCACCTGTGCGAGATCCGCAATCACAGCATGGGTCGTGTTGTCAATGATGACGATCCCGACAGACGCCCCGATACCAGCACTGCCACCAACCCCGGCCGAGCCCACCAGCGAATCCACGGTAGCGAAATCATTGGCCAGTACGGCCACGTCGTCATTGGCAAAGACCTTGGCGCTTTCTCCGATGCGCGCCGTCGTGGTGTTTTCGATGGTGTAGACTGCGACAGCACCGGCCAGACCGGCGCTTTGGCTCACACCCGCACTAAGGGCGATCGTATTGGCCGCTTCGCGACTTTGCGCGCTAACCCCAACATCGTTGGCCGTGACGGCGGCATTATCGCCAATGGTGGCGGAAACGGTCTTGCCGAGAACGCCGACAGCCACACCCGCGCCCGCACCAACGGAGCCGCCGATCCCGACAGCACCGGGGAACGTGTCAAGCGTCGTGTCATCGCTCGCCGTGACAGACACATCCCCGACGGTTCCGCTTTGGCCAATCTGGGCGTAGGTGCCAATCTGCGCTTCGGTCGTAGTATCAAGCACATAGGTGCCAGACCCCACCCCGACGCCGACACTTTGCGACGCGCCCCCAGCCACCGCAAAGGTCTTGCCGGTTTCGCTGGCACTGGCGGCAATATTCAGCGCACCCGACTTCGAGATTTGCACCGCGTTCGCGGCACTCGTGCCATCGGCCAAGGCGGCCCGCGTCACATTGTTGATTGTGACAACCGAAACCCCGGCCCCGATTCCCGCACTGCCACCAATCCCAAGGCCACCCGCGACACTGAGATTGTCGAAATCGTTATTCGCCAGCACCGAGACATCGCCCGAAGCCGCGATATGCGCCCCTGCCCCAACCAGGGCCTCGACGTCACTGTCAGAGACCAGAACGCTCGCCACACCGGCCACGCCCACATTGCTGCCAGCCGCCGCGCTGACGCCGATCACCTTGATCGATTGCGCGCCATCGGCCGAAATATCGACGGCACCCGCATCAACCAATTGCCCGTCTGCCGACAGTTGCGCGGTCGTTTTCCCCGTGCTGGAGACCACCGAACTGGAAACACCCACACCAACCTTGCTGCTAAGCGCGACACCGCCCGAAAGCGCCTTGGCATCCAGCGTATTCTTCGCAGAGATCGTGACATTCCCGCCATTTGCGTCAACGCTGGTGGCCGCCGTGCTTGCGGGGGTCGTCAGGCTTTTGCCAATGGCCGCCGAGGTGTCATCCGAGAACACCATGACCGAGAATGAGCCCTGAACGGCAACTTTGCTCGCCTGCGCGCCACCGATCGCCTCGGTGTAATAATTGCCCGTGCTAAAGAGCGGCTGATTGACGATATTCTCTTGGAAATCCTTAAGATCGGTAAAGTTGAACGCGACCGTGGGGTCGATTTTCTTGTTGGTTGCGGCGACCTTGACCGCCCCCGAAGTCAGCGACGTGCCCGCACCGATATTGGCGGTATAGCTGTTGTCCGAAACGACAACGGCAACCGAGGCGCCAATCCCCGCCTGACCGCTGGAACGCGCGACACTTGTGGATTTCGCGCTCATTCGGCTGGCGTTATCTGCCGTGACATTGACCGCACCGACGCGGCTCAGGCTGCCAATGGTGACATTGTCACCGATCAAGGCTGCAGTCGTTGTGTTGGACACATCAACCGCCAAGGCCCCGGCAACACTGACTTTTTTCGAAGAGGCCCCGGCATATGCCAGCGCAGACAAGCCGTTGAGGAAATCGGTCTTACCCGCCTCGTGCGCCATGTTCTGGCTGCTATCGGCCGTCACATTGATCTCGCCCGCGCGCGCAATCGTCGCACCATCAGCGATTCGCGCCGTGGCGCTATTGTTGGAAATGCTCAGCGCGACGCCCACGCCCACGCCGATCTGTGCGCCTGTCGCAGCCCCGTCACCCTTGGTCGCGATATTGGTTTCGTTGCGCGCCGACACCGTCAGATCGTTGCTCAGCGAGACCGTGACCGCACCCAGCGTGGCGGTGACGGCATCTTGCGCTGCTGCGACCCCAACGGCCGCCGCGACAGTGACCTTGGCCCCGCCCTTGCCGGTCTTTTGGTCCGACCCGTCGGTCCCTTTTTGGTAATTCTTCGTCTCATCAAGGGTCTTCGTGCTTTCAGCATCAGAGGTTTGCGAAGGTTCCTTGTCTTTGCCACCGCCTGCGCTGGCATCGGCATAGGCCTCATAGCTGCGCGTGGACTCTGCTGAAATTTCAAGCGAATCCGCCATCAAGTTGCGTGCAAGCTCTGCCGAAGTCGCGGAAGTATTCTTAAGATCGGTCGCCTTGTCACCGCCCCCTGCAATCACCGCAACCGCCGCACCGACGCCGACCTTGCCACCCTTGGCCTCGCCCGTGCCCGTCGCAGTGTTTTCGCCGCTATTGGTGGCCGCAATTGTGACATCGCCCGCCGTGTTGATCGCGTTGCCGGTTCCTATGCGCGCGCGCGTCGTCTGATCCAAAAGCGCGAGTGCCACCACCGCGTCAATCGCGATGCCGCCCTCAGAGCCTGCCTTGGCCTCGGTTTCGGTCGAGATGTCGGAATTGGCCAGCACCGAAATGCCCGCCCCGTTATTGAAGGCCGCGCCATCCTTGATCTCGGCGATGGCGTCGGTGGTGATCAGGTTCAGCGCCACCGACGCGCCAATTCCGACCTTACCGCCGGTGGTCGCACTATCATCAACCGGTGTGGCGCTGGCATTGGCCACCATCTGCTGATCGGCCGAAACCGTCGAGGCCCCCGTGTTCGCATTCACAATCGCGCTGCCCGAAACCGTGGCCTCGCTTGAAGAGTTGATCAGGTTCAGCGCCAATGCGCCCGCAAGACCAACCGTGGTGCCACCCGCGCCCGACTTGGCGTCGGTGATGAATGTATCGACATGCGGCGTGTCCAGCGGGGCGGCCTTGAGCGCGGAAACCGTCACACCATCGGCGCTGTAATTCGCAGCCCCGAGGCTTGCGACATTGCTGGAGGTGATCGCGTTGACCGCAGCGGCGGCCCCGATCGACACTTTGGAATCTGCCGCACTTGCATCGGCCGTAACCGACCCATCCGTGGCATTGATCGCCAAGACCGTCAGACGACCACCCGCCGTGATATTCTGGCCATCCGGCAGCGCCGCACTGACCGAAGACGTCACCACATTCACGCCAATCGCGGCGGCTACCGAAAGCTTGCCTTCGCTCGTACTCGCCGAGTGATCTTGATTGGCAGTCTCTGTCGTTCCGGCCTGCTGATCGGCATCGCCCACATTGCTGTCAGATTGCGTGGTCTTGGCAAAATCGAGCTGTCCCGTGACCCGGTCATCGACATTGCCTTCGCCATCGCTGGATTCATCGTTGCTGTCTGCGCCAGCGGCCCCCGAGGCTCCGGCCGTGACCGTAAGCGTCCCCGCAGAGCTACCTGCGGCCTTGAAGGTCACATCACCCGTCGTCGCCGTAATCGAGCGCCCCGTCGACACGACAACCTTATCGGTCACCAGCGCCAGCGAAAGCGCCGCACCGACAGCCGCCTTCGATCCCGCCGCTTTTGCCGAAGCCGAGGTCGTCTCGGTCGCGCTCTGCTCGGCCTCGACTGCGACTTCACCGACAACAGTCAAGGTGCTGGGATCGCTGCCAATTGTGGCGCTTGTTGTGTTGGTGACGAGCGCCAGAGACAGCACCGGAACAATCCCGACACCGCCCGAAGCGCCCGCTTCGGCCTCGGTTTCGATCTCATGCTCGGCCTGCGCCTTGAGGGTCAAGGCCTCTGCATCGTTAAGCGTCACGTTATCGCCGATCTTAGCAATCGAACGATTGCCGACGATATTGATCGCAGCCGAAGCCCCCAATCCAAAAGTGCCCCCTGCTGTGCCCTCGACCGGCAGCGCCTTGGCGGTTTCCTTGGTCTGGTTGTCCGCCGTGATCGACACCGCGCCATGCAGCGTCACAATGGCATCATCAGCGATGCTGGCAACGCTTTGCGTGTCGATCAGGTTCAGCCCCAGCGCGCCTGCGATACCAATCTTGGAGCCGCCCGCCCCCGAGGTCGCACTGGCAAGATAGCTGTCTGCGCGGGTCGCCAAGCTTGCGGGATTTGCGGCCAGCGATGCCACATCCAACTTGCTTGCTGAAATCTCAAGGCTTTTGACGTCATGGGTTGCAGCCCCCAGCGTCGCGTCATTGACCGCGTGGACCACGTTCACCGAAACCGCAGCGCCGATCCCGACCTGCGCCTGCGCGCCCTCTTCGCCAACCGCAGAGGCGTTGGTCGTGGCTTTGCCATCGGTGTTGCTGGCGGTCAGAATTTTGAGCGCGCCCGTGGGCGAGGAAATGCTGATATCATTGGGAACGCTGGCCAGAACGGTGGCGTTCTGGATGTTCACCGCCACGCCCGCCGCAACGGTGACTTTGCCTTGGCTGGTCTCGGCAGAGTGGTTTTCAGAGGCTGCCGTATCGGTCGCGCCCTGCTGTTCGGCGTCGCCAACGCCCGATGCGTCTTGCTGATCGCGTGCGCTGCTCAATTGGCCATCGACCGTGTCATCCACGGTGGCGTCCTGACCGGCTTCGGCATTGCCGGACTCATCAGCCGGGGCACCGCCAGAGGCGCTTGCCTCGGCGCTCAGCGTGTTGAGCGAGGCTCCTGCGGCGGAAATGGTCACATCGCCACCCGCCGAGATGTTGCGTTTAGTGGTCGCGGTGACCGTGTCATTCACTAGGTTCAGCGCCAAGGCCGCGCCAACCGCCGCCGTGCCGCCCGCAGCCTGCCCTTTGGCAGACGTCGTCGCACTGGCTTGCTGAATCGCGGCAATGGTGACCTGTCCCGAGGTCGTAACGCCCGCCAGCTGCGTGCCAAGCTGTGCCATGGTCGTGTTGTTCACCATTGCAAGCGCAACCACCGGCGTGATCGACACACCGCCCGAAGATCCGGCCTCGGCGGTGGTGGTGATATCGTGCACGGCGCTGGCCGAAAGGGTGATGCCCCCCGCCCCGTTTAGCGCGGCACCATCGCCCAGAGTGGCCGTCGAGCGGTTGGCAACGATATTTATCGCGACCGAGGCGCCGACCCCGACTTTGCCCCCCGCAGCGCCCGTTTCATCAGGCAGCGCGGTGGCGGTCGTAGTCGTCTCGTTATCGCTGCTCAGCGTCAGATCGCCGCCCGTCAGCGTCACCGTCGCGTTATCGGCGATGGTGGCCTGACTTTGCGTATCGACAAGGTTCAGCGCCAGCGATCCGGCCAGCCCGACCTTCGAGCCGCCCGCGCCCGATGTGGCGCTGGTAAGATAGGTATCGCCAAGCGCATCAGCAGGATCACCCGCAACCAGCTTTGCCACATCCAGCTTGAGCGCCGAAACAGTGACAGAGGTCGCGTTCACCGTGCCATCACCCAAGGTGGCATCATTTTTGGTATGCACCACGTTGACCGCGACAGCGGCACCAATGCCAACGGCAGCAGGCGTATCGCCCACGGCGGTCCCGTCCGTCGTGACCGATCCGGTCGTGTTATTCGCAGTCTCAACGCTCAGCGCGCCACCTGCGGTAATCGAACGCCCATCGGGCACGCCTGCGCTGACAGATGCGGTCTGGACATTCACGCCCACCGCGGCGGCAACCGTGACCTTGCCCTCACCCGTCGAGGCCGAACGTCCGCTTTCATCGGCGGCACCATCTGCGCTGGCTTGCTGTTGCTCACTATCGCCAACCCCAGCGCTGTCTTGCTGATCAGAGGCATGGGTCAGGTTGCTTGTGACCGTGCTATCGACATTGCTGTCCTGCCCGGGCGCTGCGTCGCCGTTCTCTTCTGCGGCCTCAGCGCCAGAGGCACTCGCCGTGGCCTCAAGCGTATTCAGCGAAGCCCCCCAGCTGCGCAAGCTTACGTTGCCAACAGCGTTCAGATCGCGCAGCGTGGTTGCCGAGACGCGATCATTGACAAGCGCGACCGCGACAGCCGCCCCAATCGCGGCCTTGCTGCCCGCAGCGGTGCCCGAGGCCGTCGTGTTTTCGGTTGCCTGCAGGCTCGCCAAAATACTGATATCACCCGCAGAATGCTGCACCGATGTGCCAGTGCCAAGCTGTGCTGTGGTGGTGTTGTTCACCAGTGAAAGCGCCAGAGCCGGCGTGACGGAAATCCCGCCGCTCGAACCCGCTTCGGCCGTGGTGGTGATCGCGTGCACTGAATCGGCTGAGAGCGTCAGCGATCCAAGGTTGGTGATGCTCGTGCCGTTTGCCACGCTTGCGATGGTCCGGTTGGCCACGATATTGCTGGCAACCGAGGCCCCAACGCCCACATTGCCCGTCGCCCCGGTGGTGTCGGGAATCGCGCTGGCGGTCGAGACCGAGTCATCCGTGGCACGGATTCCCACATCGCCACCGCTGATCGCGACGGGGCCGGTGGCTGTGACGCTGGCTTGGCTTTGCGTGTCGACAAGGTTCACGGCCAGCGACCCAGCGACTCCGACGCTGGTTCCGCCTGCGCCTGACGTGGTGTGCGTGACGAAGCTGTTGGCCCCACCCGCGCGCATCTGCGCACTCAGATCGAGGCTGCCCGCAGTGATGCCCTGACCGCCCAAAGTGGCGTTATTTTGCACTTTCGCCAAATTGATGCCGACCGCCACACCCACACCAACATTCGAGTCCAGCGCCGACCCGTCAGCCGTCACATCAGCGCTATTGGAGGTCTGCGTGCGGATCGCGGCGCCCGCGGTGATGTCCGAGGCGCGATCGGACGTCATGCTGGCCGTGGTGGTCGATGTCAGATCCGACAGTGCAAAGGCACCGACAACCGACACTTTGCCCTCAGATGTGCTCTCATAGGGCTGATATTCGGGATCATCGAGATAGGTCGCAGCCTCACTGCCCGCTTGGGGCTCTGATGCGCCGCCCGCAGTCGCTGCGGCATTGGCCACACTATCGGTTGCGCTGATCGCATCAAGCGACAGGCTGTCAGCGCGGATATAGCCCGAGGCATCGACCGTGGCTTCGGTAATCGCCTTGACCACGCTGACGGCGACGCTTGCGCCAAACGCGGCGGCGACGGGTGTGGCATCCGCATGGCTGGTGACCGTGTTGGTTGCGCCCAAGCTGGCCGCCCCCGCGATGATCAGATCGGCGGTGCCGATATGGGTCGTGGCCGAGCTGTTCACCGTCGAAACGGCTACCGCGCCATCGGCGCTGGAATTAGCGGGAACCAGGGACTTGGTCGCGATCTGGCTATCGGCGGTTGCGATAGAAGACAGATCGGCGCTGGCGGCCTGGATATTTGCGCCACCGATCACATCGACAGAGGCACTGACATTGGTAACCACAACGCCAATTGGCAAATTGGCGGCCGTAGCCGCCGTCGAAGCCGTGGCCCGCGCCGTCAAAGCGCCAGATGCGGTGATTGTTCCGCCATCAATCGAGACGGCCGCGTTCGCTGTTGGCGTTGAGGCCAAGATCGTCAAAGGCGCAGCCGTGGAACTGGCCAGCAGATTCACATCACCACCACGGATTTCGCCAGCGATGGTAATTTGGGCCGTTCCGCCCGTGGCTTGTGTCGCGTTCAGCGTCACAGCGCCCGCAGTGCCGCCGCCAAGCGCTTGCGCGTTCAGCAAACCGCCCGCAGCCACACTGATCGTCGGCGCGGTCAGCGTGATATCGCCCGAAGCCCCGCCCGATAGCGTCGTGTCGATGCTGCCACCGGCCTCGATGGTGATCGAATTATCGGCTAGAATCGACGTATTCACACCTGCGTTCAGGATCGAATTTCCAGCCGTGATCGTCACGTCGATCGGGTCGATCAAAAGCGTGCCACCCGCCCCGGTATCGGACAGAAGATCAAGCGCAACCGCGCCGATTTCGGCGTATTTGCCGCTCAGTTCGACAAAACCACCCGCGCCGCTTCCCGCGCCATGGGCAGACACCACCGCCCCGGTCTGGGCGAAAAGCGAGCTGCCGGCATAGACCACGATCGTACCGCCGATACCTGCCTTGCCCGCACCATCAGCGCTGAGTTCCGCGGTGGGCGCGAGGGTCGTGTCGCCCCCCGATTTGATGTTGATCTTGCCGCCCTTGCCCGAGGCACTTGCCCCGACGCGGACCTTGCCGCGAATATTGGCATTGCCAGCCGCCACGATCGAAATGACGCCATTGCGGCTGACCATCGCGCCGCCTTCGCTCAGGCCGCTGGAATTCACCGTCGCGTCAAAACGCTGGCGTTGGGTCAGTTGATCGGCCGTTACGCGGCTCCCGGTCGGCCCGGTCAGCGTTACGTTCTGACCATCCAGAGTAATGCCATTTTGCGCATTGATCACGCCCGAGATCGAAATGAACCCCGACGATGACAGCGGGATCTCGCCGCGCATCAACTTGCCCGCGGCATCCTGATTGATCGTGCCATCCGCGCCAATCACGGATTCCAGGAACTTGTCGGTCGGCGTGTTGACCGTCAGGGAGCCGACATTGACCACCCCGGACTGTCCCACGATAAAGCCATGAGAATCCGAGAAAAAGACATTACCGCCGATCTGGCCACTTTTATAGGAGTTCAGCACGCCATCAATCATCACCGGCCCGTCGCGCACGATATTGACAAGGTTTCCGGTGCCGTCGGGCAGATACAGGTTTACCGTGGTGCCCGCGCTCTGCTCGAACTTGCTAAACGAGTTATAGCCAGTGTTTTGCGAGATTGTTGCGGTGGTAATCCCGGTTTGGCTGCCATTGACCGTCACCGTCGTTTTGGTGCGGCCATCCGTGATGATCGTATTGCCAGTCGCAACCGCATCTTGCGCAAACACGCTTCCGCTGCCTGCCAGCGCAGCAATTGCGCCAAGGGCGATCGTGCCGACGCCAAAGCGCAGACTTTCGCCAAGCGAGCGATGCGTTGGTTCGGGCCCATGTGCGAAAGCCGCAAACTGAGGCTGAACCACAGTCTTGATACGGCGGGAACGACGACGATGGGCCCGATGGGACATTAGAATGATCCTTTAGGGAGCTTGAAGATATCAGGCTCGTTAGGGGCAGCCGAATAAAGCAGATCAAGACTGGCGGGCGTCAGCGTATTGCCCCCGTCCTGCCCTGCCGAGAATGCGCCCTGAAGCAGCAACAGCGTCACGTGATCTTGGGCATCGACACCGCGGAACATCAAAATCCCGCTGCCGATGACAACATTGGTCTTGATCGAATTCTGCGCGTAGGCCTCGCCCATGAAATGATTGCGCAGCAACTCGCCGTTTTCATACAGCATCGACGCGGTCATCGTGGGGTCGGTCTTTTCGCTCCAGGTGACACCCACCTGGATCAGCTTTTTGGTCAAGTACCCAAAGACGTAGGAGACCTGCGCAATCCCACCGTGCCGGATCAGGTTTGGCACCGAGACCGTAAGAATATGCGTGCGCTCGACCGAGTGTTCCCCGGTTTGAATCGCATCATCCTTGATCTCGAAATCCGACAGGATCGCGGCGCGCACCGCCGCTTCATCCATCCCGAAGCGCGCCGAGCGGAACCCCTCGACCACGCTTGTTTCCTGCACGCCCTCTTGTGCGGGGGCCTCGGTCTCGGGCTGAGCGACGGCCGTCTCGGGCGACACGTCGGCTTGCGACAACTCCGCATCAACCTCGATCGGCTGGTTGCTGGATTTCGTGGTGTTGGCAGTTTTGGTCATTAGAAAGACCCTTCCGGGAGTTTGAAAATATCAGGGGCGTTGGGGTCAGCCGAATACAGCAAATCAAGGCTGGCCGGCGTCAGCGTCTTGCGCCCGTCATCGCCAGTCGTGAAGGTCCCCTGCAGCAGCAAAAGCGTCGCGTGGTTCTCGCTATCGGCCGCGCGAAACATCAGAATTCCGTTGGGCAAAGCGACATTCGTCTTGATCGTTTCGGGTGCATAGGCCTCGGCCATGAAATGACTGCGCAGCACGTCGCCGTTGTCATACAGCATCTTCGCCGTCATCTTCGGGTCGGTCTTGCCGCTCCAGGTGACGCCCACTTGGATCAGTTTTTTGGATGAATATCCAAACACATAAGACACTTGGGCCATCCCGCCCTCGGGGATCAGATTGGGCACTTCGATGGTCAAGATCTGAGTCCGCTCGACGGCGTTTTCTCCGGCCTGAATCTTGTCCTCTTTCGTGGCGAAATCCTTTGCGATCGCTGCGCGAACCGCCTTTTCATCCATCCCGAACTTAGCCGAACGAAACCCATCAACCGTGATCGTGGTGCGCGCGTCGGCCGAGGCTTCAGGTTTTGGCAACGGGGCTGCAGTCGCGGTATCCGAGAACGCGGGAGTCACCGCTGTGGTCGCAAGAAAGCTCGCCACTCCAAGCGCGACAAGGAGGGGGCGGGAGGCAGAAAATTTTCGGCGAAACGACATATGTTCCTCTTGGGTCAATACTATGGCTCCGAGCAGACGCGCCCGGCTTGTGTCACTTGGACGGGGCGTGATGGCTAAATTGCACATCACGCTCAGCTTTCCGCGCGCAGCTTAGCCGCACGCAAAATTCTCGAAGACTGACGGGAGAACACGCAGGATATGCGCAGCGACACCTTGCAGACTGCAGATGATTCGCATCGTGAAGACAGCGATTTCATGGCCGAATCAGCAGCGCTCACCTGCGACAATTTGCCCAATAGACGCACCTGCAAGCCGCGCCGCAATTGCCTTACGAATAAGGGAATTACACGCAGAATTGACGAATCGTTATCACTAACATTTCGACAGAAATCGTCCCCAAATGTGCGCAGAAAATCCAACGCACCGTCCCCCCGGATTATTTTATTGCCTATATTTAGAGCCAATTTTTCAAAAAATTCAAGCGTTTCGCCATTTTCCGCGGCAATTAGTTTCCGTTAGGACAAGCAAGCGACGCGATGCAGGCGCCAGCTCGACACTGAAAGCGAGTCAACAATATGTGCGTTAATCGTGTCCCAATGTGCATTGCACGCGGCCACAATCTGCGCCCTCGATCCATACGCCCAGACGTCCAAACCGTCCTCGCCTTGATGAGAGGCGGGTTTGAGCGGCATAATAATTTCAATCCGAAAAGTTATGGCCTGATACGTCCGCGCAATCGAATAGGACTGTGCCAAGCCCCTGTAAGCACAGCCAAAAGGGCTGTAATTCCGCGATCTGACGCAGCGCTTATTCTGGTTCGCCTTTACAGCGATATATCCAAGGCTCGGAGTTGAAACCCAACCCTAGATAAATGCGGCGATCGCAAGGACCGCGAGGCGCGTATTGGGCCATTGCCGCACACGCCCCCGGTCATCCCGTCTGCACCAATTGCACCAAAGAGACGTGCGCGATCTACGCGCGGGATATTGGATCGTCGCAGCTTGACCCGCTCAATACCACTTCGCGATCGGGGGCAGGCTCATTAGAACCGCATCCGCGTTATGCCCCGTCTCAAGCCCGAATTTCGTACCCCGGTCATAGACCAGATTATATTCGGCATAGAGCCCGCGATGGCGCAGCTGGGTTTCGCGATCTTCCTCGGACCAATCTTGCACCCGACGTTTTTCAATCAGGGGCAGATAGGCAGGCAGGAACGCCGCGCCGACCGCTTGGGTAAAGGCGAAATCCTCGTCCCACGCGTCGGTGTTGAGATCGTCATAAAAAATCCCGCCCACCCCGCGCGCACGACCGCGATGGGGGATAAAGAAATACTCATCCGCCCAAGCTTTGAAGTGATCGTAATAGGTGCCGTCATGGGCATCGCAAGCGCGCTTCATCTCGGCATGAAAATGCGCGGTGTCTTCGTCATATTCCAGGCAGGGGTTGAGGTCTGCCCCGCCCCCGAACCACCACGCGCCCGGCGTCCAGAACATCCGCGTGTTCATATGCACAGCCGGGCAATGCGGGTTTTGCAGATGCGCCACAAGGCTGATCCCGGCGGCCCAGAAGCGCGGATCTTCCTCCATGCCGGGCACGCCGCGCGCCGCCATCGCTTTTTGCGCGCGCGGGGCCAATTCGCCCCATACGGTCGAAATATTCACCCCGACTTTCTCAAACACCCGCCCGCCGCGCAGCACTGACATCTTGCCGCCGCCGTGATCCTCGCCATTGGGGCCGGTGCGCTTGGTCGGCGTCACTTCGAACTGGCCGGGGGCGGCATCGGCCAAGGGACCTTCGGCATGGCTTGCCTCCAATCCCTCAAAGCCCGCCACGATCTGATCGCGCAGGTCCGAAAACCACTGACTGGCTTGCGCCTTGCGGGCGTCGAAATCCTCGGTTGCGTCGGTCATGGCTTGGCCTCCCATTTGCATGCGGGTTTGATAACAGGGCGATGTGCGCGCGAAAAGGGCGCGATTGATCCCAGCGGGCGCGCGCCGTAAGCTGGCGCAAAGGAGAACCCCATGCGCCCTGCCATTGCGTTACTCGCCCTGATTGCCCTGACCGCCTGCGGCACCCCGCAAGAGCGCTGCATCCGCCAATCCACCGCTGAATTGCGCCGCATCGACACACTGCTAGGCGAGGTGCAGGCCAATCTTGCGCGCGGCTATGCGTGGCAAAGCTATGAAACCACCTTAACCCGCTGGGAAGTGTGCGGCACGCGCACGGTGACAAAGGGGGATAAAACCTACGAAACACCGCGCATGTGTCTTGAGGATCATACCATCACGAGCCGCCGCGCTGTGCCGATTGATCCGGTTGTGGAAACCCGCAAGCGCGACAATCTGTTGGCCAAGAAGCGCGAGCTCACGGCTTTGGCGCAACGCCAGATCGCGCAATGCCGCGCCCTTTATCCCGAAGAGAGCAAATAGCGCGCGCCTAGAACGCTGGCACCTGAACGCGGTCTAGCAGGCCCCGCCCGCCATCGATCTGCACGATCTGCCCGGTCACAAAGCTCGCCCCAGACGAGGCGAGATATTGCACCGTTTCCGCCAATTCCGAGGGCGCCGCAATTCGGCCCAGCGGCGTGCCCGCACAGATCGCCTCGCGCCAATCCTCATTGGTCTTGAGAGCATCTTGCAGCGAACGCGACATCACCGACCCTAACGACACGCCATTGACCCGGATGCGATGGGGCGCAAGGGCCACCGCCAGCGAGCGGATCGCCTGATCTTGTGCCGCACAAGCTATTGAATAGGCCATCAATTCCGGCTGCGTGCGACTGGAGGCCAGCGACGACACGTTGATGATTGACCCAATCTCCCCCTCGCTGCGGTCTTCATCTTCGGCCTGTTTCATCATCCGCTTTGCCGTCATTTGCGAAATCCGCAGCGCCGATTTCATATTTTTCGACAGCATATCATCAAGCACTTCGGTCGAGGGCTCCAACGGATCACAGGGCGCAAAGGCGCGCGCGGTATTGACCAGAATATCGATCCGGTCAAAGGCATCGACCGTCGCCGAGAGCAGGTTTTTCACCGTCAGTTTCTGGCACAGATCGCCTGCGAAATAGCGCGCAGGGCCCTCGGATTTTGCGGCCTCACCAAGTTCGGAGGCAAGTTTCTCTTCGTCGATATCAGCGAACATGACCTGCGCCCCGCGATCAAGGAAATGGCGCGCAACGGCCAGCCCGATCCCATGAGCGGCCCCAGTAACAATGGCGGTCTTGCCGGAGATGGAAAGCGACATGGCTCTCTCCCAATGGTTTGGCTGAACGTAACCGCGTTTAACGTCGAGCGCGAGAGGGGCGTGCGGCGGCGGTGCGGTTTTGGTCGCGCGCGCTCAAGACACCCTGCGCGCGGGTGATGCGAAACCGCGTGGACGGCCCGCTTGGAGGAGTGACCTCTTGGATGTCGCGAAAGGTCTGGGCCAGCGCATCGCCGTAGGGCAGATGGCGATTGGCCACCATCCACAGCGTGCCAGAGGGCGTCAGCAGACGCGCGGCGGCGGCGATGAACGCCTCGCCCAGCCCCGGTTCGGCATCGCGGCTTTTGTGAAAGGGCGGGTTCATCACGATCGCATCATAGCGCGGACCTGCGGGCAGCCGCGTCACGTCCTCCCAGTGGAACTTCGCGCGCGGATCGGTGATGTTGCGCCGCGCGCAGTCCAGCGCGATTGCATCGGCCTCATATAGCGCGATCTCTTGGACGCCCCCGCGTGCCAAGACCTGCCCGCTTAGCCAACCCCAACCCGCGCCCAGATCGGCCACCCGCGCAGGCAGCGTTTCGGGCAGGCAGGCGGCCAGTAGCGCCGATCCCTCATCCACACCATCGGCGGAAAACACGCCCGGACGCGTCACAAACCCCGGCGCGGCCTCGTACTCGCGCGCGGCCCAATCTGCCAGCGCCTTCGGATCGGCGGGGAAACGCGCGATCTTGCCATGCGCCTTGGCAATTGGCGCATCCAAGGCCACATGCCCACGCAATTCCTTGAGCAAGGAATCGATCCCCTCGGATTTTGCGCCGTCGATATAAATCGACCCGCCCGGCGTCACGCTGGCACAGGCCTGCGCCAACAGCGCACGCGCCTGCGCCTTGGCGCGCGGGGCAAAGACAACCGCCGCCGCGTAGGGGCCTGCGGGGGTCTGCGCCATCGCGACACCGCGCGCGGCCAATGCGTCATGATCGGGCTTGAACGGCTGGATCGCGACCAAACGCTCGAGCGGCAAAGCGCTGAGATCCTGCGCGCCAGCGGGGGCAAATAGCGCAATCTGCCCCTCATCAGGCAGGGGCTCGGATGCCGCGAGGGCAAAGGACAGGCGAGATTGGCTCATGGCAGACAACGTATCCCGATCAGCAAAGGCGCCCGTCCCTTAGGGCCGAGGCGCAACAATAGCAAGCCTCGCCCAGCGGCGGCGCAGCGCCTGGGGTTAGTCTTTTTCCATCGTGCATTGCAGCGGATGCTGATGACGGCGCGCGAAATCCATCACCTGAACGACCTTGGTTTCCGCCACCTCAAAGCTGAAGACACCGACCACCGCCAACCCCTTTTTGTGCACGGTCAGCATGATCTCGAAAGATTGCGCATGGTTGAGCCCAAAGAACCGCTCAAGGATGTGCACGACGAATTCCATCGGCGTGTAATCATCATTCAGCAGCAGCACCTTATACATCGGAGGACGCTGCGTTTTCGGCCGGGTCTTAGTGGCGACACCGGTCTCGTCTTCGCGATCGTCGTCATTGTCGTGCGACATCATGTAAAACGGCTCGGTCAAGGCATCTCCGCCAGATCAGGAATCGTTGAGGGCTCTGGCGGAATATAGGGTCTTCGTGACATATGAAAAGCCTCTGAGCGCGCTTAAGATAAAGGCAAGTGATGCAAATCAGCACAATCGGCTTTGATGCGGACGACACGCTTTGGCACAATGAACGCGTCTTCGCGCTTACACAGGCCCATTTTACGCAAGCAATGGCCGAGTATATCCCCCAAGATGCGCAAGGCCCCGATCATCTGGCCGAGCGGCTGATCGCAGCGGAACGACGCAACATTTCCCATTACGGTTTCGGCGTCAAAGGGTTCACGCTGTCGATGATTGAAACCGCGATCGAGGTCAGCGAGGGGCGCGTGCCTGCCTCGGTTCTGGCCGAAATCCTCGCCGCCGGGCGCGAGATGCTGTCGCATCCCGTCGACCTGCTGCCCCATGCCCGCGCCACCATCGAGGCGCTGTCGGGACAGTATCGACTGGTCCTGATCACCAAGGGCGATTTGATTGATCAGGAACGCAAACTGGCGCAATCGGGTCTGGGCGATCTGTTTGACGCGGTGGAAATCGTCTCTGACAAAACGCCCGAAATCTATACCCGCGCCTTTGAGCGCCACGGCAGCGGGGCCTCAAATGGCCTGATGGCGGGAAATTCGCTCAAATCCGATGTCATACCGATGATCGAGGCCGGCGGCTGGGGCGTGCATATCCCCCATGATCTGACCTGGGCGCTTGAACACGCGCCCGCCCCGCTCAACCATCCGCGATTTGCACAACTGCCCGATCTCAGCACCCTGCCCGCATTGATCCAACAGCTCGCGCGGGGCGGCACCTGATGGCCCCATTCGCATCTGCAAAAATTTCCCCGCCAAAGGCATGCCCGGCCAAAATCCGCGTGTACGTCGCGGAAAGGCGCGTCCACCCTAAGCCCAGCAAAACACCATCCCTAGAGGGGTCACCTTTGGGTCACCCTCTACATGTTGTGGTATTGCATGAATGTCGCATTGAAAGCTCTTGAAAATAGGCGGTTTTCAGGTCGCAGCACTCATGTTAGGCTGAAACCAAATCAAGCCCCAAAGCCGCCAACGATGTGGCACATAAAAATCGGGGCAACGAGGCAGTGAAAGGGTTAGAGCCGTGACCACGCTTATGTGCTGGGTCCGTCAAGGGCTGTTCGTATTTTTATTGGCAATTTTCGCACCGCTCGGCGCGATCGCTGCACCTTTTGCGGCGATGGTAATGGACATGCGCTCGGGCGAGGTGCTGTATTCGAAAAATGCCGATACGCCGCTGCATCCTGCCTCGTTGACCAAGATGATGACGCTCTACATCACCTTTCAAGCGATCGAGCACGGCGAGTTCAGCCTCGATTCCATCGTTACGGTCACCAAGCACGCCGCCTCACAGCCGCCCTCACGTCTGGGTCTGCGCCCGGGGCAAAAGATCGCCGTGCGCTATCTGATCCGCGCCGCCGCGATCAAATCGGCCAATGATGCCGCCGCCGCCCTTGGCGATTATATCGGCGGCGATGAGGCTGGCTTTGCCGCGCGCATGAACCGCACCGCCAAACAGCTTGGGATGAACGACACCCATTTCGTCAACGCCAACGGGTTGACGCGTAAGGGCCATTTGTCGTCAGCCCATGACATGACCACTCTGGGCCGCCATTTGTTTTTCGATTTTCCGCAATATTACAACATTTTCTCGCGTCATTCCGCGGATGCCAAAATCGCCACCGTCTATTCCACCAACCGCCGTTTCCTCAGTGCCTATAAGGGCGCAGACGGGATCAAGACCGGCTATACCTCGGCCTCGGGGTTTAACCTGACCGCCTCGGCCAAGCGCGGAAATGAACGCATCATCGCAACCGTGTTCGGCGGCACTTCGACCGCGCAGCGCAATGCGAAAATGGCCGAGCTGTTGGATATGGGCTTCAAGCGCGCGCCCAGAAATGCGCGCATTCTGCCCCCTACAGTCCCGCGCTACATCCCGCCACAAGGCGACGCGCCGATGCTCGTGGCGCAGAAACTGGCCCCCAAAGAAAGCCCGCGCCCCGATACCCGGCCCTCCCCACCGCGCGCGGATAGCGATGCCATTGCGCTGGCGCTGGCAGCGGCCGTGCAAGGCGATCAGGTCGAGGAAAACGTAGCGGACACGCCCGAAGATGTGGCCGAAGAAACCGATACAGCCGCGCCGGACATGCAAGTTGCTGACGCGGGGAACGCGGCAAGCGAGACGATCGACGGCGCTGGTATTGGGGCCCAGATCGTTGCAAGCCCGCGCCCGATGCCCGCTCCGCGTTCGATCTTGATGGCACAGGCGCAACAGGCGAAACCCGCCGAAGTTACTGGCGCGACACCGCTGGCGCAGGCCGCCGCAAGCGATGCCGCCGCCGCGGCTGAACCCAGCGATATCCAACTGGCGTCTTATGAACCCGACAGCGCTGCTGCTGCCGCTGCGCCGACGGGGCCGAAATTTGTGCAAAATACCCCGCCGCAACCCGAAACGGTTGAATTGGCACAGGCTCGCGCGCTTGATCTGGGCGATGAAAGCAAAGCCGAAGGAGATGCGGTTGAACCCATTCCGGGATTTGCCCAAACCACCAAACCGCAGCCCGAAACGGCCGCGATGGCCAATCAGCCCACCAAGGATCAGCCCAGCGAGATCATCCTTGCCGCCCTCACCCCCGAGGCCCCTACCCCCGCCCCCAAGCCGCGCGTGGTTGCGCGTGTCTCCAGCTCGGGCGGACGCAATTGGGGGGTTAGCCTTGGGCTCTTTGGGTCGAACTTTGCCGCCGAGCGCCACCTGCTGACCACCGCCTTGATGGATAGCGATACGCTGGGCGAAGCGCTGCGCAAGGTTGCCACGCGCAAAACCGGCTATGAGGCAAACTTCGTAGGCATGACGCAAGACGGCGCTCAACTGGCCTGCGCCCGCCTGCAAGCGCGCGCGATGGATTGCACGGTGATCGGTCCCTGACTCTCCTCCCCAGAGAACCGATCTGAAAAAGCCGCGCTCCCGAGCGCGGCTTTTTCAATGTTCCCTTCTCATATGTCGAACTAACCCAGGGACTGACGCAAGCTGGCAGGGCAGCGCCCCACGCATGTTTTCACTCTTGCTTGGGACGGTCGTCAAACTCATCGGACAAGATCCGCTCGGCATCGCCCTTGGGGTCTTCATATTGCCGGTTTTTAATCGACCACCAAAAAGCCGTCAGCCCAATGCCCCCCAAAAACAGTGAGATCGGAATGAAATAGATCAGCACATCCATGACGTTCCCCTAGCGCAGGCGCAGCGAGTTCAGCGAGACCGTGATTGAGCTGGCCGACATAGCAAGTGCGGCCATCAACGGCGTGGCCAGCCCCATCAAAGCCAGCGGCACCGCGACCGCGTTATAGACGATCGAAATCGCGAAGTTCTGCTTGATCCGTCGGCGCGCATGTTTGGCAATCCGGGCGGCTTCGGCAATCGGGGCCAAGTCCTGCCCCAGCAGCACGATATCAGAAGCCGTGCGCGCCGCATCCAGTGCCGAGGCGGGCGAGACCGAGACATGCGCACCCGCGAGGGCTGCAGTGTCGTTGAGCCCATCGCCCACCATCAACACGCGGTGCCCCTCATGGGTCAGATCTGCCACAAGCTGTGCTTTTTCCATCGGCAGAGCGCCAGCGCGAAACTGTGTAATGCCCAAACGGGCCGCAAGATCAGCGACCGCCGCTTCAACATCCCCCGAGACCAGCCAGACCGATTTGCCTTGCGCAACCAGCCCCGCAACGGCCTCTTCGGCACCCGGGCGCAAGCTGTCGACAAAGCGGATCGATACAGGAGCTTCATCACCAATCTTGAGATGAGTGGCCGTGCTCGCGCCCTCCTCTGCGCCAATCCAATTGGCCCGCCCCATGCGCACGATCTGCCCTTGCCAATGCCCCTCGACACCGTAGCCGGGCACTTCACGGATATCTTCCAGCGCGGCAGCCGTTGCCCCCTGCCCAAGCGCCGCTTGATGCAGTGCGCGCGCCAGCGGATGCGACGAACCCTCAGCCAAGGCCATCGCCACCGACAGCGCCTTGGGCGAAAGATCAGACAGGTTTTGCGGGCGCGGCGCGCCCATGGTCAGCGTTCCGGTCTTGTCGAACACGACGGTGTCAATCTCGGCGAGGCGTTCCAGCGCGGTTCCATCCTTGATTAACAAACCTTTGCGAAACAGCTTGCCCGAAGCGGCCGTGACCACCGCAGGCACGGCGAGACCCAGCGCACAAGGGCAGGTGATGATCAGCACAGCCGCTGCGATATTCACCGCAAGGCGGAAATCGCCCCCCGTCACCCAGGCCCAGGCGCAAAATGCGGTAAAGGACAGGATATGCACGATCGGCGCATAGGCACGTGCGGCGCGCTCAGCCAGCGAAGTGTATTTCGTCTTCGCGCTTTCGGCCATCGCCACCAGATCGGCCATACGATGCAGCGAGCTATCCTTGCCCGCCGCCGTGACTCGGATCATCAGCGGCCCGGTCAGGTTCACTTCGCCCGCGCTCAGAACCATGCCGGGGCCGACCTGAACGGGCAGGCTTTCACCGGTCAGCAGCGAGCGGTCGGATTCGGAATGCCCCTCGATCACCTCGCCATCGGCGGGGATGCGGCCACCGGGGCGCACGCGCATCAGATCGCCCACGACCAGCTCACCCACAGGCACCACGACCTCAACGCCATCGCGCAAAATAGTGGCGCGGGGCACTTCGAGCGCGGCCAGTTCCTCGGCAGCCGAGCGCGCCACAGCGCGGGTGCGATAGTCCAGATAGCGGCCCACCAGCAGGAAGAAGGTCAGCATCGTGGCAGCTTCGAAATAGGCATGCGCGCCCGAATGCATCGTCTCGAACAGGGAAATCCCAAGCGCCAGCAGGATCGCCAGCGAGATCGGAACATCCATGCCCAACCGCCCGCCACGCAACGAATAATAGGCGCTGGCAAAGAAGGGCTGGCCGGAAAAGATGATCGTCGGAATCGCGATGGCCGCCGAAACCCAGTGGAACAGGTCGCGCGTGGCATCCTGCGCGCCCGACCAGACCGCGACCGAGAGCAGCATGATATTCATCATCGCGAACCCGGCCACGCCAATGCGCATCAACAGATCGCGCCCACGCTTATCAGCCTCGGTGGCCGACAGCATGCCCGCATCAAGTTCGTGCGATTCATAGCCGATTTTATCAAGTGCCGCGATCAACCCCGCAGGTTCGACCCCGGTCTCGGCATCGACCGAGGCGCGTTTGAGCGTCAGGTTCACGCGCGCCGATTTCACGCCGGGCTGCTTCATCAGCTCGCGTTCGACATCGGTGATACAGACCGCGCAATGGGCCGTGGGCAGCGACAGCATGATCCGCGCGCCCTTGATATCGCCCGATTTCGCCAACTGCTCCGCCGAAGGGGCGGCCAGACAGGCCGGACACGCAGAGGCGGAGACTCGCTCCTCCTCATAGGTATTTGCATTGGATGGGGCCGGTGAGACCGTCATCGCATCAGCCTTTCACGAACAAATCAATCCGCTGGCTGAACTGCGTGCCGTCAGCGGCCTCGGCATCAAGGTGGATCAGCCACGCCCCGGGCGCAAGCGCCAAGGGAGCGACGAAAATGCCACCGACATAATTAAACTTCGGCGTCACATCATCGCGCACGTGGGTGGTGCGCCCCACCAGCGCCTTGAGCGAGGCCACCTTTGCAGGCAGCCCCGATTTATCGCGGATCACAAGGCTCAGCTTGCCATCCGAATACTCAGGTTCCACGACCCAGCCCAGCGCCTCTTGCGCGGCCCGGTTCTTATCGAACACCTGCGAGGCGACATAGGAATTCTTGACCTCCAGACCGGGAAAGGTGGAGACCGCGTTCCAGGCCATCACGAGGTTCACCGTGATGATCACGCCAAAGGCGCCTACCGCGATCATCAGAACCTTTCGACCGGTCAGTGGTTTGGCCATCGTGCTCATTTCGCCTTTCCGTTAAAGACCGTGTCGGTTGAGACGCGATCGGTAGTGGCGGTATCCGAAATCCAGACTCGCATTTCCGTGCGATCCGAGGTTGCGGGCACCGACCCGGGTGCAGCCATGATATAGAGCCGCTGGGTCATCGTTTCATCGGCAGGCACGGTGACCGTGTCGCCCTGTTGCCCTTCGAGCACAACGCTCATCGCGTTTTGATTGACGCCATCTGGGGCCACGACGGTGACTTTGAACGCCGTGGCTTCGCCCGCCTTGTTGCGCAAGCGCAGCGTGTAGATGTTGCGGATCGCGCCACTGGGTTCGACCACATACAGCGGATCGCGGTTTGGCGTGATGTTGAAATCAATCGGCGAGCGCATGAACAAAGCCGCCACAAGACCGACACCGATCGCGCCCCAAAGCGTGAAATACATGATCGTGCGCGGGCGCAGGATGTGTTTCCATACGTTGACGACAGGATTGCCCGCCTTTTCGTTGGTTTCATCCTTCAGCGCCATATAGCCAATCAGGCCGCGCGGCTTGCCGATTTTATCCATCACCTCGTTACAGGCATCGATGCACAGACCGCAGGTGATGCATTCCAACTGCTGACCATCACGAATATCGATGCCCATCGGGCAGACGTTGAAACAGGCCATACAGTCGATGCAATCGCCCTGCGTCGGGTCGTGTTCACCCTTTTTCAACTTGCCACGTGGCTCTCCGCGCCATTCGCGATAGGCGATGGTGATGGTGTCTTCATCCATCATCGCGGCCTGAATGCGCGGCCAAGGGCAGGCATAGATACAGATCTGTTCGCGCGCAAAGCCACCAAAGGCAAAGGTGATCAAGGCCGCAACGGTGATGGTGATGTAGGCCACAGACGAGGCCGTCCCGTGGATCAGGTTATTAAGCAGCGTCGGCGCATCGGTGAAGTAAAACACCCATGCCCCGCCCGTCGCCACGCCGATCAGCAGCCACAACACCCATTTCGTGATGCGTTTGCGGATCTTCTCCGCGTTCCAGTTTTGACGCAGCAGGCGAATACGCGCGTTGCGATCCCCCTCAACCCAGCGCTCGACAAGAATAAACAGATCGGTCCAGACGGTTTGCGGGCAGGCATAGCCACACCACACGCGCCCCAAGGCCGAAGTGAACAAGAACAGCCCCAGCCCCGCCATGATCAACAGGCCAGCGACGAAATAGAACTCGTGCGGCCAGATTTCGATCATGAAAAAGAAGAAACGCCGGTTTGCCAGATCCATCAGAACGGCCTGATTGGGCAGTTCGGGCCCACGATCCCAGCGGATCCACGGCGTGATGTAGTAAAACCCGAGCATCAAGGACATCAAAATCCATTTGAGGCTGCGGAACTGACCTTTGACGCGACGCGGAAAGATCGGCTCTCGGGCGGCGTAAAGCGGCGGGGGTTCGACTGGATCGGTGGAGCTCACGACTCTCTCCGTATGGTTACAACGCGTCCTCAGCGTCTTCTCCTATGACACAGTTGTGAAGACTTTGACCTGCGTCAAAAAGACAGATTTAGGATGCAACAAATCTTTGCGCCCTTGGCTGATTGACTGAATATCCCGAAAGCGGCGGCGCCAAAGCCCTCATCACGACACTGTGGGGCGGCCAAAAAATCCTTGCATGCAGAAAAGATACATTCAAGGCTACGCTTTGGTAACCCCGCAACGTAAAAAAGAGGACCCGCGCCTGGGCCCTCTTGATCAAGGGCACCGGCACCCCCAGGAAACGCGCGAACAGGACGGGGGTGCCGGTGCTACCCGAGGGGCCAAAGCCCCTTGGGATCACTGTTACTGACCACCGCCAAGGCCGTGGACATAAGCGGTGACGGCGCGAATGTCAGCTTCGGACAGACGCTCGTTCCAGTTGGGCATCACACCCGTGCGGGCGTTGGCCACGGTATAGGTGATCGTGTCCACATCCCCGCCATACAGCCAGATCGCATCTGTCAGGTTGGGCGCACCCTGTGCCTGATCGCCAGTGCCATCTTCAGCATGACAGGCCGAACAGTTGTCTGCGAACACGGTCTCACCAGCGGCCGCCAGAGTGGCGTCGTTGTCCTGACCCGAGATCTTGCGGACATATTGCACGACCTGAGAGATTTCCTCTGTGCTGAGGATCTCGTCCTTGCCGAACGCCGGCATCTGCGAAAAGCGGGCCTCTTCTGTGGGGTCCGTTTCGTTGCGAATGCCGTGGGTGACGGTGAAATGGATATCGTCCATCGTGCCGCCCCACAGCCAGTCGCTATCCAGAAGGTTCGGATAGCCAAGCTGCGAATTACCGCCCGCACCCGCACCATGGCACTGGGCACACCAAGTTCTGAAGATCGCCCCACCCGCGTTCTGGGTGAAGTTCTTCAGCTCGGGATCACTGGCGATTTCGTCAAGATTGACGGCAACCAGCTTTTCCTGCACCGGCTTGTTCATCGCGGCGAACTTGTCGATATCGGCCTGCACATTTGCCCGGGTCGATGACCCGAGAAGACCCGGCGTCGCGCCCGATTTAAAGATCGGCCAAGCGGGCATCGCGATCGAATAGCCGATGCCCCAGATGATGCAGATATAGAAGGTATACAGCCACCATTTCGGCAGTGGGTTGTTATACTCTTCAATGCCGTCCCACTGGTGACCAGTGGTCTCGACCTCGTGTTTTTTCGTCGGTTTTTTGCTCATAATTCCACGCCTCCTTAGCTAACGTGGCGCCGTCATTCGCCCCGGTCCCGGTTTTCACCGGGAGCGGAGGAACTGGCGGGTTTGTCTTCATGCCGGAAGGGAATGTCGGACGTATCCTCGTAGGTCTTGCGCGACCCGGGCCGGAAGACCCAGACGACAATCCCGAGGAAGAACACGAACAAGAAGATCAGAAACCAGCTGTCCGCGAATTCCCTGAAGATATGATAGTCCATTTTTATACTCCCTTACCGGCTAGCCACGGGCTGGAAGGTCGAGAAGTCGACCATCGTGCCAAGCACCTGCAAGTAGGCGATCAGCGCGTCCATCTCGGAAAGACCGGGACGCCCATCGAAGTTGCGAACATTGACGGCGTTGGGATAGCGCTCCAACAGACCATCGGTGTCGGCATCGGGATCCGCCTGCGCCATGAAGTCGGCCTTGGCGTTCTCGATCATGTCCGAATTATACGGCACACCCACCATCGCATCGGTGGACAAACGATCGCTGATATAGCGCCCGTCGATCATCCGGTTCGAAAGGAAGCCGTATTTCGGCATCACCGATTCTGGCACAACCGATTGCGGGTTGGTCAGGTGATCCACATGCCACGCATCCGAGTAGCGGCCACCCACACGGGCGAGGTCAGGCCCCGTCCGCTTGGAGCCCCACTGGAACGGATGGTCATATTTGCTCTCTGCTGCCAGCGAGTAATGACCATAGCGTTCCACCTCATCGCGCATCGGGCGGATCATCTGCGAGTGGCACAGATAGCACCCTTCGCGGATATAGACATCGCGCCCGGTCAGCTCCAGCGGCGTGTAGGGCCGCACCCCTTCAACATCCTCGATAACGTTTTCGAGGTAGAAAAGCGGTGCGATCTCTACGATGCCGCCGATGGTGACAACGAGAAAGGCGAAGATCAGAAGCAGTGTCGCGTTCCGTTCAAGGACGGAGTGTTTGTCGAGAAGTCCCATTCTGTCCTCTCCTTATTCTGCCGGAACGGCGGCAACCGAACGTGTTTCCACGCGAGGTTGACGAGCGACCGTCATCCACAAGTTATAGGCCATGATCATCCCACCAGCGAGGTAAAGAACCCCGCCCAGACCCCGCACCACGAACATCGGGTGCATTGCGGCTACGGTGTCCGCAAAGGCGTTCACAAGGAAGCCCTGGCTATCCACTTCGCGCCACATCAGACCTTGCATGATCCCCGCAACCCACATCGAGGAGGCGTAAAGAACGATCCCGATCGTAGCGAGCCAGAAGTGCCAGCTCACGAGTTTCAACGAATACAGACCTTCACGGGCCCACAGCCGCGGCACAAGGAAGTAGAGCGTGCCGAAGGTGATCATGCCGTTCCAGCCCAGCGCACCCGAGTGCACGTGACCGATCGTCCAATCCGTGTAGTGCGACAGCGAGTTCACCGCCTTGATCGACATCATCGGGCCTTCGAAGGTGGACATGCCGTAAAAGCCGACCGACACCACCATCATACGGATGATCGGATCGGTGCGCAGCTTGTCCCATGCGCCCGAAAGCGTCATCAGGCCGTTGATCATGCCACCCCAGGACGGCATCCACAGGATGATCGAAAAGGTCATGCCCAACGTGCCAGCCCAGTCGGGCAGCGCGGTATAGTGCAAGTGGTGCGGACCGGCCCAGATATACAGGAAGATCAGCGCCCAGAAGTGCACGATCGACAGTTTATACGAATAAACCGGGCGCTCGGCTTGCTTGGGCACGAAGTAATACATCATCCCCAGGAAACCCGCCGTCAAGAAGAAGCCCACTGCATTGTGGCCGTACCACCACTGCGTCATCGCGTCCTGCACGCCCGAGAACACCTGCACCGACTTGGAGCCGAAGAACGACACCGGGATGGCGAGGTTGTTCACGAGGTGAAGCATCGCAATCGTCACGATGAAGGACAGGTAGAACCAGTTGGCAACGTAGATATGGGGTTCTTTGCGCTTGAAGATGGTGCCGAGGAAGACCAGCAAATAGGCCACCCAGACAACGGTCAGCCAGATATCGACATGCCATTCCGGCTCGGCATATTCCTTGGACTGCGTCGCGCCCAGGATGTAGCCGGACGCGGCCAGCACGATGAACAGGTTGTAGCCCCAGAACACGAACCAGCCAAGGCCGCCGCCCCAAAGACGCGCCGCCGAGGTGCGCTGCACCACATAAAAGCTCGACGCGATCAAAGCGTTGCCGCCAAAGGCGAAAATCACCGCAGAGGTGTGCAACGGCCGCAACTTGCCAAAGTTCAGATAGCCCTGCGCCCATTCGAAATTCAGCGACGGATAAGCCAGCTGAAATGCAATGATGACGGCCACGAGGAAACCGACCACACCCCAAAAAGTGGTGGCGATAACCCCGGCGCGAACCACACCGTCAAAATATTCATTCTGAGAGGCCGGTTGATGGCTCCCCATGGTGCGAAGCACCCAGATAAACGCGATTGCTGCTGCCAGCATGATCTCGACCGCGTTGACCTGATAGGCAAGATCGCGCGCGTTGCCAGCCGCAATAGCGGCCAGTACCGCTACCAGGCCAAGCGCAATCAGCTTGATATAATCCCACATTTTGTGCGTCCCTTCGTCGTGTCTGTCCCCCGAAGCGAAGCCCGCAATACGAGAATCCCCCAAGGAGTGACTTTAGCCGTTGTGGTCTCAGGGTATGCACGATGCCTTGATCTGCATCAAATGATCGCGAGGGGGTTGCGCGATTTGGTCGCAGGTTTGTGATTTTGACGCCACGGGCCTTGATCCGGATCAAAGCCGCGTCGACATGATCGGGTTAATCTGGCTTAACTGGAAATCCGAGAGCGCGGAGTGAGCCTAATGTCCTACAAAACCATACTGACAATCGTGACCAACCCTAAGGTCGATGCGTCCCAGCTTGATACGGCGATTGCGGTGGCGCGGCGACGCGATGCGCACCTTGATGTGCTGTGCATGGGAATTGATCGTACCCAAACCGGGTATTACTACGCTGGTGCGACGGCATTTGTGCAACAAGAGACCATTGATCGCGCTCAGGATGAGGCGCGCCTTGCCAATGAGGCCGTGCGTGCCCGCCTGCGTAGCGAAGATATTCGCTGGGGCGCCGATACCGTCGTCTCGCAGATTGGCGCTATGGCCACCGTTGTCGGACAGCGCGCGCGGTTTGCCGATCTGGTCGTGATGGGCCGCCCTTATGGGGACGGGCGCGGCACCGATCTGGAAGCCGCGATTGAAGCTGCCCTGTTCGAAGGTCAGGTGCCCGTCGCAATCGTGCCCGACAGCTATAAAGGCGACATCCCCGCCAAACGCGTGGTCATCGCGTGGAACCAGTCGCACGAAGCAATGCGCGCCGTGCGCGCCGCTCTGCCGGTGCTGAAATCGGCCGATCTGGTGGATATCACCGTGATCGACCCGCCCACGCATGGCCCCGAACGCTCTGATCCCGGCGGCCAACTCAGCCAGATGCTGGCGCGTCATGGCGTCAATACTGAGGTCTCGGTGCTATCCAAAACGATGCCGCGGGTGTCAGACGTGCTTAACCGGCATATCCGCGACAGCAATGCCGACGCGCTGGTGATGGGGGCTTACGGCCATTCGCGCTTCCGCGAGGCAATTTTGGGCGGTGCCACCCGGCATATGCTGGAAATGGCCGATGTGCCGGTGATCATGGCGCATTGAGCCTTAGCCAAACGCTGCAATCGGACAGAAGGGCGCTCTCTCGGGCGCCCTTTTTCATTGCCTGCACGCCCCGCCCCATGCGACGATTACCTTAGTAAACAGGGAGGCTGCGATGAGCTATGTGACCGCATTCATGACGGCGGTGCCCGAACAAAACAAGGCGCGCTATATCGAGATGGCCCGCAAGAGCTGGGGTTTGTTCGTTGATTTCGGCGCAATCGAAATGACCGAGTGCTGGGAAGACAACGTCCCCGACGGCAAGGTGACCTCGTTTCCGATGGCCGTAAAGCGTGAAGCCGGTGAAAAGGTCGTCGTCTCGTGGATTCGCTGGCCCAACCGCTCCTCGGCGGATCGCTGTTTCGCCTCGATGGAAAGCGATCCGCGCTGGCAGGCAATGGGCGAGATGCCCTTTGACGGCATGCGGATGATGTGGGGCGGATTCGAGCCGATCTTCAGCGCACAGCGCTAGGCGCGAAACCCTCAACCCTGTCGAAGGTGATACCCCGGGGCCGAAACGCCCCTCAGATCAGAAAGCCGCCGTCGCTGTCATCGCCCGCTTCCATCAGCAGCCGGTCCATATCGGGCACGCTGACATGGCGCTTGCCTTCCAGCACGATCACCCCGTCGCGTTTAAGCGCCGAAATCTGGCGACTGACCGTTTCAAGCGTGAGCCCGAGATAATCGGCCATCGCCTCGCGGGTAAGCGGCAGATCGAAGGTGACCTCACTGGTCTGCGCGGCATGATTGATCGGCGCATCGCGCCGCGCCACGATTGAAAGCAGCGAGGCGATCTTTTCGCGCGCCGTCTTGCGGCCCAAAAGCAGCATCCATTCGCGCGCCGCATCCAACTCGTCCAGAGTCATCTGCAACAACCTCTGCGCGATATGGGGCGTGCGCTCCATCATCTCTTCGAAGGGCTTTTTGCGAAAGCAACACATCAAGATATTGGTGGTCGCGGTGACATTATAAGCCGCGCCCGAACGCCCCGGACGGCCGACAAAATCAGACGGGAGCAACAGCCCCACCATCTGCGTGCGCCCATCTTCCAGCGTCTGCGTCAGCGTCGCAATTCCCGACACAACCGAAGCCACGAAATCCATCTTGTCGCCCGCCCAGACCACGGTCTGACCGGCCTCAAAGCTGCGATAATATTTGATATCCTCGAGCTCTTCGATCTCGTCAACATCACAACGCGCACAGACCGCCCGATGGCGGATCGGACAATCCCCACAAGTCAGGGAAACAGGATGAACGTCGTCATGAGGCATGCGGTGTTTCGTCTTGATCTGTGTCAATTTCTCACGCCGATCTTACAACTAAAGATACGTCTATGAAACAGGAATCGCAACTCGCCAAGCTTGGCCTTTTCGATGCAAAAGTGCCACGCTACACCTCTTATCCTACAGCACCGCATTTCGCGGGCGGCGTTGGGCCGGATACTTTTTCTAGCTGGATCGAGCAGATTCCGGCGGGTGGATCGATCTCGCTTTATCTACATGTGCCGTTCTGCCGCAGGTTGTGCTGGTTCTGCGCCTGCCGCACGCAAGGCACGCAAAGCGATGAGTCGGTGCGCGCCTATTCCGAGGTTTTGCTGGCCGAATTGCAAATGCTGCGCGACCGGCTAGCGCCGGGCGTGACGCTGTCGCGCCTGCATTGGGGCGGTGGAACGCCGACCTTGATGCCCGCCGATATGATGAAGCGGCTGGCCGATGCGGTGTTTGACGTGGTGCCGATGGGCGAAGGCGCCGAGTTCTCAGTCGAGATTGACCCCAATGAGATCGACGCCCCCCGGATGGACGCATTGGTGGGTGCGGGCATGAACCGCGCCTCGATCGGGGTGCAGGATTTCGACCCGCAAATCCAGAAAATCATCGGACGCGAGCAAAGCTACGAGATAACCAAGGCCGCCGTGGACATGATTCGCGAGCGCGGCGTGGCCAGCCTGAATGCCGATATCCTGTATGGTCTGCCCCATCAGACCCCCGCGAAGATCGCCAATTCGGTGCAGCAGTTGCTGTCGCTTGGGCCCGATCGCGTGGCGCTGTATGGTTATGCGCATGTGCCGTGGATGGCGCGGCGTCAGACGATGATTCCGTCAGATCATCTGCCCACCCCGCAAGAACGGCTCAAACTGTTCGAAGTGGCGCGCGATCTGTTCGTGGCCGATGGCTATGACGAGATCGGCATTGATCACTTCGCCCTGCCCACGGATGGCTTATCGATCGCGCAAAAGAACGGCAAGCTGCGGCGCAATTTCCAAGGCTATACCGATGATCTTGCCGAAGCGCTGGTCGGGCTTGGAGCCTCGTCAATTTCGCGTTTCCCGCAGGGCTATGCGCAAAACGCCTCGGCCACGTCGAAACATACCGGCGCGATCCGCGAAGGGCAGTTCTCCACCGCGCGCGGCCATGTCTTCAGCGCCGAAGACAAGCTGCGCGGTCGCATGATCGAAGCCCTGATGTCGGATTTCGAGATCAAGACGGATGAGCTGGTGCGCGATTTTGGTGCCAAGCCGCATGAGTTGGCGCAGATGTTTTCAACCTGTGTCGATAAGTTCGGCGATATGGTCGAGATGACGACCGAGGGGCTGCGCATCCCCGTCAAGGGCCGCCCGCTGACGCGCATGATCGCGCGCCATTTCGACGTCTATGATATGTCGGCCTCTAGCCACAGTTCGGCGATCTGAGGCGCGATTTTGGGTGATAGGATCGGGCGTCTGGGACACTGGGCACCCTTTCCCCCTACCCCCGGCGGTGCGCGCCTTCGACGAACTCAATCAGCCGCGGCAGGCATTTCGTTTTGAGATCATAGGTCTCAACGATATGGCGGCGCGCGGCCTCGCGCATCGGCGCATAGGTTTCAGGTTCGCTCAGCCCCTCGATCAACGCCTCTGCCCAGCCTGCGATGTCAAAGAACTCGACCAGCCGCCCGGTCTCGCCATCGCGGATCACCTCGCGCACCGGCGCAGTATCCGAAGCCACCACCGCACAGCCCGCCGCCATCGATTCCAGCAGCGACCAGCTAAGAACAAACGGGTAGGTCAGATAGGCATGCACGCGGCTGACATGCAGCAGGTTAACGTAATCCGCGTAAGGGATGCGGCCCAGAAAATGCACGCGATCCAGATCAAGCTGGCCACCGACCTCGGTCAGGAATTTCTGCTTCCAGCTTTCGGCGTCCTTGGGCGGGGCGCCATAGCTTTGCCCCTCCTCGCCCACGATCAGCACATGGGCCTTGGGGCGCGCCGCCAGCACTTCGGGCAATGCGCGCATAAAGCTGTGAAAGCCACGATAGGGTTCTAGCGAGCGGTTGACGAAAGTCACCACCTCATCGCCGGGACGGAAAACCCGCGTGGTTCCGGGAACGGTGAAACGGGCATCGGCGCGCGGCGCAAGACGGTCGGTATCAACGCCATCATGGCACACGGTGATCTTGGCACGCAGCTCGGGCGGGAAAGTGTCGGCCTGAAACTGCGTGGGCGACAGCCCCGCATCCGCCTGCACCATCGACTGCACCAGATGCGCCGAACGCGCCACGGTCGAGACCCGCGCCTCAAGGCCGGGGCGGGCGAATTCCGGGTCGAAATCGGTATCCAGACCCGTCGTGCGATACATCAGTTCGGCATAGACTAGCAGTTTCGCCTGCGGCCAGACCTCGCGCAGGAACAGGGTTTCGCCCCAGCCGGAATGGCCAACGATCACATCGGGCGCATAGCCATTCTTGTCACGCAACTGACGCGCGGCAAGGGCGGCGCGCGCGCCCCGTTCGGCGCTTTGTGCATAAAGCCGCGTCAGGCCAGATGACAGCGTCACCTCGTCGGGCTTGCGGTATTTCACCACCCGCACCGGCGAAGCGCGGGTGTTAGTTTCAGCCGTGAGCGCCAGCACCTCATGGCCGCGCGCTACCAGCGCAGGCGCGAGATGGGGGAACTGGCCGGGGAAATTCTGATGAACGAACAGGATTTTCATGCTCAGGCCGTTTCAAGCGCCGTCTCGCCCAAAGCGGCGGCCATCAACTGGCGGGTATAGGCGGTTTGTGGGTTAGCAAAGACATCACGCGCCAGCCCCGCCTCGACGACATCGCCGCGCTTCATCACCATGATCTTGTGGCTCAGCGCGCGCACCACGCGCAAATCGTGGCTGATGAACAGATAGGCCAGCCCGTGACGGCGCTGCAAATCACGCAACAGATCGACGATCTGCACCTGCACCGTCATATCCAGCGCCGAGGTCGGCTCGTCCAGCACCACCACTTTGGGCCGCAAGATCATCGCGCGCGCAATCGCGATGCGCTGGCGCTGACCGCCGGAAAACTCATGCGGGTAGCGCTCCATCATCGCGGGGTCGAGCCCGGTTTCAGCCATAATTTCGGCCACCATATCGCGGCGATTGCGCCCCTTCTCGACGCCATGCACCGTCAGTCCCTCAGCGATGATCTGCTCCACCGTGAGGCGCGGACTGAGGCTGCCGAACGGGTCTTGGAACACGATCTGCATGTCCCGGCGCAGCGCACGCAACCGCCCCGCCTGCCAGCGCGAGATATCCTCGTTTTCATACAGGATCGGCCCCTCGGAGGCGATCAGCCGCATGATCGCAAGCGCCAGCGTGGTCTTGCCCGAGCCGCTTTCGCCCACGATCCCCAAGGTCTCGCCCGCGCGCACAGACAGCGAGGCGTCATTGACCGCCTGCACATGGCCCACCGTCTTGCGCAGCAATCCGCGTTGGATGGGAAACCAGATTTTCAGATGCTCGGTGCGCACGACTTCGGGGGAATTTTCCGGCACCGGATCGGCGAGGCCCGTGGGTTCGGCCTCCAGCAGTTTGCGGGTATAGGGGTGGCGCGGATTGGCGAAGATCTCTTCGGTCGGGCCTTGCTCGACGATCTCGCCGTTTTGCATCACGCAGACCCGGTCCGCGATGCGCCGCACCACGCCCAGATCATGACTGATGAACAACAGGCTCATGCCCATGTCGCGTTTCAGATCGGCCAGCAGGTCAAGGATCTGCGCCTGAATGGTCACATCAAGTGCTGTGGTCGGCTCATCCGCGATCAGCAGTTCAGGCCCATTGGCCAGCGCCATCGCGATCATCACGCGCTGGCGTTGCCCTCCCGAAAGCTGGTGGGGGTAATCGTCCAGACGGCTTGCAGGATCGGGGATGCCGACCTTGTCGAGCAGTTCAATCACACGCGCGCGCGCCGCAGCCCCGCGCAGACCTTGGTGCAGCGACAGGCTTTCGCTGATCTGTTTTTCCAGCGTGTGCAGCGGATTAAGCGATGTCATCGGCTCTTGAAAGATAAAGCTGATATCATTGCCGCGCGTGGCCATCAGATCGCGTTCCGACGCACCGATCATCTCGCGGCCGGCATAGCGGATCGAGCCCTCAAGCCGCGCCGTGCCTCCCAAAAGCGCCACAGTCGACAGCGCCGTGACCGACTTTCCAGAGCCGGATTCGCCCACAAGCGCGACCGTCTCGCCATTGCCGACGCTAAAGCTGACGCCCTTCACCGCTTGGGTATATTTCCCCTCCGAGCGAAACGACACGCGCAGGTTTTCGACCTCAAGAACCGGTTTCATTGAAACACCTTTCTGGGGTCGAACGCGTCGCGGATGCCCTCAAAGATAAAGACCAGCAGCGACAACATGATCGCGAAGGTGAAAAACGCCGAAAAGGCCAGCCAGGGCGCGTTCAGGTGCTGTTTGCCTTGCAGCGCCAGCTCGCCCAGCGAGGGTGCCGATGAGGGCAGCCCGTAGCCGAGGTAATCGAGCGAGGCCAGCGCCCCGATCGCGCCCGTGATGACAAAGGGTAGCATGGTCAGCGTCGCCACCATCGCGTTGGGCAGGATGTGGCGGAACATGATCACCCGGTCGCTCACGCCCAGCGCGCGCGCGGCGCGGACATATTCGAAATTGCGCGCGCGCAGGAATTCCGCGCGCACCACGCCCACCAGCGCAGGCCAGCCAAACAGGATCGAGACAAACACCAGCAACCAGAAACTGCGCCCCAAAATCGCGAACAGGATGATGATGACGTAAAGCGAGGGCGTAGAGGACCAGATTTCGAGGATGCGCTGGAAGAACAAATCGACCTTGCCGCCGAAATAGCCCTGCACCGCACCCGCCGAAATCCCGATAAGCGAGCCGATCCCCGTCACGATCAGCGCAAACATCACCGAGGTGCGGAACCCGTAAATCACCCGTGCCACCACATCGCGTGCGGTGTCATCGGTGCCCAGCCAATGCGCCGCGTCAGGCGCCGAGGGGGCTGTGCCGACATCGTTGATCGTGTTGTAGCTATAGGGGATCACCGGCCAGATCATCCATCCTTTGTCGATCTTTTCGCCATCGATCTCGCCGGTTTCCTGGGCCTGCTCCATCACCGCCTGCGGATCGTCATCGAAACAGGCCTCATTGCCGCCCGTCACGATCAGGCATTGCACCGCCGGGTCGCGATAGATCGCCTGCGTGCGGAAATCGCCACCAAAGGCGGTCTCGGGATAGAACTTGTAGATCGGGAAATAGTAATGCCCGCGATAGTTCACTACGATGGGTTTGTCATTGGCGATAAATTCGGCCAGCAGCGCGCCGATGAACAGCACGCCAAAGATCATCAGCGACCAGAGCGCGCGGCGATTGGTCTTGAAATTGCGCCAGCGGCGGGCGTTGAGCGGGCTTAGGCGCATCATCCGGCCCTCTTCTCAAAGTCGATGCGCGGATCGACAAAGACATACATCAGGTCAGACAGAATATTCACCACAAGGCTGATGAGCCCGAACATATAGAGCGTGCCGAAGATCACCGGGTAGTCGCGTTCAACCGCCGCTTGGAACCCCAGCAAGCCCAACCCGTCGAGCGAAAAGATCGTCTCGACGATGATCGAAGCGCCAAAGAACACGCCCAAGAATTGCGAGGGAAAGCCTGCGATCACGATCAGCATCGCATTGCGGAAGACATGGCCATACAGCACCTTCTTCTCGCTCAACCCCTTCGCGCGCGCGGTCATCACATATTGTTTGTTGATCTCTTCGAGGAAGGAGTTCTTCGTCAGCAGGGTCATCGTGGCAAAGCTGGCAATCGTCGTCGCCGTCACGGGCAGCGCGATGTGCCAGAGATAGTCGAGCGCCTTGCCAACAAGGCTGAGCTGGGCGAAATCATCCGAGGTCAGGCCGCGCAGCGGGAAAATTTTCCAATAGGACCCACCCGCAAACAACACCATCAACATCACCGCAAACAAGAAGCCGGGAATGGCGTAACCGACGATGATCGCGCCGCTGGTCCAGGTATCGAATTTCGTGCCATCGCGCACCGCCTTGCGAATGCCCAGCGGGATCGAGATGAGATAGGCCAGCAGCGTCGACCACAACCCCAGCGTGATCGAGACCGGCATCTTATCCAGCACCAGATTGATCACGCTTTCATTGCGAAAAAAGCTCTTGCCGAAATCGAAGGTGGCATAGCTTTTCATCATGATGAAAAACCGCTCCCAGCCGGGAATTTTTTCCTTGTGGCAAGCGGGGTTTTTCAGGTCCGGCGTGCCGGTAAAGCCCGCATCGCAAGTGATGCGCGCATAGCCCATCTGCACCTCAAGCTGGCTGAGCAATTCGGGCGAGATGCCGCGCGCGCCCTGATAGCCGCTATCCTCGACGCCGCCTTGGCCCTGACTGCCCGCGTCGCCCCCGCCCGAGATGTTGCGCATCGAATCCGCATCGCCCTGCACGCGGGCAATGACCTGTTCGATCGGTCCGCCGGGGACGAATTGCGTCAGCGTAAAGTTGATGATCATGATCCCCAACAGCGTGGGGATCACCATCAGCAATCGCCGCAAGATATAGGCACCCATTTTCGGCCCTCTGCTCGTTGGTGCGCGCGGCCTTAAAGAGCGCCGCTCGCTTTCAGTTTCTTGGCCTTTTCGGCGTCATACCACCAGAAATCCAGCTCTCCCAGAGAATAGGGCGGAAGGGCGGCGGGGTGTTCATACATGTCGTAATAGGCGACCGTGTGGCTGGGTTTATACCATTGCGGCACCCAGAACCGAAGGCTGCGCAGGGCGCGGTCCAGCGCATGCACGCGCGGCTCCAGTTCATCATGGGTTTTGGCCTGCTCGACCAGCTTGATCAGCGCGTCGATGGCCGGGTTTTGCAGCCCCATCTTGTTGAACACATCATCGGTGCTTTTCGAACCAAAATACTGCTGCAGATTCGATCCGGGAATGTAGTCCTGACCCAGATGAGCAGTAATCATATCGAAATCATGGCTGCGCTCGCGATTGGTGAATTCGCTGTCATCCACGCGCTCCATCTTGGCATCGATCCCCAGTGCGCGCAGATTTTGCACATAAGGCGTGATGACGCGGTCAAAAGTCTGACTGTCATTGAGGATCGCAACACTCAATGTCTCGCCCTTGGCGTTGCGACGGATCCCATCGCTGCCCACGATCCAGCCTGCATCCTCCAGCAGTTTGGCCGCTTTGCGCATGTTCTTGCGGTCCAACTGGCGCTTGCCGGAAAGGGGTTGCACGACCGCATCATCGGTCAATATCCCCGCAGGCAGATCGCCCGCCAAAGGTGTAAGGAGTTTCAGCTCCGCAGCCGAAGGCTTGCCCTGCGCCTGCAAATCGGAATTTTCCCAGATGCTTTCGACCCGGTCATATAGCCCGTAAAACAGCGTCTCGTTGGACCATTCGAAATTGAACATCAGCCCCAGCGCCTCGCGCACCCGGATATCGTCGAATTTTGGCCGCCGCAGGTTGATCACGAACGCCTGCCCCGAGGCGATATTGCCATCGGGCAGTTCGGCCTTCACGACCTCGCCCTTTTCCACCGCCGGGAAGGTGTAGCCATTAGCCCAGATGCTGGAGCTGGCCTCGTTGCGAAACGTGTAGGTGCCGCCCTTGAAGCCCTCAAACGCCGATTGGTAATCGCCGTAATATTCGATCCGAATACGGTCGAAATTGGCCCGCCCTTTGTTGATTGGCAAATTTGCCCCCCAATAGTCCGGGTTGCGTTTCCAAGACACCGTGCGGTTGTCCTTGGCGGCGTCAAACATATAGGGCCCCGAGCCGATGAAGGGCACATCCGAGGTCTGCGACAGGTCGATCTTATCTTTCTCGAACTGCGCCTTGGAGAATACCGGCAACCCGCCAACGGCCTGAATGATATCGCGGCGCGGATAATCGGGCATGAAAGTGAACTTGATATGGCTGGGGTCGATCACCTCGGCGGATTTGACCTGCTGAGCGATCACCGCGCGAAACGAGCTGAGCCCCTTGTCGCGCAACTGTTCATAGGAAAATACCACATCGTCGGCGGTCAGAGGCGAGCCATCCGAGAATTTGATCCCGTCGCGTAGGGTGAAGATCACCCAATCCTTGCTGGCGGGGTATTGCAGGCTTTTGCATAGCAGACAGTATAGCTCGCCCACCGTATCGGCCGTGCCCTCCATCAGCGATTCCAGCGGCGCCGAGGCCAAAGCGGCCGCGCGACCCTGAATTGAATAGGGGTTATAATTGTCAAAGCCGCCGGGCGCCCATTCCGAGATTTCTCCGCCCTTGGGCGCGTCCGGGTTGACGTAATCGAGATTGGCAAAATCGGCGGGGTATTTCAGCGATCCCAGCGTGGCGATGCCATAAGTGGTGACCACATCCCCAGACGCATCCGCAGGTGTCGTGGTCGTCGCGGTGTCTTGTGTGGCGGTGTCCTGCGCATGTGCGCCAAATGCCAGCCCGACCCAGATCAAAGCCCCCGCGATCAGCGCCAGCGCACTGCCTGCAATCCGGTCTTGCTGCGTTCTCTCATTCGTTCTCACCGCTACACGCGCTTTCACTCTACACTCCCACCTTGTTATCGCACATCTCAGGGGCCGCCTTTTGATCACGCTAGCGGTCCAACACCCCGGTGGGCAAGTTACGAAACTGTAAGGCGGCGCGCGCGAATGTGAAAGGGCCGCTCCCGGCGGGAACGGCCCTGATAACAGATCGCAAAAAACGCGCCTTATTGGGTATGTTCTTGCAGATAGGCGATCACATCATTGCGGTCTTCGGCCTTTTTGAGGCCCGCAAAGGACATCTTGTTGCCGGGAACATATTCTTTGGGGTTGGCCAGATAAGCATTGATCGCCTCAAGCGTCCACTCGCCGCCATGCGATTTCATCGCATCGGAATAGTTGAAATCGGCCACAGAGCCAACTGCGCGATTGATCACGCCATCCAGATGCGGACCAACGCCGTTCTTGCCTTCGACGCTGTGGCAGGCCTTGCACTTGCCAAAGACCTTCGCGCCCTTGCCAGCATCGCCATCGCCCAGAACGATGGTTTCTTCAGCTTTGGTCTCTGTCTCGGCAGCCGCGTCACCCTCGGTTGCCAGCAAATCGCCGGGCGCCGCGGACATCATGGTGCCCGCCGCTGCCGCCTCGTGTTCACCACCCGAGTGGTCTTCGGACTCGCCGACATGATAGAGAGCGCTCGACGCCCAAGCCATCAAGAGAAAAAACAGCAAAGCGCCCAATAGCGCGCCAGCAAGCTTGGTGAGGGTCATCGTATTGAACATTTTCCGTCCCTGGATATGTCGTCTTTGTCTCTTGCATCTACCCGGTTGGGGCGTGGAAAATCAAGCGAACTTTACTTGCCGTGATCGGATTTTCATTGCGTCGGCCCTGCTTTGACTGCGCCAACCTGTTTGCACCAAAGGGCCCGGGCTGGCTCGGCCAAGCCCTCTTTTCTTTGTGGGCAAGCCGGGCTAGGCACAGTTTGGACCAGTTTGGGCACAAGGGGCCAAGGCGAAAGCGCCCGCTGTGAAGGACCCGAAGCGAAGGACCCGAAGCGAAGGAATTGCGTGATGTCAGACAACCAAAGCAGCAAATCGCGCGTCCCGCCACATGGGCGCATCGCCTTTCAGGGGGAGTTGGGGGCCTATTCGCATCAAGCCTGCCGCGACGCCCGCCCCGATCTTGAGGCCGTGCCTTGCCGCAGCTTTGAGGACGTGATCGACACCGTCAAACGAGGCGCGGCGGATCTGGCGATGCTGCCGGTGGAAAATACCACCTACGGGCGAGTCGCCGATATTCACCGCCTGCTGCCCGAAAGCGGTTTGCGCATCGTGGATGAGGCCTTTGTGCGCGTCCATATCAGCCTGATGGCCCTGCCCGGCGTGCAGATCGAAGAGCTGGAAAAAGTGCGCGCGCATCTGGTCTTGATTCCGCAGGCGGCAAGTTTTCTGGCGCGCTACAACATTCGCGGCGAACCGGCGGCCGATAGCGCGGGGGCGGCTGCGGAACTAGCGCAGGCACAGACCCGCACCATCGGGGTTCTGGCATCGGATATGGCAGCCGAGACCTATGGCTTAAATATTCTGGCCCGCCACATCGAGGATAACGCCCATAACACCACGCGCTTTTTGATCATGGGCAAGACCGCCGATCAGACCCGGCGCGGCGAGCTGATGATGACCACTTTCGTGTTTCGCGTGCGCAACATTCCTGCCGCGCTTTATAAGGCGATGGGCGGGTTTGCGACCAATGGCGTGAACATGACCAAGCTCGAAAGCTACATGGTGGGCGGCAATTTCACGGCCACCCAGTTCTATGCCGATGTCGAGGGCCATCCCGATGATCCCGCCCTTGCGCGCGCGCTCGAAGAGCTGGATTATTTCACCGATTATCTCGAAATCTTGGGCGTCTACCCGGCCGATCCGCGTCGCAAGCGCTGAGGACGGTCGTACTAGGCGCGGGCGGTTTTTTCAGCTTGCCGTTCTAAGTCTTGGGCGAAATGGCCCACGCGCTCGTCGAAACGCCGGTCCAGATTGCCTTTGCCAAGCTTGGCAGATTGCACCATCAGACGCGCGCCCAAGGTGCGCGGCCTGACCTCCAACGCGGTTTGCATCCGTGTGCGCGTCTTGGACAGCTCGGTGACCAACATCTCAAGACGGGCCTCAAAACTCGTTGACGTGCCAAGGTAAACCAGTGCCTCGGGGCGCTCAAAGGTGGCCAGATCGGTGATCATCTGGCGCTCGCGCCCACGAAAGCGAAAGCCGATCTCCCACGACATGCCCGCCCCCGGGATCGCCAGCGTATCAAGGCGCTTGAGTGTGATCCCACGGCGCAGCGCGACACGCTCGAACGAACTGAAATCTGCCAACCGGTCGAAAATAAACTCGGCCGGGGCCGCGATATCCTTGCGGGTGGAAAATTTCATACCGTTTATCCTCACTTCGTGCCGACGCTCGGCGCGCAAACTGGCCTTAAAGCAAACGATCCGCAAGCCACTGACGCATCATCCAGCCCGCAATCGCGCCAACGCGTGGCGGAGAAATTACCGCGTCACGCCCTGCCACCACATCCAACAGCCGCTCGCGGGTGATCCACATCGCATCCTCGATTTCGGTGGGATCGACGGTGATCTCCTCGCTCAGCGCCTCGCCGTGACAGCCCAGCATCAGTGAGGACGGAAATGGCCAGGGCTGCGAGGCGATAAAGCGCACCGCACCGACCTGCACGCCGGTTTCCTCGGCCACCTCGCGGCGCACCGCTTTTTCAACCGTTTCACCGGGCTCCATGAACCCTGCAAGCGTGGAATACATCCCCTCAGGCCAACCCGGAGACCGCCCCAGCAACAGGCGGTTTCCCTTTGTTATCATCATGATGACAGCCGGATCCGTGCGCGGAAAATGCGAGGCCCCACAGGTGGCACAACGACGCTGCCAGCCCGCATCCTTCAGATCGCTTGGCGCGCCGCAAACGGCACAAAACCGGTGCGAGCGGTGCCATTCAAACATCGCGCGCGCGGTGGCTGCCAATTCCGCCTCAAGCGGGCCAAGGCGCGCCATTGCGCCGCGCAACTCGGCGAACTGATGGCTGTCTGGCAGGCTCGGGTGGCCCAGCTCGGTGGCGTCGAAAGACACGCCGCCCTCGGGCAACGATTCCTGTGGCTCATACGCAGAGACATCGCGCGCAAAAAAAGCCCCCGCCGCCTCGCTTGCGCCCAAAACGCCATCCGAAAGCCTGCCCAGATAAATCTCGGGGCCCGCGAGGGTGGCGAAAAGCGCGTGATCGGGGGACAGCAGGCCCAACCCTTCGGGGCTCAGCAACACCCTGCCTCGCCAGATTGGCAAGACGCGGGTGTCAGGCTGCGCGCGCAAGTGTTTCAAGCCTTGAGGATCGCGGCGCAACTGGTCATCGCGGTCCAGCCCATTGGCGCCACTGAAGGCAGGCAGATCATCACGCCAATCTGGCATGGGAACGTAGTCGTTGGGCATGGCGCGGGCTCCTTTTGCGCGGATTCTTCCCATATTGACGTAGGCTTGACCAGTCACGGGGGCGTGTTGCGACCCAGAGCCCTGCGCAAAAATAGCACAAACAATTTTACCTCTAGCTCGAATATGCTTTCTACCATAGGTTGTAGAATCGAAGGCGAAGCTAGCTCGACTAACGAGCGCTCGCAAGAAGCCGTGCAAATACGGTGAGGGGATAGAGATGGAAGGGTTGCCATTTGAGGCGCCGCAGGTTGAGACCTGTGCGAAGACGGTGACGCTCACGATCCGTGTACTTAAGACAACGGATCTTCATGGTCATGTGCGCGCCTATGACTATTTCACCGATAAAACCAACCATGGTGCGGGGCTTGCCGCGCTTGCCAATGAGATCGCGAAGGCGCGCCGCCAAATACCAAATTGTCTGCTTTTCGACATTGGCGATTTTCTGCAAGGCACCCCGCTGACCCAGCTTTGGGGGGAATCCCCCGGCCCCAACCGCCAACGTGTCAACCCGATGGTCGCGGCAATGAATGCGGTGGGCTATGATGCGGGAACGCTGGGCAATCACGAATTCGATTTCGGTCTGGATCAACTCAATCACGCGCTTCTGGCCGCGCATTTCCCGATCGTCAGCGCCAATCTCATCCTGTCGCCGGACGCCCAAAGCGCCCATCCCGCGCTGTCGCTGCCGCCTTGGGTAATGCTGAAACGCGAGATGTGCGATAGCACCGGGGCGCGCCAGTCTTTGCGCATCGCAGTCATTGGCTTCCTGCCCAAGCAGCCCGATTCACTCGTGCAAGGCGAGGGAGTCGACGGGTTTTTCTTTGGCGACAGCCTGACAGCGGCGCGCGCGCAGATGCGCGTGATCAAAGCGGCCAAGCCTGATCTGGTGATCGCGCTGGCCCATACCGGGATCGCGCCGCCAAACCTGGACGGACCGCTTGAGGGGGGGGCCAAAAATTGCGCCCTCGCGCTTGCGGCAGTTGACGGGATCGACGTGATTTTGGCCGGGCATGACCACCTAACCTTTCCCGGTCCAGAATGGCCTGCGATCGAGGGTGTGGACCCGATCCAAGCGACACTGCACGGCAAACCAGCGCTCAATTCCGGGTCATACGGCAGCCATCTGGGCGTGCTTGACCTGACCCTACAAAAAGAGGCGGACGGCCCTTGGCGTATCGCGCGCCACATAGCCGAATTGCGCAAACCCCGCGCCATTGAGGCCCCCGCCGTCATCGCCGCAAGCAAACATGCCCATCGCAGTACGCTGGCCCATATTCGGCGTGAAATCGGCACGCTGGAAACGCCCTTGCACAGCTATTTCGCGCTGCTGGGACCAGACCCGATCCTCACGCTTTTTGCGCAGATCAAAACCGATTTCGCCCGTCGGGTTCTGGCCGGCACCCCCGAGGGCGAACTGCCGCTTTTATGCGCCACCTCCTCGTTCAAGGCGGGGGGGCGGCACGGGCCAAGCAACTATGTCTCGATTGCGCCGGGACCGCTGCGAATCAATCATATTGACGACCTCTACCTGTTCAACAACACGCTGGCTGCGGTTGAAATTACCGGGGCAGATCTGCGCAAATGGCTCGAACAAGCCTGTCGTATTTTCCACCAGATCCCGGCGGGAACACAGGGGCATTGGCTGCGCAACCAAGGCTGTCCCAGCTACAATTTCGATGTCATTTCCGGCGTAAGCTATCAAATCGATATCAGCCGCCCCTCGCGCTATGATCTTGAGGGGGTTGAGCGCCACACCGGCCCGGGACGCATCCGCGCGCTGTGCTATCAGGGCCACCCCGTCGCGGATGCGCAACGCTTCCTTGTGTTGACCAACTGCTACCGCCTTACGCAAGGCGGACGTTTTGGCATCTGCGGACGCCAGGTTTCGCTGTCCAACCAGCCCATCAAAATCCGCGATTTGCTGCTCCAAAAAGTTCGCGGCTCAAAGCCACTGCAGATCGCAGCCCAACGGAATTGGAGATTTGCCCCGATGGCGGGCACCAGCGTGATCTTCCGCACCGCACCTGACGCGATCAACCACCTCGCCCAACTCACGGCCACCGGGCTGGATGTAGCCCCGATGGGATTAGACGATGACGGCTTTTTGCAGATCAAACTCGCCCTATGAACCCTTCTGTGCATCAAAAACGAGCAACCGCACATCATATCGCCCACAATTCCATCAGATCGCCGTGATCGACATGGCGGCGCAGGAACCCGCCCCCAATTCGCTTTCGCCAAGCCCCATTGTGCGCAGGATCAGTTTGAATGGCCTGTTTTGACCACGATATTGACTATGAGGATTGCAATGTTTCACCCCAAATCTGCCGTAATCGCCACGCTCGCATTCACTTTCAGCGCAGCGCTTGCGCAAGGCGAAACCAAGATACCTTTTGCACTGGACTGGAAATTCGAGGGGCCGTCTGCACCCTATTTCTTGGCCATTGATGACGGGCTGTATGGGGCAGCGGGGCTGGATGTCGAGATTTCCGAGGGCAAAGGGTCGCTCGATGCGATCCCGAAAGTCGCCACCGGCGCTTATCCGGTGGGATTTGCCGATATCAACTCATTGATGAAATTCCTCGACCAAAACCCCGGCGCGCCGGTCACGGCGGTGATGATGGTCTATGACAAGCCACCCTTCGCGGTAGTCGGGCGCAAGGATCTAGGTATCAACGCGCCCAAGGATCTGGAAGGTAAAATTCTGGGCGCGCCGCCCCCAGATGGCGCATGGGCGCAGTTCCCGATCTTCGCCAAAGAGACCGGTCTGGACATCACCAAGATCAAGGTCGAGCCGGTGGGCTTTCCGGTGCGCGAGCCGATGCTTGCCGAGGGCAAGGTCGATGCGGTGACCGGCTTCTCGTTCTCCTCGACGCTCAACCTCAAACGTCTTGGCGTGCCGCTCGATCAGCAATCGGTGCTGCTGATGGCCGATTATGGCGTGGCGCTGTATGGCAATGCGATCATTGTGAATACCGATTACGCCAAGGCCCATCCCGACGAGATCACCGGTTTCATCAAGGCCACCGCCGAGGGCTGGAAGGCCGCGATTGCCGATCCGGGCACGGCGGTTGACGCGCTGATTAAACGCAACCCCGCTGCCGATAAGGCGCTGGAAACCGAGCGTCTGCAAATGGCGATCGACGCCAATGTTTTGACCGATTTCGTCAAGGAACACGGGATCGGCAGCATCGATCCTGCCCGCATGGACGCCGCGATCGAACAAACCAAACTGGTCTATGAATTCACGCATACCCCTGATGCGCGCGTGTATTTCGACAGCAGCTATCTGCCCACCGATGGCAGCCTGAAAATCGACTGATCCTCCCCGGGGGCGGGCGGCTCCTCCCGTCGTTCGTCCCCACTTTTTTGTTTGGCAGGTTCATGGACACGCTCATCGACATTCGCGGCGTTACGCACGCCTATCAGACGAAACACGGCCCCCTTCCGGTGCTGGACGGGCTTAATCTGTCAGTGCCCGAGGGCGAGTTCTGCGCCGTCGTCGGCCCCTCGGGATGCGGAAAATCCACGCTGACACGGCTGGTGGCAGGGTTGATGAAACCCGATCGGGGCGAGGTGTTCTTGCATGGCGAAAAGGTCACGAGCCCGCGCAAGACCGTCGGCATGGCCTTTCAAAACCCGGTCCTGCTGGAATGGCGCAGCATTCTGGAAAACGTGATGTTGCCGCTGGAAATCGTCGCGCCGAGTATGGCGCGCGCCGATAAGGTCGCGCGCGCCGAGCATCTGCTGGAGATGGTGGGCCTGAAGGGATTCGAGAATAAGCGCCCGTCGGAATTGTCGGGCGGGATGCGCCAGCGCGCCAGCCTGTGCCGCTCGATCGTGCATAAGCCCCAAGTGCTGATCATGGACGAACCCTTTGGCGCGCTTGACAATTTCACGCGCGAAGACCTGTGGCAGACGATGCGCGACCTGCGTGCCGCCGAACCCTTTACCGCCGTTCTGATCACCCATGACCTGCGCGAAAGCGTGTTTCTGGGCGATCAGGTGGTCGTGCTGTCAGGCCGTCCGGCGCGCACGCAATATGTGCTCGATGTCGATCTGCCCGGCGACCGCAGCATCGACATTCTGTATGAACCCAAGGCCGTGGATATGCTGCATCTTCTGCGCGATCAAATTCGCATCGCCCAAGGGCGCGACGAGGGGGTGCATTGATGGATTGGAAGAAAATCGCAACGCCGCTGCTGTCTGTCGTGGCCTTCCTGGCGCTGTGGGAATTCATCGTCTGGATCAACAACTGGCCCAATTACGTCATGGCCTCGCCGTCCGATCTGCCCGCCGCCTATGAGAAATACTGGAAACTGTTCCTGATCGACAGCTGGCAGACGCTGTGGCGCACGGTGGCAGGGCTGGCGCTTGCGGTGGTGTTTGGCACGTTTCTGGGTATGGTCATGGGGTTTTCCAAGACCGCGCGTGACGCACTGTATCCGCTGCTGGTCGGCTTCAACGCAATCCCCAAGGCCACGCTGGTGCCTGTGCTGTCGCTGCTGTTCATCGGGGCGCATGATTTCAACACCGTTCTGATGGCGTTCCTGATTTCGTTCTTCCCAATCGCGGTGTCGGTCGGGATCGGCCTGTCCACGTTAGAACCGGAATACCGCGACATTCTGGGCGCGCTTGGGGCGTCAAAGCTGACGATTTTCCGCAAGATCGCCCTGCCCAAGACCCTACCCGAGTTTTTCGGCGCGCTGAAAGTCTCGGTCACGCTGGCCTTCATCGGCACCAATCTGGTGGAAATCATCTCGCCCCATGGCAAGGGGCTGGGGTCGCTGTTTCAATCTGGCGCGACCAATGGCGATTACCCGCTGATGTTTGCGGTGCTCATCGCGCTCGCCTTCCTTGGGATCGTTTTGTATTACGCGGTCGTGGCGCTGGAGAAGGTTTTTGCCGGCTGGGCCGAGCGCCCCGCAAGCTAAGGAAAACGGTGCGCTGGAGAATCCGCACCATTCACGCCCTGCTCGCCCGCGGAAAATCCGAAAATTGTCATCCGCGATGAATTTCCTCTTGCGGCGGCGCGCGCGATCCCCTAAATCCGCGACCACTGAACCGGTATGCGGGCGTAGCTCAGGGGTAGAGCATAACCTTGCCAAGGTTAGGGTCGGGCGTTCGAATCGCCTCGCCCGCTCCAGTTCAGACATACCCAAGGATGCGGGCGTAGCTCAGGGGTAGAGCATAACCTTGCCAAGGTTAGGGTCGGGCGTTCGAATCGCCTCGCCCGCTCCAAAACAAAAGACCTCCCTTCGGGGAGGTCTTTGTCATTTCAAACGCTGCGACAGGGCATCAGCCAGTTACACGAGATGGCTGCGCCAACTGCTCAAGCGACGAGCGGCTGCACTGCGGACTGAGCAGGTACTGGGCACAAATATCAGGAGCGCCCGAGCTTGGTGCGCAATCGACCGGGCCTTTGTCCAAGAAATACGTCGCGATCTCGGCCAGATTATCGACCTTAACCGGGCGGCGCAAAACGCAGCGCAGCGAAGAGAGCATCGAAAACAGCTCACCTTGCGAAAACAATTCGCTCTCTGAGAGCAAACTCGTCACCAGATCCGGGGTGCAAAACTGCGCACTCAGCGCCGTCGAAAGCGCACTTTCCACTTCGCCGCGTGAGCATTGGGAAAGAGCTATGCAATCAGCAGATCGAGCGTGTTCACCCGCACTTCTTTCCTTGCACAGGGCACGGTGTCGACCGAAACGACATCGCAACCCTGAAGATACCGATTTTGATGCACGACCAAAATGTCCGGCCCGGCCTCTTCTACAATCAAAACCTTCATCGTCGGTTCCGCGTTCAGATATATGCATTAGAAAAGAGCAGGTTCCGTTCAAAACCGCCTAAAGAAAACAGCGCGAGACGGAACTTAAAGGACAAACGCTTAACAACCTCTTTGCACCGGCCTATAAGGCAGACAGCAACAAGGAGCCGCCCGATGCGCAAGGCCAAGATCAGCCGCACCACTGCCGAGACCGATATCTCTGTCGAGATCAATCTTGATGGTCAGGGAACCTATGACAACCAGACCGGCGTCGGGTTTTTCGACCACATGCTGGACCAGCTGTCGCGCCATTCGCTGATCGACATGACCATCCGCGCCAAGGGCGATCTGCATATCGACGATCACCACACGGTCGAGGATGTGGGCATCGCACTGGGTCAGGCTTTGACCCAGGCGCTTGGCGACAAGCGTGGCATTCGCCGCTACGGGCATTTCGCGCTGGCGATGGATGATGCGCAGATCAGCACCGCGCTCGATCTGTCGGCGCGTCCGTTCCTTGTATGGAACTGTGACATGCCCACCGCCAAGATCGGCACGTTTGACACCGAACTGGTGCGCGAGTTCTTTCAGGCGTTGTCCACCCATGGCGGCATCACCCTGCATGTTGACCGCGTGCATGGGCTCAATTCGCACCACATCGCAGAGGCGGCGTTCAAATCGGTCGCGCGTGCGCTGCGCATGGCCGTGGAGCCCGACCCGCGCATGGCCGACAGCCTGCCCTCGACCAAAGGGGCGCTCTGATGCTGACGGCGCTGGTTGATTACGACAGCGGCAACCTGCATTCGGCGGAAAAGGCGTTTCACCGCATGGCTGCCGAGACCGGGCATGGCACGATTGTCGTAACCTCGGAACCCGACGTCGTGGCGCGCGCGGATCGCATCGTGCTGCCCGGCGATGGGGCCTACCCGTCGTGCCGCGCCGCGCTGCACCGCTATAAAGGGCTGGCCGAGGCGATCGAAGAGGCCGTGACCATCAAATCCCGCCCCTTCCTTGGCATATGCATCGGCATGCAGATGTTGGCCACGCGCGGGCTGGAGTTCGAAGAAACCGAAGGCTTCGGCTGGGTGCCCGGCGAGGTGGTCAAGATCACCCCCGATGATCCGGCGATGAAAGTGCCGCATATGGGCTGGAACGATCTGGTGATCGACACGCCCCACCCGGTGCTCGAAGGCATCGCAACGGGCGATCACGCCTATTTCGTGCATAGCTATCACTTCAAGGTGGCCGAGCGCGCCGATCTGCTGGCCCATGTGGATTATGGCGGTCCGATCACGGCCATTGTCGGGCGCGGCAATGTCGTGGGCACGCAGTTCCACCCTGAGAAATCGCAAGCCACCGGGCTGCGCCTGATCGCGAACTTTCTCGGCTGGAAACCATGAGCCTGCCGCGCGCGGTCCTCAGTTGGTCGTCTGGCAAAGATTGCGCGATGGCGCTGCATGTTTGTCGCAGCGAAGGGCTGGCCGATATCGTCGCGCTGCTGTGCACCACCAACGAGGCGTTTGACCGCGTCGCGATGCATGGCACGCGCAACGCCATCCTGCGCGCTCAGGCGGCGGCGGCTGGCCTGCCTCTGATCGAAGTGCCGTTGCCCTGGCCCTGCTCGAACGCCGATTACGAAGCGCGTATGGCGGCAGCGATGGATCAAGTCCGTGCGCTGGATATCGAGACAATGGTGTTTGGCGATCTGTTTCTGGAAGATGTGCGCGACTACCGGATCGCGAAACTGGAACCGCTTGGCATTACCGCGCTGTTCCCGCTTTGGGGCCGCCCGACAGATGAACTGGCCCGCGAGATGATCGCGTTGGGGTTTGAAACCCATCTGGTTACGGTCGATCCGTCCAAGCTTGACGCCTCTTTCGCGGGGCGCGAATTCGATGCGAACCTACTGGCCGACCTGCCCGAAGGCGTCGATCCCTGCGGCGAGAATGGCGAGTTTCACACCGCCGTCTCGGCAGGTCCGATCTTTGACGCCCCGATCAAGGTGGCGGTCGGCGAAACCGTGCTGCGTGACGGTTTCGCCTATGCCGATCTCAGCCTCAGCTGATCACTTCACGCGCTGCCAATCCTGCGATTTGCAGAACAGCCCGCCCGCGACACAGCCAGCCAGCGCCATCGCGCTGCCCTGCACCTTGATCTTGCCGAGATAGATTTTGTTGTTGGAGGGGCGCCAGACCTTGCCCTCGTATTTGCCGCCTCCCTTGGGCGCCATGTCGATGACGATCTCCTTGCCCTCGTTGCCGGTCTTCACCTCTTGCCCCTTCGCATCGAAGCTTTTGGTAATGTTGCCACAAAACGCCGCACCGCAAGGTTTGATCGTGACGTAGGCGAACTTGCCCGCATCGGGCTGGGTCTTCCACATGCCCTCAATCGGGTCGGCCAGAACCGCCCCCGCACTCAGCGCCATTGCGGCCGCTGCCAGTATCAGTGTCTTCATGGTAAATCTCCTCCCTTTTACCGTTCTCACCCATCTGGCCACGGCCCCTGATTCCGGGCAAGCCTGACGTGACGTCCGCGTCAATCTGGCCTATGCGTGCGTCCCCCTCTTGCCCCGCGCCCCCGCGCCGTGGCATGAGGCGCAAAACGATGGAGAGCCACGATGATCCTGTATCCCGCGATCGACCTGAAAGACGGGCAATGCGTTCGCCTTCTGCATGGCGAGATGGATAAGGCGACCGTGTTTGGCGATGATCCAGCAGCGCAAGCGGCCAGCTTTGAGGCGGCGGGGTGCGAATGGGTGCATCTGGTCGATCTGAACGGCGCCTTCGCGGGCGAACCGGTCAACGCCGCCGCGGTCGAGGCCATCCTCGCGCGCATCAAGGTGCCCGCGCAGTTGGGCGGCGGCATCCGCGATATGGCCACAATCGAACGCTGGTTGGAACGCGGCCTTGCCCGCGTGATCCTTGGCACCGTCGCAGTCGAAAACCCTGATCTGGTGCGCGAAGCCGCACGCGCTTTCCCCGGTCAGGTCGCCGTCGGCATCGACGCGCGCAATGGCAAAGTCGCGACCAAAGGCTGGGCCGAAGAGACCGACGTGATGGTCACCGACCTCGCGCGCAGCTTTGAAGACGCGGGCGTTGCGGCGATCATCTACACCGACATCCTGCGCGATGGCGCAATGGGCGGGCCCAATATCGCCGCGACCGAGGCCTTGGCGCGCGCCGTCGACATTCCGGTGATCGCCTCGGGCGGCGTGTCATCCCTGCCCGACCTGATCGCGCTGCGCGACACTGGCGTGATCGCAGGCGCGATTTCAGGCCGTGCGCTGTATGACGGGGCGCTTGATCTGAAAACGGCTTTGGCCGCGCTGAAAGCCTGAGGCGGCCAGCGCCCTGCCCCGCTTAGATGATCGCGCCGGGCTGGGCGATCACCTTGAGCGCTTGGGCATGGCCGCGCAGCAACCTGTCGGTTTGCGACGCCCCCTGCAGATAGGCCGCCAACCACGCGCCGTTAAAACTGTCACCCGCCGCAGTAGTGTCGACGATCGTTTGAGCCGCAGGAACCGTCGGCGTCGCGCAGTTGGGATCAAGCGGCAAAGGGCCTTGCTCGCCCCGTTTCAGCGCCCCCGCATTCAGCCCCCAGCCGTTCAGGCGCGCGCGCACCGCCGCACCATCGCGATCGCCAAACAACGCCATCTCATCATCCAGCGACGGCAGACCGATATCGGCGACACGCCAAGCAGCCTCAATCGTGGCCTTTGCGGTGGCGACATCTTCCCACAGCCGAGGGCGATAATTGGAATCAAAGGCGATTTGCGCGCGATGCCCGGCCAGATGCTCCAACAGCGCGATGCGGATCGAGGGCGGCAAGATCGCCAGCGTGATGCCGCTCAGATAGATCATATCCGCGCCCGCAAGCTGGGCAAAGCCGTCTTCGAACAACGTGCGCGCGGCGGATTGATCGCGCCAATAGGAAAAGCTGCGCTCGCCCGCCCCATCCAGCGCAATCGCGTAGAGGCCGGGCAGGCGCGTGGGGTGGCGGGTGATGCGCGCGCAATCCACGCCCTGCGCGGCGATAAACCCGCGCATCCGGTCCGAGACCGCATCCCCCCCCAGCACGCTGACAAAGCCGACCTGCGCCGCCGCACCGATATTGCGCGAAAGATAGACAGCCGTATTCAGCGTATCGCCAGCATAGCTGATCTGCTGTCCGGGACGGTCAAAGGACAGCTCGACCATTGCCTCACCCACGCAGGCGATGACGGTTTTCTTGCTCACATCACTGCTCCGATTTGCCAAGGTTGGAACTCGTTATCACCAAGGCCCAGTTCTTCCGATTTGCTCCGCGCCCCCGAGGCCACGCTCAGGATCGCCTCGAAAATCTCCGCCCCTTTTTGCGCGATTGGCACGCCTTGCGACAAGATATCGCCACACCCGATATCCATATCATCGGGCATCGCGCGCATCAGCGCATCCGAGGTCGCCAGTTTCAACGTCGGCGCGGGCTTGGAGCCAAACGCAGAGCCGCGCCCGGTGGTAAAGACCACGATCTGCGCGCCGCCCGCGATCTGACCCGTCGCCGAGACCGGATCATAGCCGGGGCTGTCCATGAAACTCAGCCCCGCTGCGCTGACCCGTTCACCATAGTCATAAAACGCGCGCAGCGGTGTCGCCCCGGCCTTGGCCACCGCCCCGAGCGATTTCTCAAGGATCGTGGTGATGCCGCCCTGTTTGTTGCCGGGGCTGGGATTGTTATCCATCGACCCGCCCCCTTGCGCGGCATAGCCCTCCCACCAGTTGAGACAGGCCATCAAACGGCGCGCGACCTCTGGCGTGGTGCGGCGCAACAGCAGGTCTTCGGCACCGTGAATTTCGGGGGTTTCAGACAAGATCACACCGCCCCCCTGCCCCACGATCAAATCCGAGGCCACACCGAGCGCCGGGTTTGCTGTGATCCCCGAGAACCCGTCCGAGCCGCCGCATTGCAACCCGATGCGCAGGCTTGAAACCGGGCAATCGCTGCGCCCGGTCGCGTTGACCTGCGGCAAGATCGCACGGATCTTAGCCTTGATCGCGTCAATCGTGGCGCGCGTGCCTCCGGTCTCTTGAATCGTAAGCGCGTGAAGGCGTTCCCGGCCCGCATCACCGAAATGTGCCTGCATCCGCGCGATCTGCATGACCTCGCAGCCCAGTCCGACAAAGATCGCAGCCCCGACATTGGGATGGGTCGCATGCCCCCAAAGCACGCGTTCAAGGATCTGCGCGCCCAGCCCCGTCGCGGCCATGCCACAGCCCGTGCTATGGGCAAAGGCCGCGATCCCATCGACATTGGGATAGGGCTCCAGCAGCCCCTCGGTTTCGGCCTCGAACGCGGCGCGTTTTATGACTGTCGCCGAGCAGTTGACCGTGGCACAGAGCGCGATGAAATTACGCGTGCCAACTTGACCATTCGCGCGCGCATATCCGCGAAAACGGCGCGCGGGTTGATCGCGTGGAATGGCCGCCTCTGCGCGCGCCAAATCGGCCCCGATCTGGTGGCTTTGATCGTGATCGCCAAAGGTGCAGTTCTGAGTGTGGACATGCGCGCCAAGCGCAATCGGCTGGCTGGCGCGCCCGATAAACTGGCCGAATTTGATCACCGGATCCCCCGCAGCCATCGCGACACGCGCGATCTTGTGGCCAGCCGCGACGGGATGGGACAGCGGCGCGCCTTTGCCCAGCGGACAGCTACCTTCTGCGGCACGCAGCGGCAAAACCGCGACCGTGTCGTCGGGATGCAAGATGATCGGCTCAGCCATTGGCACCTTCGCGCCCCTTTAGTCCCGCGATCACGCCGCGCAATTCCGCCAGCCCGCGCATCCGCCCGATCAGCGGATAGCCCGGAAACGCGTTGCGCGCGCCATCGTCAAGCAGCGCATGGCCGTGATCGGGGCGGAAGGGCAGCGCGCAATCGTGCCGCCCCGTCGCGCGGCGGTGCCCCTCTTGCGCAAGCAAAGCGTCGATCAGCGCGACCAGATCGCTATCGCCCTCCAGATGGGCGGCCTCTTCGAAACTGCCATCGCTCTCTTTGCGCACATTGCGCAGATGCACGAAATGGATGCGCTCGCCAAAGCGGCGCGCGATCTGCACCAGATCGTTTTGCGGGTTCGCCCCCAGCGACCCGGAACAAAGCGTCAGACCATTGGCCGGACTGTCATAGGCGTCCAGAATCCATGCGATATCCTCTTCGTTGGAAACAACGCGTGGCAGGCCCAAAATGTCGCGCGGCGGATCATCTGGATGCACGCCAAAGCGCAGACCAAGCTCTTCGGCCGCCGGGATCACCTCGTTCAGGAAGCGCTTGTAATGGGCGCGAATTTCCGCCCGCCCGATCCCGTCATACAGTGCAAGCTGGGCGCGCAACCCGGCAATATCGTAGCGATCAAACGCGCCGGGCAGACCCGACATGATCGCGTGCAGCAGCGCCTCGCGCTCGCCCTGAGAGCTGGCCTGAAACCATGTCGCCGCTTTGGTGCGCACGTCCTGCGCGTAATCGTCCTGCGCCCCTGCACGGCCCAACATATGGATCTCGAACGCGGCCATTTTATAGGCCTCAAAGCGCAGGCAAGTCCCGCCACGCGCAAGCGGCGCGGTCAGATCGGTGCGCGTCCAATCCAGCACCGGCATAAAATTGTAGCAGATCGTGGTGATCCCTTCGGCGGCCAGATTGGCCATCGACTGACGGTAATTGGCGAAAAGCTGTGTCAGGTCGCCATCGCCCCGTTTGATGCGCTCGTGGATCGGCAGGCTCTCGGCAACGTGCCAATGCAAGCCCGCCGCCTCGATCAGGGCGCGCCGCGCAGCGATTGCTTCGCGCGGCCAAACCTCGCCATAAGGGATCTCATGCAGAGCGGTCACGATTCCCGACGCCCCGGTCTGCGCGATCTCGGGCAGGGTAATCGCGTCTAGCTCGGGGCCATACCAACGCCAACTTTCGATCATTGCGCCACCTCCTGCACGGCCACGCGCGCACCCTTTGCCAGCAAGGTTTCATAGGCCTGCGTGACCGGTTCTTGCAGCTTGGCGGCCAGCGCATCCGAGAACACCGCGCGCAAGGATAGCAGCGCTGCAACCTTGCCGCTGGCCGTCTCAGCACTGTCCGAAAGCCCGCGCAATTGCGCCGCCAGCGGGTCTTTGACCTCAATCGGCTGGCCCGTTTCATCCACGCCGCCGACATAGCGCATCCACGCCGCAATCGCGAGCATCAGCCCCGGACAAGTCCGCCCATCCGCCAGCGTTTCCGCCACCGTGCTAAGAATGCGCTGGGGCAGTTTCTGGCTGCCATCCATCGCGATCTGCCACGTCCGATGACGGATCGCGGGATTGGCATAGCGTGCAGCCAGCGCCTCGGCATATTCAGATAGCGACACGCCCGGCGGCGGTGTCAGCACGGGGATGATCTCGGATTGCCACAGATGCCGGACAAACCGCACCATCGCCGGGTCGGCCATCGCATCTGCAATCGTCTCATGGCCTGCGAGATAGCCCAGATAGGCCAGCGCGGAATGGGTGCCGTTGAGCATGCGCAGCTTCATATGCTCATACGGCGTCACATCCGCGACCAACTCGGCCCCGGCGACGCCCCAATCCGGGCGGGCGTTGGCTACGAAATCATCCTCGATCACCCATTGGCTAAAGGGTTCGGGCGCGACAGGGGCGGCGTCATGATAGCCCGTCAAGTCCTCAAGACGCGCGATGTCTTCGGGTTTGGTGGCGGGCACAATCCGGTCCACCATCGTGGCGGGAAAGCGCCCCTCGTCCGCAATCCAATCGGCAAGCGCGGGGTCGATCCGACGCGCCAGATTCAGCACCACACCGCGCAGCATCGGCCCGTTTTCGGGCAAGTTGTCACAGCTCAGAACGGTAAAGGGCGCAAGCCCGCGTGCGCGCCGCATTTGCAACGCACGCACCAGATAGCCCGGCGCCGAGACCGGCAGGTCATGGCTAAGATCATGCACGATATCGGGGTGATCTGGGTTGAGCGCCCCGCTTGCGGGCGCGTGGCAATAGCCCTTTTCGGTGATCGTCAGCGTCACGATACGGATCGCAGGATCGACCATCGCTTCAAGCACCGCTTGGGGGTCTTCGCGCGCCACCAGAACGTCGCGCACGATCTCGATGCGCTGCGCCTCGTCGCCAGCCGCGCCACGCAGCAACACGCTATAGGCAAAGCCCTGCGGCGCCAGCGCGTCGCGCATCGTGGGCGATTGCAGCGACACCCCGACAATGCCCCAATCACCGCCCGAGCTCGCCACCGCCTTGGCGGTATAAACCGCACCATGCGCGCGATAAAACGCGCCAAGCCCAAGATGCACGATACCGGCCTTGGGGGCGGGGTTTACGCGGGTCATTCGATCAGCGGGCAAGCCAGCCTCCATCAACATTGAGAACCGCGCCATGGATGTAGCGCGCGGCGGGGGAACACAGGAACGCAGCGGTGCCACCGATATCTTCGGGCGCGCCCCAGCGACCGGCGGGAATGCGTTCAAGGATTGCGTCGTTGCGCGCGGGATCGGCGCGCAACGCAGCGGTGTTATTGGTCGCGATATAGCCCGGCGCGATGGCGTTGACGTTGATCCCCTTGGCCGCCCATTCATTGGCCAAGATCTTGGTGAGCCCCGCCACGCCATGTTTGGACGCAGTATAAGAGGGCACGCGAATGCCGCCCTGAAACGACAGTAACGAGGCGATATTGACCACCGCCGCAGGGGTGTTCCCCTCGGCCAGCGCGGCCTTCGCAAAGGCTTGCGTGGTGAAAAACAACGCCTTGAGATTGACGTCCATCACCGCGTCCCAATCGTCCTCGGTGAACTCCAGACTGTCGGCGCGCCGGATGATCCCGGCATTATTGATCAAGATCGAATAGCCCTGCCCCGCAAAGACATCGCGCGCCGCCATCGGATCGGCAAAATCAAGCGTCAGGGTTTCGCCCACGCCGCCCCGCGCCGCAATCATCGCAACCGTCTCATCACAGGCCCGGCGGCCCGCGCAAGTGACGCGCGCCCCCTGAGCGGCAAGGGCGACGGCAATCGCCTGCCCGATTCCGGTATTGGCACCGCTCACCAGCGCGCGCCGATCTGATAGAGAAAACGCACTCATTTCAAATCTGCCGGCTGGACGAAATCCATATCGGTGTAATCGACATTGTCGCCCGCCATCGCCCAGATGAAGGTGTATTCGCCAATTCCCGCCCCCGCATGGATCGACCACGGCGGCGAGATCGCAGCCTCTTCATTGGCGATCATCAGATGACGGGTTTCTTGCGGCTCGCCCATCAGATGCAGGACACGCGCCTCGGGCTGCATACCCCAATAAAGATAGGCCTCCATCCGGCGATCATGGACATGGGCAGGCATCGTGTTCCAGACTGACCCGTCAAGCAACTGCGTATAGCCCAGCACCAACTGGCAGCTTTCCATGACGGTCGGGTGGATGAACTGGTTGATGACACGCTTGTTCGAGGTCGCCGCCTCGCCCATCTCGACGCGCTTGGCCTCGGCAAGTTTGATCAAACGGTGGGGGAACGCGCGATGGGCGGGGGCGGACACAAGATAGAACCGCCCCGCGCCCGCAAATGTCACAGGGCCCGCACCCATCCCCAGATAGAGCACGTCGCCGCGCCCCATATCCCAGGTCTCTCCCGCCGCCGAAACGCGCCCCGGCCCGCCGATATTGACCACCCCCAATTCGCGCCGCTCAAGAAAGGTGGCGGTTTTGGTTTCTGCCACCTGATCGAGCGTCAGCGGCGCCCCATTCGGCACAGCCCCGCCCAGCGTGAAGCGGTCGTAATGGGTGTAAATCAGCCGGATCTCGCCGGGCGCAAACAAACCGGTGCCCAGAAAATGCTGACGCAGCTCTTGCGTGCCCATGCTGCGGGCGTGATCGGGATGGATGGCGTGACGGGTTTCGACGCTCAGCATTGGAAGTCCTTTCACAAAAAATCGTCGCGGCGCGGGGTAAAACTGTCGATCAATTCTCCGGTCTCAAGGCAGTGGCAGCCATGCTCGGCCCCGCCCGGGATCAGCAAACTGTCGCCCGCGCGCAGGTCATGCTCTTCGCCGTTCAGCAAAAACCGAAACCGCCCCGAGACGCAGTAGCTCGACTGCACATGAGGATGGGAATGCAACGCGCCTTTCGCACCCGCCTCAAAGCGAACCGAGACCAGCATCAACTCGGGGGCCTCGGCCAGAACCTGTCGGGCAACACCGCGATCAGGATGGGTGATTGGATAGCTCATGAGACATCGTCCTCTCAGTGGAACACAGATGGCAGCCAAAGCGAGAGCGCAGGAATATAGGTCACCAGCATCAGCGTCGCGAAGGTTGCAAGATAGAACGGCCAGATTGATTTCATCACCGTCGAGATCGGCACCTTGCCCACCGCGCAGCCGACAAACAGCACCGCGCCGACAGGAGGCGTGCAAAGCCCGATCCCGAGGTTAAGCACCAGGATCACCCCGAAATGCACCGGATTGACCCCGAACGCCTCGGCGACGGGCAAGAAGATCGGCGTGGTAATCACGATCAGCGGCGACATATCCATGAACGTGCCCAGCACCAGCAAAAGCAGGTTGATCAACAGCAAGATCACGATCGGATTATGCGAGAAGTTTTCCAGCACATGGATCAGTTTCGCAGGCACTTGCAGATAGGCCAGAAGCCAGCCGAACGAGGCTGCGCAGCCAATCACCATCAGCACCATCGCCGTCGTGCGCACCGCGCCTTTGGTGGCCTCGATGAAATCAGACAGCTTCATCGTGCGATACAGGAAGACCGTCACCAGCAGCGCATAGACCACCGCGATATTGGAGCTTTCCGATGCCGTGAAAACCCCCGAGCGCACACCGCCAAAGATGATCAGGATCATGATCAGGCCGGGCACCGCATTCCAGAATAACCGCCCAAGTGCCTTGCGACCGGGGAAGGGCTCGGTTGGATAGCCACGGCGCTTGGCGACGAAATAGGCGGCCACCATCAGCGACAGCGCCAACACCAGACCCGGAATGATTCCGGCGGTGAACAGATCGGCAATCGAGATTTTCCCGCCCGCCGAAATCGAGTAGATAATCATGTTATGGCTGGGCGGCAGCATCAGCGCGATGATCGCCGCAGTCACGGTGATATTGACGCCGTAATCGGCCCCATAGCCGCGCGCGCGCATCTGCGGCACCATCAACCCGCCGACCGCCGAGGCATCCGCCGCCGCCGAGCCTGAAACGCCGCCAAACATCACCGAGGCAAGGATATTCACCTGCCCCAGACCGCCGCGAATATGGCCCACCAGCGCGCCCGCCAGCGCCACCAAGCGGCGCGCAATATCGCCGCGCACCATCAGATCCCCGGCATAGATGAAAAACGGAATCGCCATCAGCGCAAACACCGACACGCCAGAATTCAGGCGCTGGAACACCACCACTGGCGGCAGCCCGAGATAGGTGACCGTGGCGAAGGACGCGACGCCCAGACAAAACGCCACCGGCGTTCCGATCAGCAACAAGACAGAGAACGTCCCGAACAAAATCCAGAGTTCCATAGCATCAGTTCCCTTCGCCTACAGGGGCCGCGCCTTCAAGCTCAGCCGCCTCGTGATCGTCGCCAAACCGCGCTGTCGGCAGTCCCGCAAGCCGGCGCAGGATGCGCTCGGCGCAAAAGATCATCAGCAGCGCCCCGCCCGCCAAGACCGGCACAAAGCGAAAGGCCCCCGAAACCCCGATCCCCGAGATCGTCGTCGACGCCATCTTGTCAGCCAGAAGCCAGCCGTATTTGAGCATCCCGAACCCAAAAGCCGCGACCACCAGATCCGAAATCGAAAAGAAGGTAAGACGCGCCTTTTCGGGCAGCACAAAGAGCAACACGTCAAAGCTCAGGTGATAGCCCTCGCGAATGCCCACGGCGGCACCGAGAAAGATGAACCAGCCCATCAGAATGACGCTGGCAGGTTCAGCCCAGAACAGGCTTGAGCCCAAGACATAGCGGTAAAACACTTGGGCAAAGACGAAAGCTGTCATCAGCACCAGTCCGATCCCGGACAGCCATAGGGCAGCCTGACCCAGCCATCCGGTCCAGACGGCCAGTTTCTCCATAACGTCGCGCATTGCTGGGATCTCCAGAAGATGAGTGGGCCCCCGCCGCAGCGGGCGGGGGCCGGGCGATCAGATCACTGGGTCGCTTGAATGCGCGCGACCAGATCCTTTGCCTCAGGCGTGGTCACGTATTTGTCGTAGACCGGCTTCATCGCGTCGATGAAGGGTTGCTTGTCGATGTCTTTGACCACTTTGACACCCGCCGCGACGACTTTGTCCTCGGATTTTTTCTCTTGCTCGGCCCACAGTTTGCGCTCAAGCGTTTCAGAGTTTTTCGCCGCAGCCTTGATGACCGTTTGATCCTCGGGGCTCAGCTTGTTCCAAGTCGTTTTCGACATCGCCACCAGCTCAGGCACCATCAGGTGTTGATCCAGCGTGTAATAGGGCGCGACTTCGTAATGGCCCGAGCTGTCATAAGAGGGCCAATTGTTTTCCGCACCATCAATAACGCCGGTCTGGATCGAGGAATACACCTCGCCATACGGCATCGGCGTGGCATTGGCGCCAAGCGCCTTCATCATGTCAACGAAGACGTCGTTTTGCATGACGCGGAACTTCATGCCCTTGAGATCGGCAATCGAGTTGATCGGGTGCTTGGAGTTGTAAAAGCTGCGCGAACCGGAATCGTAATTGGCCAATTGCACAAGGTCATGCGATTCAAAGGCTTTGCCAACTTCGGCACCGATCGGACCGTCGAGAACGTGGTGCTGATGTTCGACCGAGCGGAACAGATAGGGCAACGAGAACAGCTGCGTTTCCGGCACGATATCGTTGAACGTGCCAAACGAAGCGCGCACCATATCAATCACGCCCAATTGGGTCTGCTCGATCGTGTCTTTTTCCTCGCCAAGCTGGGCCGAGGGATAGACCTCGATGCAGATCCGGCCATCCGTTTTGGCCTCAACCTCTTTGGCCATGGCTTTCACCGCCTCAACGGTCGGATAGCCATCGGGGTGGGTGTCAGACGAGCGCAACGTCATGTCGCAAGCCGATGCGGCTGTGGCAAATGCGGCAGATGCCAGCAATGCTGCAAGTGTTGTCAAAGTCTTCTTCATTCTCTCTCTCCTCCCAAAGATCGCTCGTTCAGAGCTTGTAGGCCTGTCGTGCAAGCCTGTGTGTGAGGTCTTGTATGACCTCATAAGCATCCTCCTCCGACAGCCGCCCTGTGGCGACCAGATTGGCGAGGAATCCAGCATCGACCCGGCGGGCCACATCATGGCGCGCCGGGATCGACAGATAGGCGCGCGTGTCGTCATTGAAGCCCACGGTGTTATAAAACCCCGCCGTTTCCGTGATCATTTCGCGATAGCGCCACATGCCCTCAAAGCTGTCATGGAACCACCACGCGGGGCCAAGACGCAGACAGGGATAGACACCCGCCAGCGGCGCGAGTTCGCGCGCATAGGATGTCTCATCAAGGGTGAACAGAATGACGCGCAGATCGGGTTCTTCGCCCACCGCATCCAACAGCGGCTTGAGCGCCGCGACGTAATCGGTGCGCGTCGGGATGTCATAGCCCTTGTCGCGCCCAAAGCGTTGATGCACCGGGGTAGAATGGTTGCGCCACGAGCCGGGGTGGATTTGCATGACCAGCCCGTCTTCAACCGACATCTTCGCCATCTCGGTCAGCATCTGGGCGCGAAACGCCTCGCGCTCGGCGGCATCGGCCTGACCTGCCAGCACCTTGTCATAAAGCGCCTTTGCCCCGGCCCGATCAAGATTGAGCGTCGCCGCCGTGCGATGACCATGATCGCTTGAGGTCGCTCCAAAGGATTTGAAATAGCCGCGCCGGTCGCGATGCGCGTCGAGATAGGCATCAAACGAGGTGCTGCTTTGCCCACCGAGCGCACAGAACTGCTCGATATTATCCCCAAAACCCTCAAAGTCCGGATCGGTCACGGCATCGGGGCGATAGGCTGTAATCACCCGCCCGTCCCAGCCACTCTCACCGATCATCTTGTGCCATTTCAGGTCATCAAGCGGGCTTTCCGTCGTCGCGATCACCTCGATATTGAAGCGTTTGAACAAGGCGCGCGGGCGCATCTCGGGGCGCGTCAATGCCTGCGAAATCCGGTCGTAATAGTCATCGGCGGTCGCCGCACTCAGCGGCGTGTCAAATCCAAAGACGGTCTCAAAGGCATGATCGAGCCAAAGCCGCGACGGCGTTGCGCGAAACAGATGATAGTGCTGGGCAAAGCAGCGCCAGATTTTGCGCCCGTCGGTTTCGCTCGCGCCCCCATCGACGCGCGGCACACCCAGACTTTCCAGCGGCACGCCCTGCGAATGCAGCATCCGAAACACATAATGATCGGGCGTGACAAGCAACTGCGCGGGGTCCGCGAACGGTGCGTCTTGGGCAAACCAGCGCGGGTCGGTATGGCCATGAGGCGAGACGATGGGCGCATTTTTGACCGCGTCATACAGTGCGCGCGCCAGCGCACGCACCCCTTGATCGACTGGTAAAAGACGATTTTCGTCAAGCAGCGCCATGGCATCCGCCTCCCCTCGTTGCTAAGGCTTGTAGCAGTAGACAACCGCTACACTAATAGACTAATATGCTAGAATATTCGACCCGTCAATAAGGAGTCACGATGTCCGACGCCATGCTCTTGCCACAGCTCGATCTGAATGCGCGCCCCTCGGTCGCGGATCAGGTCTTTGCCGAGCTGCATCGTCAGATCCTCTCGCTGGAACTTGCGCCGGGCGCAAAGCTGTCAGAGGTCGAGGTCGCCAGGCAGATGGGGGTGTCGCGTCAACCGGTGCGCGATGCATTCTACCGGCTGTCAAAACAGGGGTTTTTGCTGATCCGGCCGCAGCGTGCGACAACCGTATCACTGATTTCATCCGATGCCGTGATGCAGGCAAGCTTCATTCGCACCGCCTTGGAAATTGAAACGATCCGCGTCGCCACCGAAGCGCTGAGCGAGGCCGATCTGCGCGCGCTGCACGATGTGCTGGCAGAACAGCGCGCCGCCGTCGAGCGCGAAGACCGCATCGGGTTTCATCGGCTGGATGATCAATTCCACCGCGAGATTTGCACCCGCGCGGGCATCGGCTTCACATGGGAGCTGATCGCCGAGAACAAGGGGCATATGGACCGGGTGCGCATGCTGTCGCTGTCCTTCGCCTCGCGCGATGCCTTTGACGATCACGAGCACATAATGGCCGCGCTAGAGGCGCGCAACGTCGAGGCCTCGACCATGGCAATGCGCACGCATCTGGCGCGAATCCGCACCCAGATTCACCGCATCCGCGCCGATCATTCTGCCCTGTTTGAAGCGGGTGATGACAGCTCGCCTGCGTAAACCTGGGTCTTATCGCTGGCCCCGTCGTCCTGCGTATCTTTGGTGTTGGCGACATTCACCCCGAAATCTTCCAGCACCGCCAGAATGGCCGGGGTCACGAACAGCGACAGCAGCGTCGCAGCCGTCAGACCAAAGGCCAGACTTGCCACAATCGGGCGCAGGAATTGCGCCTGTGTGCTTTGCTCTAACAGCAGCGGACCCAGACCGACCACCGTGGTCAAAGAGGTTAGGAAAATCGCGCGGAAGCGATCGCGCACCGCCTCGCGTCCCGCATCCAGCATCGAGGCCCCCGCCGCGCGACGCTCTCCGATAAAGGCGTCCAGCAAGATCGAGTCATTCACCACAACCCCCGCCAAAGTCGCAAGCCCCACAAGGCTTGGCAGCGAGATTTGCAACCCCAGCGTCAAATGCCCCCACATCACGCCAACCAGACTAAGCGGCACCACCGCCAGCACCGCAACGGGGCGAATAAAGCTGCTCATATAGAAGGACAACAGCAGGTAAACCCCGATGATCCCCGCCGCCATGTAGCGCGCCAAAGATGCCCCCGTAGTGGCGGTATCCTCGGCCTCGCCCAGAATGACCACCTTCACGCCGGGGCGCTTTTTCGCCAATTCGGGCAGGTAATCGGCCCGCATCGCCGCCATCAGCTCGCCAGAATTGGCGATATCGGGATTGATCGAGCCTTGCACCGAAACCGCGCGCTGCCCGTTCACATGGCTGATCGTGTTGAAGCCGCGCGTTTGCGTTACATCCGCCACCGCCGAAAGCGGCACCAGCGCGCCATTCGCGCCCGGCACGCGCAGCGCCAAGATATCGCCCAGCGTCTTGCGATCAGATGCCGCTAGGCGGGCGACCACATCAATCTGCCCATAAGCATCAGAGAACGACGCCGCGCTGTCGCCACGAAAGGCGGCGCGCAGCTCGCTTGCCAGCGCCTGCGGCGTAACCCCCAAAAGATTGGCAGCACCGGGACGCATCCGCACCACGATTTCAGGCTTGCCCGGTTGCAGATCGAAGGTCACATCGCGCACCCCGTCAAAGCCGCGAAAGAACTTGCGCAATTCGCGTGCGGTCAGCGCCAGCTCGTCTAGATCATTGCCCTCAACCAGCAAATCAATCGGCTTGCCTCCCGCCCCACGTTCCTTATCGGTAAAGCGGATCGCGGCCATATCGGGCATCTGTCCGGTCAGCTTTTTCCACTGATCGACAATCGTGCTGACCTCGGTCGTGCGCACGCCTGCGGGCAGCAATGCGGCGCTGATCGTGGCCATATTCGGCCCTGCGCTGGGGCTGTCAGCATTATAACCATAGGTGATCGTGTAGTTTTTCACCAAGGGCTGGGCACCGGGCTGATCGGGGCTGAGATCGCTGTTCATCTGCTCAAGCGCCTTGACGACCTTTGCCACCCGCGCCTCGGTGCGCTCCAGCGGCGACCCTGCCGCCAGCAAAAGGCGCGCCTCGACCGTGTCGCTTTCCAGCGTCGGGAAGCTTTGGAACTTGATCAGCCCACCCGTGAAGGGCGCAATCGACAGCGCCACAAGCAAGATCGCGAGTCCGATCGTGAGATAGCGAAAGCGCAGCGCCAGACCCGCGAGCGGCACAATCACGCCATCGCGAAACCGATCAAACGCGCCATTGACCGCACGGCTCACCCGCCCCGGTCGCACATCGCCATGCAGCGAATGACGCATATGCGCAGGCAGGATAAGGAACGCCTCGATCAGACTGACAGTCAGCGTAATCAACAGCACGATCGGGATATATTTCAGCAGCGCCCCGATATTGCCGCTCAGAAAGCTCAGCGGTCCGATGATCATCGCCGTCGTCAAGAACGAGGCAATCACCCCCGGCCCGACCTGCATCACCCCGTTGAGGGCTGCCTGCCGCGCGCTTTCGCCCGCCTGTCGGCGGCGCACGATGTTTTCAGAGATAACAATGGCATCATCCATCAACAGACCTGTCGCCACCAACAGCGCCACCATCGTCATCATGTTGATGGTATAGCCCAAAAGCTGCATCACAAAGATCGCCCCGAGGAACGAAATCGGAAGCCCCATCGCGACCCAGAACGACATGCGAAAGCCAAAGAACAGCCACATCGCCACCAGCACCAAGATCAGCCCCTGCACACCGTTCCAGCCGATAATGCGCAGCCGCTCGCGGATGTTTTCCGTCGAATCCGCTGAAATCGTCAGCTTGATATTGCCCGGAGCCTCAGCCTGCGCCTGTGCCAGATCGCGGTCCAGCGCGGCTTTCACCTTGAGCGCATCTTGCGAGGCGGTTTTGGACACGGCCACGATGGCCGCGCGTTCCCCGTCGAAATAGCTGGCCTGCGAAGGATCATCAAAGCCCTCGCGGATCGTCGCGACATCGCCCAGCCGCACCTCGCCCCCTGCCGCACTTCCCGCGATCGGAATTTGCGCCAATTCATACGGCGTGCGCTTTTCGCCCAGGAACCGGATCGCGGTCTCTCCAGAGGGGCCTTGCAGCGTGCCCGCAGGCATATCCAGACTGTGACGGGCAAGTGCCGCACCGATATCGGTCATATCAAGATGGAGCCGCTCCAGCGCGGTCTGGTTGAATTCCACCCCGATTTCGCGATTGGAAAACCCTTTGACATCAACTAGCGAGATCGCCGGATCCGCGCGCAGCCGGTCGGCCAAATTCTGGCCATAGGCAAACAGCACCGCCGGATCTTTGGGCCCTGTCACGGCAATTGAGGCGACCGAACTGACCCGTTCGACAATCTGAACCACGGGCGCATCGGCCTTGTCGGGAAAGCTTGAAATGCCATCCAGCGTGTCTTTTACATCATTGTAAAACCGCGTCATGTTGGCGCCTTCGATCATCTCGGCAGTGATCAGGGCCATGTTTTCGCGCGCAAGACAGGTCAGCTTGGCAAGGTTCTCGACCTTCATCAGCAGCGGATCAGCAAGCGTGCAAATCCCGGTTTCCACCTCGGAGGGGGCGGCGCCGGGATAAGTGATGCGCACCGACACTTCCGAGGGCGGCGTGACGGGGAACGTGTCGCGCTGGAGCGTTGGCAGGGCCAGCAACCCCAGCCCCGCGATCGCGATCATCAGGATATTGGCCGCCGTGCGGTGGCCTGCAAACAGCGCGATCATTGCGCGGCCTCTTTGGATTTACCCGCACCGCTGCCCGGTTTCGCCTCCGCTGCGGTCTGCCCCAGCGCCTCGGCGGCGATCTGGGCCTTGCGCGCCTCATCCTCGACCGGCTTAACGGCCATGCCCGGCACCGCGATGGAAGGATCGGTCACCACCAGCTTGTCACCCGGTGACAACCCCTTGCTTACCACCGCCAGATCCCCCGAGGTGAACCCGATCACCACGGGCCGCTTTTCCAGCGTGCCCTCCGCCGAAATCACCAGCGCCATACCGTTTTGCACCGCCTCGGCGGGCACCACGAGAGCCTGTTGTTTGGGGGCCGACAGTTCGACTTCGACAAACATGTTGCGCCGCAATGGCGGGCGCTCTCCGGCGACGCTTTGGGCTTGCGGATCGGTGACGCGCACCACCACAGGCGCGCTTTGCGTGCGCTCATCAATCGCGTCGCCCATCCGCTCGACCTTGGCGGGCCACACCACGACATGCCCTGGCGCGGGCAGTTTGACCTGCGCCTTGAGCTTGGTGACGGCTGCGTTTTCCCCCGCAAGGCGCAGCAGTGGCCCTATCCGCCCAATCGGGAATTGCGCCGAAATATCTGCAGCGTCCACGCCCTCTCCCGTCAACAGAACCTGCCCGCGATTGACATATTGGCCGATATCCGCGCTCAGATCGCTCACGCGCAGATCATAAGGCGCACGAATGTCGGCAAAGCCGATTGAGCGTTCTAGCGCCGCACGTTGCGTGGCCAGAACATCGCGCTCGGCCGCATTCAGGGCGAGTTGATTGTTCAGCTCAGTCACCTTGGTGCGCGCGGTCAATTCCTGACGTTGCGTGGCATCCAGCGCGGCCTGCGTCACCACGCCTTGAGTGTTGAGCCGCGTCTGGCGTTCCAGATCGGCACGTACCAAATCCAGATCAGACTGCGCCAAGGCCAGACTTGCGCGCACCGTGTCATCCTTGATGCTCGAGGCCGCGATTTGCGCATCGACCCCGGCCAAGGTCAGCTTCATGTCGCTATCGTCGATGCGAAACACCAAGCTGCCCTGTTTGACGATATCGCCCGGCGCTAGCGGCTTGGCGACCTCGGTAATCGCCCCTTCGATACGCGCCACCGCACGCCATTCGCGCACCGGCGCAACCGAGCCATAGCCCGTCACGCGAGGGATCAGGGCGATGGGCGCAACGGTGATGACACGCACCAAAGTGGGCGGACGGCTCACCGCACCGGGCTCTGGCAGTTTTCGCAGATTGCCCGCGAAGAAGATGCCCGCCACACCAAGCGCCACCGGCACCGCCACCATAAGAGCACGCCGCATCACGAGGCCAACTGTCGCCATTCCAAAACCCTACCCTTATCGTGTACTTGCGAAAGACTTTGCGCGATGAAAACGCAAGTTTCGAGTCCTTATTTCTAGCGACATCGAGATCGCGATCATGGGTTTGCGTCACAGTATTGCGCAATATCGGGTAGGGCCGCGACATCGCGCGCCAGCCTGCCAATAAGACCAGAACATTTCCGCAAACGGCGCCGCGCATGTCCCCCAACTGCCGTTACGTTTCGCAACCCCGCCCCGCAAAGTCGTTTTCGCAATAGCCGCCTCGGTGCTATGAAGACCCAAGCCCCCAGCCAGATCATGAGGCACAGATGACCGACATGCCCTCCTCGCAGTATTTCGTTGTTACGATCACAGATGGCGTTGCACATCTTGAGATGAACAACCCCGACAAGGCCAATAGCATGACGCCCGATTTCTGGGCGGATCTGCCGCGCATTGCGGCCGCGCTTGATGCCGATCCGGCGGTGCGCTGTGTCGTGCTGTCCGGACGCGGGCGGCATTTCACCTCGGGGATGGATCTGGCGGTGTTCAACGGCATCACCGCCTTGATGCAATCCGAGCCGGGGCGCGGGGCCTATGCGCTGCGCGATCTGGTGACAAAGTTTCAAGCCGCGCTCAGCAGTCTTGAAACGCTGCGCGTGCCCGTCATCGCCGCGACGCATGGCGTTTGCCTTGGCGGTGGGATCGACCTGATCACGGCCTGTGACATTCGCATCGCCAGCGCCGAGACCGCCTTTGGGATCGAAGAAATCCATATCGGCATGACGGCGGATGTCGGCACGCTGCAACGCCTGCCCAAGCTGATCGCGCCGGGTATCGTGCGCGAACTGGCCTATACGGGACGGCGGTTCAGCGCGGATGAGGCCAAGGGCTGGGGGCTTGTGAATGCAATCCTTCCCGACCGCGACGCCACCATCGCCGCCGCCCTTGCGATGGCCCATGAGATCGCGGCGAAATCGCCGCTGGCAATTGCGGGCACCAAGCAGGCGCTGACCTATGCGCGCGATCACTCGGTGGCCGATGGGCTAGATCAGATCGCGACGTGGAATGGCGGCATGCTGCGCCCTGAAGATTTGATGAAAGCGCTGCAAGCCAAGATGACGAAGCAAACCGCGCTGTTTGCCGATCTGCTCAACGACGCGGGCTGAGCCACGTTACCAAGGGATCGCGCTGCGTTTGTCGGACCTGCGGCGCGCCCCGATCAGGCGTTTCGCCCGGCTAGGCGCCCCGAGAACAGGCAGCCGCCCAGGAACGTGCCCTCCAGCGCGTTATAGCCGTGATAGCCGCCCCCGCCAAAGCCCGCGACCTCCCCGGCGGCAAATAACCCACCAATCGGCTGGCCCGCTTGATCCAGCACCTGCCCGCTCAGATCGGTATGCAGCCCACCCAAAGACTTGCGCGTCAGCACATTCAGCCGCACCGCGATCAGCGGACCGCAACTTGGATCAAGGATCTTGTGCGGCTTGGCAGTGCGGATCAGGCGATCGCCCAGATAGGCGCGCGCGCCGCGAATGGCGGTGATCTGGGCATCCTTGGAAAACCGATTGTCAATTTCGCGATCACGCGCTTCGATCTGACGCTGAATATGGGCCAGATCCAGCGGGATTTCGGGCACGAGTTGCGCCATGCCCGCAACCAGCTCGGGCAAGCTGTCGCGCACAATGAAATCCGCGCCATGGGACTTGAACGCCTCGATCGGCGCGGGCGCGCCCTTGCCCAGCCGCGACTTGAGCACCGCACCCCATTTTGCCGCCGTCAGATCGGGATTTTGCTCGGATCCTGACAGCGCGAATTCCTTTTCGATGATCTTCTGGGTCAGGATGAACCAGCTATGGCCATGCCCGGTGCGCAAAATCCGCTTGAGCGTGCTCAGCGTGTCAAAGCCCGGAAAGCAGGGCGCCCCCATCCGCTCTCCCAAGGCATCAAACCACATCGCGCTGGGGCCGGGCAGAATGCGGATACCGTGATTGGGCCAGATCGGGTCCCAGTTCGCAATCCCTTCGCAGTAATGCCACATCCGGTCGCCATTGATCACCGCAGCCCCCGCCGCTTGGGCAACCTGCTGCATGCGCCCATCGACATAATCGGGCACGCCCGCAACCATTTTCGCAGGCGCCGGACCAAGGCGCTCTTGCGGCCAACTCTGGCGCACCAAAGCGTGGTTGCCCCCGATCCCCCCAGAGGTGACCACGACCGATTCTGCCGCAAATTCAACCGCCCCGATCACATCGCGATTGCTGCTTTGGCCGCGCGGCGCATCATCGGCGGCCAGCATCTCGGCGCGCACCCCGGTGATCCGGCCCTGCGTGGTGATCAAGTCCGTTACGCGATGGCGAAACGCAAAGATCAGCGCGCCCTCGGCCTGCGCTTGGCGCACGCGCCGCTCAAACGGGGCGACCACCCCGGTGCCCGTCCCCCAAGTCACGTGAAAGCGCGGCACCGAGTTGCCATGCCCATCCGCCAGCGCGCCGCCCCGCTCGGCCCAGCCCACGACCGGGAACCAGCGCATCCCAAGACCATGCAGCCAAGCGCGCATCTCGCCGCTTGCGAAATCCAGATAGGCGTTCGCGAACCTCTTGGGATTGGCATCCTCGGGCCGGTCGAACTGCGCCGCGCCAAACCAGTCCTGCGCCGCCAGATCGCGCGAGTCGCGAATGCCAAAGCGGCGTTGTTCGGGCGTATCGATCATGAACAGCCCGCCCAGCGACCAGAACGCCTGCCCGCCCAAAGATTGCACGCCCTCCTGATCCATCAGCAGAACCGAGCGCCCGCGCGCCACCGCCTCCACCACCGCAACCAGCCCTGCCAGCCCCGCCCCCACAACAATCACGTCAAATTTCGATCCTTGGGCGGTCATCGGGTTCTCCTGGCGATGTCTGAGAGCGCGATCCGAACCAAACCGCGCGATGCCCCCAGCCTATCGCGCCCTTAGGTTTGCACAACCCACGCCGCGCCGGGTCGTGCAGATTTGCCCCCCGAGAATCGGAAAGGAAACCCACAACAAAAGCGCCCCTGCATTCAATATATAATATTCACCCTCCAAAAGAGTTAATACATTATTAACTTTTGTTAGTGCGACCGATCCGAGAATGCACAACGATATTCATCACAGCCAGTTGATGATTCTGGAAATCAAAAGGTTTAATAAATGGAATGGCTAACATCTAAATAAGTACCCCAATCGGTTAATAGCAATTAAATTGCGTTAACCTACTGAAATCGTGTCTCTATCCGGCCCCACACGGACGACGCCAAAAGTCCACGCCTTGAAAGGGATAAAACGAATGAACAAGGAAGTCACCGAACGGTTTACACCGGTCAGCTATTGCCACGCAGTTTCAGAAACAAACCTGCGTCCTGCGGCTTTTAATCCTCAATCGGAAGACCGAAGGAAGCCATTCTCTCAGCGCGTGACACCGCTGACAGATCGCGCCCCGGATTTCGACGTGTATGTCGTCATCGACAATCGCGCGCTGGAACGGGCGTGCTTTGTGCAATGCCTTCAGCAACGCTGCGAAGGCTCGACCATTGTCGATTACGAAACGCTGGCGGATTGGCGCGATGACATCGGCTCGACCGACGCCCGCCAAGTCATTCTCAGCAACCTCGGGTCGCGCTCTTTGGCGGATGAAAAAGTGCGCGCCGATTTGCAGAAACTGGTCGCCGAGGCCGGAGAGGTGCCCGTCGTCGTGCTTGGCGCTTGCGAAGATATCGAGGCCAGCATTTCGGCGCTGGAATGCGGCGCTGCGGGCTATATCTCGCCCTGTGTGCGCTTCGTGGATATCGTCGAGGCCACGCGCCTTGCCGTTGGGGGTGGTATCTTTTTGCCACGCGCCGCGCTGATGGCGCTGCGCAAGACTGCGCCTGAGCCGGTCGAAGGCCGTGTAACGGTTCTGGATCATTTCACCGATCGACAGCTTGCCGTGGCCGATGCGCTGCGCTGTGGTGCGGCCAACAAGATGATCGCCTATCAGCTGCAACTGCGCGAAAGCACTGTGAAAGTTCATATCCGCAACATCTTCCAGAAGCTGAAAGCAACAAACCGCACCGAGGCGGCGTTCTTGCTCAATCAGATGAACGGCTGGCCCGAAGCAGCCGACGGCGCCCCGAGATAACGGGGCGCCCCCGGGCGTCAAGGCTGGCGCACCCCCCAGATCAGCGGGACTTTCGCGCGCAGAAAACTGCGCGCGGCCCCGAGTTCTTGCGACAAGGGGTGGCGCATCATCTGCAGGCCCGCAACCCAGCCAATCGCCGCCCCGATGATCGCCAGCACGGTGCTGAGCCCGCTCAGGGCGTTCCAGGACCCGACTGCCAGAACGATCACCGCCGGCAGGGCCACGGTCACAAGCGTGACGCCACCGCTGCGCAGCAACACAAGGCCCAGCTCCGCCCAAGCGAAGGGCACTTTGCGGCGCACGAAAATCATCACGGTGATGACCTGAATCGGACCTGTCAGAAACAGGCTCAATGCCATCACATGCACCCCGAACCGCGACGCCCCCAGCATGATCAGGAAACACGGCGGCAGCGCGATCATCATCGCCACGGCCATATCGCGCACCCGGCCCAACGTGACCAGAACCGGGTAGCACAGATAGACCGGGAAGAGACAAAAGAAGGCCAGCGCCACGATCCGCACCAGCGGCACGACCTCCAGCCATTGCGGACCCAGCAACAGGCGCACAATCGGATCGGCCAGAACAGCGATCATCGCCAAGGCAGGCCATTGCAGCCCCGAAATATAAGACAGTCCCATCAGGAACGGCGCCTTGAGCGTGCCATTATCGCGCGCATGACTGGCAAGTGCAGGCAACAGCACGGGCTGCACCGCGCTCAGGATCAGGCGATCTGGCAGTTGCGACAAAGAGATCGCACGCGCAAACAACCCCACCGCCCCAAAGCCCAGCACACGGCCCAATATCAAACGCGGGAAGGCATCAAACAACATGCCCAAAAGCGTGACGATGCTGGACCACGCGCCAAAGGGCACCACGAGTCGCCAATCGCGCAAAGTGGGCACAAAGATCCACCAGAGCGGACGGCAGATCACCGCGCCCATCGCCGTGACACAGGCCGCCAGCACCGAGCCCCAAACAAGGCTGAACGGCCCGTAGCCCGCAAGCGCGAGCCCAATGGTCATGCTGGCATTGGCAAACCCGGCCGCGACATTGATCGCCGCCACCGCTCCAAAGGCCATGTCGCGACGCAGCAGCGCCAAAAGCGGCGTGCTGATCGGAGCGACCAAAAACGCCAGCGCCGCGATCCGGATCAGCCCGGCAAGCTTGGGATCTGCATAAAACTGCGCAAGGGTCTCGGCCCCAAACAGCGCCAAACCACCCAGCACCAGCGACATGCAGGTGATGATCGTCACCGCCGTGCGCACCAATCGCGGCGCCAGATCGGGCTCGCGGATCAGGAACGTGCCGATGCCGAAATCGCGAAACGCCTCGATCAGGATCACGATGGTGCTGGCAACCAGAAACAGCCCGACTTCGGCGGGGGTCAGGATGCGCGAGACAATCGCCATCGTGAGGATGCTCATCAGCACGACCGAAACCTTGTCGGCGAGCGCAAAGGCAAAAGAGCGGCGAACCATGGCTTGCGTCCTTTATGCGGTCAGGGCTTGACGTGTCGATCGCGTGAGGCCACGCGAAAGCGCCGCTCGCGCAGATAATAATACGAGGTGCGACAGGCATCGCGCAGGGTTTGCGTCAGCTGCGGGCGCGCCATAGCGGCTTCGTGGCAGACCTGCGCAAGCCCATCGCCGACCGCCTCGAGCCCATGATATTTCACAACGAAACTGCGGCCAAATTCACCCAGCGCATGGCGCGTTTCGCT
>NZ_CAJYBT010000006.1 GCF_913064665.1 uncultured Thioclava sp.
GTTCTGACTTCGAGCATCGGCGACTATCTCGGTTCGGCTTCGATCTCGACCGACTTCGCGAAATAATCAGCGCTTTCAGGGCGACGCCTTGCAGCGCAACAAAGCCGCTCCTCCGGGGCGGCTTTTTCCTGCCTCAGCATAGCCAAAGCACAGAATTGCGCGGGAAATACCTTGAAAGAGATCGCGTTACGCCCAATTCCGGCCGTTTTTGAGCGTCAGAATATAGACATACCGCGACGCAAGGCTGAGGCCGAAAAGACGCGGGCCTTGCAACCAAACCCTGGAGAAGACCCATGATGAAATTTTTCAAACTCAAGAAGTTCCACAACGAAGAAGACGGCGCAGTGACCGTTGACTGGGTTGTTCTGACCGCAGCTGTTGTCGGCCTGGGCGCCGCAGCGATGACGCTGGTGAGCAAAAAGACCGGCGTTCTGACTTCGAGCATCGGCGACTATCTCGGTTCGGCTTCGATCTCGACCGACTTCGCGAAATAATCAGCGCTTTCAGGGCGACGCCTTGCAGCGCAACAAAGCCGCTCCTCCGGGGCGGCTTTTTAAGTTGCGGATCGCAGAAAACATAGATTGCGCCAGAAGCGGCCAAATTTTCGCCATGACGTTGGGTCAAAAAGGGTGGAACGCGCCAGAAAAGCGGCCGGAAACGACGAGAAGGACTAGAAAAATGAACAAGACCCTTTTGAGAAAATTCCGGGTTTTCCTGCGCAGCGAAGATGGTGCCGTTACGGTGGATTGGGTGGTTTTAACCGCCGCGATCGTTTCCCTCGGAATGCTGGTCGGCGTGGTGATTTGGAGCAAGACCGGCACCGCAGCAGGCAACATCGCTACCTTTATTGGCGAGCGTAGCATCAATACCAGCTCGTTCTAAACGCCGCACGGATTTTGACTATTCGCCACGACGCAGTCTTGGCTCGGCCATGATCTCGCCATGATCGCGTGCATAATAATGGATGAATGCTGGGGATTGTCTCCGGTTTGAATACGAAAGGGTAGAACAATGCGTATGATCTTCGCTCTGTTCCTCGCCGCAGGCATCGGCCTTGCCGTGGTAGCGGTTTACATGGCGCAAGGCCAAATCGCACAGTTCCAGGCCGAGCGTGACCATTACGCCGAGCTGCAGAAAAAATTCCCGCGCCTTGCGGATGTCGTGGTTTCCAAGAGGGAGCTGAAATACGGCGCACGCTTCACGCAAGAGGATCTGGCCGTCGTCAAGGTGGAGGCCGATGCCGTGCCGCCTGGCGCCTTTCAGCGCATCGTTGCCAAGCAAGGAACCCCCGAAGCGAAAACTGCCGTGTTCCTTGAGGGAGAGACCCGCCCGAGGGCCATGCTGCGCTCGATTGAGCCATTTGAACCCTTGTTGGCGAAAAAGGTCACAGAACCGGGCGTTGACGCGGGTATCATGGCCAATCTGGCCCCCAACCAGCGCGCTTTCACCATTCAGGTGAATGTCTCGACTGGTGTTTCAGGGTTCTTGCGTCCGGGCGACCGGGTGGATGTCTACTGGTCAGGCAATATTAACGGCGAGCCCGTCACCAAGCTGATCCAGCCAAGACTGAAACTGATCGCCATCGACCAAAGCGCTGATGCAGATCGCACCGCAGAAACGCAAATTGCGCGCACCGTCACCGCAGAAGTCAGCCCCGAGCAGGTCGCCGCTCTGACTTTGGCGCAGTCCACCGGAAGCCTGACACTGTCGCTCGTCGGCGCGCTGGACACCAAGCAAGTCGGCAAGATCGAGATTGATCGCAACCAACTCTTGGGCATCCAGGAAAAGCAAGTTGAGAAGGTGGTCGCCAAGAAGGTTTGCACGATCAAGACCCGTAAGGGGAGTGACGTCGTCGAAACCGAGATCCCCTGCACAAACTGACAAAATGCCTCAATTCAGAGGGTTGAGCGAGGCCCGCTGCGGCCTCGCTTCGTATATGTGGCAGTTTCCCCACATCAAGAACGCCGCTCAAAGCTTTGATTCTTGCAATAAAAACAGGATTGCGGCATTGTTCCCATTAATAATGGACAAAACAGTCCCAAAGCAGGCGTTAAGACCTGTGACGTGGCGTGATCGGAGAGGCAGGGTCACAATGGAATTGAGAACGCTTATTAAGGCTTGCTTATTAGCTACGGCTATTGGGTTTAGTGTCGTGCCGTACGTGCAGGCGGATACACTGAAAATTATGTCGGGAACAACTCAGGCACCGTTGAATGTGCCGATGAACCGTGCGGTGGTCGTCGAAAGCGATGTCCCCTTCTCGGAGTTGTCGATCGCCAACCCCGGCATTGCAGATGTCCAAACGCTTTCAGACAAATCGATTTATGTGCTGGGAAAACTGCCTGGGCGCACGACGATGACGATCCTCGGTGAAGGTGGCAAACTGATCTCGAACGTAGATGTTCAGGTCACCCCGGACATCGCAGAGTTCAAAGAGCGCCTGAAACAAATTTTGCCGGGTGAGAATATCGACGTGCGCACGGCCAATGACGGGATCGTCCTGTCGGGTACCGTGTCTTCGGCGCAAAAGCTTGACCGGGCGCTGGATCTGGCAAAACGCTATGCACCGGACCGGGTGTCGAATCTGCTTTCGGTTTCAGGCACGCAACAGGTCATGCTGAAGGTTCGCTTTGCAGAAATGCAGCGCTCCGTGGCCAAAAACCTGTCCTCTTCGCTTGCCGTTCGCGGCATTGTCGGCGGTGGCAGCGGCGCGGTTGGGACGATTGGCGGCACTGGCAACTTCACTCAAAGCGGCGCCATCGGCAACGCGTTTGACAACGGAACCCTTCCGATCTCCAGCGACAAAACCGGAGCAATCGGGATGGGCTTTACCGCTGGCAATCTGGAATTCGCAGTGCTTCTAGAAGCGCTGGAATCCAAAGGTGTCGTGCGCACTTTGGCTGAGCCGAATCTGACCGCGCTATCGGGTCAACAGGCCGATTTCCTCGCAGGTGGCGAATATCCGATCCCGGTCGTGAACGACAATACCGTTTCGGTGCAATATAAGCCCTTCGGCGTTGAACTGGCCTTCACCCCGCGCGTTGTCGATGGCGACATCATCAACCTTGAGATTGCAGCTTCGGTCTCGGCCATCGATACTTCGGTTTCGATGACTCAGGGCGGGTTCAGCGTCAACGCCTTCAAAAAGCGCTCGACGTCGACCACGGTTGAAATGCGCGATGGCGAAAGCTTCGCGATTGCCGGACTGCTGCAAGACGACTTCACCGATCTCAACGGGCAAATCCCATGGCTTGGCGATGTTCCGATCTTGGGCGCGCTGTTCCGCTCGGCCGAGTATCAGCGCAAGCAATCCGAGCTTGTGATCATCGTGACGCCGCATCTGGTGTCGCCCATCAAAGGTCAGGCGCTTGCCTTGCCCACCGATCGGGTAAAGCCGCCGACAGAATCGGAACTGTTCCTTTACGGAAAGGTGCAAGGCAAGAACCGCAAGCCAACCAAAGGGCCGGCGGCAGAAGTTGCCAAGCAAGACTTTTCCGGCTCCTATGGTTATGTGATGGAGTAAGTGATGAACAGGCTCGGGCATACGATGCGCAACATGGCGCTCATCCTGACGGCAGGTCTGGCATTGGCCGCTTGTTCGGAAGGAACGCGAATCCTGAACTCAGAGGCCGGCTCGGATCTTGATCCAAAGCGCGGCGGCTTTGGATCGGCGACGAACCAAAACCTCGCGATGATGACAGGCGATCAGTCTTATGCGATCAATCTGACGCGGAAATTTGCAGCTGATGTGCCCAATACGGTGCATTTCGCTTTCAACTCTTCCGTGCTGGAACCACAGGCGCGCCAAATTCTGCTGCAACAGGCCGATTGGATCAAACAGTTCCCCGAAGTGCGCTTCCGCGTCTACGGGCATACCGATCTCGTCGGCTCGAACGCATATAACAAGGCGCTCGGCCTACGCAGGGCGCGTGCTGTGGTGAGTTTCCTAGAGGCACAGGGCATCTCGCGCCGCCGCCTTGAGGCTGTGGTGTCCTTCGGCGAAACACAGCCGTTGGTCTACACCCCTGCCCCGAACGAGCAAAATCGCCGCACCGTTACCGAGGTGTCGGGATTTGTCAGTGGCGGCAAACCGATCCCGATGGATGGCAAATATGCCGAAGTGGTCTATCGCGAATACATCCGGTCGGCCTCGGTCGTGCCGATCACCAAGGTTAATACCGCATCTCCTGGCGCTGGTGGCGGCGGCTGATCGCAATTTGAGAACAATCAACATGACTGGAGAGGCGAGCTTGGCAACAAAGCTCGCCTTTCTTCATTATAGTCGCGCAAAACCCCACAATTGAAACAGTCTGGCCCCAATCTCGCCAAGATTGGGCAACAGATTAGTCCTCAGCAGAAAAGGCGTGGCACGAGTCGTGCCGGGTTTGGCGATGAAGCACGGGGCAGAAACGACCCCGACATCGTAAACCCGCTGAGCAAAGGACAGAGGCAATGAGTGCAGCAGCTATGATGACTCCGGAGCCAGCGCCGATTCAGGCCTGCACGGTTTCGCGTGACGTCGCGAACTTCGATCTTTTGATCGAGGATATGGAAACCGAGCTCGGCGAAAACTGGGGGGATCTCAGCTTTGACGAAGCGGTGATTTTCTTGGGTCAACCCGATGCAGAGCATCTTGAATTCATCGCAATCGCTGTTGATGGCGATGATGAAGATGAGCTGGCGAAGATTTCCGGGATCATCACCACCGCGAAAGAGAACGGCATCCGCGTGATCCTGATCGCCGAGGAAGTCAGCCCGATCGCTCTGCACCAGTTGTTGCGCCTTGGCGCAGATGATTTCGTTCCCTACCCGCTTCCCGAAGGCGCACTGCATGACGCGATCGAGCGCCTGGGCGACAGCGACATTCCCGCTCTTCCTCCCCAAGCCGCAAGCCCGGCCTACCAAAGTGGTCGCGGCCGCGATGGTGTGGTTCTGCCTGTGCATGGTCTGTCCGGCGGCGTCGGTGCAAGTACGTTTGCGGTGAACCTTGCCTGGGAAATGGCAACGGTCCACGACGGCAACAAGAAGGCCACCAACCCCTCACCGCGCGTCTGCTTGCTGGATCTTGACCTGCAATACGGCGCAACCGCGACATATCTTGATTTGCCGCAGCGCGAAGTGGTTTACGAATTGCTCAGCGATACCGACAATATGGATGCGGACAGCTTCCGTCAGGCATTGCTGGCCTATAATGACAAACTCCATGTGCTGACCGCGCCGACCGATATGTTGCCGCTGGATTTGATCAACGGCGAGGATGTCGAACGCCTGATCGAAGCCGCGCGCGCGCAGTTCGATTTTGTCATTATCGACATGCCCTCGACCGTCGTCAGCTGGACCGAGACGGTGATCAACAAGGCCCAGCTTTATTTCGCTCTGCTCGAGTTGGACATGCGCTCGGCGCAAAACGCGCTGCGTCTTTTGCGCGCGCTCAAGGCCGAAGGCCTACCCACTGAAAAGCTGCGCTATGTGCTGAACCGGACGCCGAAATTCACCGACCTCAACGGCAAGGCCCGCGTGAAACGCCTCGCCGAGAGCCTTGATATTTCGATCGAGTTGCAACTGTCCGACGGCGGCAAGGCGATTACCCAGGCCAATGACCACGGCCTCCCGCTTGCGCTGTCAGCGCCGAAATGCCCGCTGCGCAAAGAAATTCAGAAACTCGCAGGCTCGCTCGTCGCGCTTGGCGAAGCCGCAGAAGCCACGGCTCGATAGAAAGGAGCGGGTGACATGTTCTCACGCTACAAAAAAGATGCGGCGACCAAGGCAATGACGCCCCCGCCAATGGCGAGCGCCGATGCCGCGCCCGTCAAACCCTCGGTGCGCAAGCCGCTGCCGGTGGCCAAGGCCGCGGCCCCCGCAGCGACCGTGGACAAAGAGAAAAAGCGCAAGCTGCGGATGCAGGAACTCAAGGTCGAGATGCACAAGCGTCTTCTTGAGAACCTGAACCTTGCCGCGCTTGAGCACGCCTCCGAAATGGATCTCAAAGCCGAGATTGCAGACATCACCTCTGAGGCGATGATCGAAATGTCGGTCGCGCTGAACTCGCAAGATCGCCAACTGCTCCATCAAGAGCTGTATGACGAGGTGATGGGCCTTGGTCCGCTTGAGCCACTTTTGAAAGACGAGACGGTCAACGATATTCTGGTCAATGGCCCCCAGCAAATCTTCGTCGAACGCAACGGTAAGCTAGAACTCAGCGAGATCACCTTCAAAGACGAGCCGCATCTGCTGCGCATCATCGACAAGATCGTGTCGGCTGTGGGACGGCGTGTGGACGAATCCAACCCGTATGTTGACGCCCGTCTTGCCGATGGCTCGCGTTTCAACGCGATGGTGCCTCCGGTTGCGGTGGACGGCTCGCTGGTGTCGATTCGTAAGTTCAAAAAAGACAAGCTGGCGATCGACGATCTGGTGAAATTTGGCGCCTTCACCGAAGAAATGGCCGCCTATCTTCAGGCTGCCGTCTCGACGCGCCTGAACGTCATCGTTTCAGGCGGTACGGGTTCGGGGAAAACGACGACGCTGAACGCGCTGTCGTCTTTCATCGACAATTCTGAACGCATTCTGACAATCGAAGACACGGCGGAACTTCAGCTGCAACAGATCCATGTGGGCCGGATGGAAAGCCGTCCGCCCAACGTCGAGGGCAAAGGGGCGGTCACCCAGCGTGACTGTCTGCGCAACGCCCTGCGGATGCGTCCGGACCGGATCATTGTGGGCGAAACGCGTGGCGAGGAAGTCATCGACATGTTGCAGGCCATGAACACCGGCCACGACGGTTCGATGACCACGATCCACGCGAACTCTGCGCGCGATGGCGTGTCCCGTCTGGAAAACATGATCGCAATGTCGGGCATCGAGATGCCGATGAAGGCAATGCGCAGCCAGATCGCGTCGGCTGTAAACCTGATCGTGCAGGCCTCGCGTCTGCAAGACGGCTCGCGTCGGATGGTCTCGATCACCGAAGTGACCGGCATGGAAGGTGATGTCATCTCGATGCAGGAAGTCTTCCGCTACGAGCGCCTCGGCCTCGCCCCGGATGGCAAAATCATCGGGCGGTTCACCCCGACCGGCGTGCGCTCGCATTACTCAGACCGCTTCAAGCAGTGGGGCTATGACTTGCCTGCCTCGATCTACGAACCCGTTCAGGACTGAGGAGTGTCACGATGATTTCCATCACGCCTATCATCTATTTGCTGATCTTCGTCGCTGTGCTGCTTTTGGTCGAAGGTCTGTATTTGCTGGTCTTCGGCAAATCAATCTCGCTGAACAATCGGGTCAACCGCCGCTTGGAGATGCTCGAAAAGGGCGAACGGCGCGATGAGGTGCTTGAGCGGCTGCGCAAAGAGGCGACCCAACACCTCAGCGCGAAATCCATTCCATTCTATTCGATCCTCGCGACCAAGGCGCAAAAGGCCAATATTGCGTTCTCGCCCAAAGCGCTGATCGGGATCATGGTCGGGGCGACATTCCTTGCCTTTGGTGCGCTGTCCATTGCTTCGAATGCCGGCATTTATATCCGCGTCGCCCTGTCCTTTGGCATGGGTGTGGGCGGGGTCTATTTCTGGGTGCATTCAAAAGCCAAGAAACGCATGGCGCTGTGCGAAGAGCAGCTTCCCGACGCGGTCGAACTGATGGTGCGCAGCTTGCGTGTTGGGCACCCGCTGGCCTCGGCGATCCAAGCCGTCGCACGCGAGATTCCTGACCCGATGGGAACCGAATTCGGCATCATCGCCGATGAGGCGGCTTACGGGCGCAACATTGCCGAGGCGATTTCGGAAATGGCCGAGCGTCTGGATATGCAGGATTTGCGCTTCCTTGCGGTGGCCGTGTCGATCCAGCAAAGCTCGGGGGGGAACCTTGCCGAGGTGCTTGACGGGCTGTCCAAAGTCATTCGTTCGCGTTTCAAACTGATGCGCCGCGTGAGTGCGATTACGGCTGAACCGCGCTGGTCCGGAGTGTTTCTTTCGGCCTTTCCTGTCGTGATCATGGTGATCATTCAGGTTGCCTCACCGCACTATTACGATGAAGTGAAAGACACATCAGCTTTCATCCCCACCGCCATTATCGTTTTCGTTCTTCTGGGGGCAAATGTGCTCTTTATGAAGATCATGACCACAATCAAGGTCTGAGAGGCATCTCATGGATTTCGCTGCCATCAACACTTCACTCGTGAACATGCTCGGCCCGATGGGGCCCATGATCGCCCTTGTCGGCGTTGCCGCATTGCTTGTGCTGGCCGCCCTCCCCGCATTGTTGAAAAAACGCGAGGACCCCTATGAAAAGCTGCGTTCAAGCCGCACCTCTGCGAGCGCTCGTTCCGGGAGAAATGGCGCGGCAAGCGGGGATCAAAAGCTTCGCCAAACGGGCTCGGACAAGCTCGACAAATACGCGTCGTTCCTCGAGCCCCAAAACGCCGAGGAATTGACGGAGTCGAAGAAATGGATGCAACGCGCGGGCTATCGCGGCCCCGACGCGGTGCGAAATTTCCACGCAGCGCAGTTTGCTGCCGGTTTGATTTTTCTCGCATTGGGCGTGCTTTATGTGGTGATCGCCAACTCCTCAAGCGAGCAAGGCCTGACCTCGACCATGACGATCGTTGCGATTTTGCTGCCCGGTGCCGCGGGCTATTACGCGCCCAAATACTGGGTGGATAAACGCGTGGAGGCCCGCACCGCTGAAATCCAGAACGGGTTTCCGGATTCGCTTGATATGCTCTTGGTCTGCGTTGAAGCGGGGCAATCGCTTGATCAGGGGATCATTCGGGTGTCCAAAGAGCTGAAGAAATCCTACCCGGCGATGGCCGAGGAATTCGCGATGGTCGCCCATGAGATCAAAGCAGGCTTGGATAAAACCGATGTTTTGCGCCGTTTTGGCGAGCGTTCGGGTGTGTCCGATATTGCGAGCTTTGTTACGGTGATGATCCAGTCGCAGCAATTTGGCACCTCTATTGCCGAGGCTTTGCGGCTGTATTCGGCCGATATGCGCGACAAGCGGGTGATGCGCGCCGAAGAGGCGGCAAACAAGATCCCCACCAAAATGACACTGGGCACCATGATGTTCACCGTTCCGCCGCTTCTGATCATCCTTGTCGGCCCATCGGTCTATGGTATGATGCAGAACTTCGCGAAAATGGGCATGTAAACGCATGATTTTAAGGCCGCGCGGCGCCGCTTTTGCCGCATTCTTGGTTCTCGCACTGGCCGCCTGTTCTACGGGCGGCCTTTCGGGTGAAAAAGACGGCCCCTTCGCACCAGGTTCGAAACCGGGGGCCGAGGCCGTGGACGGTCTCACGGTTGGGCATCGCCTGATGGCGGCGGGTGAATATGAGCTCGCGTTACGCGCCTATTATCGCGCGGCCGCCGAACAGGGGGCGACAGTCGATGTGCTTTCCGCGATTGGCTCGGCAGATCTGAAACTGGGGCGGCTCAATCAGGCCGAACAGATGTTGCGCCGCGCCACAGAAAGCGACCAGACCTTTGTCCCCGCCTGGAACAATCTCGGGGTCGTGCTGATGAACCGGGGCAAATATGCCGAGGCCGCGCGGGTCTTTCACACCGCCTATGCGCTGGACAGTGGCCAATCGGACGCGATCCGGCAAAACCTGCGCCTCGCGCTCGCAAAAATTCAAAAACCGAGTTACGCTCCGCCTCAGGATGAACAGTTCAAGCTCGTCAGACGTGGGGTAGGTGATTATCTTTTGCTGACGAAGCACTGAGGCTCGAGCAAAAAGGACGCACAAACATGCGCCATCCCGTATTTCTGGCAGCCCTTGCGGGCTGCGCTATCACGACTCTCTCCGGCTGCATGGGCAATAGCAGCGATGCAGAAGTCGCGCGCGCCATGAAAAGCGTGAACGCCGTTGATGAGACCAACCTCTCAAACATCATGCTGACCGTGGCAGACCCCAACGAGGCGGTTAACTACTTTGCTCGCACCGCCAAGGAAAGCCCCGATCGGATCGACATTCGTCGCGGGCTGGCGAAATCGCTGGTGCGCGCGGACAAGCCCGATCAAGCGGTGAAAGTCTGGCAATATATTCTGACGATGCCCGGCGCCACGGACGAAGACAAAGTGATGCTCGCCGATGCCCAGATCCGCGCCAATGACTGGTCGGGCGCGAAAACGACGCTCGACACGGTCCCACCAACGGTCGAAACCTTTGATCGCTATCGTCTTGAAGCGATGGTGGCCGATAGTGAAAAGCAATGGAAAAAAGCCGACAGCTTTTATGAGACCGCGGCTGGGCTAACGACAAAACCCTCGGGCATCTACAATAACTGGGGCTTTTCCAAGCTGACACGGGGCGATGCCAAGGGGGCTGAAAAGCTGTTCAAAGAGGCGCTGACCTACGACCCCAATCGCTTCACCACCAAGAACAACTTGGTTCTGGCGCGCGCAAGCCAAGGCAAATATGAGCTGCCCGTGATCGAGATGACGCAATCTGAGCGCGCGCATCTGCTGTATACCGCCGGGCTTGCCGCCGTGAAGCGGGGCGATGTGACGATGGGCAAGACGCTGTTGCAAGACGCCATTGACACCAATCCCCAATATTTTGCGGAAGCTGACCGGGCGCTGAAGGCACTAGATCAGGGCGCACCGGGCACGATCAGAGGCTAAGTGCATGCTCCATCTGACTCAGTCGCAAGCGGCGCTTGCGTTTCTGGTATTGATCACCCCGATATGCGCATGGGTGGTCTTTACCGACTTGAAGTACATGAAGATTCGCAACAATGCGGTCTATGCGCTTTTGGCGGTTTTCGCGGTTGCAGGGCCAATTTTGATGCCTTTCGACCTGTACGCTTGGCGCTGGGTGAATGCGCTGGCGATCTTTGCGCTGGGGTATATCCTCAACCAGATCGCGCATTTCGGCGCGGGGGATGCAAAATTCGCTGCCGCCGCTGCGCCCTATTTCTCGACCAACTGGGATCACATCATGCTGATGGTGATGTTGTTGACCGCCTTCTTGCTGGCGGCGTTCACCGCCCATCGGATAGCGCGCTCTATCTCTGCCTTGCGCGCCATGGCCCCCGATTGGGTGAGCTGGACACGCAAGGATTTTCCGATGGGTTTGGCCTTGGTTGGCACGCTTTGGGCCTATTTGCTGATCCTCGCAATCTCAGGCTAAGCGCGGCGATTACGACTTGGGTGGCACTGGCTTGAACAGCAGATAGATCGGGCTGCGTGCCACCTCGTCGAATTGCCATCCCGCTTTCAGGGCTGCCTTCATAATATCATTGCGGCGAATGTCATTTGTTGGGCAGAGCGGCACCAGCACATAATCGGCATGCGCCAATCCCGGCGTTCCCGAGTAATACCAAGGCGCGCCCCCCTCGACGGGTTTGAAATCGCCATAGAGCCAAAGTGACGAGAACAGATCGGCCACCAGCACGCTTTTGCCCTTGAGACCTTGCTGCATCAGATCGTCCGCAATCGTCTCGAACAATGCGTTGTAGCCCGTCGTCATCTCGCAGATTGGCAGCGCCTCACCATTCAGTTTGAACGGCTCCGAATCCGAATTTCCGCCCTCTTTCTTCTCATCGCTGCTCATGTCGTAACGATCCGCAAAGGCGGCATAGGGTTCACCTGGGCCATCTGCGGGCTGCGTGGTCACGACGCGATACATGCGCGCGGCCGTGATCAGAACGTCTTTGCCCTGCTTGGATCGCGACAAAAGCGGGACCTGATCGGGCCGATTATCGGCCAAGAGGCGCAGCGGGCTCCACGCCATGTTGAGAACGGATGGCAAGCTCAAAGCCAGCATGATCACACCACAAATTAGCAAGGCTTGACGCAGCGGCCAGCCAAGACTGTTGGTGATGGTATTGGCCGGGCGAAGGCTAAGCGCCACCAAGCCCGATAGAACCAGCCATTTCGGATCATTGCCAAAGTTCTGATAGGTGACGTAGGCGAAGGCTGGCGCCAGCAGCAATAGCACCAGACCTTCGGTCATGCGCCCCGATTGGCGCAAGAAGATCACCGTGGCCAGCAATGCCATAGATCCCCCCAGATACGCGGGCGAGGCGATCACATCCGGCAACGGCAGCCCCGGCGCTGAGCGCGTGCTGGAATTGGCAACCGCAAGAAGGTCACGCAAATAGGCCTGCCAATATGCCACGCCCAGCCACCCCGTCATCACGGCCATGACCGCCAGACCAAAGATCAGCGCCGCCAGAATCGCTTTGAAGTCGCGTCGCAGCAAAAGCGCCAACACGACCGCTGGGAAAAACGCCACGGCATAGGTAATCTTGACCGTCAGCATGATCGCAAAGGCCAGTCCAATCAGCGCCCCGTCAAGCCAAGGGCGACGCGCGCCCCGCGGCTCTAGCATCGCAAGCGGCAGCGCAATATAGGCCAGCGCCCAAGCCCAGCGATTGTAATGCATCGAGATAGACAGCGCAGAAATCGCCTCGCCATGCACCAGCGCGAGGATCATCGAAATCACGAACCCCGTATAGGCCCAAGCCGTCCAACCCGCAAAGCGCGTCAGTGCAACACGCAAGATCGGCCCGAACAGCAGCACAGCCACAAGCGCCTGCGCCGCCGCGAAAGCCATGCCAAACCCGAAACCCGCCTTGACGAACAGCACGATCGGCAAGACCGACAAAATCCCCAGCGGCGTCATGAAATCCAGATGCGGCAATTGCCCGTAATCGGCCATGCGCAATACGATATCGGCCAGATGAAGCGTGTCCCCCTCATGCTTACCGATGATCAGCGCACCCTTCAGAAACGGCGCCGCCGCCATGACAAAGGCGAGTATCGCGGCCACAGCAATCAAACGGGCGGGTTTCGCCCCTGTTTCTTTTTCGTCCCGCATATCCGCCTCTTCCGCGTTTTTTCCCATTTTTGGCCACAATAGCCCTGCATACTGCAGCTGTGAATCCCAATAGTGGCCAATTGCGGCCCGCCAATGGCGCTCACACAGGAAAATAATCAAGGCCCGGTCACGATACCGGCAGCGCGCAGCAATAAGGAACGAACCGATGAATATGATGGCCGGAAGTGGCATCGCACCGCTCCCTCCGCGCAGCTTGGCGGAAACCGGGCTCAAGACCGTGATGTTGCGCGATCTGCTGCTCAAGACGATGTTTCGAACCAATGTGGGCTCGGCCAACGGGCTGTCGGAACAAATCTGCCTGCCGATTACGCTGGTTCAGGAGCTGATCGACATTTGCCGCAAACAGGCTTTGGTCGAGGCAATGGGCACATTGCACGCCAATTCGACCGGTGAGATGAATTTTCAGCTGTCCGATACCGGCAAGGCACGCGCGCTCGATGCGCTGTCGCAGTCGGAATATTATGGCGCTGCACCGGTGCCGCTTGAGATGTACCGCGAACAAGTGAGCCGTCAGTCGATCCGCAACATCCAACTCACGCGCCAACAGCTGACCGGCGCGATGGGCCATCTGGTGCTGCCACCCGATCTGATCGGGCAGCTTGGCCCGGCGGTATCGTCAGGGCGTTCGGTGCTGATGTATGGTCCCCCCGGCAACGGTAAATCCTCTATCTCGAACGGTATTCGCGATGCGATCGGCGATCAGATCTACATCCCGCGCGCGATCGAATATGCTGGGCAGGTGATTACGGTATTCGACCCGATCGTGCACACCGCAGCCGCCCTGCCCCAAGACGACCCGACTGCATTGCGCAAGCGTGGGATGCAGTTTGACACCCGCTACGTCTATTGCGAGCGCCCGACGGTCATCACCGGCGGTGAATTGTCGCTCGATATGCTGGATCTGAAATACAACGCCACCGCCCGCACCTATACCGCGCCGCTACAGCTCAAGGCTTCGGGCGGGGTGTTCATCGTGGATGACCTTGGTCGCCAAGCCGAGCCGCCGCAGAAACTGGTCAACCGTTGGATCGTTCCGCTGGAAGAAAACCGCGACATCCTATCGCTGCAATCGGGTGAAAAATTCGAGGTTCCCTTCGATACGCTGGTGATTTTCTCGACCAACTTCCACCCCAATGAGATCTTCGACAAAGCGGCTCTGCGCCGGATCTTCTTCAAGATCAAGATTGACGGGCCGAACCAGTCTGATTTCCTCAAAATCTTCCAACTGGTTGCGAAGAAACGTAAAGTCCCCTTGGATGAGAAGGCGCTGGTTCACCTTCTCAAGGTGAAATACCCGACCATCGAAAATATCTACGCCAACTATCAGCCGATCTTCCTGATCGACCAGATGATCTCGATCTGTGAGTTTGAGGGCATCCCCAATCAGATGACGCCCGAACTGATTGATCGCGCGTGGGACAACATGTTCGTCAAAGACGGCGCCATCATTCACTAAGGTATCAGGCGGCGGGAAATCCTGCCGCCTCGACCGCCCCCTGATAGGTGCGCGAAACCGGAACCAGCGCGCCATCCGCCATTTTCAAGAACAGCTTGCCGTTTTCGCGCAACTGCCCCCGCACCGCCGCCAGCGCCACCCAATGCGAGCGATGCACTTGCAATCCGGGCGTTCCCTCGGTCTCGGCAATCGCATCGGCAAGGCGCATCAAAACGCTCGCCGCACCGGTTTGCGTGACGACATCCACATAGTGATCGCGCACCGCCAGCCGAACCAAGGGGCTGCGCAGCCCCGGCTCTAGCCGCATCACGAGGCGCGCAATCGCTGGCGTTTTCGAAGGCGGGCGCACGCGCTTGGGTGCAATCCAATAGCGCAGAACCGAAGTCGCGATCGACAGACCAAAAATTGCGCCCGCCATGCGGGGAACGCCAACGCCGGGTGGTTCAGGATCATGCGCCAGCTTCACCGTCAGCCAATAGATCGGCCAAGACAGGATCAAGGCGACAAGCGCAGCAAGCACCGGTGCCTCACGCCAAGGCGCGCGCTGCCCCAGCCTGTGGCGCAGGAATATCTGCACCGCAGTCCCGATCAAAATGCCCGCACCAATCACCAACGGCCAAAACAGGGCGCGCGCCCCCAAGCTCATCCCGATGGCAGACCCGAAGGGCCCGGCGATGATGCCAAACAGCGAGGCCACGCCCCAAATCACGCCAAGCGCGGGAAACCAGATCACACGGCGATAGAGCGCTAGGAATTTCGACATCGATCGACCCCACCCACTTACCTTGCGGCAAGCGGATAGCGCATAATATCTGGCGCGCGCAATCTTTCTTCGGGATTACGCGGTCAATCCAGAGGGTTCTGGCAGATCATGCGCACGACAACAGGCGGTGATCGTGTTAGCCAGCAGGCAGGCGATGGTCATTGGTCCGACGCCACCGGGGACCGGCGTGATCGCACCGGCGACCTGCACGGCGCTGTCGAAATCGACATCGCCCACCAGACGACTTTTGCCCTCGCCCTTTTCGGGGGCCGGGATGCGATTGATCCCCACGTCGATCACCGTCGCGCCGGGTTTCACCCAATCGCCCGGGATCATCTGCGCCCGCCCGACGGCAGCGACCAAAATGTCAGCGCCACGGCAAACCTCGGCCAGATCCTTGGTGCGCGAATGGGCGATTGTTACGGTGCAGCTATCGCGCAGCAGCAGCTGCGCCATCGGCTTGCCCACGATGTTGGAGCGCCCAACCACAACCGCATTCAGCCCCGACAGGCTGCCGTGATGGTCGCGCAGCATCATCAGACAACCGAGCGGCGTGCAGGGCACCATCGCCTTCTGGCCCGTCGCCAGCAGCCCGACATTGAGGATATGAAACCCGTCCACATCCTTGCTCGGCGTGACCGAATTGATCACTTTTTCCTCGTCGATATGATCGGGCAAAGGCAGCTGTACCAGGATGCCATGCACCGCCGGATCGGCGTTAAGCCGCGCCACCAGCGCCAGCAAATCGGCCTCGGGCGTGTCCTCGGGCAGCTTGTGCTCGTAGGAGTTCATCCCGACTTCCAGCGTCTGTTTGCCCTTGTTGCGCACATAAACTTCCGAGGCCGGATCATCGCCCACCAGCACCACGGCCAGCCCCGGCACGATGCCATGCACCTCGCGCAGGCGGCTGACATGGCCCGCTACCTTTTCGCGCACCGTGGCAGCAAAGGCTTTCCCGTCGATAATCTTGGCGCTCATGTGCGATCCCCTTTGCCCAGAACCAGTTCTTCCTGTGCGATGAAATGTTCCATCATTTCGCGCCAAAGTCGCTCGGCCAGATCCGGGTTCAGCCCGGCAGCTTCGGCCCTAGCGCGCACTTTTTGCACCACATCCTCAACCCGGTCGGGGATTCGCGCGGGCCAGCCATTGCCCTGCTTGATCTCTGCGGCGCGGTCGATCAGGCGGCTGCGCGCGGCTAGCATCGCGACCAGTTCGCCATCCAGCGCGTCGATTTCAACGCGCAGCTCTTCCATCGTATGCAGCTGTGAAGCGGATTTCATCGGCACGGCCCCCGCAGATAATTGCGCCTTCCTATCGCAGTTTGTGCAGGCAAGCTCAAGACTTGCTCAGAACAAGCCCGTGATCTGGCCGTCCCCATCCAGCCCGATCTTTTCCGCCGCCGGATGTCGTGGCAAGCCCGGCATCGTCATGATCTCGCCGCAGATCACCACGACAAACCCCGCCCCAGCCGACAGTCGCACTTCGCGGATCGGCAGGGTGTGGCCCTCGGGCGCGCCCAAAAGCTGGGGATCAGAGCTAAAGGAATATTGCGTCTTGGCCATGCAGATCGGCAGATCGCCATACCCCGCCGCCTCGTATTCGCGCAGCTGGGCGCGGATGGTTTTATCCGCAATTACCTCGCCCGCGTGATAGATCCGCCGCGCGATGGTGTCGATCTTGTCAAACAGCCCCATCTCGTCGGGATAGAGCGGCGCGAAACTGGATGGCCCCTCACATAGATTGGCGACCTTTTGCGCCAGTTCCAGGGTGCCCGCCCCACCTTCGGCCCAATGGGTACACAGCACCGCCTCGACGCCCTGCGCGCGCGCGGCGTGGCGGATTGCCTCGATCTCTGCTTCGGTATCGGTGGTGAAATGGTTAATCGCGACGACCACCGGCACGCCGAACGCCTTGGTATTGGCGATGTGACGGTCGAGATTGGCACACCCCTTTTGCACCGCCGCCACGTTTTCAGCCCCGAGATCAGATTTCGCGACTCCGCCATTCATCTTGAGCGCGCGCACCGTCGCCACAAGCACCGCCGCCGAGGGCGCAAGCCCGGCCTTGCGGCACTTGATATCGAAGAACTTCTCGGCCCCCAGATCGGCGCCGAACCCGGCCTCGGTCACGACATAATCGGCCAGCTTCAACGCGGCTTGCGTGGCGATCACCGAGTTGCAGCCATGCGCGATATTGGCAAACGGCCCGCCATGCACAAAGGCGGGCGTGCCCTCAAGCGTCTGCACAAGATTGGGTTGCAGCGCGTCCTTGAGCAGCACCACCATCGCGCCTTGCGCCCCGATATCGGCACAGGTGACAGGGCTGCGGTCGCGGCGATAGGCCACAATGATGCGGCTCAGCCGGTCCTCCATCTCGGTCAGATCGCGGCTGAGACACAGGCAAGCCATCACCTCGGAGGCGACCGTGATGTCAAACCCGCTTTGGCGCGGGAAGCCGTTCTTGACGCCACCAAGGCTGACCACGATATCGCGCAAGGCGCGGTCATTCATGTCGACCACGCGCTTCCACGTCACCCGGCGTTCGTCGATCTCTAGGCTGTTGCCCCAATAGATGTGATTGTCGATCATCGCCGCCAGCAGATTATGCGCCGAGGTGATTGCGTGGAAATCGCCGGTGAAATGCAGGTTCATCGCCTCCATCGGCACGATTTGCGCATGGCCTCCGCCCGCAGCGCCGCCTTTCATCCCGAAATTCGGCCCCAAGCTGGCCTCGCGAATGCAGATCGCCGCGCGTTTGCCGAGGCGCGACAACCCATCGCCCAAACCCACCGTTGTGGTCGTCTTACCTTCGCCCGCCGGCGTCGGGGAAATCGCGGTGACAAGGATCAGGTGGCCGTTCTCGCGACCGTTGAGACCTGCGATAAAGGCCGCGTCGATCTTGGCCTTATCGCGGCCATAGGGGATCAACGCGTTTTCAGGAATATCCAGCTTTGCAGCAATCTCGGGCATCGGGCGCAAAGGGACGGCGCGGGCAATCTCGATATCTGTGGGCATGAGGCTCCTCCTGAGTCACAGACTAACCCGCTGCATCCAAAGCGAAAGACCAGAAATCGACGCGGATGGGGGCGAAACCGCCCTGCGCGATTTAGCCGCGCACGTCCTTGATCAGCTCCCAGGGGCGCTGATCGGGAATATGCAAACGCAACGTATCGCCAATCACCAGCCGACCGGGGCGTTCCACCCAAGCGGTCACACCGCGCCGCCCTTGGGCCGCAGGTTTATAGCGCGCCCCTTTTTCGGGGTGATGCTGCTCAATCACCTTGCCCGGCAGCACGCAGGGGCGGTTTTCCATATCCACCACCAGCGTCAGCCCGGTCTCGGACTGCAACCGCGACGAGGGCGGAATGTGGGTCAGATCGGGCAAGCCACGCAGCACAATGCTGGCGCCAATCCATTCCGGCAGGATCTCGGGGATGCCCATCGCAAAGGCGGTTTCGGCCAGCTCCTCGGCCGACAAAATCGTCATTTGCCGCACATTGGCGATCTCGGTCCCTTTGGCGTGCTGATCGCTCACGCGCGAACAAGAGGGGCGCGTGCGCCCGCCATGCACCTCGCCCACCGGGCCGTCAAAGGTGAATTCCAACGCCTCAACGGGCGCGGATGGCAAGGCGCCCTCTTGCGTCACTCGGCCAAGCCAAACGACATCGCCCTGATAGTTCGTAGGTTTGAGCGCGGCCATCAAGCGTCCTTTTGCAGCACAAGAAACAACCGACGGAAGGGAAAGAAGACCGAGCCATCGTTTTGCACAGGATAAACCGTAGCCAGTGCCGTTTCATAGCGCTCGATGAACGCGGCACGCTCAGTGTCACTCAACTGCTGCAGGAAGGGGCGCATCGCGGTGGATTGCGTGAACAACCGTACCGGATGCCCATCAGAGGCGGGCGCGAGTTCGTGCAGATATTCGCTGCTCCACAAATCGATCGCGCCAAGGCCGCGCAGCATCCGGGCATAATCAAGCGTCGCGGCAACCGGAGCCACCCAACCCGTGAAATCAAACCGATCCGGGAACATCTCTTGCGCCAGTTCGCGCAGGATACGATGCGAGGGCGCACGGTGCTGGGCGGGCATTTGCACCGCCAAAACACCACCGGGACGCAACGCGCGCGCCAATCGCGGCATCAGCGTGGCGTGATCGGGCAGCCAGTGCAGTGCGGCGTTGGAAAAGATCAGCGCGGGCGGTTTGTTGGGCGTCCAATCCGCAATATCGGCCTGATCGCAGCGCCGATAGGCCCCGGTCGCCGCGGCGTGTTCCAACATTGATTGCGAGCGATCGACGCCGACAAGTTTGTGCTTGGGAAAGTGGTTGGACAGCGCCTCGGCAACGGCGCCATTGCCGCACCCAAGATCAACGACCTTGCCGCGCTCGGGCAACGCGGGAACCCGCGCCAGAAGATCCAGCGCGGGCCGTAGTCGAATATTGCGAAAGCGACTGTAGCTTTCAGGATCCCAGTCAGGACCGCCTGGTTGGCGTGCCATCACATATGCCGCTCCTGGATCAGGCCGAAGGCTCGGGCGAAGCGTCGCCCTCTTTGGTACCCGCGTCCTTTTTGGATTTGGTCTTGGGCAGCGATGTCACCGACGGAAGATTGCCCGAGGGCGTGTCATTGTCGTCGCCACCCAGCGCCTCACCGGACATGACCTTTTTGATCTCATCACCGGTCAGTGTTTCATATTCCAGCAGACCTTGGGCCAAACGCTCCCAGTCTTCCTGCTTTTCGGTCAGGATACGGCGCGCTTCCAGATAGCCCTGTTCGATCAGATCGCGGACCTCTTCCTCAATCAGCTCCTTGGTCTTGGTCGAAACCGAGAACCCGGCGGTGTTGCCTTGATAGCCTTCATGCGCCTCGGCATAATCGATATTGCCGACCTTATCCGACATGCCCCAGCGCATCACCATCGCCCGCGCAATCGCGCTGGCCTGCATGATATCGCCTGCGGGACCGTTCGAGACATGCTCTTCGCCCCATTTCAGGATTTCAGCCGCCTTGCCCGCCATGGTCATGGCGATCTTCTGCTTAGCTTCGTCCTTGTGGTAGTTGAGCTTGTCGATCTCGGGCAGAGACACCACCATACCCAAGGCCTGACCGCGCGGAATGATCGTCGCCTTATAGACAGGGTCACATTTCGGCAGGCTCATACCGACAACGGCGTGGCCAGCCTCGTGATAGGCGGTCATTTCCTTTTGCTCGGGCGTCAGCACCATCGAACGGCGCTCGACCCCCATCATCACCTTGTCTTTGGCGTTCTCAAAATCTTCCATCGCCACGAACCGCCGCCCGACGCGCGCCGCCATCAGCGCCGCCTCGTTCACGAGGTTCATCAGATCGGCACCGGAAAAGCCCGGCGTGCCCCGCGCAATGGTGCGCAGATCGACATCGGGACCAACAGGAACCTTGCGCGCGTGCACGCTAAGGATCTTTTCGCGGCCCTTGATGTCGGGATTGGGGACGTGGATCTGACGGTCAAAGCGGCCCGGACGCAGCAGCGCGGGATCAAGCACATCTTTGCGGTTGGTTGCCGCGATGATGATGATGCCCTCATTGGCCTCAAAGCCGTCCATCTCGACCAGCAACTGGTTCAGCGTCTGCTCGCGCTCGTCATTGCCGCCGCCGATGCCGACACCACGGGCCCGGCCCACGGCGTCGATTTCGTCGATGAAGACGATACAGGGGGCATTTTTCTTGGCTTGCTCGAACATGTCGCGCACACGGCTTGCACCAACGCCGACGAACATTTCCACGAAGTCAGAGCCCGAGATGGTGAAGAAGGGCACACCCGCCTCACCTGCGATAGCACGTGCCAGCAGCGTTTTACCGGTGCCCGGAGGGCCAACCAGCAGCGCGCCTTTGGGAATTTTACCGCCAAGGCGGCTGAATTTCTGCGGGTTGCGTAGGAATTCAACGATTTCTTCAAGCTCTTCCTTGGCCTCGTCGATGCCCGCGACATCGTCAAAGGTCACGCGGCCCTGCTTTTCGGTCAGCAGCTTGGCCTTGGATTTGCCAAAGCCCATCGCGCCGCCTTTGCCGCCGCCCTGCATCCGGTTCATGAAGAAAATCCAGATCCCGATCAGCACGAGGAAGGGAAGCCACACACCCAGCAGCGACATAAAGCCCGACTGCTGTTGCTTGATGACACGCACCGAGACGTTTTTCTCGATCAGCTTTTCAGCGATCGGGTCCGTCATCGGCTTGACGGTCGAAAAATTCGAACCATCCGCAAGTTGATAGCGCACATTCTCGCCATCGAGCTGAACGGTTTTCACCTCACCCTTGTTAACCGCGTCGATAAACTCGGAATAGGTGGCCTGACTTGAGTTCATGCTCGATTGCCCATCCCCAAAGAGGTTGAACAAGGCCAAAATCAACAGGAACAGCACTGCCCAGAAGGCCAGATTACGTGCATTACCCAAGGGATATCCTCCAATCGTCCAAGGCGGCTGACCCTCGGCCGCCACGTCTACCCTGTGAAAATAGGTATTGTGGCGCAGGGTTCAACGCCTGAATATCGTCGTGGCGAAACTGCCCGCTTCCTTACGCGCTTTCCAGCCGTTTTCAAACCCCGCAATAGGGGCGGCCACAAGCTTTTCTTGCGCCCAAACGGCGGGAGAGGCCAAAACTGTCTCGCGCGGCAGACCGGTTGCGCGCCAATTCACACAATCACATAGCCCTTGCGCCCCCAAAGCGGCAATTTCGAGTCCCGGCGCATATGTCGCGCCCGGCCCCTCAAGCCGCCAGTTGTCCCAAGATTCATCAATCGGCACGCGCAGATCTGCCACCGCTTTGAGTTCGCGCGACACAATTAACTGACACTCATCTTGGGTGATGTGGCAGCCATGCAGCGTGCAGGGCGCCAGATCGTGCAAGAACCGCTCCAGCTTGGCGGCGCGCGGCGGATATTGCGCCCCCGAGACCCAGATCAGCGCAGCATTGAGGAACCGCCGCTGCAACTCCGGCGGCAATCCCTGTGCAAAGGCCCTCTTGTCGATGCGCAGCGCGCCGGGGTCTTGCACGACATGTTCGGCAACGAAGGGCTCCAGGACCGCATCAAGCGCCGCGCGCGCCTGCGCGAGATGGCCCACGACCCTCGCAAGTCCATCGGGCGTGATCCCGATGTCAGACAGCCCTGCCAGCGCCATGCGCGCCCGCACGCGCTCAAACCGTGGATCGCTGTTGGAAGGATCATCGACCCAAGACACGCCCGCCTGTCGCAGATAGCTACGCAGTTCGGCCCGCGTTACGTCCAGAAACGGGCGATGCCAGCGCACGCCCTCTTCCAGATAGCTGCGCCGCATCCCCGACAGCCCCTCAAGCCCGGCCTCGCGCGCCAGTCGCATCAGAAATGTCTCGGCCTGATCATCCGCCGTATGGCCCAGCGCAACATGGTCCAACCCCTGCTCGCGCGCCCAAGCACCAATTAGTCGCATGCGCGCCCGGCGCGCCGCATCCATTAGATTGCCCGTGGCCTCTGCCCCGGCCCAGTGCAGCACGACATGAGGCACGCCCAGCCGCGCGCAGGCTGCCGCGACAAACTCTGCCTCTGCGGCAGCCTCGGGGCGCAGCCCATGATCGACGGTGACGGCATGCACGTCATATAGCGGGGCCAAAAGGTGCAATGTGGCCATCGAATCCGAACCGCCAGAAACAGCAACCCCGACACGCCGGGGCGCATCGGGGTCAAATGCCGTAGTCGCAAGCGTCGCGAGTTTCGTCACTGGCACCCCAGCGATTGCCGCGCGGTTTGCGCCTCCATGGCGGCCGACGAGCCGGAGAAGCGTGCGCCGACTTGAGCCAACGTCGTGCAAGCCTCGGAAGTCTGCCCCAATTTACCCAGCGCCTTGCCCAGCGACAACAGGTTGTCGCCCGCGCGCTTGCCACTGGGGTCCGCCGAGAATCCGGCCAACCAAGCCCGCGCCGCATTGGCAGTATCGCCCTCTTTCGAGAGCGCATCGCCACGATAATACAGCGCATCGCCCATCAAGGGTGAACCGGGATAGGTTTCCTTGAACGTCTCCAACAGGTCAGCAGCCGAGGCGTAATCGCCCGCGTCATAGGCCTTTTTCCCAGCCTCGAAATCCGATTTCTCGTTGATCGCAAGATCAGGGCCTGCAGGCGCGCTATCGGGCGCAGGTGCGGTTACCGAATTGACCGCCGCGCTATCGCCAGACCCGCCCCCGAGGGGTTTGGTCTTGCCCAAGGTCGAGATATCGCAGCCCTCTTCCATTTCGCAGACGCGGTATTCCAGATCGCCCACCCGGTTCGTGCCATCGGCCACCACGCGGTTGATCTTGTTTTCCGTTTCCTCGACACGATCCGTCAGATGGCTCAGCGACAGCTCCATCGAATCCATCCGCTCTAGCGCGGACGATCCCCCGGCCTGTTGCAGACCCGCCGCACCCGAGGATTTGAGCTGTTGGCGCAGACCGTCGATCTCGCTCTGCAACTGGCCCAGTTGCGTCTTGATGTCAGCCAATGTCTGAGCACGGTTCGCATCTTGCGCGAACCCCGGGATGGCGGCGCTTATCAAAAGCGCCGCACTCAATGTCAAAGCCCGCAGCATAGCGCCTTAGCTCCCCGCTGCCGATTGCGAGATCACAGTGACCGCGCGCCGGTTCTTGGCATAGCATTCTTCGGTCGAACAGATCGCGAGCGGGCGTTCTTTACCATAAGACACCGTGCGCAAACGATTGCCGGCAACGCCTTGGCTGACCAAAAATTCCTGCGCGGCATTGGCCCGGCGGGCGCCCAGTGCAAGGTTGTATTCGCGCGTGCCCTGTTCGTCAGCATGACCTTCGATGATCGCGGTATAGCTGGGATGGCTGACCAGCCAGCTTGCCTGCTGGGTGAGGATGCCGCGTGCGGTGTCGCTCAGCGTCGATTGGTCGACCGAGAAATGCACCATGTCACCAATCGTCTGGCTGAAATACGCGGGCGAGTTCGGGTCATTGATGCCGCCTTGCGTGATCCCTGCGCCAGCCGGCCCCAACGTGCCGCCCGGTCCGGTTGCGCCCGAGCCGTATTTGTCGGGGTTCGAACAGGCCGCGAGGCCAAGGATTGCGACGGCCAGCGCCGCCTTCGTTGCAAAATTCATGATCTCCGCCTTTTTGTTGATCTGCCCTTTTGAGGCGAGTTTATCAGTTAACTGTTGGTTTGTGAATTCGCGCTTTACGGTAGCAGCGGCGACCAAGCCGGGTCAGATGCAGGCCCCGGAGTGGGCACTTTCTTGAGGTTGCGACCGGAAATATCGACCGAATAGAGCGCCGCTTCGCCTTGTGCGCCGGGCGTTTCGCGGGTGAACATGATGACACGGCCATTAGGCGACCAGGTCGGGCCTTCGTCAAGGAAGCTCGAGGTCAGCAGACGCTCCTCAGAGCCATCGGTGCGCATCACGCCAATGTGGAAACGCCCGCTATTTTGCTTGGTGAAGGCGATCATATCGCCGCGCGGCGACCACACCGGCGTTGAATAGCGCCCATCGCCAAAGCTGATCCGGGTCGCATCTCCACCACCGGCTGACATGATATACAACTGCTGCGTGCCCGAGCGGTCGCTTTCAAATACGATCCGCGAACCATCGGGGGAAAACGACGGCGAGGTCTCGATCGAGGGGCTTGTGGTCAGACGCTGCGTCTGACCGCTGGCGATATCCATCATCCATAGGTCGGTATTGCCGTTCTGCTCCAGCGAATAGACCACCTTATTGCCATCGGGCGAAAAGCGCGGCGCAAAGGTCATCGTGCCGGGCACATCGGGCAAAAGCCGCGCGCTAGCCGTCGCCACATCGAGCATCTTGATACGCGGGAAGCCTGTTTCAAACGTTGTGTAAAGCACCCGAGTGCCATCGCGCGAAAAGCGCGGCGCCAGCACGATCGTCGAAGCATCGGTCAGATAGGTGACATTCGCACCATCGTAATCCATCACCGCAAGCCGCTTTTGGCGCGCATTTTTCGGCCCGGTTTCCGAGACGAACACCACGCGACTGTCGAAATACGGCCCCTCGCCAGTGATGCGCGAATAGATCACATCGGAAACCTTATGCGCGAGCCTGCGCCAGCTGCCCGGCGAGGCCGCAAGCTGCTGGCCCTCGCCCATCTGCTGGCCCGAGAACACATCAAACAGGCGGAACTTCACCACGACCTTGCCACCCGACATCGCGACCGAGCCAACAACCAGCGCCTGCGCATTGATCGCCTGCCAGTCGGAGTAGTTCACCGGCGTGTCGAAATTGGTGATGTTCTGAATATAGGCGGATTTCGCAATCTCGCGGAACAGGCCTGTGCCAGTGAGATCGCTCGACACAACCTGCGTTAGCTGGGCTGCGACATCCGTGGCGTCGGGTGTTTCCGGGATGAACCCCGCAATCGCAAAGGGAAGCGGCTCGATCACACCATCGGTGATCGTGATATGCAGCGGCGCTTGGTCTTGCGCGAGCGCACCAAACGAGCCTGCGAACAGCGCCACCAGCATGGCCAGAACGAAACGCATCATTTTACACTCCCTTTCCTCGAGGCTTGCCCCGAGTTGTAACGGATATTTGCCTCATCCCGCATCACAAGCCCATGACAGCACGCGGAAATTCGCCGATCAACGCTCATTTCATCCTCATCTTCTCGGGGTTGAAATCGATTTCGATCGTTTTCCATTGTGCATATTTGTCAGACGGGAGCGGGAAACCATCCGAGCCACAGCGCACAATCGCGCGCTTGCCCGCCTCGAACGCCTGATCGACTGCGGCCCCCGTGCCGCCCGCCGAATCCACCAGCTTGATCGAGCTGATGATCGGGTGGCCATCGGGGCGCATCTCGACCGACAGCGTGACCGTTGTGCGCAGCGCATCCGAACTGAGCGCGCCGACGTTCCAGCACTGTTTCACATCCACGATCAGCGCGTCTTTCTCGCCCGCCGTAATCGGCGGACCCACCGGGGCCTGACCGGTTCCGCCCGTGCCTTCACCGCCCAGTGCCGCTGCCAGCGCATCCGTCACCGCCGCGTTTGAATCGGCCTTTTTCGGGGGTGCTGCCGGTGCAGGTTTGGCCGGTGCAGGTTTGGCCGGTGCCGGTTTGGCTGTTTCCGGTTTGCTGGGCGTATCAGGCTTGGCAGGCGTGTCCGCCGCAGCCGTTTGCGTCGGCGCGGGCGGTTTGGGTTTGCTGGCCGGACGCGGTGACGACAGCGGCGCCGAGGTCTCGGGCGCGGTGTCGGTTTTCGTCGCTTCGGTCACGATTTCCGTGGTCGCCTCGGGCGGAGCCTCGGATTGTTTGGGCTTGGGCGGAACCGGCACGGGCTTGGCCGTGGGATCGGGCGTTTCCTGAGGCTTCGCGGTCTCGGCCACCTTCGCTTCCGGCGGCGGTGGTGGCGTCGGTGTGGGGGCCACGCGCGGCACGTCCTTGGGCTTGGGTTGCGGCGAAATCTTGGGCGAGAGCGTGTCTGACGGCACTTCGACAGGCGGCGCCATCACCGGCGGCGTCTGCGCAACATCGGTGGGCGCGGGCGGCTCGGTCAGCGCGCTGACATCGGGCTGCGCATCAGGTTTGGGCGCAGGCACGGGTTTGGGCGTGGGTTCGGGCTTCGCCTGCACATCGGGTGCGGGCGTGTCGGGCGGCGTCGCGGCATCGGGCGTTTTGGGCGCGATGGGCGCTTGCGGATCGGGCGTGGGCTGGGGCGCATCCTTGGGCGCCGAAGCCATCATCGCGTTGAAATCCTGCTGCGACATCACCGCGACCTGACTGATCACCGTGGGCTCGTTGGGCTTGGGCTTAAACAAAGCCCCGCCCACGATAGCCCAAAGGATCACCCCCGCATGGAGCGCCGCCGAAACACCATAGCCGATCTTGTCCGCCCGGTTCATTGAAATGTGCCCCCTGGGCTCAATTCCCGGCAGGTGCCGCCATCTGCGGCCCCCCGGCATCGGTGACCAATGTGATATTCGAGAAACCCGCCCCGTTGAGCGCCCCCATCACCTCGACCACTTTCGAATAGGCGATCTTGCCATCTGCACGCAGGAAGATCTTGTTGCTGTCGCGCTCTTTCGCGATCGCCTGAAGACGCGCCACCAGTTGATCGGCGGGCACTTCGGAATTCATCAGCGCCACCTTGCCATCGGCTTGGATCGACACTGTCAGCGGCACTTCTGCCTCGGTCGGAACCGCCTTGGCCGCCGTTTTCGGCAGCTCCAGCGGCACACCCACCGTCATCATCGGTGCAGCCACCATGAAAATCACCAACAACACCAGCATCACGTCCACCATCGGTGTGACATTGATCTCGCTCATCGCGGTATGGCGCGAAGCACCCCCGCGTCTGCGCCGCGACCCGCCAGAACTACGTTTTGCAACCCCCGCGCCCATGTCAGCCGTCCAACTGACGCGAGAGGATGGTGGTGAATTCGTCGGCAAACGCCTCATAGCCAGAGGCAATCCGGTCGGCATCCGAAGACAGCTTGTTATAGAAGATCACCGCCGGGATTGCCGCGAGCAGCCCCAGCGCGGTTGCCACCAGCGCCTCGGAAATACCCGGTGCAACCACGGCCAGCGAGGTGTTTTGCGAGATTGCGATTTCCTGGAACGCGACCTTGATTCCCCAAACCGTGCCGAACAGCCCCACGAAGGGCGAGATCGAGCCCACAGTTGCAAGGAAATTCAGGCCGTAATTCAGCCCCTCGGTCGCCTTGAGGATCGCCACATCCATTGAGCGCTCGATGCGCGCCTGCGCCCCGGCGATCAATACTCCGTCTTGTCGATGCGAGCGTCGCCACTCCATCATACCAGCGGCGAAAATCTTTTGGCTTGCGCCATCGGGCGCCGGGCCGATCTGGTCGAACAGCTCATCAAGCGGCTCTCCCGACCAGAAAGCGCGATCAAAGGCCTCTGCCTCGGCTTTCGCCGCGCGATAAGCGATGAATTTGCGCACGATGATCGCCCATGACCAAAAGCTGGCCACCACAAGGATGATCATTACGAGTTTGACGGTAAACGATGCACGCACGAAAAGTGCCAGCAGGGAGAAGTCGATCTCCTGCGCCATCGCAAGCGAAGATTGGTCCATGAATACTGCTCGCCGTTTTTTGGGGCCACGTTGTCGTGGCTCTGATTACCAGCGATTCTACCCCAGCAGTAAGGGGAACGCCATAACAACGTTGTAATCGCGCCCTAGAATGGCCCCATTCAATGCAGTTTGGGCGCCAGTTTGCGGCGTATATCGGCGGGAAGTCGCTGAGGCGCACCGCCCTCGCCCAAGCACACGATCGTCACAGTGGCTGTGAACAGCATTTCGCCATCGCGCGTCACGGCCTGATCCATCACAAGCCGCGCCCCGGTATCGGCCACCAACGCCGTTACGACCACCAGTTGATCATCGAATTTCGCGGGGCGCAGATAGTCTGCCTCGACCCGGCGCACGGCAAAAACGATGCCATGATTGGCCTTGAGCGCCACCTGATCGACCCCGAGCGAGCGGATAAATTCCGACCGCCCGCGTTCAATGAATTTCAGGTAGTTGGCGTAATAGACGATGCCCGCGAGATCGGTGTCCTCGTAATAGACCCGGATCGGAAATTCATGTGCCATGCGCGCCTCCTGATGTGCCAAAGGCTTAGACCGGGGGCGCCGGGCAGGCAAGCTTGACCGGTGTAGTGAATTGCCGCAGGCTCGCGGCAGTCTTGAGGTTTTTGATGATGATTTTTTTTGGCCTATTGCTGATTGCTTTATTGGGCGCGCCCTTGGTCGCTGCCGGCACCTTGGGCAAATGGGCGCACCCCCTGATCAAGCTCTCCGCGCTTGTCAGCGGTCTATTTTCCATCCTCTTCTTATTCGTGACCTTCCTTTTTGGTGGGGCAGGCGGGATCGTATTTGGCGCTCTGGCACTGTGCTCACACGGGGTCGCGGCACTGATCAGCCGGGTCCAGCGGCGCAATCTGCGCCGCGGATTGGCACTCGTTACCGCGCTGATCGCCAGCCTACCGGGCATTTATTTCAGCGTGAGCGGCATCCGGGACTGGCGCACAGAGCAACGCAATTCCGCGATCTGGTCCGAGTTGTCGAAATCCCCGACCCTGCCCGCGCAGCTCGGGGCGGTGCGGCTGAGCCTGCCCTTTTCCCCGGTGCTAGAGCTGGAACAGTATTGCGATGCAACCGCGCCCGAACGGGTGCTGAACTGCGGTGAGCTCGGGATGGGCTTACGCCGCGGCGTGAGGGTGATGCGCGCACCGCCCGCCTTGCCCAATCAGGTGGCGCAGCTCGAAGGCCTGACCCTGCACCGTTTCGGCCCCTCCTGCACGGACACCCCGAGCGCCGTTGGGTGCCTGTCCCCAAGCGTTCTACACAGCTCGTGCGAAGCCCGGCCCGAATTGGCAGCAAGCCCTTGGTGCATGGGCGGGCTCTCGCATGAGGTCTGGCTGCGCGCGGCGGGCGGGCATTCGACCCCGATCTCCGTGAGATTGAGGGGTTACGATCCCTCGACCCTCCCCAAGCTCAAGCCAGACGCCACGGAAAAGCCCGTGGGTATCCTCTGCTCTGACACCCGCGACAAGATGTTGCGCGAAAGACCCGAGGCCGGATTGAGCCGACTTTGCGCGATCCTGTATCAGCCGCGGCAGGGGATCGAAGCGTTGATCATCCTCGATCACATGAGCCCCGCCGAGATGCTGCTCTCCTTTGCCGCCGCGCGGGCTGAGTTGGCGCCACTGCTCGACGCGATGATCGATCAGCCTTGAGCGCCGATCCGCGCCGCCAGCCGCAGCGCGTGGCTCGGGTCTTTGGCCACCGCGGGCATCACCCGATCATAGCCCGCCGCAATGACGGCCGCGATCTCGGGGCGCAAAACGGTGACCCCCTGCGCCATCGCAAGAGGCGAGCGCTCGCTAAAGGCGGTATCCGACCACAGCACGATCATCTGCACCGCCTGTTGCAACGCGATCACCTCGGCGGGCACCTCATCAAGCCCCGCATCCATACGCACGAAACTGAAACAGGCCCGGATCGCGCCGTCGGGATCGAACCGGAACACCCGATACTGGCTTGCCCCCTGATCGTCGAGCCGCACGACCAGATCTTGCAAACCGTCGATCAGGTGATCGAGATTGGGCACCTCAAGCAATTCCTGCCAGTCGCGAAAGAAGAAGATCATCAGGTTCGCGCCAAGCTCGGGGTCGGTCTCGGCCATCTTGTGGCCTGCCAGTGCGACCACGGCCTCAACCGCGCCCTTCACGGTCGCCAAAGTCCCGGCCTCGACCCCGAATACGACGGGCACGATCGGACGTCCCCAGCGCGCAAACAGGTATTCGCCCGAGCCCCGTGTGAACAGCGTCTCGATGGTCTGTTCGGTGATCTGGCGCTGTTCGCTCATCCTGACTCCTTGTGCGGTTGCCCCAATCTAGGGGATTGCGGCGCGCTCGAAAAGGGGCAGGCGGGCGCTCGGCACTGGCAGACGGGGCGCATTGCACCTTTCAACCGCGCCGGGCACTGTTTATCTTGGGGCCAGAAATCGTAGCGAGGGGCGGCAGTTGGGCATTTCCGATATAGCGGACGGGATCACGCGCGGGTTCGAAGGCATCGGCGCGCAGGTCTCGCAAACGCTGTTCGAACCGGTTGTGCGCCTCGGCGTGACGGGGCTGTCGCGCGCGGGCAAGACGGTGTTCATCACGTCGCTGGTGGCCAATCTGCTCGATCGCGGACGCATGCCTGCGCTAAGCGCGGCCAACGACATCACCGCCGCCTTCCTGCAACCCCAGCCCGACGATACCGTGCCGCGTTTTGACTATGAAAGCCACCTCGCCGCGCTGACCGGCCCAAACCCGCATTGGCCCGAAGGCACCCGTGCGGTGTCCGAACTGCGCCTCTCCTTTCGTATCCAGCCGCGCGGTTTGCTGGGCGCAATGCGCGGCCCGCGCGTGGTGCATCTTGATATCGTGGATTATCCCGGCGAATGGCTGCTTGATCTCGGGCTGATGGACAAGAGCTATACGCAATGGAGCGCGCAGGCCCTCGCCCGCTTGCCCAACCGCCCCAAGGGTGCCGAATATCTAAAACAAGCCGAGGCCGTTGATGGCACGACCGAGTTTAACGAACCAAGCGCCAAAGCGCTGGCATTCGCTTTTACCGATCACCTGAACGCTGCACGCGAAGCGGGGTTCTCTGACTGCACGCCCGGGCGCTTCCTGCTACCCGGAGAGTTGGCCGGATCGCCGGCACTGACCTTCGCGCCCCTGCCCGAGGGGGCGGCCCCGCGCGGCTCGTTACGTCGCGAGATGGAGCGCCGTTACGAAGCCTATAAACGCGAGATCGTGCGCCCGTTCTTTCGCGATCATTTTGCCAAGATCGACCGGCAGGTGGTGCTAGTCGATGTGCTGGGCGCGATTCATGCCGGGCCAGCGGCGCTCGAAGATCTGCGCGGCTCGATGGCCGACATCCTGTCGGCATTTCGCCCCGGTACGGCGGGCTGGCTCGCCTCGCTTCTGGGCGCGCGCCGCGTCGAACGCATCCTGTTTGCCGCGACCAAGGCCGATCATTTGCACCATTCGCAACATGCCCGCCTGACCGCGATCACCGGCGCGCTGCTGCGCGAGGCCAAGGATCGCGCAGATTTCTCAGGCGCCAAGACGCTGGCTCTGTCGCTGGCAGCGCTGCGCACGACCACCGAAGAAGAGATCACCCATGATAGCGCGACCTTGAAGGCGGTGCGCGGCCGCCTTGAGACTGGCAAGTCGGTGGCGCTTTATCCCGGTGAACTGCCCTCGGACCCCGCACATCTGCTGGCCCCTGCGGCTCAGGGCGCGCAAGCGTGGCTGGATGAGGATTACGCGATCATGAATTTCGCCCCCGCCCCGGTGATCCTGAAACCCGGCGAAGGCCCGCCGCATATCCGGCTGGATCGCGCCGCTGAATTCCTGATCGGGGACAAGCTATGAAAAAACCGGTGATGATCGAGATCGACGCCGCCCCCTCGCCCGCCGAGGCCGCCCCGATCGAGGATATGCCCGCCGCCACCGAAGAACGCCTTGAGGGCCGCGCGATGCAGATCGCGACCCGGCTCGGGGCGCGGCGCAGTTCGGGTGTGACCCGGTTTTTCTGGCGCGCCTTGGTGGCGCTGGTCGGGTTCCTCGTTTCGGTCGCACTGTGGCGCTTCATCGACGGGCTGTTTGCCACGCATCCGATTCTTGGCTGGATCGGCTCGGCACTGGTGCTGGCCTTCGCGCTTGGCGCGCTGCTGATCGCGGGGCGCGAGATCGCGGCGTTCTCACGTCTGGCGCGGCTCGACAAGGTCCATAAAGAGGTCTCCGAGGCGCTGGCCACCGATGATCTCAACCGCGCGCGCAAGGTGGTGAACCATGTCTCGGGGCTGTATGCTGCGCGCGCCGAAATGGAATGGCCGCGCGCAAGGCTGAAAGAGCGTTTCGATGAGGTGCTCGACACCGAGACGCTGATGGGTCTGGCCGAGACAGAGCTAATGGCCCCGTTGGATGCTGCCGCACGGCTAGAGATCGAGGCCGCCGCGCGCACCGTCGCAACCGTCACGGCACTTGTGCCGCTGGCTTTGGCGGATGTGGTCACAGCGCTGACCGCCAATCTGCGCATGATCCGCCGCATCGCAGAGATCTATGGCGGGCGTTCGGGCGCGCTTGGCTCGATCCGTCTGGCCCGCACGGTGATGACGCATCTGGTGGCAACTGGTGCTGTCGCAGCGGGCGATGATTTGATCGAAACCGTTACCGGCGGGCATTTGATGACCAAGATTTCGCGCCGCTTCGGCGAAGGTGTCATCAACGGCGCGCTCACGGCCCGTGTCGGCATCGCCGCGCTGGAGGTCTGCCGTCCGATGCCGTTTCGTCGCCTGAAAAAACCGCGCGTCACCAATCTGATCGGGCGCTCGCTTACGGGTGTGTTTGGCAAGAAAGAGGCCTAGGCCTTTCATCTAGCCGAAAATACTCCGGGGAGTCTCCGCAGGAGACGGGGCAGCGCCCCCTGCTCACCTGAGTTTCGGCACTCCCCCCGCCAGCGTTTCGCGATCCACCACGCCTTGGCGCAGGCTCGTGCCGATCTTATGGGCCAGCGCAGACCAGCGCGCTGCTTGCTCGGGGGGCAATTCCTCGCCCAATACCGTGTCGAACAGCTCCAGCCACCCCGAAAACATCCCCGGACGCACATTTTTGGCCTTGCGATGAGCCATCATCGGCGAGCCGTCATATCCTGGTTCCCGTAGGATCGCGCCTTTCCAGAACGCGGCTACCTTGGCCTCATGCGCGGGCCAATCCGTGACATGCACGGCAAAAACCGGACCAAGCATGGCATGACCGCGCACGCGCTTATAGAAATGCGCAACGACACGGTCGATGTCATCGGCGGAAATATCAAAACGGGCGAGCGGCTGTGTCATGGATTGCAGATAGGCCTGCGCGCTGGCGCGATCAAGCGGTCAGATCGTCTCAGCCATCCCCGAACAGATCGGGTTTCGGCGGAGCGGGGCGCGGAGCCTCGAGCCCAAGATGCCGCCAAGCCCGCGCCCCCAACATCCGCCCGCGCGGAGTGCGCTGAACCAGACCCTGCTGCAGCAGGTAGGGCTCGATCACCTCTTCGATCGCATCGCGCGCCTCCGAGAGTGCCGCCGAGAGCGTTTCCACACCTACCGGGCCACCGCCGTAATGCTCGGCCATCAGCATCATATAGCGCCGATCCGCCCCATCGAGACCGAGATTATCGACTCCCAGCCGGGTCAGCGCGCGATCCGCGATGGCGCGGGTCAAACGCCCGTCACCCTCGATCAAGGCGAAATCGACGACCCGGCGCAGCAGCCGCCCGGCAATCCGCGGCGTGCCGCGCGCGCGCTTGGCGATCTCGCGGGTGCCATCGGGATCGGCGGAAATGCCCAGCAGCCGCGCGCCGCGGGTGACAATCTGATCCAGCTCGTCCTCGGTGTAGAATTCCAACCGCGTCGGGATGCCGAAGCGGTCGCGCAGCGGTGTGGTCAGCAGACCCAATCGCGTGGTCGCGCCGACCAGCGTGAAGGGCTGCAACTCGATGCGCACAGTGCGCGCGGCAGGCCCCTCGCCAATCACCAGATCGAGCTCGAAATCCTCAAGCGCGGGATAGAGCACCTCTTCGACGGCCGGGTTGAGGCGGTGAATCTCGTCGATAAACAGCACGTCGCGCGTCTCGAGATTGGTGAGAATCGCTGCCAGATCGCCTGCCTTGGCCAGCACCGGCCCCGAGGTCATCTTGAAATTCACGCCCAGTTCGCGCGCCATGATCTGCGCCAGTGTGGTCTTACCCAGACCGGGGGGGCCGTGAAACAGCGTGTGATCCATGGCCTGCCCGCGCAGCTTGGCGCTTTCGATGAAGACGCGCAGATTGGCGCGCGCCTCTGCCTGACCCACGAAATCCTCAAGCGATTGCGGGCGCAGGGCGCGATCGGCGTCTTCGGGCAGGCGCTCGGGGCGCAGGGTTGGGTCGGGGTCGGTCATCGTCATTCAGTGTTGCGCCTGTTGCGGGCCGAGGCAAGCGGGGCTCTGCCCCGGACCCCGGGATATTTTGATCAAGAGGAAGCCCTCAATCCTTGGGTGCCAGCAACCGCAGCGCGGCGCGGATGAGTTTGGCGGTGTCGGTACTGGCAGGATCATCCCCGGCTTGCGCTACGGCACCTGCCGCGTCAGAGGGGGCGTAGCCGAGGTTGGTGAGGGCAGAGATCGCCTCGGCGGTGAAGTTGGTTTTAGGTGTCGCGGCGGGGGCGGGGGTGCGGGCTGGTTTCGAAGGCTGGCCGTCTTCGACCACCTCTGCCATATCGACGGTCAATTCTGCGCCCATCGCCATGACGGAGGGCGCCTTTTCCTTGAGTTCCAGCACGACACGTTGGGCCAGTTTCGGGCCTACGCCGGGGGCAGCCTTGACCGCCGCCCAATCGCCCAGCGCGATGGCGCGGCCCAGCCCTTCGGCGCCCAGCGTTCCGAGAATGGCGAGCGAGGCCTTGGCACCGATCCCCTGCACCGATGTCAGAAGCTTATGCCATTCCTTTTCCAGCAAGCTCGGAAACCCGAAGAGTTGCAGCAGATCTTCGCGCACCAGCAGATCGGTATAAAGCGCACAGGCCTGACCCACCGGGGGCAGCGATTGCGCGGTGCGCGCGCTGACATGCACGATATAGCCCACACCGCGCACATCGATCATCACGTGATCCATGGCGCGATGCACGATTACGCCTGCGATACGCCCGATCATGCGCGTCTCCGTTTTTGAGGCTGTTCCGCGAGCGTACGCGACAGTTGCGCGGCCCCCATTCGGGCAGCCGATTGCAGATGGAACGCGTGGCAAATCGCGATTGCCAGGGCATCCGCGGCATCGGCGCTGTCAAATTGCACGCCGGGCAGTTGGTGGCGCACCATATGCTGGACCTGCACCTTATCGGCATGGCCCACGCCGACGACCGTTTTCTTCACGGCGTTGGGTGCGTATTCCCCGACCGCAAGCCCCGCCTGCGCTGGCGCGAGCAGCGCAATGCCACGCGCTTGGCCAAGTTTCAGCGTGGCCACCGCATCTTTGTTGACGAAGGTTTGCTCGACCGCCGCCGCCTCGGGGGCGTGTTGCGCGATCACGGCGCAGAGGCCGCCATGAAGCTCAAGCAGGCGTTGTGCCAAATCGGTACCAGTCGAGTGCAATGTGCCATTGCCAAGATGACGCAGGCGCGAGCCCTCCATCTCGATCACGCCCCAGCCCATATTGCGCAACCCCGGATCGATTCCGATCACCCGCATCGCTTTTGCCCCTGTTTGTTATCGTTAATTCCCAATTAGCACGAAAAGAGAACATCGCCTAGCCCCGCTGTTCGGATGGGCACCCGGCCGGGGCTTGCAAAAATTGCATGGCGGACCTGCGGGAAGCGCTGTTGTTTTTATATTCCGCCCAGCCTAAGTGCGCTCTGCAAGCAATCATGCCTGAAACTTGAGCAGTCTGTGAACTGAGGAGCCTCCCAATGTCCGTCATGGAAATGACAACCCGCCTGAACCGTTCGCGCCATCCCGGCCTGATCATGTCGCTGATCGGTAGCTTTCTGGAATGGAACGATCTGCGCGAAACTCGCAAATCTTTGTCCAAGCTGTCCGACCGGGCGCTGGACGATATCGGATTGACCCGGCTTGACGTGGCGCGCCTGCGCTAAGTCACCGACCCTCGATTGAAAAAGGGCTGTCCCGATGGGGCAGCCCTTTTGAATGCAAGATGGCTCTGCGAAATCTTAGTGGATGAGTGGGCTTAACAGACCTGCAACGTAACGCGTCGCCGGGTCAGCATGCAGCACCCAAGCGCCGATCTGTTCGCCCATATTGCCCTTGGCAAGGTGATCAACGCGGTTGGCATATTCGTCCGACCCGACCTGCGCGAGCATCATGCCCTTGAACAGCAGCATCCCCGCAGCCAGCAAGGCAAGCCCACGCAACGGCAAACCACGGCGCGACTTCGGCCGCATTGCATCGAAATAGCTGCGCCCCAGCGAACCCGCCGCCTCAAACGCACCACCAGCCTCATGGATCTTGTCGATCCGATGAAGGCGTCTCTCGAATTCGTCCAAATCAGTTTTTGCCATTGCTCATCTCTCGGATAATCACCACGGAGGATCCGTAAAGACATTCTATACCAAGATGATGCTGAAACTGAGCGGAAACATGGCCGACTATGCCCGGCTCATCACCAATGTCGTCCATTCGCCAAATTCATTGCGCGCACTGGAAACAAAGCCTTGCCCCTCATAGGCGGCGATCACCTCATCGGCCTGCTCATTTAGCAATCCGCTAAGGATAACCACGCCCGATTCGGCGCAATAGCGCGCCATATCGGGGGCCAATGCGATCAGTGGAGCCTTTAGAATATTGGCGAAAATCAGGTCATAGGGGGCGGCGTCTTGCAGTTTCGGATCGCCGAAACCAGCCGCCTCAAGGCAGATCACGCGCCCCTCAAGATCATTCAGAGCGACATTGGCACGCGCGGTTTCCACCGCGACCGGGTCGATGTCAGAGGCCAGCACCGTCTCGGGCCACAGCTTGGCTGCTGCCATCGCCAGCACCGCCGTGCCGCAACCGATATCGGCCACGTTGTGAAAGCTGCGCCCGGCGCGCGCCAGATCATCCAGCGCAGTCAGACAGCCCGAGGTGGTGCCATGATGGCCCGTACCAAAGGCCATCGCCGCATCAATACGCAGCGCGACCGAACCGTCGGGCACCTTGTCAGCGTCATGGCTGCCATAGAGGAAAAACCGACCCGCCTGCACCGGGGCAAGTTCGCGGCGCACATGCGCGACCCAATCGGTTTCGGGCAGCTCTGAAATTACGAAAGGCTGCGCGCCATAGGCGATGGCCAGCAAATCAAGCGTCACATCATCGGGCCGTTGCAGAAAATAGCCCGACACCTCATAGCGCCCATTGCCATCCTCGATCTCGAAGACGCCGGTGCCGTAGGGCGCCGGGTCCAGATCCTCAAACCGCTCTTCAAGCGACTCTGCTGCCTCGCGGTCGGCTAAGGTGGTAAAGGCGGTAAAGGTGGTCATGGCGGCTCCTTTGCGCGTGTTGCGCCGGGCTTAGGCCGGGGCGCAAGTTACGTCAAGTCGCACCCCGATCACGCCGACAGCCCGATCGGGCAGCTCACACCGGTGCCACCGATCCCACAATAGCCTGCCGGGTTCTTAGCGAGATATTGCTGGTGATCGTCTTCGGCATAATAAAACGGCGGGGCGTCACTGATTTCCGTCGTGACCGCACCATAGCCCGCCTCTGACAGACGCTTGGCATAGGTTGCGCACGACGCCTCGGCCGCAGCTTTCTGCGCGGGAGTATGGGTGTAGATCCCCGAGCGATATTGCGTGCCCCGATCATTGCCTTGACGCATGCCTTGGGTCGGGTCGTGATTTTCCCAGAACACCCGCAGCAGATCGTCGTAGCTGATCACTTTGGGATCATAGATCACGCGCACGACCTCGTTATGGCCGGTCATGCCGGTGCACACCTCGCGATAACTCGGATTCGGGGTGTGACCGCCCGCATAGCCAACCATGCTTAGCCAGACGCCTTGGGTGTTCCAGAAAATCCGCTCGACCCCCCAAAAACAGCCCATGCCGAACATCGCCTGCTCCATCCCCTCGGGGATCGCACTGCGCAGATCAAGTCCGCTGAGAAAATGCGGCTGGGTGATCGGCATTTCTGTATCGCGCCCGGGCAGAGCCTCGGATTTGGTGGGAATGGTGGCGAGTTTTCCAAACAACATGATCAATCTCCCTATCGCAGCCTCTTAGATAGGCGCGGGCGGGCAGAATTCCAGATCAGGCCGGGGCCGGGGCGAGACCGCGCAGCACCGTCTCATAGCCCTTTGACGGATGACGCGGCACCAGCATCGCAAGCCCGAGCGAGACAAGCGCCATCGCGGCGGCCAACCCGAATACGAACCCGGGCGAGATCATCCACAGATAGCCAAGGCTCGCGGGCAGGAAAACGGCGGCGATATGGTTGATCGTGAACGAGACGGCAGCGGTCGGCGCGATATCAGCCGGATCGCAGATTTTCTGGAAATAGGTCTTTTGCGCGAACGCCAGCGAGAACAGCAGGTGATCCACCACATACAATGCGCAGGCGATCCATAGCCCCCAACCAAACCAGTAGATCCCGCCATAGCTTAGGAAGAGCAGCGTCAAACCGATATATTCCACGATCAACGCGCGCCGCTCGCCGAACTTACCCACGAAACGGCCCATCGCGGGAGCAGCGGCCATATTGACGGCGAAATTGATCAGGAACAGCGCCGAGATTTCATCGACCCGCAGCCCGAAACGTTGCACCATCATAAAGGCCGCGAAGACCACGAAAATCTGACGCCGCGCCCCGGCCATGAAGGTGATTGCATAATACAGCCAATAGCGACGCCGTAGCACGAAGCGTTTGGATTGCGGATCGCGGGTGTGAAACTGCGGATAGAGCAGCGCGGCCGCCCCCACCATCACCATCGTCGTGATCCCGGCGCTCGCATAGACGAATTCGTAGCTCAGATCGAAGGCCTTCCACGTCAGCACCAGCAACGCATAGGCCACCAGCGACGCGCCCGATCCCACCGCAACAATCCGGCCCAGCGTTTGCGGAGCCTGTGCGCGGTCGATCCATTGCAATTGCAGCGACTGATTCACCGCCTGAAAATAGTGAAACCCGATCGAGGACAGCAGCGTGACCATGATCAGCCCGCCAAAGCTGGGAAACATCGCCGTCACAGCCGTCGCCGCCCCCAGCAACAGCAGCGCAAGAATCGCCAGCACTTGCTCACGCATCACCCAAAGCACGACGATCACGCCAATCGCCAGAAAGCCCGGCACCTCGCGGAACGATTGCAGCCAGCCGATATCGACCCCGTCGAACTTAACCACGTCGATGACGAAGTTGTTCAGCAGCGCCGACCAGGTCGCGAACGAGATCGGCATCGCCGTGGCAAACACATACAGCAGCGCCTCGGGCCTGCGCCAGCGCGGCAGGTGGTGGGCCTCATCAAGTTGGACTTCGCGGATCTTGAACATGAAAACCTTAGACGGGAAGGGATACGTAGGAGCAAGACTACAAACTGTGTATTCTGACTCAGATCAATGTGCATTGATGCAGAATCTGGCATCACGCTTTCGCGAACGGGAGATTTGCCATGGATATCATCGAGATCATTGAGCGGATTGGCGAGGGGCCAACAGCGGCGCTTTTCGGGCTGATCACGGGGCTTATTTTCGGGGTGGCCGCACAGCGCTCGAATTTCTGCCTGCGCGCGGCGGCGATTGAATTCGCCCGTGGCAAGCTTGGTGGCAAGGTGGCGGTCTGGTTCTTGACCTTTTCCACAGCGCTCATCTGGGTGCAAAGCGCGCAGCTGCTCGGGTTGTTTCGCGCTGGCGATAGCCGGGTGATGTCCGTGCCCGGCAGTTGGTCTGGTGCGATTATCGGCGGGCTGATCTTTGGCGTGGGCATGGTGCTATCGCGCGGCTGCTCGGGGCGGCTTTTGGTGCTGGCCGCGACGGGCAATCTGCGCTCGGTCGTGGCGGGGCTGATCTTTGCCGTGACCGCACAAATGAGCCTCAAAGGCATCCTTGCCCCCTATCGCGACACGCTGGCAAGCCTGTGGATCACGCAGGGCGGCGAGAACGTCAACCTGCTGACCGCGCTGCATTTGCCCGATTGGACGGGGCTAGCAGTGGGCATCGTCTTTGCGCTGGCCGGGGTCTATCTGGCGGCCCGCAATCAGATCGGGATCAAGGTCTGGATATTTGCCTCCGGCGTCGGATTCGCGGTGGCCGTTGGCTGGGTTCTGACCTTCATGCTGTCACAAGTCGCCTTTGATCCGGTTCCGGTCAATTCGGTCACTTTCTCGGGGCCCTCGGCCAATACGCTGATGTTCTTCCTTGATCGCAACGCGGTGCTGGAATTTGATGTAGGCCTAGTGCCGGGCGTGGTGATCGGCGCGTTCCTATCCTCGCTCGTGGCAGGGCAATTTGCCTGGCAGGCGTTTGACAGCGTGCCAGTGATGCGCCGCTCGATGATCGGCGCGGTGATGATGGGCTTTGGCGCGATGCTGGCGGGTGGCTGTGCGATCGGCAATGGCGTGACGGGCACCTCGGTGCTGGCCGGCACGGCATGGCTGGCGCTGTTTTGCATGTGGATTGGCGCGATGGTCACCGATGTCCTGCTCGATCAGCGCAGCCTCACTCCCGCACAGGCCTGCTAAAGGAAACTTTGCGGGTCGATATCGACCGCAATGCGCGCGTTATTGGGCAGGCGCAGCCCCTTGAGCCAGCCTTTCAGCGCAGCCTGTAGCGGTGCGCCCTTGTCGGCCTTGATCAACATCCGCACCCGATGCCGCCCCCGCACCCGCGCAATCGGCGCTGGGGCCGGGCCAAAGACCTGCGCCCCCACGCGACGCAACGCCCCATCATTGCGCGCAAGCTGGCTGCCAATATCGAACAGCGGCTGCAAGTCTGGGCCCGACAGGATGATCCCCGCCATCCGCCCATAAGGGGGCACGCCCTGCGCCTGTCGCGCAGCAGCCTCTTGCGCCCAGAACGCCTCTTCGTCACCACCCAGAATGGCGCGGATCACCGGATGCTCGGGCTGGAAGGTCTGCAACAGCGCCACGCCCTTATCCTCGGCCCGCCCCGCGCGCCCCGCGACCTGCCGCATCAACTGAAAGGTCTTCTCCGCCGCGCGCAAATCAGACCCCTGCAACCCAAGATCGGCGTCAATCACCCCCACAAGCGTCAGCTTGGGAAAGTTATGCCCCTTGGCCACGATCTGCGTGCCGATGATGATATCGGCCCCACCATTCGCAATCTCGACGATGGTTTCTTTCAGCGCGCGCGCCGAGCCGAACAGATCGGAACTCAGCACCGATAACCGGGCATCAGGAAAGCGGCGCGTGACCTCTTCGGCAAGCCGCTCCACACCAGGACCGACCGGGGCCAGTTTGCCCTCGACCTCGCAGCTCGGGCATTTCGTTGGGATCGGCTTGGTCTCGCCGCATTGATGGCACACGAGCCGCTTGAGAAAGCGGTGCTCGACCATGCGCGCATCGCAGTGATCGCACGCAATCTGATGTCCGCACGCGCGGCAGATCGTGACGGGCGCATAGCCGCGACGGTTGAGAAACAGCATCGACTGCTGGCCCTCGGCAATGCGCCGCGTGACCTCGGAGACCAGCGTCGGACCGATCCAGCTGCCTGCCTCAAGCGCCTCTTCGCGCATGTCGATCGCGCCCATATCGGGCATTTCAGCGGTGCCAAAGCGCGCGCCCAAATCCAGCCGGGCATATTTCCCCGCGCTCGCGTTCACCCAGCTTTCCAAAGACGGCGTGGCCGAGGCCAACACCACCTGCGCGCTTGCCAGCGAGGCGCGCAAAACGGCCATGTCGCGGGCATTATACAACACGCCCTCTTCTTGCTTATACGACCCGTCATGTTCTTCATCGACCACGATCAACCCCAGATCGCGAAACGGCAAGAACAAGGCTGAACGCGCCCCGACAACCAGTTGCACATCCCCCGACCCACAGGCCTTCCACAATCGCCGCCGCTCGGATTGGGTCACGCCGGAATGCCACTCGCCGGGCAACGCCCCAAAGCGCGCCTCGACCCGCGCCAGAAATTCGGATGACAGCGCAATCTCGGGCAACAGAACCAAGGCCTGCCGCCCCTGCGCCAGACAGTGCGCCACCGCCTCAAGATACACTTCGGTCTTGCCCGAGCCCGTCACGCCTTTGAGCAGCGTGGTCGAATACCCGCCCGCACCGGCACGCAAAGCATCGGCCGCTTGCGCCTGCGCCTGTGACAGCGCCTTACCGGGCAGGTTGGGATCAAGCCGCGGGAAGGGTAGATCGCGCGGCACCTCGGCCTCGATCACAGCGCCCGTCTTGACCAACCCTTTGACCACCTGCGGAGTGACCTCGGCGAGATGCGCCAACTCGCCCAGATGAAACCCCGCCCCGCCATGATCGCGCAGCACCTCAAGGACACGCGTGCGCGCATCGGTCATCCGCGCAGGCGCATCCCCGCCCAGCCGATAAATCCGGCGCAACCCCGGCGGATCGCCCAAGCCCGGCGCGCGGGTCGCCAGCCGCAACACCTGCGGCAAAGCCGTCATCGTATAATCCGCCATCCGCAGCAGAAAATCGCGCAACTCCTCACGCATCGGTGCCACATCGAACACCCGGATCACCGAGCGCAGCTTCGCCATATCGAAATCGCCAGCACCTCGCCCCCAAACCACACCCAAAACCTTGCGTGGCCCCAGCGGCACCTCGACAAACGCGCCCGAAAAACAGCCCCCCTCGGGCGCGCGATAATCCAGCGGCTTGCCAATTGGCTCTGCCGTCAACACCGCAACGCGCGCACCCTCTTCAAACCAACCGGGATCAGACATAACGGACCGCCCCTTCTTTCATCTGGCCAGAAATACTCCGGGGTGAGGCGCATCTGCGCCGAGGGGCAGCGCCCCTCTCCTCGCGCGCTTTCCACTCTTTCCCGCGCGCGACTTTTGCGCTACCACCCGCGCAACTGCCGCCAAGGAGAAACCCCATGAAATTTTTCGTCGATACCGCCGACACCGCCGCGATTCGTGAACTGAACGATCTGGGCATGGTTGATGGCGTGACCACCAATCCGTCGCTGATCCTCAAATCGGGGCGTGATATTCTCGAAGTCACCAAAGAGATCTGCGACATGGTTTCAGGCCCGGTCTCTGCCGAGGTTGTCGCCACCGAGGCGAAGCAGATGATCGAAGAAGGGAATAAGCTCGCCAAGATCGCCCCCAATATCGCGATCAAGGTGCCTCTGACCTGGGACGGCCTGACCGCCTGTAAGGCTTTCGCATCCGAAGGCCACATGGTCAATGTCACGTTGTGCTTCTCTGCTGCGCAAGCGCTGATCGCGGCAAAGGCGGGTGCGACGTTTATCTCGCCCTTCATCGGACGTCTGGACGATATCAACCTCGACGGCATGCAGCTGATCGAAGATATCCGCGTCATCTACGACAACTATGACTTCAAAACCGAGATCCTTGCCGCTTCGATCCGCTCGGTGAACCATATCACCGACGCGGCCCGCATCGGTGCCGATGTGATCACCGCGCCGCCGAATGTTATCAAGGCGATGGCGAGCCATCCGCTGACCGACAAGGGTCTGGCGCAGTTCCTCAAGGATTGGGACGCAACGGGTCAAAAGATCGTCTGATCGCCAAACTCATTGCTGCGCAGGCCCGCCACACTGGCGGGCCTTTTGCGTCGGTCTCGGGATTTTATGCGCTGCATTTCGCGCCGCGTCGTGTATGCTGACAAAAAGAACAACGACCCGAGCAGTGAGACAGGCATGACCGAAACGGCCCTCGTGGAGCACCTCCGCGAACAAATCATTTCCGACCCCGATGTCATCTTGGAAGACCGCGATCTGATGCGCGCGCTTGTCGCTGCCAATGAGGCGGCGATGGGGGGCAATATCGTCGATCTGCGCGGCATGGCGATGGCCCGCCTTGAGGCCCGGCTGGACCGGCTTGAAGACACTCATCGTTCGGTGATTGCAGCCGCGTATGAAAATCTTGCGGGGACCAATCAGGTGCATCGCGCGGTGCTGCGCATGCTTGACCCCATCGATTTCCCGGCCTTCCTGACGAATTTGCGCTCGGATGTGGCCGAGATTTTGCGCGTCGATTCCGTGCGCCTCGTGCTGGAAAGCAAACAAAACGAGGATGACCCTGCGCTGCAAGTTCTCGGTGAGGTGCTTTGCGTCGCTGAGCCCGGTTTCGTGCAGGAATATCTACGCGCCGGACGCGGCGGAGCCCCGCGCGGCGTGGTGTTGCGCCAGACCGTTCCGGGATCAGAGGCGATCTATGGCGAGGCCGCCGACTGGATCCGATCCGAGGCGCTGATGCGTCTCGATCTGGGAGAGGGGCGGCTTCCGGGGATGCTGGTGATGGGCGCAGAAGACCCGCATCAGTTCAAACCCTCGCAGGGCACCGATCTGTTAGCATTTTTCGCAGGCGTGTTTGAGCGCGCGATGCGACGCTGGTTGGAATGATGCTGGCCCCCGGGCTTGGGGCGGCGTTGGCCGAATGGCTATCGCATTTGCGCGCGCTCGACGGTGCCGCAGACAATACGATCGAGGCCTATCGCGCCGATGTCGCAGGCTTTCTGGGCTTCGTTCAAAACCATCATGGCGATGGATTTGGCACGGCGCGACTTGCCACGCTTGGTCCGACCGATATGCGGTCTTGGATGGCGCATGAGCGCGGACGCGGCTTGTCGGCGCGCTCGCTGGCGCGAGCCTTATCTTCGGTCAAAAGCTTCACCCGCTGGATGGCAGATCGCGAAGGTTTCGATGCCAGCCATGTCTTGCTGGCTCGCGCGCCGAAATATCAGCGAAAATTGCCGCGCCCTTTATCTGAAGACGGTGCGCGCGCGATGATCGATCAGGTCGATACGCAAGCCTCAGACCCGTGGATCGCCGCCCGGGATGTGGCGGTTCTGACACTGCTTTACGGCGGTGGATTGCGGATATCCGAGGCGCTTGGGCTGACCGGCGAGCAGCACCCCCTGCCCGACGTGCTGCGCATCCGTGGCAAGGGCGACAAGGAACGACTGGTGCCGATACTGGGGGCCGCACGCGATGCGGTGGCCGAATATGTGCGCCTGTGCCCCTATCCCGCCGAACCCGGCCAGCCGCTGTTTCGCGGCAAGCGCGGTGGGGCGCTGAACCCGCGATTGGTGTCGCGTGCGATGGAACAGGCCCGGATGGCGCTGGGACTGCCCGCGACCGCCACGCCGCACGCCATGCGCCACAGCTTTGCCACCCATCTTCTGGCCGCCGGGGGCGATTTGCGCGCGATTCAGGAATTGTTGGGCCATGCCAGCCTTGCAACCACGCAGATCTACACCGCCGTCGATGCCGCGCGCCTGATGGAGGTCTATGACAAGGCTCATCCGCGCGCCTGAACGCCGCTATTTCCCTGGGTGCTTATTTCGACGGCTTTAGATCTTCTGTCACGTCTTGGACCTGGTCCGGGTCCGCATGTTCAACGGGAAAGGACATGACGATTTCATCCCCGTAGTGCCCTGTCTGCACTCACAACATCAACCGCGCGCATGCCGCTGGCCATTGCCACAAAGACGCAAAGCAAGATGCAATCTCGCCCGTCGGGCCCACTGCCGCTGCCGCCACCGGGACCTCCGCCAGAACAGGCCTCTGGCGAAAGCGATGATCGCGAAAGCACGCTCTATGAATCGCAGTTCAACGCCCTCAGCATTGAGGATGACAGCCCCGACAGCACATCGTTGAGTGCGATGAATGCGAACGACCAATATCTCGCGCTTCTGCCTGAATTTTCTTGATCCCAGCCGGGAACGGCGGCGGCGTTCGTTCGGTGGCTTGCGTCGCACGCAGGTTTTGGGCAGGAAGAGATATGGACATTCGTATCAAAGCCCTCTGCGTTCACCTGCTCACAGCCACCGGCGCGGTGCTGTCAATGCTGGCTTTGCTGGCCGCAACCGACCAAAAATGGAGCCTGATGTTCCTGTGGCTCGTCGTCGCCTTTTTCGTGGATGGCATTGATGGGCCTTTGGCGCGACGCTACGACGTAAAGTCCAACTCCCCGCTTTATGACGGCGAACTGATGGATCTGATCGTCGACTATCTGACCTATGTTTTCATTCCGGCCTTCGCCCTGTTCAAATCGGGCTTGCTGCCGGGCTGGCCGGGCTGGCTTGCGATCATCGCGATCACCTATGGCAGTGTCGTCTATTTCTCGGACACGCGGATGAAAACAAAGGATAAATCCTTCTCCGGCTTTCCCGGAGCGTGGAACATGCTGGTGCTTGTGATGTTTGCGCTCTCGCCGCACCCCACGACGATTTTGATCATCGTCGTGGCTCTGACAGTCGCAATGTTCTTGCCGTTGAAATTCATCCATCCCGTGCGCACCAAGCGTTGGCGCGTCGTGTCCCTGCCCGTGGCACTCGCCTGGACCTTTTTCGCGGGTTGGGCGGCGTGGGTCAATTTTGATCCGGCAAGCTGGGCGCATTGGGGGCTTGTGATCACCTCATTCTACTTGCTGCTTGTCGGCATCGTTCAGCAAATCATTCCCGAACGCACCTGAACACCAAACCCCACATCAATAGTGGCGATTTGGTTGTGACGTCAGTGCCGCCACTGCGTTGGCGCAAAACGCGCATACGGAAAAATCACAGCGGCCAAACTGGCGGCCGCGCCCACCCGCAGGGGTGGCCAAACCACAGCTTAAAGCGGCTTTTCCATATCGCGATGGGGAATGCCTGCATCATCATAGGGCGCGCCATAGGCCACAAAGCCCAAGCCTTCGTAAAACCCGATCGCAGAAACCTGCGCCGAGAGATAGACCCGCGTGCAGCCCAGCGCGCTGAGCCGCGCACAGGACTCGCGCACCAAAGCAGCGCCCAAGCCAGTCCCGCGCATCGGCTTGGCCACACAAAGCCGGCCAATCTTGCCTTTTGCCCCGACAACCAGCAACCGCGCGGTGCCCAAGGGCGTCTCCCCGTCACGCGCCAGCAAATGCAGCGCATCACCATCCAGATCATCCCATTCATCGGGTTCGCTGATGCCCTGTTCCTCGATGAACACAGCCCGGCGCAAAGCGTGGCACAGAGAGATATCTTCAACCGTCTCGATAATCATGCGAAATAGGCCTTTAGCGCGCGGGCATAGACCCGTTTGAGGGTTTCGATTTGGTCCACTGGCACGCGCTCATCGACCTGATGCATCCGGTCCCCGACCAGCCCGAATTCCACGACCGGGCAATGATCTTTGACAAAGCGCGCATCCGAAGTGCCCCCAGACGTCGAGAGTTCCGGCGCCATACCGGTTTCCGCCTGAACCGCATCCGCAACCAAATCGACAAACGGGCCGGGCGGGGTGACAAAACTTTCGCCCGAAATATCGGGGTTGAGAGTAAAATCAACGCCAGTTTGCGTCGTGATGCCTTGGGCCAGTTCATGCGCCCACGCAATTAGCGACGCGCCCGTATGGGCATCGTTGAAGCGGATATTCACCGTCGCCTTGGCCCGCGCCGGGATCACGTTATTGGCCGGGTTGGCGCAGTCGATCGTGGTGATCTGCACACTTGTCGGCTGAAAATGTTTCGTGCCCGGATCAAGCGGCTCTGCCACCATCTGCCCAAGCAAAGCGACCAATGCATGCAGCGGGTTTTTCGCGCGATGGGGATAGGCAGCATGGCCCTGCACCCCCTCGGCCTCGATGTAAAATGTCATCGAGCCACGCCGCCCGATTTTCATCATCTGCCCCATCACCTCGGGGCAGGTCGGCTCACCCACCAGACAGACTGACATCGCCTCGCCCTGATCGGCCATCCAGTCAAGCAATGCGCGGGTGCCATCACGCCCCGGCCCTTCTTCATCGCCGGTGATCGCCAAGATCACCGCGCCGTCGGGCGGGGTGGCGCGCACGAAATCCACCGCAGCGGCGGCAAAGGCGGCCACGCCCGATTTCATGTCTTGCGCCCCACGTCCCCACAAAACGCCCGAATTTATCTCGCCACCAAACGGGTCATGGCTCCAGGCACGCGCGTCGCCAACCGGCACGACATCGGTATGGCCGTTGAAGCCAAAGGTCTTGGCCGCCCCCTTCGCCCCCCAGCGCGCAAACAAATTGGGCGTGCCATTGCGATCCACGCGCGTGCAGCTAAACCCAGCCCCCGTAAGCAGGGATTGCAGCAACACCAGCGCCCCGCCCTCATCAGGGGTGACCGAGGGGCAGCGGATCAGATCGGCGCTTAGGGCAACGGCATCGGTGGTCATTTGCGCTCCTTTCGATATCGCTCACAGGAGTAAAGCGCAGGCGCGGTGCGGGCAATGGCTGTTGCAACACCGCCACCGCTGCTCGCCATTGCGAAACCGGGGCCTCGTAATCGCCGTAAAACCTGTCAGTATAAAGAAAAATATAAACGGCCCGAGGCAGGGCAACACGAGCAGGGCAAAAGCCCACACCAAATAAACGAGGCCAAATGGCCCGCGAAATGCGGCAATGACCGCAAATGTGTTGCGCTGTCTTCGAGGGGTTCGGGGGCAGAAATGGCTGAGTTGACCTATGATCTAAGCGCGACTGCGATAGAGATGGCACAGGATGCTGGCGCGCAACCGCTGGTCTGGCGCGGCTCCAAAACCGGCACGGCGGAGACCGAGCTTGCCCCGATCCGCATTCGCAAAGGCACGTTTGGGGCAACCCGCGATCAGATTGTGTCGCCCCAGCATCGCGTGCTGGTGCGCGATCCGAGCGCCGAAATCCTGACGCTTTTTCCTGAACTCGATCCGCTCACCGGCATAGGCTACGGCGCACCCGCCCGCCCGCTGCTGCGCAGCTTCGAGGCCAGCTTGCTGCAAAGGCGCGCCGCATGAGTCACACATCTGGTTGGATTGCCGCCTTTGAGGCCCATCGCGGCCCTTACCGCTTTGATGATCGCGTTTTGCCGGCGATGCTGGCGCAAGGCACGTTGATGCTGGAATTCACGCTGGTGCGGGGCGAAAACGGCCCCCTACCGCTGATCCATCTGGAAAACCGCGCCGCTGGCTGGCGTGAATTTCTCTCGCTCGGGCTGGACGCGCAGGGGCGCATCGCGCTGACGCAGCGGCGCGGCGATCTGGTGCATGCGATTTCGCTTGATGCCAAGCAGGAAATCATGACCGGCGGGCGCATGCGGTTGAGCTGGCGCTGGGATGGGCCGGGCCGGGAAAGCCTGCTGACGCTCAAGGCGCTGGATCACGGGACGTTGCGCCAACATTCCGGGCGTGCGCCGCTGCCGCTGACGCGCACTGAGGCGCTGGCGCTGGTTGCGGGTGATGGTCGCGCCAAGATCGGGCCGCGCGTGTCCTGGCTGGCGCTGGGCGATCATTTGCATCCGCTGGGACCGGGCGCGTGCTTTGCCCCCGCAACCCCGATCGAGACGCCGCAAGGACCGCGCCCCGCAGCGCATATCAAAGCAGGCGATCAGGTGCTGACAAGCGATGCCGGGCCGCAAGACGTTGTCTGGGCTGGTCGCATCTCTCTACCCGCCTTGGGCCATCTGCGCCCGGTACAGTTGCGCGCCCCGGTCTTCGGCAAAACTCGGGATCTGTGGCTGCTCCCGCAACATCGTATCGCGCTATGTGGACCCTCGGTCGACTATATTCTGGGCGAAGAAAAGGTGCTGATCGAGGCACATCACCTCGTCGATGCCTGTACTGCGCTACAACCGGATCGGCCCGGATTGCTTAGCTGGCAAGGGATCTTGCTGGGCGGGCATCATTTGCTGATCGCGGATGGGTGCGAGGTGGAAAGCCTGCATATCGGGCGGCTTGCGCGCCAACCTCTGCTGGCCGCGACAACCGCTTTGGCCGATCTCGCGCGTGCTGGCAGCTTGCCGCTGCATCGCAAACCCGCGCTCAAGATCGCCAGCGGATACGAGGCCACGACTTTGGCCGCAGCGCGCCGTCACGGGCGCGGCCCAGTCGCCGCCTGATCCTATCGCCGCCAAATCCTATCGCCGCCTAGCCCATCAGGGCGCGACGCACCAGATTGGCGCCCGCGAGACCCAGCAAGATCAGCGTCAGGCGGCGAAACAGCACCGGATCCAGCCGGTCCTGCGCGCCAAATCCCAACCGCATCCCGATCAAAGCAGGCACCACCATCAGCGCCGAAAGCGGCACGGTCTGCGCATTCAGCACGCCAGACGCCAGATGCGACCCGGTCAAAATCACCGAGCCGATCATGAACACGACGCCCTGAATACGCACCGCTTCGCGTTTGGGCGCATGAATAGACAGCAAATAAACGATCAGCGGCGGCCCCCAAATGCCTGAAATGCCGCCATATAACCCGCCGATGATGCCCAAAATACTCTCGGTCAGCTTGCGATGATGCATCGGCAGCACCAAGGGCCGCCCGGACAGCTGCCAGATCGCAAAGGCAACAATCGGCACTCCCAGCAGCAGATACATCGTGTTTTGCGGGATGATGCGCACAAAGCCCGCACTGATCGGAATGAACACGATAATCATTGCGATAAATATCTGATAGCGCCGGATCGAGCCCCACGCCGCCCCCACGCCTTGCCGGAACGCTTGAATAAGATTGCTCACCAAAGTGGGCAGGATCAGCAGCGCCAGCGCGATCTCGGGCGGTAGAAACGAGGCAAAACTCGACAGCATGATCATCGGCATCGCGAATCCGACCGCACCTTTGACGAATCCCGCAAACAGCGTCACCGCCAGCGCCATGGCGATTTGCCAAGTCTCTAGTCCTGCCATCTCTTTCCCCCCGTTTGGCTTGCTTGTAGCGCGTTTTGTCGGCGTAGCCAGCCCACGGGCAAAATCGCGCAAAGATCGGGCGTGCCAGCCAAATATCCAGACTCGGCGCGACATTTTAGGTCTTGAGCATAGCTTCTCGCGTATTTTAATTGCGCTGCGAGTGCAAAATACCTATGCACTATGCAACTGCAGAATAGGGAGCCGATTCATGGCGCATGACGGGGCCGATATAGTGATGACGATCATTCTGGATGACCTTCTAACACGCAGCGAAGCGGCCTTGCCTGAACTGGCGGCGCTTGTCTCGCAGGCGACCGAAGCTTTGCGCGCGAAAGCCAGCAAGGATGGGCGCATTTCTGGCGCGTTGCTTGAGGCGCATCAGTATCAGGCCCACGGACTGGCATGGCTGACAACCTATGAGCAATCGCTCAAACAGTTGCATGGCTGGGCCAAGCGACTGGCCGATGAGGGCAAGTTCGGTGAGATCGAACAGTTGATCCTGCAAATCGGCTTTGGTGAATATCTCGCTCAGATCGCTGGCGGCATCCAGATGAACCAGGGCGAGATGGTGCGCCTTGCCGATATGGACATCAGCTGGACCCCATCCGACGCTGCCGCCACGCTGATCGCCTCAGGCAACTCCAACGCCGCGCGCTTGCGTCTGGTCGAGCTGATGCAAGATATTCAAGGCCGTTCAATCTTTGGCCAATCCGGTCTGGATGACGAGCTGGAGATGATCCGCGAGCAATTCTACCGTTACGCCGAGGACCGGGTGAAACCCTTTGCCCATGAATGGCACCTCAAGGACGAGCTGATCCCGATGTCGGTGATCGAGGAACTGGCGGAACTGGGCGTGTTCGGCCTGACCATCCCCGAAGAATATGGCGGGCTGGGCCTGTCCAAAGCGACGATGGCCGTCGTGACCGAGGAACTTTCGCGCGGCTATATCGGGGTGGGCTCGCTTGGCACGCGCTCCGAGATCGCGGCAGAGCTGATCATCTGCGGCGGCACCCAAGAGCAGAAAGAAAAGTGGCTGCCCGGTCTGGCCAGCGGCGAGATCCTGAGCACCGCGGTCTTCACCGAACCCAATACCGGATCGGATCTTGGATCGTTGCGCACCCGTGCAGTCAAAGATGGTGAAGATTGGGTCGTGACCGGCAACAAGACGTGGATCACCCACGCCGCGCGCACCCATGTCATGACGCTGCTGGCGCGCACCAACCCCGATTCCAGCGATTATAAGGGCCTGTCGATGTTCCTGGCCGAGAAGACGCCGGGCACCGATGACGCCCCCTTCCCCACGCCCGGCATGACCGGCGGCGAGATCGAGGTGCTGGGCTATCGCGGCATGAAGGAATACGAGCTGGCCTTTGACGGCTTTCGCGTGAAGGGCGAGAACCTGCTGGGCGGCGAAGAGGGCAAGGGTTTCAAGCAGCTCATGGAGACGTTTGAATCTGCGCGCATCCAGACCGCCGCGCGCGCCGTGGGCGTGGCGCAATCAGCGCTGGAAATCGGCATGCAATATGCGATTGATCGCAAGCAATTCGGCAAATCGCTGATCGAGTTTCCGCGGGTGGCCTCCAAACTGGCGATGATGGCGGTCGAAACCATGATCGCGCGCCAGTTGACCTATTTCTCGGCATGGGAAAAGGATCACGGCCATCGCTGCGATCTTGAGGCGGGCATGGCGAAACTGCTGGGGGCGCGGGTCGCTTGGGCGGCTGCCGATAACGCGCTGCAAATCCACGGCGGCAACGGGTTCGCGCTGGAATATCAAATCTCGCGTATTCTGTGTGACGCACGCATCCTCAATATCTTTGAGGGCGCGGCAGAAATTCAGGCGCAGGTCATCGCGCGGCGTCTGCTCGGCTAAGGCTGTTTGTTCCAGACCCTCAAGGCGGCGTCCCTGAGGCGCCGCCTTTTGCATAGGTGGCAACTGCGCCACAAGTGATGCTCCAGCGCGTCGGGGCAAGCTTGACTTCACCCCCGCCCTCCCCAATTTGAACACAACCGCTCACATTAGGAGGGCCGTATGCCCCGCACGATCCTCGTCACCGGCATCACCGGGTTTATCGCCAAGAAGATCGCCTATGATCTGCTGGCGCGCGGCGACACAGTGCGCGGCACCTTGCGCAAATCTGGGCGCAGCCAAGAGGTGCGCGCGGCGCTCGCGGGCTTGCCACCCGAGGCCTTGGCGCGGCTCAGTTTTGTCGAGGCCGATCTGATGACGGATCGCGGTTGGGCCGAAGCGATGGGCGGCGTGGACGGCGTGATGCACACGGCCTCGCCCTTTCCCCTCAGCAAGCCCAAGGACGAATCCCAGATCATTGGCCCGGCGGTTGAGGGCACCAAGCGCGTGCTCAAAGCGGCGCATAAAGCGGGTGTGACGCGTGTTGTGCTGACCTCCTCGATGGAGGCTGTGATGCATGGCGTGACCTCGAACCCGATGACCGAGGCCGATTGGTCCAACCCCGAGGCCCCGACCTGCAGCGCCTATACGCGCTCAAAAATCTTCGCCGAACGGGCCGCTTGGGACTTTGTCAAAACCCATCCCGAGATGCAGTTGAGCGTGATCAATCCCGGCCTCGTCTGCGGCACGCCGATGGATAAGCACACCGGATCTTCCGTCGCGGTGATTGCGCGCCTGTTGTCGGGGCGCGACCCGATGCAACCTGATCTCGACATGCCAGTTGTGGATGTCGCCGATGTCTCGGCATGTCATATCGCTGCGCTGGATACGCCCGAAGCGATCAACAAGCGCTATATCTGCGCCGAAAGTTTCGCCAATTTCCGCGATCTTGCCGCTGCCCTTCAGGCGAATTTCCCCGATCGCAAAATCTCGCAGCGACTGGCCCCGAAATTCGTGCTGAAGCTTTTGGCCTTGTTCGATGCCCAGATCGCGCTGATCTTGCCGATGATCGGCAAGAAGATGCATCTCAGCCATGCCGCGGCAACCGATGATCTGGGCGTCAAATTCACCCCTGCCGATAAGGCCGTTATCCGCACCGCGCGTTTCCTCGCCGCGAAATGAGGCTTGCACGCCGCCGTGATGCGCGCCAATTCTGCGCCTGAACAAGGAGAGCGCAGATGATCCGGGACGCCAAATCCGAAGACGCCGAAGCCATCGCTGAAATCTACAATGACGCGGTGCGCAACACGACCGCGATCTGGAACGATATCGAGATCGATGCGCAGAACCGCCGTGACTGGATCGCGGATCGGCAGGCGGCAGGCTATCCGGTGCTGGTCTGGGAGGCAGGTGGCAAGGCGGTGGGCTATGTCAGTTTCGGCCCGTTTCGCCCCCATGACGGCTACCGTCTAAGCGTGGAACATTCGGTTTACGTTCATCGCGATCACCGCGCAGGCGGCAAGGGCGCGCAGATGATGGAGGCGCTGATTGCGCGCGCCCGTGAGGGCGGTTTCCACGTCATGATCGCGGCGGTTGATGCAGCCAATGCCGGGTCGGTGCGCCTACATGAGCGGCTTGGGTTTGCCCATGTCGGGAGGCTGCCGCAAGTGGGCAAGAAATTCGGGCGCTGGTTGGATCTGGCGCTGTTGCAACTGGTGTTGGACGACCGCGCTCAGCCCTGACGCGACAGCAGATCGACCAATCGGTTACGGGCCTCGGGCAGCGGGCGATTGCCCAGATCGGGGGCCATCCGCTCGCCCAGAAAAAACCCGGTCAGGCGCAACCCCTGTGCAATTTCAGCCCCAGAGGCCGGCCCCTGCCCCAGCAGGAACAGCGGCAGATGCAGCAGCTTGGGCGCCCATTCGCCCGCCGCCTCACGACTAACGGCGCGCCCGGTGCGCGGGCTGACATAGGCCAGATCATCGCGCGTGCCAGTCACCGCGCATTGGCTTAGATCCAGACCATAGCCCATCTCTTCAAGCAGCCCCATCTCCCAGCGCAGATAATCAGCCGCCCAATTGCCGCCCTCAACGAACAGATCAAACAGTGCCTCGGACGCCGCGAAGACACGCATATGCGCCTCGCGCTCGGGCAGGGTAAAGCGCAGCAGTGCGCAGGTCGCATTCAGCCCCGCCAGCGCCAAGCGATCAGACAAGATCACGGTGCGGCTTTGCAGCGGCTCAATGGTGAAGCTGCCCATATGGTCTTCGAGCCGCGCCCGCCACGTAGCCGAAACGCGATTGCCCGGCTGCAATATCCCCACCATCTTGCGCGACGCACCACCGCGCACCACCCCCGCATGACGGCCGTGATCGGCAGTGAACAGCTCGACGATCATCGAGTTTTCACCATGCGGGCGCGCAGAAAGAATGGTGCCGTGATCTTGCCAATCCATGGTGCGACTATCGAATGGGTGACGTTGCGGCGCAAGCGGCTTCGTGAATTGTGCAACGGCCTTGGCTGGCCCTAACTTGCGCCCATGACACGTATTTCCCGTTCTCTCGCATTGCTGATTTTCCTGTGTGAAGCAATCGCCTTCGCCGCAAGCTTCAGCACCAATCTCGCCGCCCATCCCCATGCCTCGGTGCCGTTGGGGATTTTATGGCTGATGGTGCGCTATTTCACGATCTGGACCAACTCATTGGTCGGGGTTTTGTTTGGCGTGATGCTCTGGCGCAAACGTTTGTTTTCGCCTGCATTACTGGCGGCCCTCACGCTGTGGATGATCATCGTGGGCGCGGTCTATCACCTGCTGCTCGCGGGAGACGAACCCTTGCACGGCCTCGATTGGCTGGAGAATTTCCTGTATCACACCGCCGTGCCGATCTTGCTGCCGATCTGGTGGCTGATCTTTGCGCCCAAGCGTGCGTTGCAATGGCGTGACGCGGCGCTTTGGCTGATTTGGCCGCTGATCTATCTGGTCTATGCAGAGATCCGCGGGCTTGAGACCGGATTTTACCCGTATTTCTTTCTCAATCTCACGCAGCTTGGCTGGAACGGGCTGGCGATCTGGTGCGCGCAATTTGTGATTGCGTTCTGGATTGGCGGGCTCGTGATAATCGCACTGGGGCGTGCGATGGCGTGGCTGCGCCTTACGCGTTAAGCCCGTCTTCATCCAGCAACGTGCGCCCATCCCGGCTTTCGATCTCGATCACCCAGAGGTCGGGGTCAAAGCCGCGCTGTTTGGCGATGCTCGCGTCGACCTCGGCCTCGGGGCCATCGTGCAGCAACATCCACGCGCTGGCCCCCGTCATCAGATCGGTCCGCCGTTCATAGCTTTGGGCGGTGCCGTCAAGACGCGCGCATTTCACCAGAACCGCGCCCGAGCTTTGCTGCCCATGCGCGGTCACATAGGCGGGGATATTGGCCAACTCCAGCCGCTTGAGATAGGCGTGCACCCACAGATCGGTCGTGAGCCGCGCCGCCATCTCAGTTGCCGTCCTTGAAATCGAGACCCATCTCGGAATAGCGCTCGGCATCGTCCAGCCAGTTCGGGCGCACTTTGATCTGCAAGAACAGATGCACGGGGCGGTCGAGGAATTCGATCATCTCCATCCGCGCCGCCTTGGAGATCGACTTGATCGTCTCGCCCTTATGGCCAAGGATGATGCCCTTATGGCCATCGCGCGCGACATAGATCAGCTGATCGATGCGCACCGAGCCATCCTCGCGTTCTTCCCAATTCTCGGTCTCGACGGTGAGCTGATAAGGCAGTTCTTCATGCAACCGCAGTGTCAGCTTTTCGCGGGTGATTTCCGAGGCGATCATGCGCAGCGGCAAATCGGCGATCTGATCTTTGGGGTACAGCCACGGCCCCTCGGGCATCTCGCCTGCCAGCCATTCCTTGAGGTCCGCCACGCCATGACCACGCTCGGCAGAGATCATGAAGGTCTTGGCGAACTCGAATTTTTCGTTGAGTTGCGCCGCAAGACCCAGCAGCGCCTCGGATTTCACCTTGTCGATCTTGTTGATCGCAAGTGCCACGCGCAGACCTTCGCGCTCTTTGAGCGACTCCAGAATGGCCTTGCCGCCCTCGGTCAGACCGCGATGCGCCTCGATCAGCAGCACCACGACATCGGCGTCAGCCGCCCCGCCCCAAGCAGCCTGCACCATTGCACGGTCCAGACGGCGGCGCGGGCGGAAGATGCCGGGTGTGTCGACGAACACGATCTGGCTTTGCCCTTGCATCGCAACGCCACGGATGCGCGCGCGCGTCGTCTGCACCTTATGCGTCACGATCGAGACCTTGGCCCCCACCATCGCATTCAGCAGGGTGGATTTTCCGGCATTGGGCTCTCCGATGAGGGCCACGAATCCGGCGCGTGTCGGGTTGGTCATTCGCTCTCCTTCAGCCGCGCCAGCAAAGCCTTGGCAGCAGCCATTTCGCCCTGACGCTTGGACTTGGCCTGCGCGGTTTCGCGCGCGCCATTGTCCAACAGGACTTCAATCGTAAATTTCGGGGCATGATCGGGGCCATCGCGGCCAGTGATCTCATATTTCGGGGGGGGCAGACCGCGGGCCTGCGCCCATTCTTGTAGCGAGGTCTTGGGATCGCGCGCGTCCTCTTCGACAGAGTCCAGACGCGCCCCCCAAAGCCGTAAGATAAAGGCACGGGCCGTTTCAAACCCGGCATCCAGATAGACGGCGGCAATCACCGCCTCCATCGCATCGCCCAGCAGCGCCTCTTTGCGCCGCCCGCCGGTCATCATCTCGGAGCGCCCCAGTTTGAGCACCGCCCCCAGATCAATCTGTCGCGCGACATCGGCGCAGGTCTCTTTGCGCACCAGCGCGTTAAAACGTGGCGCCAACTGCCCTTCCGAGGCCGCGCGATCGGCCAAGAACAGCGCCTCGGACATGACCAGCCCCAGCACCCGGTCGCCCAGAAACTCAAGGCGCTGATTGTCGGGCCGGGTTGCGGTCGAAATCGACGAATGCGTAAGCGCGCGTAGCAAGATCTCGGGCTTGGTAAAGTGATAACCCAACCGGCCCTCAAAGGCCTTGATGTCCGCGCTCAGCTTCAATTGATCGCCTTGAAGAAGCGATCCGAACGCCACGTCCAGAAGTAGAACAACGAGCGGCCCGCCGAGGAAAACATGATGCGATCCGCGCGCCCGACCAGATTGGCCAAAGGCACATAGCCCACACCACCCACCGATTGCGAGAACCGGCTATCTTCGGAGTTGTCGCGGTTGTCACCCATGAAGAAATACTCGCCCTCAGGCACGGTGAAGACCGGGGTGTTATTGGCATAGCCACCATCGGTGATCTTGAGAATCTCGTGGCTCACGCCATTGGGCAGCGTTTCGATATAGCGGTGCTTGATGCAGGTATCGCCCTCGCCCACCGGAGCATTGCTACAGCGCGGCATCAACTGCTGCGGACCTTGCGGGGCCATCACCTCGGAGAAATCGCCATCGGGTTTTTCCTGCACTGGCTTGCCGTTGATATAGAGCAGCCCATCGGTGACCTGAATCGTGTCGCCGGGCATCCCGATCAGACGCTTGATGAAATCGACATCCTTTGTCGGATGGCGGAACACCACGACATCGCCGCGCGTGGGCGCGCGCTCAAGGATGCGGCCCGGAATCGGGCAGGCCGAGAACGGGCAGGAATATTTCGAATAGCCATAGGCCATCTTGTTGACGAACAGGAAATCGCCGATCAGCAGCGTGTCTTTCATCGAGCCGGATGGGATCCAGAACGGCTGAAAGAACAGCGTGCGGAACACGCCCGCGATCAGCAATGCCCAGAAGATCGTCTTAACGGTTTCCCAGACGCCGCCCTCGGTTTTCTTTTTCGCCATCTGCCCTGCCCTCATGAATTCTCGCCCTCCTTACCCAGCCTCACGCCCGAGTCAAGAAAGCTTGCGCGCCTCGATCACCACAAAGGCCTGCGCCCAAGGGTGGTCATCGGTCAATGTGACATGCACCACGGCCTCGTAACCCTCTGGCGTCATGGACTTTAGCCGGTCCGCCGCCCAACCCGTCAGGTGCATTACCGGCTGCCCCGTTGGCAGATTTGTGACCGCCATATCTTTCCACGAGATGCCCATACGCAGCCCGGTGCCCAACGCCTTGGAACAGGCCTCTTTCGCCGCCCAGCGCTTGGCGTAGGTGCCAGCAACATCGTGACGCCGCTCGGCTTTGCGCTGTTCGACCTCGGTGAAGACGCGATTACGGAAGCGGTCGCCAAAGCGCGCAAGTGTGCGCTCGATCCGCTCGATATTGGCCAAATCGGTGCCGATGCCTAGGATCATGGGTCAGTCGCTCCGATCGTCCGCCGCCGATAACGACTTTAGGTGAATCCGCACGCCAATCGGAAAGAACAAGCGATTGATCACGAGGACCACCCCCAGAACGATCAGAAAAATTGCCCCCAAAACCGCAAAATAATATGGGTCTCGCTGGGTCCACAGGGGCGCAAATTGCGCGCGCAAGGCGGGTGAGAAGCCGCTCAAAACGAGACTGCGGAGCACCGAGAGAATGGCGACGATCAGCGTTCCGATCGCAGCAAAATGCCATGCCTCACGCGATGTCGGCATCGCAACGTGAGTGCGCGCGAACCGTATGCCTGCAATCATCGAGGCTATCGCCGGCGGAACGACCCCAAAGACAAGCCGAGGCATCACGACCCCGAAATGCTTCAAGAGTTGCGAGAATAACAACGCCATCAAAACAGAGGTCATGAACCAGTGCCAGCCAAAGCTCAGATAGAGAAATCGCGTGCGACTCATCCCCGCGCCGCGTCCATCAGCTTGCGCATATGCGTGATCGCGGGGCCGAGCCCGGAAAAGATCGCCTCGGCAATCAGGAAATGGCCGATATTCAACTCGCGGATCTGCTTTATCGCGGCAATCGGTGCCACCGTGTCATAGGTCAGCCCGTGACCCGCATGCACCTCTAGTCCCAGACTGTCGGCATAGGCCGCGCCCGCCTTGAGCGCCTCAAGTTCGACATCGCGCGCCGCAAAATCGCCCGCATGATGCAGGTCGCAGTAATGACCGGTGTGCAATTCGATCACCTGCGCGCCGATCTTGGCCGAAGCCTCGATTTGCGCAGGATCGTGGCCGATGAACATCGACACGCGAATGCCCGCCTCGACCAGCGGTGCAACATAATCGGTCAGGCGTGCCAGATCACCCGCCACGTCAAGGCCACCCTCAGTCGTAACCTCCTCGCGCTTTTCGGGCACGATGCAGCAGGCGTGCGGGATATGGCGCAGCGCGATGGTTTGCATTTCGGGGGTGGCGGCCATCTCGAAATTCAGCGGCACTTTGATGCCCGCCATCAGCGCGTCAATATCGCCATCGCGAATGTGACGGCGGTCTTCGCGCAGATGCGCGGTGATGCCATCCGCCCCCGCCTCTTGCGCCGTCAGCGCCGCGCGCAGCGGATCGGGATAGGCCGAGCCGCGCGCATTTCGGATCGTCGCGACATGATCGATATTCACGCCAAGGCGCAGGGAAGTGGGCATGGGAGGTCTCCGCGTTTTACTTGGCCAGAGTATGCCCGTCCGCGCGACCGGGGAAAAGAGCGCGATTGTATCGATTTTAGAACGGACAGGGGGCGTTGAAGCTCATATGCATGCCGCCATCTGGGTGACGAAAGCGCAGGGATTCCGCGTGCAGCATCAGGCGGGGGAAGTCGCGCGCCGGTCCCTCGGCATATAGCGGGTCGCCCAAGATCGGGTGGCCCAGCTCCGCCATATGCACGCGCAGCTGGTGACTGCGCCCGGTCAGCGGCATCAGACGGATGCGCGTCGTGCCGTCCTCGTGGCGCATCACTCGCCAATCGGTCTGCGCCGCACGGCCGTTCTCAAAATCGACATGCTGGCGCGGGCGGTTGGGCCAATCGACGCAAAGCGGCAGATCGACCGTGCCTTCCTTTTGCGCCATCTCGCCCCAAAGCCGTGCCTGGTAGACCTTCTTGGTCTGACGTTTCTCAAATTGCAGACCCAGATGGCGCTGCGCATGAGGGGTCAGCGCATAGACCATCACGCCTGAGGTGTCAGTATCCAAACGATGCACCAGCAACACCTGCGGATGGATCGCCTTCAGCCGGCTCAACAGGCAATCCGCCTTGTCCGGCCCCTTGCCGGGCACCGAAAGCAGCCCCGCCTGCTTGTCGACCACGAGAACCTCGTGATCGGCATGCAGAATGCGCGGGGCCTCTTTGGGCGGATCGTAGACATAGCTCATCGCGCGGGGATGCACCGCAGCGCCCGCGCGGTCAAGTCAGAGCGGGGCAAACACATCGCGCAAGATCGCCTCCAGCGCATCTGCATCCGCTTGCGTGAACGCATCGGGCTGATTGCTGTCGATATCGAGCACCCCGATCACCCCGCGCGTCGCGAAGACCGGGATCACCAATTCCGAGCGCGTGGAGCTGGCGCAAGCGATATGACCGGGGAAGGCCTCGACATCGGGCACCAGCTGCGTCTCGCCGGTGCGCGCCGCAGCCCCGCAGACGCCGCGCGCGAACGGGATCACGAGGCAACCATGCCCACCCTGATAGGGGCCGATTTTCAGCAACTCCGGCGCGGTCACCCGGTAGAACCCCGTCCAGTCGAAACGGTCATCGCTGTGATGGATCTCGCAGGCAAGCGTCGCCATCAGCGCGACCTCATCGCTCTCACCCGCCGTTAGTGCAGCGATGCGCTTGGCCAGATCGGCATAATCGACGCTCATGGACGTTCAATCGCGATGGCCGTGCCCTCGCCCCCGCCGATGCAGATCGCAGCGATCCCGCGCTTCAGCCCGCGCTTTTCCAGCGCGTTGAGCAGCGTCACGATGATGCGCGCCCCCGAGGCCCCGATCGGATGGCCCAGCGCGCAGGCCCCGCCATTCACGTTCACCTTGTCATGCGGCACGCCCAGCTTGTGCATGAAGGCCATCGGGACCACAGCAAAGGCCTCGTTCACCTCCCACAGATCGACATCCTCGACCGACCAGCCCAGCTTTTGCAGCAGCTTCTCAATCGCGGGGACCGGTGCGGTCGGGAAATCCGCCGGAGCTTGGGCATGGCTCGAATGACCCAAGATGCGCGCGCGGATCGTCAGCCCCTCAGCCTGCGCAACCTTTTCCGAGGCCAGCACCAGCGCCGCCGCCCCATCCGAGATCGACGACGAATTCGCGGCTGTTACCGTGCCATCCTTGCGGAAGGCGGGTTTGAGCTGCGGGATCTTGTCGGGGCGGGCATTGGCGGGCTGCTCATCCGTTCCTACGACCGTTTCACCCTTGCGGCTTTTGACGGCGACAGGCGCGATCTCATCTGCGAAAGCGCCGGATGCCTCGGCTTCCAAAGCGCGTGACAGCGAGGCCAGCGCGTAGTCATCCTGCGCCTCGCGGGTGAATTGAAACGCCTGCGCGCAATCCTCGGCAAAGGTGCCCATCAGGCGGCCCTTGTCATAGGCGTCCTCCAGCCCGTCGAGAAACATGTGGTCGATCACCTGCGCATGGCCCAGCCGCGCCCCGCCGCGCATTTTGGGTAGCAGATAGGGGGCGTTCGTCATGCTCTCCATGCCGCCCGCCACCATCACCCCGGTATGCCCCAAAGCGACCTGATCAAAGGCAATCATCGCCGCTTTCATCCCCGAGCCGCACATCTTGTTAAGCGTGGTCGCGGGCACGCCTTCGCCCAGACCGGCCGCGAAACCGGCTTGGCGCGCGGGGGCCTGCCCCTGACCCGCTGGCAACACGCAGCCCATCAGCAGTTCTTCGATCCGCGCAGGTGCGACACCGGCCCCAGCAAGCGCCGCTGCAATCGCCACACCGCCCAGCTCTGAGGCGCTTACATCGGAAAAAACGCCCTGCATTCCGCCCATCGGGGTACGTGCCGCCCCCAAGATCACCACGTTTTCCATCTTCATCTCCCTAAATTCTGCCCCACGGATACCGAATGGTAAGCATTGGCGTCTAGCCTGCATTCAGAAATCTTGCTGCAGGAGCCATAGATGAACCTCTTTTCTGAAGCCTGCGATGGCGCGCTGGTCGTGCGTGTGGACGAACCGCGCCTTGATGCGGCGGTTGCGATTCGCTTTAAAGAACAGATGCGCGAAGTGACCGCGCAACCCGCGCACCGGGTTATTCTCGACATGTCAAAAATCGAATTTCTCGACAGTTCCGGGCTTGGCGCCGTGGTTGCGGTGATGAAAGCCCTTGCTCCACATCGCCAGCTTGAACTGTGCGGTTTGACGGGCAATGTCGACAAGGTGTTTCGCCTGACCCGGATGGATACGGTGTTTCGCATCCATACCGATCTGACCTCAGCGCTGAGTGAAGGGCGGAAATATGCTTGAGACGTCAATGGGGCTGCGCCCCGGGCCCCATAGCGACTCTGCGGATACCCATCGTATCTTTTGCATGAGCTTCCCAGCCAGTGCGCTTTCCGTGCGTACGGCCCTGCGCGCGGCGCTTGCACGTTTTATGCGGCTGATGGAACCAGATGAGGCGGGCACATTGGAACTGATCTTGGCAGAGGTGCTGAATAATATCGTCGAACACAGCTACGCAGATACCGGGGTGGGCACGATCACGCTGTCGATGGTGCGCGATTCGCAGGGGCTCAGCTGTTCGGTCAGTGACGATGGCGTACCTTTGCCGATGACCTGTTTGACCAAAACCGAGGATAACAGCGCAAGACCAAGCCCCGAAAGCCTGCCTGAAGGCGGCTTTGGCTGGTTCCTGATCCGCGATCTGGCAACCGATTTGGGGTATTCACGCGATCAGGACCGCAATCTTCTGGCGTTCCGCTTGCCACTCGCGCCCACGCTGGACCGCAACGCGGGCTAAGCCAATCAGTTCAGCTGAAACTGGAGGGGATAGGCGCCATTGTCGAAATCCCCAAACAGATCAGGAAGATCGGGGTGGCTCACCGGCTCTCCGGTGCGATCCGCGATCAAGTTCTGCTCAGACACATAGGCGACGTAAAAGCTTTCATCATTCTCCGCGAGCAGATGATAGAAAGGCTGATCTTTACTGGGGCGCACATCCTCGGGGATCGACTCATACCAAGCCTGCGAATTCGAGAAGACCGCATCGACATCAAACACGACACCCCGAAAGGGATGCTTGCGATGGCGCACGATCTGACCGATGTGATATTTCGCCTGAGAACTATGCATTGCGACCCCTCTTTCTTTGTTTCTAATTTGTGAAGGCCCACCCTGTCCACATTTGTGCCGCATTTTTGCCGGAAACAGTCTGTGCCAGCGAAACGAACAGTCTTTCCGAAGCAATGCGCCTTTGCGGTTTCCGAAACGTGAAAAACAGCCTAATATAGCTGTAAATAAGCCGTTAGAGCAAAGAAGAGCAGTGATGAAGAAAATTCTCGCCCTTGGTTTGGTGCTGTTGATTGCCGCCTGCGGTGGTGCGCCGAGACCCCCGCGCAACCTTGATGACGCTTGCGCAATCATTCACGAGCGACCCAAATACTACTCTGCAATGCGCAGAGCCGAAGCTCGGTGGGGCGTGCCGGTTGCAGTGCAAATGGCCACGATCCATCAGGAAAGCAAGTTCGACGGCAATGCCAAAACGCCCTATCGCTTTGCGCTTGGGGTGATCCCGCTGGGCCGTCAAAGCTCCGCCTATGGCTATAGCCAAGCGCTGGATGCGACCTGGGAAGAGTATCGCAAAGAAAACGGCCGCTACGGTGCCAAGCGCAATCGCATTTTCGATGCCACCGATTTCATGGGCTGGTATATGGATGGCACGACACGACAGCTTGGGATCTCGAAATCAGACGCGCGCAACCAGTATCTCGCCTATCACGAGGGGCGCGGCGGGTTTTCGCGCGGCAGTCACCGGTCCAAAACTTGGCTAATGGCCGTGGCCAATCGAGTCGCCGCACGCGCCCAGATGTATCAGATTCAATTGGAAAGCTGCCGCCGCTAGGCGCGGTGCTCAGTTCTCGCGCGCCATCTGCAAATCAATCGAGAACAGCGACGACGGGTAGTCACCACCTTTTTGAAGGTTATTCAGGATCGTCGTGGTCTTAGCGCCCGCCTGATCGGTGATCACCCATTGGCGCAGCTCGACCGGACTGGAGGTAAACACAAGCTGGATCGAGCCATACTCGGGATGTTCCGGGTCTTGTGCCGTCACCAGCGTTTTCGCCCCGTCAGAACTATACCCAGTCACCATCTTGTTGCGATTGAGGTCAATGTTACGGGCCAAAATCAAGTTCAGCGGCGTCTTCACCAGCGGATATTGCTCCGGTGGCTGGTTCGATTTCGCATCGAATATCGCCACCCGATTGGCCGTGGCCAAGACCAATGTTTTGTCCGAATTATACTGAAACCGCGCCTGACCGGGCCGCTTGAGATACAGCTTTCCGGTGGCAATTGAGCCGTCGGAATTGACCTGCGTGAAATCGGCCGAGGCCGTCTTCAAGCCATTGAGATAGGCCGAAATGGCGTTGAGCGACAGCTTCTCAGCCATGGCCGGAAGCGCGAATGCCAGCGTGAACACGGCGGCCAGAAGGATGCGTATTTGTTTCATGTCACGATATTTAGGCACTCTTACGCAAAGGGAAAGCCCCAGCGCATCATCGCGCCGGGGCTTTTCGAGAATGTGAGCGTTTTTGCGCCGGCCTATCCCTGCTCGGGCACGAGGATCTCGCGCTTGCCGACATGGTTGGCGGCGCTGACAACGCTTTGATCTTCCATCTGCTCAACCAGTTTCGCAGCCTTGTTATAGCCGATCCCCAGTTTGCGCTGGATATACGAGGTCGAGCATTTGCGATCCTTGATCACGATCGCCACCGCCTGATCGTAAAGCGCATCTTCGCCGCCAGTATTGCCACCAGTGTTCAGCCCGAGCACCGCGTCGATTTCAGATGCAGTGCCATCATCAGGCCCATCGACCACGCCCGACATGTATTCCGGCGGACCAAAGCTCTTGAGATGGTTGACGATTTCCTCAACCTCTTCATCAGACACGAACGGCCCGTGACAACGCGTGATCTTGCCGCCACCCGCCATATACAGCATGTCGCCCATGCCCAAAAGCTGCTCGGCCCCTTGCTCGCCCAGAATGGTGCGCGAGTCGATTTTCGAGGTCACCTGGAAAGAGATCCGGGTCGGGAAGTTGGCCTTGATCGTGCCGGTGATGACATCGACCGATGGGCGCTGCGTCGCCATGATCAGGTGAATCCCCGAGGCACGCGCCATCTGCGCAAGACGCTGAATGCAGGCCTCGATTTCCTTACCGGCGACCATCATCAGGTCAGCCATCTCGTCGACGATCACGACGATATAGGGCAGCGTTGCGGGCTGGAATTCATCGGTTTCAAAGATCGGCTCGCCGGTTTCCTCGTCGAACCCGGTCTGCACGGTGCGCTTGAACATCTCGCCTTTCTCAAGGCTTTCTTTGACGCGGCCGTTATAGCCCTCAATGTTGCGCACGCCCATTTTGGACATCTTGCGGTAGCGGTCCTCCATCTCGGAGACCACCCATTTCAACGCAACAACCGCCTTTTTCGGATCGGTCACAACCGGGCTCAGCAGATGCGGGATACCGTCATAAACCGACAATTCCAGCATCTTCGGGTCGATCATGATCAACCGGCATTCCTCGGGCGACAGGCGATACAGAAGCGACAGGATCATCGTGTTGATCGCCACCGATTTACCCGAGCCCGTGGTGCCCGCGATCAGCAGGTGAGGCATCTTGGCGAGGTTGGTGACAATCGGCTCGCCGCCAATGGTCTTGCCCAGCGCGAGCGGCAATTTGGTATTCTTATCCTCGAAATCGCGCGCCGAAAGAATTTCGCGCAGCACAACCTTTTCGCGATGCTCATTGGGCAGTTCGATACCAATCACAGAGCGCCCCGGCACGGTCGAAACGCGCGCCGAAAGTGCGGACATCGAGCGCGCGATATCATCGGCCAGACCGATCACGCGGCTCGCTTTCAGACCCGGCGCGGGTTCAAGTTCATACATCGTAACCACGGGACCCGGACGCACCGAAACGATCTCGCCCTTCACGCCATAATCATCAAGCACCGATTCCAGCATCCGCGCGTTTTCCTCCAGCGCCTCATCGGACAACTGGTGACGCTGGATCGAAACCGGGTTGGTCAGCAAGGACAGCGGCGGCATTTCATAAGGTGCGCTCGGCTTGGCCTCGAATGCCAGTTTCGGCTGCGCCTCTTCAAGGGCGCGGCGCGAGGGTGCTGCGGGTTTGCTGATGGGCTGCACGACGCGTTTTGCTTCGGGCTGCTTGATGACCTTGCGATCAAGCCCGCGCGCAGCAACCGGCAGGTCGGGCACCTCGGTCTCATAGGCGTCATAAGCGTCATAGCTCGGCTCTTGCACCCATTGGGATTCTCCACTGAGCGCGTTCAAGTCCGCCTCGTCGCCCGTGTAGAAATGATCGGTGCGCAGATCCATCGCATCGGTCTCGACCTCTTCAGGCGGAGTCCAATCGGGATGCGTCCAGTCATGCCCGTCAGTGGCTGGCGTTTCGCGCGTCACGCGCACAGCTGGCGCGGAATTTGGCATGTAGCGCGGGGTTGCGTGCAAAGGCGGCTCAGCGCGCAGCACAGGTTCGGCGCGCATCGCGGGTTGTGCGGGCGTCGGTTGGGCCGGACGCGGCGCGCGGGCCAGACGCTTGGCCACGGCAGCCAGCACCGAAGCAGGGGCTTGCGGCTCGGGCTGGACCATCGCCTCGGGCAAATCATGAGCCAGATTGGGGGCGGTTTTCGGGGCATAGTCGGGCGCAAAATCTGGCGCCACCGCTGCCGTTTTGCGGCTTTGCACCGCTTGCGTGATGCGTGCGCGAATGCGGTCATCGCTGGGCGTTTCTTGGGGCAGATGATCCCAATGCGGCTCGGTCTCGAAAAGCTCGGGCGTCGGATCATAGGCGTCATAGTCCGGCTCGGCGGGGCGGCGGATGCGCGTCCAAAGAGAGGGGCGCGCAGCCTCGACCTCGGGGGCCCAATGGCCAGCGACCAAGGCCTGTTGCTCTTCCCAAGCGGCTTGTTCTGCCGCACGTTCTGCGGCTTGCGCTCTGCGCTCACGCGCACGCTCGGCTGCCAGACGCGCCCCGTTCACCGAGGCCGATGCGCCTTTGCCCAGCAGATTCATCACGCCAACATACACCGCCACCGTGCCAAGCCACATGAACCGCGTGATCACGCGCAGCTCCAGCTTGGTGAAGCCCAGCACGAAGGCCGCCATCGCCAGCATCGCCACCGCCAGCACCAGCGACAACAGCTTGAGCCCGAAGGTCCCCGACACAGGCACAATTCCCAAAAGCGAGCCTGCGATCATGTCGCCGAAATGCCCACCCAAACCAAAGGCCTGCCCCCATTGCGCACCCGGCACCAGAAGCGCGGCGTAAACGGCGGCCATCGCAACGGCGATCGGGAAGAAGATGATGCGCGACAGCACGCGCTCTTCGCCGCGATGGGTGATCAAGCGCACGCCCCAGACCAGCAAAGCGGCGGGCAGCAACCACGCGCCATGACCCACGATGACAAACAGCGGCGAGGCAATGCCCGCACCGATCCGTCCCAGCCAGTTCTGCACAGGCTGATCAGAGGCTGCCATCCAGCTTGGATCTTCGGGTGCGTAGGAAAACAGCATCATCGCCGCAAGCACGCCGATCAGAACCAGAACGGCCCCCACCAACTCCTTGCCACGTCGTTCAAGAACTGCCTGCGTGTCCTGATCGAATAGCGGATCGCGCTGTCGTACCTGATAAGATGCCATAACCTACCGTCCTCAATCGTATAGGCAGTCGCGTAGCTGAATAAGCCCGCGCTGCGTTTCTTCTTTTGGGGCGACCAAGGCCACCCGTATGAATCCCTTACCGGGATTTTCTCCGTTAACGTCGCGCGCCAGATAGGCGCCCGGCAAGACCCGAATGCCGGTCTCTTGCCACAGTTTCAGCGCCGCAGCTTCGCCATCCTTGACGGGCAGCCACAAAAAGAACCCACCCTGCGGCAGCCTGAACCCGTCAACACCCGAAAACACGTCGCCCGCGATGTCGTATTTCTCGCCATACAAACGGCGGCTCTCGATCACATGCGCCTCATCGGCCCAAACACGTTCGGCGACGCGTTGCAAAGGCTGGGGCAACGGCGCACCTGCATAGGCGCGCAAACGGCGGATATGGCGGATGCTTTCCGGGCCAGCGGCCAAAAAGCCCGAGCGCAGCCCCGGCAAGTTCGAGCGTTTCGAGAGCGAGTGGAAAATCACCACGCGCTCGGGGTTGATGCCCTGTTCTGCTGCGACTTGGGCGGCACCCACGGGCGGTGCTTCGCGCCAGATCTCGGAATAGCATTCATCCGCGAAGATCCGGAAATCGTGCTTTTCGGCCAGCGCCAGCAGGTTCGCCAGATAGTCGGGCGATGCTACCGCGCCTTGCGGGTTCGATGGTGAGCACAGATAGGCCACGCTCACGCGATCCAGAACCTCAGGCGCAAGTGCCTCATAATCAGGCAGAAAATCAGTTTCAGGGCCTGCGGGCACGAAGATTGGCTCTGCGCCGACTGCGGCTGCCGCCACAGCATAGACCTGATAAAATGGGTTCGGGATCAAAATCGCAGGCTGTTTGCCATTCTTCAGCTCGGGCGCCAGCGCCATAGCCGCGTTGAACAACCCTTCGCGCGTGCCATTGAGCGCCATGATCCGCTCGGGGCCAATCGCGACATCGTAGCGCCGCTTCAGCCAAGCGGAAATCGCGGCCAGCAGCTCTGGCGTTCCATCATTGGCCGGATATTTCCCAAATTCTTCAAGGCTTTGCGCAATCACCTCGCCCACGAAAGCAGGCATGGGGTGACGCGGCTCACCAATCGACATGGCAAGCGGTGCGCCGCCGGGCGCGTGCGAATCAAGCAGCCCCCGCAAACGCGGAAACGCATATTCGGGCAGGTTCGAAAACCGCTCGGGAAAATCCATCATTGCCTCATGCTTCGGAGTCTATGTCGCCCCGTATTGAGAGACAGGTTACAAAACCCAAGCCCCTGCGTCCAGAAAAAGACAGTGCTCCAAGAGGCTTGACAGACATGACTGTGACTTTTCAGACGAGCGCCGATTCGGCGGCCATGCCAAGGCGCAACAGACGATCTTCGCCCATCGGCGCGCCCATCAACGAAATCCCGCAAGACGCCACCCCCGTTGGCAAGGTCAGCACACAGAGCCCCAGAATATTCCCGATCCGGGTATTGCGCAGCGCCAGCAGATTTTCCGTCTCGAAATAGACGCGATCCGTGAGCAGACGTTGCGCATCAGGGGGGGCAATCGGAGCGGTGGGCACCAACACTGCGTCATATTCCACCGTCGCTGCCAAATAGGCCGCGCGATAGTCCGCGAGCGCATGCCAACCCGCCACATAATCTGAGGCCAGCACATCGCGCCCACTGCGGAAGCGCTCCAAAATCAACGGATACATTTTCTCGGGCGCGGCTTCGATCAGGTGCTTCCACTCGCCATACGCCTCGGGGGCAAACAGAATGCCCGACAGATCCATCGCAGGTGCCACCATCGACAAGCCACGCCGCTCGATCACCGCACCCGCTTTGGCGAGGCGATCCACCGCCGTCTCAAACCCTTGCACGGGCTTTTCGCGCGTGCCCTCGAATGGCAGCCCTTCCAGCACCAGCAGCCGCGCCCCACGCAGCGTTGTGTCGCGCAGATCCGGCGGATTGCGCCCCTCAAGCAGCGCAAGCACATGGGCGCAATCCTCGACATTGCGCGCCAGTGGCCCGATCGTATCAAAGCTGCGACACAGCGGCACAACCCCACGCGTCGACACCCGTCCATGCGTGGTTTTCAGCCCCACCAGATCGTTCCACGCCGCCGGAATACGCACCGATCCGCCGGTGTCGGACCCGACCGCCGCCGCCGCAAGCCCGCGCGCCACCGACAGTGCCGCCCCCGAAGACGACCCACCCGGCGCACGCTTTACATCATGGATATTTCCCGGCGTGGCGGTCATCGGGTTCACGCCAAGCCCTGAGAACGCCAATTCGGTCATATGGGTCTTGCCAAGACAGACCGAGCCCCCAAGCCCCGCCTGAACCAGCACTTCCGCATCCCTGTCGGGCACCCGGCCCGCAAGCAGACGCGACCCCGACTCTGTCGCGACACCTGCGGTATCAACCAGGTCCTTCCAACTCAGCGCGACGCCGTCCAACACGCCGCGCCGCTGCCCCGATTTGGCGCGTTGATGGGCCGCCATTGCCTCGTCTCGGGCGCGTTGCGGCGTGAGGCGGGCATAGATGTCATTGCTGTGTTGCGCAGCCTCTAAATAGGCTTCGGTTTGCTCCACCGGATCAAGCTGCCCAGCCGCAATCGCGCGCCCCTGTTCCACCGCACCTGCCAGCCGCCAATCCATGCCCGTCTCCTTACTTATTCGACGCCACGCTAGCGACACCGGCGCGCATGGACAATCCCGGACGGCGCGCCATAGTAAGCACCATGAAATATGATTCCGATGTCCTTATCGCCGGCGGTGGGCTGAACGGCCCTGCATTGGCTCTGGCACTGGCCTCCGCTGGTGTCAGCGTCACCTTGGTCGATGCCGCCCCCGCCCGCCAACGCGCCACCGATACGTTCGACGGGCGCGCTTATGCTTTGGCGATTGCGTCGCAGAAATTGCTGGCCACGCTTGGAATTTGGGGCGCAATTGCCGAGACCGCGCAACCGATGATGGAAGTCAAAGCAAGCGATGGCCATGCCGGCGAAGGCGCATCTCCGTTTTTCCTGCATTTCGACGCGCGCGAGCTTGATCAGGCCCCGGTCGGTTACATGCTGGAAGATCGCTTTCTGTATCGCGCCTTTCTGGACGCGATGGAGGCCAATCCCGCGATCACCTTGATCCATGACACCCAAGTCACCGATCAAACGGTTACGCCGGGCGTGATCACCGCGACGCTGTCAAACGGGCGCAGCTTGCGCACCAAGCTGCTTGTGGGGGCCGATGGGCGGCGCTCGGGCGTGGCCCAACGCGCGGGCATCACGCGCGAAGGCTGGGGCTATGGTCAGACCGCACTGGTCGCCGCGATCGAACACGCGCTGCCCCATAATGGCGTGGCGCATCAATTCTTCATGCCCTCAGGGCCGCTGGCGATCTTGCCGCTCAAGGGCAACCGCTCGTCGATCGTCTGGAGCGAGAAAGACGAAACCGCCCAAGCCATCGCGGCGCTGGATGATGCCGATTTTCTGGCCGTTCTGCGCCCGCGTTTCGGCGATTTCCTGGGCGAGATCAAACTGGCCGGACCGCGCTTTAGCTATCCGCTGAACCTGACGCTGGCCAAGTCTTATGCCGCGCCGCGCGTGGCGCTGGTGGGCGACGCGGCCCATGGCGTGCACCCGATCGCGGGTCAGGGGTTGAACCTTGGGTTGCGCGATGTCGCCGCCCTCGCCGAGGTGCTGGTCGAGGCGATGCGACGCGGCGAAGACATTGGCGCGCTGGATGTATTGGAACGCTATCAGGGCTGGCGGCGGTTTGATTCCACCGCGCTTGCACTGGGCATGGACAGCGTCAACAAATTGTTTTCCAACAACAATCCGCTTCTGCGCGTGGGGCGCGACATTGGCATGGGGCTTGTGCAAGCTCTGCCTGCCCTGCGCCAAGGTTTCATGCGTCAGGCGGCGGGGCTGTCAGGCCCCCTGCCCCGCTTGCTGCAAGGACGACCGCTTTAGTCGTCGAGTCGGCGGGCTTCGTCTTCGAGCAAAATTGGAATGCCACCGCGGATCGGAAATGCCAATTTGGCGCGCTTGGAGATCAGTTCCTGCGCCTCGGCGTCATACTGCAACACCGCGTGGGTGAGCGGGCAAACCAAGGCCTCAAGCATGTGGCGGTCAAATAGCGGCCGCGCGCGCGCAGGTTCGGTTGGGCTATCTGTTGGTTCGGTATCGTCGCTCATTGCAGCTTCTCCTCGCTGCCACCATAAAGCGCATATTCCAGCAGCGTTACCAAAGTTTCACGCCGCGTGGACAGGCAAGGTGCCTCAAGCATCGCCTGCTTGTCTTCCGACTCAAGCGGCAACAGCATCCCAAGCGAATTGATCAGCAATTCTTCTTCGGCCTCTTGCAACGACTCCCAGTCGGTATCGAGCCCCTGCGTCACGAAATAGCGTTCGAGCAATTCGAAAAAGGCCGTGCGATCGAACTCTGGATCTTGCTCAGTCGGGCCCAGATCGCGGGCGAATGGCTCCCAGTTGACGGCTGCACATAGATAGGGCGTGAAGCCCTCTTTCTCGTGCAGCAACCGGAACCGCGACACGCCCGCAAGCGTGATCATATAGCGCCCGTCCTCGGTCTCGGAGAACCCGGTCAAACGGCCCGCACAGCCAATCGCATTCAGGTGATTTTGCCCCGAGGGCCCTTTCAGCGGCTGGATCATCCCGATCAGCCGCTGCGGGGTTTTCATGCAATCCTCAATCATTTGAAGATAGCGGGGCTCAAAAATATGCAACGGCAGCCGTGCCCGGGGCAGCAAGAGCGCTCCGGGCAATGGAAAAAGTGGAAGAGTGTCTGGCAGATCGCCTTGCTTTATCATTCCACCGAGGTAGGTCATCGGACCGATCAGGCAAATATCATCGACGACAAGCGACGACGACCCGACTGCACGACCGGGTCATTTGGCTTGAGCGCGTCGAAAATCGTGAACAGCTGCGTTTTCGCAGCGCCATCATCCCACTCGCGGTCGCGACGGAATAGGTCCAGCAATTGATCAACGGCCGCCGCCGCATCGCCCGCCGCATAAAGCGCCTGCGCATATTCAAAGCGCGCTTGATGATCGTCCGCATTGGCCTCGACCTTGGCTTTGAGGTCATCCAGCGGACCCGCCGATTGCGCCTGTTTGGCCAGATCAAGCTGGGCACGCGCCGCGTCAATCGGGGCCGCATCGGTCAGCTTTGCCGGAACAGCCGCAAGCGCAGCCCCCGCCGCGTCCAGATCGCCCAGCGCGATGCGCGCGCGGATCAAACCGCCATGCGCCTCGGCCAGTTCCGGGTCTTCGCCAAGGATCGCAACGAAGGTCTCGGCGGCATCTTCTGCCGCGCCCTCATTCAGCATCGCCTCGGCGGCCTCAACCGCGTCAGCAAGACCGTTATCGGCCCCACCAGCGGCCTCAATCACCTTGGCGACGAATTTCTTGATCTCCGAGCCGGGCAGCGCGCCTTGGAACCCGTCAATCGGCTGGCCTTGCCAGAACGCGTAAACCGTGGGGATCGACTGCACCCGCAACTGCCCGGCAATCCCCTGGTTCTCATCGACATTGACCTTGGCCATCACGACCGCGCCCTTCGCGGCCATCACCTCGGCCTCAAGCGCCGGGCCAAGCTGCTTGCATGGGCCACACCACGGCGCCCAAAAATCGACGATAACCGGCACGGTCTGCGATTTCTCGACCACTTCGGCCATGAAGTCGGCTTCGGATACGTCCTTGATCAGATCGCCCGCGGGGGCGGCGTTTTGCGTGGTGCCAAGTTCTAACATGTCTCTCTCCATCCGGTTGCGGAGTTTCGATTTCTATATGGCGTTTAAGATTGAAAACGCAAACCCCGATTGACCTGCGACAGTTTGCAGCGCCCGCCCGTCACAAATCAAAGCTGGCGAAAACCGGCGCATGATCCGAGGGTTGCTCCCAGCCGCGCGCCGCGCGCAAGACGCGGCTGGAATGACCCGCCGCCGCGATATCCGAGGTCGCCCAGACATGATCAAGGCGACGCCCCTTATCCGCCGCGTCCCAGTCGCGCGCCCGATAGCTCCACCATGAATAGAGCAACCCCTCGGGAATGTCCTGACGCGTCACATCAACCCAATCCCCGGCATCCATCGCGGCGCTCAGATGCTCTACTTCGATGGGCGTATGCGACACGATCTTGAGCAATTGCTTATGGCTCCAGACATCATCTTCGCGCGGCGCGATGTTCAAATCGCCCACCAAGATCGCTTTTTTCGGCGATTCAGCGTGGAAATGATCGCGCATCTGCGTCAGATAATCGAGCTTTTGACCAAATTTCTCATTCACTGCGCGGTCAGGCACATCGCCCCCCGCAGGCACATAGAAATTATGGATCGTGACGCCGTTTTCCAGCTGTGCTGCGACATGGCGCGCATGGCCAAGATCGGCGAAATCATGCGCCCCAACTTCGGTGATTGGCAGCTTGGACAGGATCGCAACGCCATTATAGCCCTTTTGCCCGCGCGCAACCATATGGGTGTAGCCCAGATCGCGAAACGCCTCGGTCGGGATTTTCTCAACCGGGCTTTTACATTCCTGCAAGCACAACACATCCGGCGCTTCTTCCTGCAAAAGTTTGCAGACAAGCCCTTCGCGCAGCCGCACCGAGTTGATATTCCAAGTCGCCAGCGTGAAGGCCATCGCCATCTCCTCATTTCAATGCACACAGATAAAGTCTTGTCGCAAAGTTTTTAGAGCTTTCATCCGTGACTGCAATGCCACCGAGGATTTCCACGAACAGTATGTGAGCGCGAAACAGAAGGATGGCCGCGCGGGGTTGCGACTTGGAACGCTGGGCGTGATGCGGGTGGCGCTCGCCGCCGGACAAGAGGCCCGGATTGGCGCGGACGCGCTGGCCAAGGTCGCCTCCACCGCGACAAGCTTCATTCGCAACCTCGATATGACCGAACGCCGCGCCCGCATTCACGGACCGCCAGCCAATACGGATCTCCTTTTTCCGCGCGTGTGGGTGCCCCAATTCATCGGCTCGATTCCCGTGGGCCAAACGATACTGATTTGCTACTGTGCCGCAGGCGCCCCCCCGGCACCGCAGCCTGACCGCATCCCGGATAATACAGAGCTCACAGCGCTTTGTCCGAAGATGGACCTGATCGGCGCGCGCACGGGGGCACCAGAAATTTGACACCGACACCGCCAGACTGGAGACACTATGAGCAATTTGGACCAACCTGCCCTCGGCCCGGCAGATGCCGAAGGCACTTGGCTTAATGACCCGCAGCACCGCCGCTTTTTGCAACACGAAGCGCGCGCGCAGCTCAACTTCTTCCGCGCGAGCCTTGGCCCTAACGGCTGGATCAAGACGCTTGACTGGACCGGCGCTCCGCGCCCCGACACGACCCAAGAACTGCATACCATCACCCGGCTGGTGCATTCCTACGCGCTGGGGGAAAAGGCCGGATACACTGCGGGCGCGCCCTTGATCGATGCCGGAATTCAGGGGCTGAGAACCCGACACCGCGACGATCTTCATGGTGGCTATTTCTGGGCCGTTTCGCCCGACGGCCCCGTGGATGACATCAAGCTCGCCTATGGCCACGTCTTCGTAATGCTCGCCGCAGCCTCGGCCAAAAGCGTAGGCCACCCAGATGCCGACCGGCTTTTGGAAGATGTCTGGGATGTGCTAGACAGCCGCTATTGGGACGAGGAGGCCGGGCTCTTTCGCGACGAGTATGCTCGCGACTGGACGCCGATTTCGCGCTATCGCGGCATGAACGCGAACATGCACGCGATTGAGGCGATGCTCACGGCTTACGAAGCGACCGGCGAGAGCGTCTTTTTGCAACGCGCGGGTCGGATTCTCGATTTCTTCATCAACCGGATCGCGTCGCATCACGGCTGGCGTCTGCCCGAACATTACACCGAGGCGTGGGAGGTCGACCCACATTACGCCGGCAATCCGATGTTCCGCCCCGCCGGGACGACACCCGGCCATTCGCTGGAACTGGGACGCCTTCTGATACAACATTGGGACCTGAGCGGACGCCCCACGCCCGAGGCACCAATCCGAGCCCGACACCTGATCGAGCAGGCGCTGAGCGATGCCTGGCGTGAGGATGGCGGCTTTGTCTACACGTTGGATATCGAAGGCCGCCCTGCGATCCGCGACCGCTACTGGTGGCCGGTGAGCGAAGGGATCGGCGCAATGGCGGCCCTGATCAAGCTGGAAGCCCGCGCCTCGGACGAGGAATGGTATCGCCGCCTTTGGAATTACGCCGCGGCCCATTTCATCGATGCGTCACGGGGCGGCTGGTTCCCGGAAATCGATGAGGCGGGAGCGCCCTGCGAGCGTCAGTTCCTCGGCAAGCCCGACATCTACCATTCCCTTCAGGCGGCGCTTTTCCCGCTCGTGCCCCGTCTGTCGCGGATCGCGGAGGGGTTGGAGTCGGACAGTGCTGCCGAGACCTCAAATCTTTAACAAAGAGGCGCGCACCGTAGCGGCAGGTGAACGGACAGGGTAAGGATCAAGGGACTCGTCGCAAACTTACGGGTGGGTCAAACGTCGGACCGGACATGGGGGGGATCGAAGTCGCCCCCATGTTCCAAAATGGTCTGTTCGGCGCCAATGGCCTCACCCAAAAGTTTGCGACAGCGCCCCCTTATTCTGCCCAGCCCGAGATTGACTTAACGTCGCAGAATTCCTCGATTCCCCAGCGACCGCCTTCACGCGCGCGCCCCGAAGCACCAACGCCGCCAAATGGCGCGCCCGCGCCGCGATCTGCGCCGTTCATCTCAACCATGCCCGAGCGCAACGCCCGTGCCAGACGGTTGCGACGCGCTCCATCTCCGGACTGGACGTAATTCGTCAGACCGTAAGGCGTGGCATTGGCCACTTCGATCGCCTGATCTTCGGAGTCAAACGGCATGATCGACAGAACCGGACCAAAGATTTCCTCGTTCATGATCGTCATGGACGGATCGCAATCGGCAAAGACCGTGGGGCGAACGTAGAACCCCCGGTTCAGATTTTCCGGACGCCCCGGACCGCCTGCGACCAGCTTGGCCCCCTCGGCGATGCCTTGTTCGATCAACCCTTGGATCTTTTCGAATTGCGATTTGTTCACCACCGGGCCGATATGACCGCCCTCTTCACGCGGGCTGGCAACCTTGGTTTCTTCCGCCGTTTTGCGCGCGATCTCGACGGCGCGGTCATAGGCAGGGCGTTCCACCAGCATCCGGGTTGGCGCGTTGCAGCTTTGCCCCGAATTCTGGAAGCAGTGTTTCACGCCGCGTGCCACCGCTTCGTCATCCGCATCGGCAAAGACGAGGTTGGCCCCCTTGCCGCCCAGCTCCAGCGTGACGCGTTTCAACGTCTCTGCCGCCGCCTTGGAAATTGCACGGCCTGCGCGGGTCGATCCGGTGAACGAAATCATCTCGATATCGGGATGCGTCGAAAGCTGTGAGCCCACACCCATACCGTCGCCATTCACCAGATTGAACACGCCCGGCGGCAAGCCCGCCTCGTCCAGAATCTCGGTAAAGAGTAGCGAGGATAGCGGCGATTCCTCGGAGGGTTTCAGCACCATCGTGCAGCCCGCCAAAATCGCCGGAATCACCTTGAGCGTGACTTGGTTCATCGGCCAGTTCCACGGCGTGATCAGCCCGACGACCCCCACCGCCTCATGCGCGATCATCGCGCCGGGCGTGCCATCCCCCAGCGGATGCACCCAGGGGAACGCCTTTGCGGCCGTGATGAAATTGGCGATGTGATAGGCACCCGCGCCCCATTGGTTCCTGCGCGCCAGATCAATCGGCGCGCCCATCTCAAGGCTCATCGCCTGCGCCATCTCCTCGGAGCGGCGGGCATAGATCTCGGCGATCCGCTCGACAGCGGCGATACGCACCGCTGGGTCGGCCGCTTTCCAGCCGGGAAGCGCCGCCTTGGCCGCAGCGACCGCCGCATCGGTATCGGCCTGATCCCCCAAAGAAATCACCGCACAGGGCTCTTCGCTGGCCGGGTCGATCACTTGGTAATCGCGCGCTACTTTCGGTGCCACCCATGCCCCGTTGATATAAAAATCCCGCTTCTCGATCATCGCCGCCTCCTTGGCTGAATACTGGGCAAATCTGTCACCCCGCCCGCGCAAGGACAAGATGTCACGCGGCACAACCCAAAAAGAATACCAACCGTCTGGAAGCGAGACGGCGAAAGGCCTATATCCGGGTTGACGATGAATTTTCACTGACAGGAGGTGCCTCATGGGCCTGCGCATCAACGATATTGCTCCCGATTTCACCGCTGACTCGACCGCTGGCGAGATCAAGTTCCATGATTGGGTCGGCGACGGCTACGCGATCCTTTTCTCGCATCCCAAAGACTTCACCCCGGTTTGCACCACCGAATTCAGCGCGGTCGCTCAGCTCGCCTCCGAATTCGAAAAGCGCAACACCAAGGTGATGGGCGTCTCCGTCGACACCGTCGAAGAGCACGTGAAATGGAAAGCCGACATCGAGAAAGTCGCTGGTGCGCCCGCGAATTTCCCGATCATCGACGATACCTCGCTCAATGTCTCCAAGCTCTATGACATGCTGCCCGCAGAGGCCTATATGCCCGACGGGCGCACGGCGGCTGACTCGGCTTCGGTGCGTACGACCTTTATCATCGGCCCCGACAAGAAAATCCGCCTGATGATCATCTACCCGATGACCGTTGGTCGCAACTTCGCCGAGATCCTGCGCGCTCTTGATGCCGTGCAAGCCACCGACGGCCAGCCGCTGGCAACCCCCGCCAACTGGGTGCCCGGTCAAGACGTGATCGTGGGCCTGTCGCTGTCGACCGAGGAAGCCAAGGCGAAATATGGCGATGTCGATGTCAAACTGCCCTACCTGCGCACCGTCAAGATCTGAGGTCAGGGCGGAACAGCACCTGCGATAGCATGAAGCCCCGGCCGCCGCGCCGGGGCTTTTTCATGCGCGCTCTTGTGCCCAGTAATTGCGCTGCGCAGGCGTGTCGAAATCAAACCCGAAGCGCTCGATATCGGCGTGATACCAGTCGGCAACGATCTGGATCGTGCGCGGGGTGTAGAAGCTGCGGTAATCAGCCTTCGCAGAGCGGTTGCGTTGTGGCGCGGGGTCCACCTTGAAATAGGCGGGCAGTTCGTCGCGCAAATGCTCAAGACGCAAGATGTCAGCCTGAATTTCACCCGCCTCATTGGTCACGTAGTCAAGCTGCGGATACCACCCGCGGATCGCACGATGCCAATAAAACGGCTTGTTGCCCCAGACGTGACGCTCTTCAAGGAACGCGTCGAAGCTTTGGGCGGTGTAATCATTGGAGCGGGTCGATTTTTCCATCGCCAGCTTGCCGAAGGTCCAGCGCGACACCGTGCGCGCCCAAGGGTTGCGCACCACCGCAAAGGCCTGCAAGCGCGCCTGCGCTTTGTGCGACAGATCCCGCCAGCGCGCGTGCTGATAGCCGTGATGCTCTCCATTGGCGTTCATCGTTGCCAGCAGTTCCTTGCGATAGGCGCGATCCTTGAGAAGATATGGATCGGCGGGCAAGATACGCCCCTGCAACTGGGGATGCTTGCGCAGACTCACCCCGGCATTCTTGGGGATGTGCAGAAACAAATGGGTCGGGTGACCAAGCTGCCAAGTCAGGTAGTTACGGATCATACGAAGACCAGCCATCAACGCCCCTCGTGTTGTGGTGCGGGCTGAACTTCGCACCGCTGCGCCCCAAATAGAGTGCGCAAACCTATCAAGCCCATCACAGCTTGGCGATAGATGCGCCTGACACGAAAGCGCCAACCACCGCGCCCGGGCCGCGCCACGCTAGAAATCGCGCTGGCCACCGCGATTGGGGCGCTTAGCCCATAGCGGTCAGCCATGTCGATCTGGATCGCTTGTGCCGGATCGGCTTGCCAACGCTTCAGCCCCGCCGCCTCAACCAGCACCGCATCAGCCAGCGCGGGAACTGCATCGGCCCGCGCCAACAACTTGCGTGCGCCGTCGGGCCAAAGCACATAGGCCGCAGCCCCGCTGCGATCAAGATACAGCCGCCGCAACCCTGGCAGGTCAGCGTGACGCCCCCCCATGATCTTGCGCCGCCCGCGCGTCTCAAGTGTCACAAGCTCAACATCCGAAGCCGCTTGCAGCTGCGCCAAAAACGCCGCCGCGCTGTTCATCAGCCAAGCGTCATCTTCAAGCACAAGCATCGCGCAGCCTTCAGCAACGACGCGCTCCCATGCGATGCGATGTGACATCAGCGTGGCGATCTCAACGCCGCGCAACGGGCGCTGCCAGCGCGCCCAGATCGGGGCCTCCAAGGGCGGCGCGATAGCGTCGACCGTCACAGCGGCGATCCGCGTCAGCTCATAGCCCAACCGGGCGGCTTGGTCCTGTTGAAACGCCAATCGCGCCGTTTCACGGTCAAGATTGATCACCAGCGCTTTCATTCCGCATCGGGTCTGGTCTGGGCTGTAAAATCGCCCGAAAACACGCGCAGATAGGCATCGACCACCGCATCACGACTGAAATACGCGTCAAGCCGTTCGCGGGCATTGGCAACGAACATCTCACCCAAACCCGGCTCATCGCGCAACCGCGCCAGACCAGCGGCAATCGCAAAGTCATCGTCGATCTCGGTGACGATCCCGTCGACGCCATCGCGCATATACCAGTCCGGCCCCTCAGAGCGTGTCGCGACCGTCGGCACACCGGCCTGCCACGCCTCAAGCAAGGTATTGCCCAAGGGCTCATGGCGCGAGGGCATCACGAACGCATCGCCAGCCGCCACATGATGCATCGGCTCGCTCACCCAGCCTGCAAAACGCACCCGGTCGGCCATGCCCAGCTCTTTCGCCAGTGCCGTGAGTGCGCCGCGTTGCTCTCCATCCCCCAGCAGCCACAAATAGGCGTCGGGCAGGCGGGCAACCGCCCGGATCAACGTATCAAACCCTTTGCGCGGCACGAAACGGCCCGAGGCTACCACGACAAACGCCCCTTCCGGGGTGCCCATTGCAGCGCGATTGATCGGGCTTGCATCTACCTTGCGGGCGAAATTCGAGATCGTCAGAACCGGGCGTTGCCAGCCCAGATCGCGACAGCGCGTGGCAATCCCCGGCAGATTTCCCACCAGCACATCGCATTTGCCGAAATGTTTGAGGTTCTCGGGAAAATCCCCCATCCGCGCAAGTTTCACGACACCGGGCCAGTCATGCAACAACCGCCCCGCGCGCGGCATCCACGCCATCACCGCATCGGGCTTCCAGTCGCGCACCCACGCATTTGCTCGCCAATGCGCCAGCAGGCTGAGCGGCGAAATCCGGCTGAAATTGTTGCGCATCACCTGGCCGAGCGGCGTGATGTCCCCCTCCCAAGTCCGGTTCGGGCGGATCACAAAGCGCTGCTCCAGTCCGCGTTCGGCGAAAGCTCCTGCGAGGTTCACGAAAAACCGCTCCGCCCCGCCCTCTTTGCCGAAATGGAAATGCAACACACGTTTGGGCATCGCCTTAGTCATTGTGCGTCCAACCTTCCTTGCGCCGATGACGCGCCAATGCGCGCCGATAGCGCAACCCATAAATCAGCGAATGCAGCGCTTGGCCCAAGCCGCCGCGCCGCCCCGCACGACGGGCCTTGCCAATGGTGCCCGTGACCGCCTGTTGATCGCCAATACGCACGGGCCCGGGCAGCACAAGGGCCACCCGCAGACCGGTTTCCCAAACGAATTTCTGATCTTCATCCACGGGGCGGAAAAACGGCGTGGCGCGCGCAACCAAACGCTGCGCCGCCGCGCGGGTCAGCGCATAGCCGATCAGGCAGGTCGGCACGCGATATGGAACGCCAATGCGGATGCCGGGCAGCAGATCGCGCGCCTGCGCCAAATCGACCTGAGGATCGAGCGTGAACAGCTTGACCATGTCCCAATCGCGCGCGCCGTCGTTGGACAGCGCCTCAATCACGGGGCGCAACGTGTCGTCGGCCTCGAAATCATCCTCAAAGATCACGCCACCTTCGGCCGGACCCTCGGCAATCTGGCGCCAAGCGTCGATATGCGACAGGTAACAGCCAATCTCGGCAGGCACGAGCGGCTGACGGCCCGCACGCGCATTGCGCTTAGCGTCATAACAGGCATCGATTTTGGCCTGCGGCAATTGCCAGCCATTCACCGCCTCAACTCGCTGAAACGCAATCCCCTGCCCCTCAAGCACCGCCCGCGCCTGATCCATCCGCACAGTATTATCGGCAAGGTTTATGACATAGGCAGGCCACATGGGTTAGCTTGTCTCTCGACTAAGCCAGACTGTTTTATGCCGCTTTTCACGAAGGTTAAAGCCACGCTCAACTAGATTTGCCAGCATGCCATCAATCGCCTTTTCACCCATGATATGGGGATGCACTTCGATAATCATTTCGCGTATGCTCGACAAATCGGCCGCTTCTAGCAGTGCAATTTCAGCACCTTCGACGTCCATTACCAATACATTTGCCTTGGTTTCCTCCAAAGCCTGCTTGATCGGAACACTTTCCACGGTCACCTGATCACTCTTAAGGCCGCGATCTATGACCGAGGAAGAAACGATACCCGGATCGCGGAAGAAAGTAATCGGGCTGCCATCGACTGTAACCGCCTTGAGTATCAGGTTAGGAGACAAACCGTTGAGAGCATAATTCTCATGGATAATTGTCTCTAGCGTAGCATTTGCCTCATAGGAAGTGACGCGACCTTCACTCGCAGCTTTGGTGCAGATAAGACCAACCACGCCCACCCCAGCGCCAATCTCGATCACCCTATCAGTTGAACGGATCGCTTTGCGAGCAAGCTGCCTCTCTGCAAGTTCGTAGCCCCCCTTTATTATGCCTGCCGCAACTGAACGTGGGACCTTATCCTCGGCACAGATCAGACATACCCCGTCGAGGCGAGTAACTTTCCTGCGTGTAACACGATGCAGCCAGAGGCGCAGACTTCTGAAAGTCGGTTTTTTGCGTGTCACTCGTATCTCCCTGTTAGCTTCCCGATCACCTCTCTTCTTGGTGATCGCCCTACAAGTCCAATAGACGACGGCTCCAGAGCAGGCAAGCTGCGCACGACTTATCCCAAGAGCCGCCCGAGTGACTTGCTAGTTTGATAGGGCCGCGTGCCTGTGAAGGTCGGAGAACGGGCAAGCAATGCTTCCTGTTCGACAATATGCATGTAATGCGCGCTTCCCTGAGCATGTTCGCCCCGGTCTGCGATGTAGCGGATTTGGTCGACGCCATTCGTAAACTTGAAATGCAAAAGCGCCATACGTGATTTTGCCAATGGCAGCTTGCGCGAGAGTGCATGCGCTCCATTGTAGAAATACATTCCTGACTGCCAGCGTAACAAAGGTATCTTGGTCAAATTGTATAGCGGTACATTACGCAGTCGGGCTCTTAGCCGGTGCCTAAGCAACGCCGCCCTCAATCTCTCGACATATCCAGGTTCGTAACTGCCACCAACGTCAGCAAATCGGTGTATCATTCTTGCTTCGGCGGAATCTCGTGAAACCCCCAATGGAGCGAAAATCCGCTGCCGCATGCCACCTATCACTTGGAAATAGGGGGTCGGATACTTTGCGCGAAATTTGCGCGGACTGGCAATTCGCATATAAGAATCGGGGGCATCAAAAAGTGGGAATGTTTCGATCAAACGCCCCTCTTGATACCGATGTTCGCTAAGCGGCGCATCCTGATACATGTCGATCATCGTTGCTTGCACAGCTTCAGCCCCTTCCGACTCGAAGCCGGAAATAACCGTATGCAAATCACGATCTTCCACTTGGTGATAGACTAGATGTTCGTCGACATCGGGCACAACGACCCACGAACCATCGCAATACTCATCCAGTAGTTGAGCACGCCAGAAACGCTTATCGCGCGAATAGCTTGAACCATCCACAGGCGAAAAAAGGCTCACGTCGTGCTGCGCTTCAAGTAGTTCGCGAGAGCCGTCGTCCGAACGATCATCAACTATCAGAAAATGATCAACTCCAAGCAAGCGGTAGTGCGCAAGGAACTCTGGTAAAATCCGCCCTTCATTGTGAGTAAGTGCGACACATGTCAAACGCGCACCAGACTTGCGCAGCGCTGTGATAGGCTTGAGTAGGCTTGTCTGGTTCATGACATCTCCTGCGACCTGCTTGGCTACATCAAATAGCAAAGGCCCCTGCTATTGGGCAGGGGCCAGCGCAATTTTCATCGAAAGCGAAAAGCTTACGCGTCTTCGCCTTTTGCCTTTTCCGGAGCGATCTCTTGCCCGGTTTCCTGATCGACCATCTTCATGCCGAGGCGCACTTTACCGCGATCGTCAAAGCCGAGCAGTTTCACCTTCACTTCCTGACCTTCCTTGAGCAGATCGCTCGGGTGGTTCAGGCGGGTGTTGGCGATCTGGCTGACATGGACGAGGCCGTCGCGCTTGCCGAAGAAGTTCACGAAGGCGCCGAAATCGACGAGCTTCACGACTTTGCCGGTGTAGATCTGGCCTTCCTCGGGCTCGGCCACGATCGCGTGGATCATGTCGTAAGCCTTCTGGATAGCCTCACCATTGGCCGAAGCGATCTTGATGACACCGTCATCGTTGATATCGACCTTGGCACCCGACACTTCGACGATCTCGCGGATCACCTTGCCGCCCGAGCCGATCACTTCACGGATCTTGTCGGTCGGGATCTGCATCGTCTCGATGCGCGGAGCATGGGCGGAGAATTCCTGACGGCCAGCCGACAGCGCCTTGTTCATCTCGCCAAGAATGTGCATCCGGCCATCTTTCGCCTGCGCAAGCGCCTGCTCCATGATGTCGGGCGTGATGCCCGCAACCTTGATGTCCATCTGCAACGAGGTGATGCCGTTCTCGGTACCCGCCACTTTGAAGTCCATGTCGCCAAGGTGATCTTCGTCACCCAGGATGTCGGTCAGCACGGCGTATTTGCCATCCTCTTCAAGGATCAGGCCCATCGCCACACCAGCCACCGGAGCTTTCAGCGGAACGCCCGCATCCATCATCGATAGCGAACCACCGCAGACCGACGCCATCGACGACGAACCGTTGGATTCGGTGATCTCGGACACCACGCGAATGGTGTAGGGGAAGTCGGTCGCAGCCGGCAGCACCGCTTGCAGCGCGCGCCATGCCAGCTTGCCGTGACCGATTTCACGACGCCCCGGACCCATCACACGACCCACTTCGCCGACCGAGTAGGGCGGGAAGTTGTAATGCAGCAGGAAGTTGGAGCGCGAGTTGCCATGCAGCGCGTCGATGATCTGTTCATCATCGCCGGTGCCCAGCGTGGTCACGACCAGCGCCTGCGTTTCACCACGGGTGAACAGCGAGGAGCCATGGGTGCGCGGCAGGATGCCGACTTCGGACACGATCGGACGCACGGTGGTGTTGTCACGCCCGTCGATACGCGCGCCACCACTGATGATGTCGCCACGCAGGATCGAGGATTCGAGCTTTTTGAACGCCGAACCGAGGTTGACGTCGGCCAGATCGTCTTCGCTCAATGCGGCTTTGATGGCATCACGGGCAGCGGCGATCGCATTGGTGCGCTCTTGCTTGTCCTTGATGGCAAAGGCGGCGCGCATCTGCGCTTCGCCAGCGGCTTTGACCTTGCCATACAGCGCGGAATAATCCGGAGCCTGGAAGTCGAAGGGCTCTTTGGCTGCCGTTTCGGCCAGATCGATGATCAGGTCCAGCACGGGCTGCATCGCCTCGTGACCGAACTTCACAGCGCCCAGCATCTCGGCTTCCGACAGCTCGTAAGCTTCGGATTCGACCATCATCACGGCGTCTTTGGTGCCTGCGACAACCAGATCGAGACGCTGCTCGGGGTTCTCGCGCAGTTTCTGCATGTCGTCGACTTCGGGGTTGAGGATGTATTCGCCATCCGCATAACCCACGCGCGCCGCCGCGATCGGACCCATGAAGGGCACGCCCGAAATGGTCAGCGCAGCCGAGGCCGCGATCATCGCCACGACGTCGGGTTCGTTGACCAGATCATGCGAAAGCACGGTACACATCACCAGCACTTCATGTTTGAAGCCCGGCACGAACAGCGGACGGCACGGACGGTCGATCAGACGCGCGGTCAGCGTCTCTTTCTCGGTCGGGCGCGCCTCGCGCTTGAAGAAGCCGCCCGGCACTTTGCCCGCAGCGTAATATTTCTCTTGGTAATGCACCGTGAGCGGGAAGAAATCCTGACCCGGCTTCGGCGCCTTGGCGAAAGTCACGTTGGCCATGACCGAGGTTTCGCCCAAAGTGGCGATAACCGAGCCGTCAGCCTGACGCGCAACTTTGCCGGTTTCCAGCGTGAGCTCTTCTTCGCCCCACTGGATTGATTTTTTAACGATATTGAACATTCAGCGTATCCTGTCTGGGAGCACCCACGGGCCCATCCCGTGTCTCCCGATTTGCATGGCGGCCCCATTGCCGCCGCCCCCAATCCTAATCGCATGTGCCCGGGGGCTTTGGGCGTCACGTCACAGATGGCAGCGCCATACAGGAAAACAAGGGAGTTGGGAAGCACAAGCTGCACGCGCCCCGCCCGTTGCAGCCACGAAAAAACACCCGCCTCACATGAGACGGGCGTTTCCGTGATAGGACGGGGTGATTATTCCGCGGGGATTGCGCGGAACTCTCCGGTGTCGCGGGTCGCAAGACTGACCGCCACAATCGCGACGAACGCGGCGATGAAACCGGGGATGATCTCATAGACCCCTGCGCCGCCCATGAAGGACTTGTTCAGCCCCAGAGCGATCCAGATGATCACCGTCAGCGCGCCGACAACCAAACCAGCGACTGCACCGAGCCCGGTCATTCGCTTCCATGTCAACGACAGTAAGATCAGCGGGCCAAAGGCTGCGCCGAAACCGGCCCAAGCGTTTGACACAAGACCCAACACTTTGCTGTCAGGATTGCGCGCGATAATAATCGCCGCGACCCCGACCGCCAGCACCGCCAGACGCCCGACATTGACCAAGGTACGATCCGATGCATCCCGGTTGAGGACCATCTTGTAGAAATCCTCGGTCAGCGACGAGGACGAGACCAACAACTGGCTCGACACGGTCGACATGATCGCCGCCAGTAGCGCGGCATAGAGGAACCCGGTGATCAACGGGTGGAACAGCAGGTTCGACAGGATAATAAAGATCGTCTCGGGATCAGTGACGTTCAGCCCGTTACGCTCAGCATAGGCGCGCCCGAAAATCCCGACCGAAATCGCGCCGATCAGCGAAATCGCCATCCAGCCCATGCCGATATTGCGTGCTTTTGGCACATCGGCGACCGAGCGCACGGCCATAAAGCGCACGATAATATGGGGCTGACCGAAATAGCCCAGCCCCCAAGTCACAGCCGAGAGCCAGCCCACAAAGGTCAACCCGTGCGTCATCGACAGGTAGTTCGGATCAATCGCGGTCAGACGGGTCGCCGCAGCGCCCACCCCATCGCCCTGCCCGGTGGTCAGGATCACGATCGGCATGATCACCAGCGCCAGCATCATGATGCAGCCCTGCACGAAATCGGTCAGACTGACGGCCAGAAACCCGCCGATTACGGTGTAAACCAGTACGATCCCCAGCGTCAGGATCACACCCGCCATGTAGCTGCCACCAAAGGCGCTGGCGAACAGCTTGCCGCCGCCGACCAAACCCGAAGCGGTATACACAGCGAAGAACACCACGATGATCACGGCCGACACCATGCGCAGCAGCGCGGCTTGGGTGGGGAAGCGATTGCCCAAGAAGCCCGGAATGGTGAGGCTGTTGTCATAACGCTCGGTCTGCTCGCGCAGGCGCGGGGCCACGACGATCCAGTTCACCAGCGCGCCGACGAACAGACCGATCCCGATCCAGCTTTGCGTCAGGCCAGACACAAACAACGCGCCGGGTAGGCCCAGCAGCAGCCAACCGCTCATATCAGATGCCCCAGCCGACAGCGCGGCAACGGCGGGGGGCAGATTGCGCCCGCCCAGCATATATTCCTCAGAATTCGATGTGGATTTTCGCCAAGCGTATACGCCGATGCCGATCATCAAAACGAAATACGCGGTCAGACTGATCCAGACGCCAACTCCCATTTGCTCCTCCATGTCGCAATGTTTCATGTGTCCTGTTCGCAGGGAACTCGTGACACAGTTTAATTGTAAATCGAAGGAAAATTAGGCCATTGGACTTGCGCGGCAAATGGTTTGGTCAAATCGTCTTTAAAAAATGAATATTTAGGTCAAATCGCCACCAAAGAGCCGAATACAGATCATTCGACTTCTTGAAATTCCGCCAAAAAGGCAGGTGTCAAAGCAAAACGCCCGCCTGTGAAGGCGGGCGCTTGCGCAGTTCGAAAACTGACGACGGTTAGCGGCGCAGGCCGAGACGCTCGATCAGCGACTGGTAGCGGGCCACATCTTTGGCTTTGGTGTAATCGAGCAGCTTGCGGCGCTGCGCGACGAGCATCAGCAGACCACGACGCGAGTGGTTGTCTTTTTTATGCTCTTTGAAATGCTCGGTGAGGTTTGCGATACGCTTAGTCAGGATCGCGACCTGAACTTCGGGCGAACCGGTGTCGCCTTCTTTGGTGGCGTATTCTTTGATCAGCGCATTCTTGTCTTCAACAGTGATCGACATCGGGATCTCCTTATATCGAGGGTTCGGGCGCAAGCCGGGATGTCGTCCAGCAGGGTCCATATATACCGAGCCTGTTCGGTTCGGATGGGCGCGTATAGGCGCGAATCGGCGCGAAGAAAAGTGATTTTTCGCGGCGTCTGCGTCCTAGAGCCACGCAAATTGCTGCGGCGTCGCCAGCAGCACGTCTTCGCTTCTCAGATCGCGCGCGTTGAGCACCTCGGCCAGCCGCACCCCGTTGAGCAAGACCCAAGACGCGGCGTCATGATCTTGCGATGGCTCAACCGTCACCACCGGATCGGGCGTCGCCTCGGGGTCATAAACGATCGCGATTTGATCTTCGCTCTGGGCGTAATCGGAAATTGTGGCCGGCGCGGCAGGATCAATCCATTCGCCCAAAGTGAACAGATCGCTATCCTCACCGCCATTGGCCCAATCGCCCGAGCCCATTATCAGCGTATCCGCCCCAGCGCCGCCATTCAGCAGGTCGCCATCCTCTCGGTCATCGAAGCCAGCATTGGGAACAAGCCCAAGGATAACATCATCCCCAGCCCCGCCCGACATCTCGTCATGGCCCTGATCGCCAGACAAGGTGTCATCGCCTGCATCGCCCTCCAGCGTGTCATCGCCGCTGCCCCCGCGCAGCAAGTCGCCATCGGCCCCGCCCGACAGCGTGTCGCTGCCCGCGCCCCCCATCAGCGTGTCCGCGCCAAAGGCACCGACCAACGCGTCATCGCCATCTTCGGCAACCAGCAAATCATCGCCATCCCCACCATTCAGCGCATCATCGCCCGCGCCCCCGGCCAGCATGTCATCGCCCGCATCGCCAAACAGATGATCGCGCCCATCGCCACCCAGCAGCGTGTCGTTGCCCTCATAGCCTGCGATCTGATCATCGCCCGCGCCGCCCTCAATCGTGTCGCCCTGCGCGGCCCCCCAGACGATATCATCACCCGCGCCCGCGCTTGGAGAAACAACCGGATCAAGACGTTCTTCGCCTGCGGTGACCTCGGCTGGCACGTCATTGGGCCCGGGAGCATCCTCTGGCGTGACCTGCATCTCAGTCGCGGTCGCCAAATCGAACAGATCGGGCGCGTCACTATTTTCAGACTCGTCCGAAACCTCAGTTTCAGGGTCCGTATCGGTTTCAGACGTATCCGATTTGAACGCAAACATGCCCGCAGACGTCCCGGCAACGAGAAGCCCCAATAGGCTGGACAGAAAAAGCATCGATCACACCTCTGTGAATTCGCGTGATTGATACGCCATTTCCAGAGGGTTCTCTAATGAAAAAAGGTTAAAATACTAAGCGTTTGTTAACACAGGCCGCATGACGCGATCACGAAATCACTTGTGTGGACCGGGCCAAAGCGCCGGTTGGCGGTCATAGGCGATATAGAGCGGATGCTTGGGCGCCCCCGACTTGGTCAGCCCAAGCTGGTGCAGATCACGCCCGGTCGCGCGCAGCAGGCGCTCGACAGAAGCGCCGCGATCAAGATGCGCCCCATGCGCCCCCCAGGCACAGATGATGCGGTCGTCAGGCCCGCTTGCCCATGCAACACTATCGCGGATCATCGTGTCATTGTCCGGCCCAACCGGATCGGTTTGCGCGCGCATCACCTTGGGATCGGTGGCGCGCCATGCAAAAATATTGGTCACCCGGAACGCGCCAAAACCCAACGCGCGGGCGCGGCGCTCGCATCGCTCGACGGTGGGGTCATTCTGGCGCTCGGTTGCGGTCGAAGGGTTGAGCATCACGAACAGCGCGCGCGGTTTGCTAGCATCCCACACCCTTGTCAGCGCGTAGCGATACGCCTCGCATTCGGAATAGAGCGCGACAGAGGGCGCATCGCCCTTGATATGTTCACGTGAGATCATCACCAATCGCTCCGTTTCCTTCTGCCAGCCCCGATTGCGCCAAGCTCCAGCTGCGGAAGCCTCCGGCGGGAGTATTTCGGGCTAGATGAAAGATCAAAGGTATTTCGGGCTAGATGAAAGATCAAAGATTGAAGACGCGCGAGGGGTGCAATTCGCCCGATTTATAGACACCCACGGCAAGCGGCTTGCCCTCAAAACTGACCCAGGCCTCATCGCCCCATTCCACTGCATCCGCGCCGGGAATAACCATGCCGGGATTGCCATTCTTCAGACGCACAGCGCCCTCTGGCGTGGCTTTGAGCTGGGGCAGGTCATCCAGCCCCAGTTCCAACGGCAGCAGTTTGGCGTCGAGTTCGGGGGTCTTGGCGAGCGCATCAATCTGATCGAGGCTGATCCCGTCACTGGCCTCGAATGGCCCCGACCATTCGCGGCGCAGCCATGCAACATGGCCAAGGCAGCCAAGGTTTTGCCCCAGATCGCGCGCGATCGAGCGCACATAGCCACCCTTGCCGCAGACCATTTCCAACTCGACCTGATCTGCATCGAGGCGCGCAATCATCACCAAGCTTTCCACAAAAAGCGGGCGCGCCGCGAGATCCATTTCCTCACCTGCGCGCGCCAAAGCATAGGCGCGTTCGCCATCCACCTTTACGGCAGAGAATTGCGGCGGGACTTGCTCAATATCGCCTTCAAAGGCGTGTAGCGCGGTGCGGATTTCGTCATCTGAGGGGCGCGCATCGGAGGTGGCGATCACCTCGCCTTCGGCATCGTCGGTCTTGGTCGATGCCCCCAATTGCACCACGAAACGGTAGCATTTCAGCGCATCGGTGATGAAAGGCACGGTTTTGGTGGCCTCGCCCAGCGCCACGGCAAGAACGCCGGTCGCCGCAGGATCAAGCGTGCCGGCATGGCCTGCCTTCTTTGCGTCCAAGGCCCAGCGCACCTTATTGACCACAGAGGTCGACGTCACACCCGCAGGTTTGTCCACGATCAGCCAACCTGAAATATCGCGCCCTTTTTTGCGAGCCATAATCGTCCCTTATCTTTGCAGCGCGTCTGCTATCGCAGGGGGCAGACCGCGTCAATTGGCGGCAGGTTTCGCTGCGATCAGCGCCACGATTGGCCCCATCGGCAGCCCCAGATCCTCGCGCCCCTGCGCAGGAACCGTCAACCGCGAGACCTTGCCATCAAAATAAAGCGCATCTTTCGCGCCCAGATCGTCGCGGAAAAACCGCGCGAATTGATGAAATGTCACGGGCTGGTTGGAAATCGCGAACCATGCCGTCTGACCATCCGCCGAAACCCCGACACCGTTGCGAATATTGGTCGAGGTGCCATCGGCGAGAAATTTTGGATGCAGCGCGCCGTCGATCACCAGCATCGGGCCGGATTGCGTGGCATAGCGACAGCTTGGCGGATCGGCTGCAAAGGCACGCGATTCAATGACCGATAGCGTATCGGCAATGCAAAACACCCCGTTGGGCAGTAACCCGAAATTCCCCGGCCCCTCGGAGGTCACAATTTTATGCTCTTGGGTGCCATCCTCGACGAACAGCCCAACCGGCTTGCGATCAGGATGATACATGCCCGCATTCATCGCAAAAACCACCTGCTTGTCAGCGGGCAGGATCGCGGCAAGGCGCTCGGGCGTGCCGATCAGCTGACCATCGGAATCATTGAGGTAAAGCCGCAAATCATCGCCCGCATGCGCAGTGCAAACGGTATAGCCAAGCCCGTCAAACTGCATGTCTTCACAGGGCACCGTTTGCGCCCAAGCGGGCGCCGCGAGCAGCGCAAGCACCGCGAACGCCACGTTAGTCACGCGCGTCGTCATCATCGCCTTCATCGCGCGCCGCGATGTCGCGTTGCACCGTTTCATCTGAAAACAAGCGCCGCGTCTCATCCATCTGGTCATAGGTCTCATCAAGACGGAACCGCAGATCGGGAACGTATTTCGCCGTCATCTCTTTGCCCAGAAGATGGCGCAGCTCACCCTTGTTGCGCGCCAGTGCTGCGATCAACTCGCTGCCGCCCTGACCGCCCAAAGGCGTGACATAAGCGGTGGCAACTTTGAGATCGGGCGAACACCGCACCTCTCCCACTGTCACCGAAATCCGGTTGAGATCGGGATCATGCACATCGCCACGCAAAAGCAGATCCGACAGGGTGTGCCGGATCAGCTCGCCCATGCGAAGCTGACGGAGTTTCGGCCCGCGGGCCGCTGAGGAACTGTTCTTAGCCATGGCGCTCACATAATGCTTCAGGCCTGCGCGCGCAACGGGGGCTTTGCATGGGCGCGTGCAAGCGGCTAGATAGCGCCAAAGCGAGAAGGAGATGTCAGATGAGCGATTTGCCAGGTATCGTCGTGACCGGGGCTTCGGGGCGCATGGGCCAGATGCTGATCCGCCTCATCCAAGACAGTGCCAAAGCGCGTCTTGCCGGCGCAATCGAACGCGAAGGCCATGACTGGGTCGGGCGCGATCTGGGCGAGGCGATGGGTGGAGCCGCCAATGGCGTGCTCGTGACCGATGACCCGCTCGTGGCGTTTTCGGGCGCGCAGGCCGTGATCGACTTCACCGCCCCTGATGCCACCGTGGCCTTCGCCAAACTCGCCGCCCAAGCCCGCCTCACCCATGTCATCGGCACTACCGGCATGGGCGCAGATCACATCGCCGCGCTCAAACCCTGCGCCCGCCATGCGGTGATCGTGCGCGCGGGCAACATGAGTCTCGGGGTCAATCTTCTCACGCAGCTTACGAAAAAGGTCGCCGCCGCGCTGGATACCGATTGGGATATCGAGGTGATCGAGGCCCATCACAACAAAAAAGTCGACGCCCCTTCAGGAACGGCGCTGATGCTGGGCGAGGCCGCCGCCGAAGGCCGGGGCATCACGCTCGCCGAGCACCGCGAATCGGGGCGTGACGGAATGACCGGCGCGCGGGCGAAAGGAGCCATCGGCTTCTCTGCCATTCGCGGCGGCGATATCGTGGGCGAGCATGACGTGCTTTTCGCAGGCCAAGGCGAGCGTATCGTGCTGCGCCATATTGCCACCGACCGCGCCATTTTTGCACGCGGCGCACTCAAGGCTGCGCTTTGGGGGCAAGACAAAGCGCCCGGAGAATATGACATGCTCGACGTCTTGGGGCTCTGAACCGCCGCCCCCATTCCAAATTCTGAAAATATCCTGCGGGGGTCCGGGGGTGCAAAACCCCCGGCGTGCACCAAGGGCGCGGCGCTCAGAAATCGATCGCGAGACCCTTTTTTTCCCAATCGCCGTAGCGCACCGGCTCGGGGCCATCACGTCCGCCCAGTTCTGTGGGCAGTTCGGCCCCCTTCACGGCGCGGCGGCGTTCTTCGGCCTCCGCCAAGGCACGTTGGGCGGCGGGCGTCAAATCGTATGGCTGTTGCGGATTATCGCGAAATTCTTCGGACATCGGAGGGTGTTCCTTGTCAGTGGGCGCGCGCATGATATAGGCCGTTGACCCAATCGTAACAAGCTACAAGGCCGCATCCCATGGCACGTCCCGATCCAGCGCGTTTTGCGGCCCTCGGCCTGATCATCGGCGTGACCGAAGATCACGAGAGCCTCTCTGATCAAATTGGCCAAGACGCGCTGGATGGGCTCGAACCGGCACAGCGCGCGCGCGCCCAACGATTGGCAACAACGACATTGCGCCACCTCGCGCGGGCCGATGGCGTGCTCAAACCGCATCTGCGGCGCAAGCCTTCGGCCGATATCATGGCGCTCCTGCGGCTGGCGACAGTCGAGTTGCTGCAAGAGGGTCAGGCCCCGCATGGCGTCGTCGATGCGGCTGTGACGCTGGCGAAATCGGCCGGGCCCAAGACCAGCAGCTTTTCCGGGCTGGTCAATGCAGTGCTGCGCAAGGTCTCGGTCGAAACCGAGGCTTGGGCAAAACAACCCGCGCCGGAAATGCCCGGCTGGCTGCGGGGCCGCGTGATGGCCGCCTATGGCAAGCGCACGGCGCAGTTGATCGAAACCGCGCATTTGGCCGGTGCACCAACGGATCTCAGCGTGAAATCGGACTCGGCGAAATGGGCCGAAACGCTGGGCGCCGAACTGCTGCCCACCGGCTCTATGCGCCTGCCCGCGCAAGGCAAGATCACCGATCTGCCGGGGTTCGAAAGTGGCGATTGGTGGGTGCAAGATGCCGCTGCGGCGCTGCCTGCGAAACTGCTGGCGCCAGCACCGGGGGCGCGCGTCCTTGATCTGTGCGCAGCACCGGGGGGCAAAACGCTGCAACTGGCCGCGATGGGCGCGCAGGTCACCGCACTGGATATTTCCGGCCCGCGCCTTGAGCGGTTGGTGGAAAACCTCGAACGTACCGGGCTGGCGGCAGACATCGTAGCTGCGGATGCGCTGAATTGGCAGCCCGATGCGCCCTTCGATGCGATCTTGCTGGATGCGCCCTGTTCGGCCACCGGCACGATCCGCCGTCATCCCGACCTGCCCTTCGTCAAGAACAGCGCCACGATCAAACCGCTCTTTGCGCTGCAAGCCGACTTGCTCGATCGCGCGATTGGTTGGCTCAAGCCGGGCGGCACTCTGGTCTATGCAACCTGCTCGCTGCTGCCTGAAGAAGGCGAGGCGCAAATCAAGGCCGCGCTGGAGCGCCACGCAGACCTATCCATCACGCCGCCCGACCTCGCGGGGATTGACCCCGACTGGATCACACCCGAAGGCGGATTACGTCTGCGCCCCGATTTCTGGGCCGATCGCGGTGGCATGGATGGCTTTTACATGGCGCGACTGCAACGCTTGGCCTGATCTGCACGTCAGACCGGTGACAGCGGGCCGCCGCCCCGGTAACGTGACGCCTATCCCCGGCAGAAGGGCTTTAGAGCAGCAGGCATGAGCAAGGACAGCTCCCAATCATCGGCAAAACTCGCCACGGCGCTGAACCGGCTGGCGGCGGCGCGTGCAGGGCGATCACGCCCGGCGACCGGTTTTGTCAGCCAACCCGAACCGCGCACGATCGGCTCGTTTGCGCGTGGACGTCAGCTTATTCAGGGGAATTTCCTGTTTTCCGGCTTTTTGGTTGAAGGGCCGGGTGTCAATATCTGGGACCTGACAATGCCCGATCCAAGCTTTCAAGAGGCTTTGCATGGCTTCTCATGGCTTGATGATCTGGCCGCTGTGGGTGACCGCGAGGCCCGCATGCGGGCGCAGGATTGGGTCTTTGGCTGGATCACCCGATTTGGCACCGGCAAAGGGGCTGGCTGGACCCCGGATCTGACGGGCTGCCGCCTGATCCGCTGGATCAACCACGCAATCTTGATCTTGAACGGACGCTCCAGCACCGATTCCGATCATTTTTTTCGCGCGCTCGGCCAGCAAACGATCTTTCTGTCGAACCGTTGGAAATCCACCGCTCCCGGCCTGCCCCGTTTTGAGGCGCTGACCGGGCTGATCTATGCCGGACTGGCCCTGACCGGGATGGAGCATCACGCCGATCCCGCGATCAAGGCGCTGGCACGCGAATGCGGAAAGCGGATCAACCCCGAGGGCGCAATCGCCACGCGCAATCCGCAAGAGCTGCTGGAAGTGCTGACTCTGCTGAACTGGGCCTGCGAGGCGCTGGATGTCGCCGGGCGCTCCCCTCCGGGTGAAGTGCTTGATGCGATTTCGCGAATCGCCCCGACCCTGCGCGCGTTGCGCCATTCCGATGGCGGCTTGGCGCGGTTTCATGGCGGCGGGCGCGGATTGGAGGGGCGGCTGGATGCGGCCCTGTCGGCCACGGGCATTCGCGGGCTGCGGCGCGAGCCGATGGCGATGGGATTTTCACGCATGCAAGGCGGGCGCAGCTCGCTGATCATCGACACTGCGCCGCCGCCGCAAGGGCTGGCCTCGGCCAATGGGCACGCCTCGACGCTGGCGTTTGAGCTGACCTCCGGGCGCCGCCCGTTGATCGTCAATTGTGGCTCGGGGACGCATTTCGGGCGCGATTGGGCGCGCGCAGGTCGGGCCACGGCCAGCCATTCAACGCTATCGATCTATGGCTACTCCTCGTCTCGCCTTGGCCCCGAGCGGCTGTTTGGCCGCGCGCCGCGGGCCTTTTTGGACAAGGTGCCGCACAACGTCTGGGCGCGCGGCGATGATCGCTCGGATACCGGGATGCTGTTTGGCCATGACGGCTATGTCGAGACCCATGGCATGACCCATATCCGCGAGCTCGACCTCAGCGCGGATGGGCGCGAACTGATCGGCCATGACACGCTGGGGGCGATGACGCCCAATGATATCGCGCGGTTTGACCAGATTTTCGAACGCGAAGGCCTGCGCGGCATTCCCTTTGATATCCGTTTCCATCTGCACCCCGATTGCGATGCCACGCTGGATATGGGCGGGCATGCGGTTTCGGTGGCGCTACGCTCGGGCGAGATTTGGGTATTTCGCCATGACGGGGTGGCGGAATTGACGCTGGAGCCCTCGGTCTATCTGGAACGTGGGCGCATTCGGCCCCGCCCGTCGCTGCAAATCGTGCTTTCTGCCCGAGTTCTGGACCGCGCATGTCAGATCGGCTGGACCTTTTCGCAAGCACGCGATAACCCGTCCGCGATCGACGCGCCCTGACCTTGGGGCAAATTCCAAGGCCGGCCTCGGGCGCTTTCCTGACCAACGCCATGCGAGGATGCTGCCCGTGACCCGCCCGATCCCTTTGACCCGTGCCCTGATTTCGGTTTCTGACAAGACCGGCCTGCTTGATTTCGCCAAAGCGCTTGCCGCGCGCGGCGTTGAATTGCTGTCCACTGGCGGCACCGCCAAGACCCTGCGTGAAGCGGGCCTAAGCGTGCGCGACGTGGCCGAGGTCACCGGCTTTCCCGAGATGATGGATGGCCGCGTGAAAACGCTGCATCCGGCGGTGCATGGCGGCTTGCTCGCGCTGCGCGACAATCAAGAACATCTCGCCGCGATGAAGGCGCATCAGATCGAGGCGATCGACCTGCTGGTGGTCAACCTCTACCCGTTCGAAGAAACCGTGGCCAAAGGGGGCGATTACGCCGAGTGCATCGAGAATATCGACATTGGCGGCCCCGCAATGATCCGCGCTGCGGCCAAGAACCACGCCTTTGTGACCACCGTGGTGGATGTTGACGATTACGCGGCAGTTCTGGCCGAGATGGACGAAAACGACGGCGCGATTGGCTATCCGTTCCGCCAAAATCTGGCGCAAATCGCCTATGCGCGCACCGCTGCTTATGACGCTGCCGTTTCCACGTGGATGGCGGGCGCGATTGGCGAAGAGACCCCACGGCGGCGCGCCTTTGCCGGCACCTTGGCGCAGACCCTGCGCTACGGCGAGAACCCGCATCAATCGGCGGCATTTTATCTGGATGGCACCGATCGCCCCGGTGTGGCCACGGCCAAGCAATTGCAGGGGAAAGAGCTGTCCTACAACAATATCAACGATACTGACGCAGCTTTTGAGCTGGTCGCAGAGTTCGGCACCGACAAGCCCACTGTCGCGATCATCAAACACGCCAATCCTTGCGGGGTCGCCACCGGAGACACCGTGATCGAAGCCTACAAACGCGCATTTGACTGCGACCGCACCTCGGCCTTTGGCGGCATTATCGCGCTGAACAAGCCGCTTGATGCGGCCACCGCCGAAGAGATCACGAAAATTTTCTCGGAAGTCATCATCGCGCCTTCGGTCGAAGAAGCCGCGAAAGAGGTGATCGCCAAGAAGAAAAACGTGCGCCTGCTGGAAACCGGCGGTCTGCCCGACCCGATGGCGGCGATCACCACCTATCGCCAGGTCGCGGGCGGCTTCCTTGTGCAGGGCAAGGATAACGGCGCGATCACGCTGGACGATCTGAAAGTCGTGACCGAGCGTCAGCCCACGCAAGCCGAACTCCAAGACCTGCTTTTCGCGTGGAAAGTCGCCAAACACGTCAAATCCAACGCCATCATCTATGTCAAAGACGGCGCAACGGTCGGCGTCGGCGCAGGCCAGATGAGCCGCGTTGACAGCACCCGAATCGCCGCGCGCAAAGCGCAAGACATGATGGAAGCCTGCGGGATGGATCAGACGCCGACCAAGGGCTCGGTCGTCGCTTCGGATGCGTTCTTCCCCTTTGCGGACGGTCTGATCACCGCCGCCGAGGCCGGCGCCACAGCAATCATCCAACCGGGCGGCTCGATGCGCGACCAAGAGGTGATCGACGCTGCCAATGAACGCGGTCTCGCGATGGTCTTCACCGGAATGCGCCATTTCCGCCATTGAATTGTCGGGTTCTGCCCCTAGCTCAGCCATCGAGCGGGGCAGAGTCCCCGATACCAAGCGAAAGCAAAAATCCCGATGCAATTGGCAGGCAAAACCGCGGCGAGCGTGCTGGTCCTTGATCAGCTTACGAAATTCATCGTGGTGCACCAGATGCAGCTGGATCGACACGGCGCGATTGATGTGTTGTCGCCTTGGCTCAATTTCCGCATGGCATGGAACCGGGGCGTAAATTTCGGGCTGTTTTCGGGCGAAGGCGATGTCAGCCGCTGGCTTTTGATCGCCTTGGCGTTGGCAATTTCGGGCTGGGTTTGGTTTTGGATCGCGCGCGAACCCCATTGCAAGCGTGTCCATATGGCCGCTGGCCTGCTTGTGGGCGGGGCGCTGGGCAACGTGGTGGACCGCATCGCTTACGGCGCGGTGGCCGACTTCATCAACATGTCGTTGCCCGGTTGGAACAATCCCTTTTCGTTCAACATTGCCGATGTCGCCATTTTCCTGGGCGCGCTGGGGCTGGTCCTCTTTACCGGCAAAGAGAAACATCCTGCGCAGGACTAGGCGTTTTTCGCAGGTGACGGCGCTGCAATGTTGCGCTAAGACGGGGACGCAAACGGCAACGGGAGTGGTTCATGCAGGTTCGATACGGCACGCTCGGCATCGCGATGGTAGCGGTCCTGACGCTTGCGGCCTGTGGTGGTGACCGCACGCCGACCCTGATGAATCTGCGCTCTTCGGGCCAGGGGCCGGATGAATTTGGCATTTTGCCGAGCAAACCGCTGCAAATGCCCGAAAACCTTGCCCAGCTTCCGCCCCCGACGCCGGGCGGCAAGAATCTGACGGACCCGACGCCCGAAGCCGATGCTGTCGCCGCCCTTGGTGGCAATCCGCGCAGGCTTGATATCACGGGCAAAGTGCCGGGGTCGGATCAGGCTTTGGTCTCGGCGGTCTCGCGCTATGGCGCGCAGGCTGGCATTCGTCAGACCCTCGCGGGCGAAGACCTTGCCTATCGCAAAAAGCGTGACGCGCGCCTACTAGAGCGGCTGTTCTCGGTTTCGACCTATTACAAGGCCTACAAGCCGATGGAATTGGATCAGACCGCAGAGCTCGAGCGTTGGCGCCGTGCCGGGGCACAAACCCCCGCAGCACCGCCCTCGGGCGCGGCACAGGAAAGCCACCAGTAAACCTGTGACATCCCTTCGGTAATCACGACAACGTCAGGCCCTTTCATCGGCGGGTGGGAATGCTTATCTTCGCGCCAACTGTATTTGGTAAGGAGTTGGGCATTGCGTGCTTTTCTGGTGGCCCTGCTGCTATTGTTGGGACTGAACCCGGCAATGGCCGGAGATGTCTCGACCTTTGAATTGCCCAACGGATTGAAGGCGGTTGTGATCGAAGATCACCGCGCCCCGGTCGTTGTGCATATGGTCTGGTACAAGGTTGGCTCAGCCGATGAGCAACGCGGCAAATCGGGCATCGCGCATTACCTCGAGCACCTTATGTTCAAGGGCACCGACACAATGGCGCCGGGTGAATTGTCAAAAACCGTGGCGGCCAATGGCGGCTCGGACAACGCCTTTACCAGCTATGATTACACCGCCTATTTCCAGCGTATCGCGGCGGATCGCCTGCCTTTGGTGATGAAGATGGAAGCCGATCGGATGCGCAATCTGCGGATCTCGCCCGATGACGCCAAAACCGAGTTGCAGGTGATTCTCGAAGAGCGTTCGCAGCGCACCGATTCCAACGCCAATGCGCTGTTTTCCGAACAGGAACGCGCCGCGCAATTCCTGAATTCGCCCTATGGCACCCCGGTGATCGGTTGGCGCAAAGAGATGGAAGGCCTGACGCGACAAAACGCGCTGGATTGGTATCACGAATTCTACGCCCCCAATAACGCGATCCTCGTGGTTGCGGGCGATGTGACCCCGGCCGAGGTAAAGACGCTGGCCGAGAAATATTACGGCCCGCTCAAACCAACTGAAGGCCTCAAACCACGCGCCCGCCCGCAAGAGCCGCCGCAACGCGCGGCGCGTCAGGTCACCTTCAAGGATGACCGGATCGCGCAACCCTATCTGATGCGCTCGTATCTGGCCCCCGAACGCAATCCCGGCGATCAGAAAACCGCCGCTGCGCTGACCGTTCTCTCCGAGATTTTGGGGGGTAATCAGGCGACCTCGGTTCTCGGGCGCAAGTTGATTTACGGCGATGGCACGGCGATCTATGCGTCAAGCTATTATGACGGAATGTCGATTGACCCCACGACTTTCAACATATCGGTCATGCCCGCCAAAGACGTCTCCCTGCCCGAGGCGGAAAAGGCGTTGGATGGTGCGCTGGCGCAATTCCTCAAGGACGGGATCGACCCCGATCAATTCGCCCGCATCAAAACGCAGGTGAAAGCCGCCGAGATTTACTCACGCGACAACACCCAAGGTCTGGCGCGCCGCTATGGCGAGGCGCTGGCCTCAGGCTTTAGCGTGCAAGACGTCGAGAATTGGCCCGATGTGCTGACCTCGGTCACCGAGGCCGATGTGATGGCCGCCGCCAAAGACCTGTTCCAGGCCCGCGAGTCGGTGACCGGCTATGCCGAACGCGCCACTGCGGCCCCGACCCCGGTCTCTGTGCCGATGGCACCGCCCGCCACGCAGGAGGTCACGCAATGATTCGTGCCGTTTTCACCCTACCCGCGCGGCTTGCGCTGGCGGGCCTGTTCGCCCTGATCCTCGCCCTGCCGGCACGCGCGATTGAAATCCAGCAAGTCACCTCGCCCGGCGGGATCAAGGCGTGGCTGGTGGAAAATCACGACATTCCCTTCATCGCGCTGGATGTCGCCTTCAAGGGCGGCGCGAGCCTTGATGCGCCCGACAAACGTGGCGCGATCAATTTGATGACCGCGACGCTTGAAGAGGGCGCGGGTCAAATGGACAGCCAGCAATTTGCCGAGGCGCAAGAGGCATTGGCGGCACAATTCGGCTTTGATGTGGGCGATGATTCACTCGAGGTTTCCGCCCAGATGCTCAGCGAAAACCGCGATAAATCCGTTAATTTGTTGCGTGCCGCTCTGATCACTCCGCGCTTTGAACAAACCGCGATTGACCGGGTGCGCGCGCAGGTGCTGTCGATCATCGCCTCTGACAAAACCGACCCAAACGCGATTGCCGCCAAGACAATGCGCAAACTTGCCTTTGGCGATCATCCCTATGGCACCTCGCTGAACGGCACGATCGATAGCGTCAAGGCGCTGACGCAAGAAGATATGTTTGACGCCAAGGCCCGCGTGATGAGCCGCGATCACATGGTGGTTTCGGTGGTGGGTGACATCACCCCGGCTGAACTGGGCCCGATGCTGGATCATCTGCTGGGCGATCTGCCCGCCAAAGGCGCGCCGATGCCCGCCGCTATCACGCCCAATCTGACCGGCGGCGTGACCACGGTCGATTTCGACAGTCCGCAATCAGTGGTGATGTTCGCCCAAAAGGGCATCGCGATGAGCGATCCTGACTTCTTCGCCGCCTATGTTCTCAACCAGATCCTCGGCGCGGGCGGGTTTTCCTCGAGACTGATGGATGAGGTGCGCGAAAAACGCGGGCTGACCTATGGCATTGCCTCCTATCTGGTGGACAAGGATCTGGCGAAGACTTGGCAGGGCAGCTTTGCCTCGGCCAATGAAAAGGTCGCGCAGGCGATCTCGGTCGTCAAAGAGCAATGGGCCAAGGCCGCGACCGGCGCTGTCACCGACAAGGAACTGCAAGACGCCAAGACCTATCTGACAGGTGCCTATCCGCTGCGCTTTGATGGCAATGGCACGATTGCGGGGATCATGACGGGGATGCAGCTCAACGGGATGCCGATCAGCTACATCACGACGCGCAATGATCAGGTGAACGCGGTGACGAAAGAAGACATCGCACGGGTGGCCAAACGCATCCTTGACCCCTCGGCGCTGCGCTTTGTCGTGGTCGGGCGTCCCAGCGGGCTGAACTGATTTCGCTGGGGATAGCTTGCGCGAATCTCTTGGGGTGACCCGCGCGCTGTGCTATCCCTAGTGGCATGAACCAGCACAACCGCAATATGGGTGCGAATGAGCGCCCCGTCATTCGTCAGCTTGACGATGCCGCCGCCAACCGCATCGCGGCGGGCGAAGTGGTCGAACGTCCCGCCAGCGCCGTCAAGGAACTGGTTGAAAATGCGCTGGATGCCGGAGCCTCGCGCATCGACGTCACCTATTGCGATGGCGGCAAGACGCTGATCCGCGTCAGCGATGATGGCTGCGGGATGACGGGCGATGATCTGCCGCTTGCGCTGTCGCGCCATGCGACGTCGAAAATCGACGGCTCGGATCTGCTCAATATCCACACCTTCGGTTTTCGCGGCGAGGCGCTGCCCTCGCTTGGCGCCGTTGGGCGTCTGACGATTACCTCGCGCGCGCAAGGCCATGACGCGGCGCAGATCACGGTGGCCGGGGGGGCGATGGGTCCGATCAAGCCCGCCGCGCTCAATCAGGGGACCGTGGTTGAGTTGCGCGATTTGTTCTACGCCACGCCCGCGCGTCTGAAATTCATGCGCACCGACCGCGCCGAAGCGCAGGCGATCGCGGATGCGATAAAACGCCTCGCGATGGCCGAGCCCTATGTCAGCTTCACGCTTACCGATAATTCCGGCGACAAATCGCGCGAGATTTTCCGCGTCGATGGCGAGCAGGGAGAGCTGTTCGACGCCCTCGCCGCGCGGCTGTCGCGGGTGATCGGGCGGGCGTTTTCCGACAATTCTGTGCGGATCGACGCCGAACGCGAAGGCGTGCGCCTGACCGGTTATGCGGCGCTGCCGACCTATTCGCGCGGCGCGGCGGTGGAACAGTTCCTGTTCGTCAATGGCCGCCCGGTACGTGACAAGCAACTCACCGGGGCCCTGCGTGCCGCCTATATGGATTTCCTCTCGCGCGAGCGTCATCCGGCGGCTTGCCTGTTCCTGACCTGTGATCCTGAGCGCGTCGATGTGAACGTGCACCCCGCCAAGGCCGAGGTGCGCTTTCGCGAGGCGGGTACGGTGCGCGGGCTGATCGTGTCGGAACTGCGCCACGCGCTTGCGCAGGCTGGTCACCGCGCGTCCTCGACCGTGGCCGATGCGACCCTTGGTGCGATGCGACCCGAACCTGCCGCGGGCCAGCCACCGCGCATCTACCAGATGGACCGCCCCAGCCTAGGCGCGACGCGCGCATCCTATGACTGGCAAGCCCCCGCCTTCGCCGAAAGCGCTCCGGTGTTCGACTATGCGCCCTCCGCACGTGCCGAGTCCCCCGCCCCACCCGAACCCGCGCTGACCGAGAAACCGCTGGGAGCCGCGCGCGCGCAGGTTCATGAGAATTACATCATCGCGCAAACCGAAAGCGGGATCGTGATCGTCGATCAACACGCCGCCCATGAACGACTGGTCTATGAAAAGTTGAAACGCCAGATGGCCGAAAACGGCGTGCCCGCGCAGGCGCTGCTGATCCCCGACATCGTCGAACTCTCCGCAGGGGATTCCGCGCTGCTGCTGGAACATGCCGAGGCGCTGAGCCAACTTGGTCTGGGCATCGAGCCCTTTGGCGGCGCGGCGATTGCAGTGCGCGAAACCCCCGCCGTTCTGGGCGAGATCAACGCCGAGGCGCTATTGCGCGATGTGCTCGACGAACTGTCCGATCTGGGCGACACGCAGCTTGTGCAAGCCAAAATCGAAGCCGTGCTGTCACGCATGGCCTGTCACGGCTCAATCCGCTCGGGTCGCCAGATGCGCGCCGATGAGATGAACGCGCTGCTGCGCCAGATGGAGGCCACGCCCCATTCCGGCCAATGCAACCACGGTCGCCCCACCTATGTGGAACTGAAACTGAGCGATATTGAACGATTGTTTGGCCGCACATGATTCAGATCGGGGATATCACACTGGATCTGAACGATCCGCTGGTGCAGGGCCTGCTTGCGGCCTGTGTTCTGATGGTGATCTTTGCGTGGCTCTGGCTGTCCGCGCGGCGCAATTTAACCGAGGCAAACGCCGATCTGGCACAGGCCGCGCCCTATCGCGAAGAGGCGCAAAACCTGCGTGAGGCGCTGGCCGCTTCCGAAGCGGTGGCCGAACGGATGTCTGATCTTGAGGCCGAACTGATCGACACCCGCGCGCAGCTGAACGCCGAATACCGGGCGCGAATCGCTAAATCCGAAGCCTATGACAGTTTGCAACGCGAACATCAGGCGCGGCTGGATGAATTGCGCGGCATGAAGAAGGAAATTGAGGACCGATTTTCGACCGTCGCTTCGGGCGTCTTGCAGAAGAACTCTGAGACCTTCCTCAGCTTGGTCAGCGAGCGCTTCAAAGCGCATGAAAAGACCGCCCAAGACGAGCTGGACCGCCGCCGCGACGCCATCGAACATCTGGTCAAGCCGCTGAATTTGCGGCTCAACGAGTTCGGCGAGCAGATCCAATCGATCGAGAAAGCCCGCAACGAGGCCTATGGCGCGATCCATCAGCAGGTGCGCGCGCTGGCCGAAGGGCAATCCTCGCTGGGCCAAGAAACCCGCAAGCTGGTGCAGGCTTTGCGCGCGCCCAAAACGCGCGGACGCTGGGGCGAAATGCAGTTGCGTCAGGTCTTCGAGATGGCGGGCATGACCGAGAATGTCGATTTCCACCTCGAACATCACATGGCCACCGACGAAGGCGCACGCCGCCCCGATGCCATCGTGCATATCCCCGGCGGCAAAAGCATTGTGGTGGACGCAAAAACCCCGCTTGAAGCCTATCTTGACGCGCTTGAGGCCGCGACGCCCGAGCTACAAAACGCGGCCCTCGCTCGCCACGCCCAGCAAGTGCGCCAGCATGTGAAAATGCTCGCCTCGAAGGCCTATCAACAGCAGATTCCCGAGACCCCGGATTTCGTGGTGATGTTCATCCCCGGCGAAACCTTTGTCGCCGCCGCTGCCGAGGCCGATCCGAGTCTGATCGAATATGCGTTTCAAAACAAGGTCTTGATCGCCAGCCCCACGACGCTGATGGCGCTGGTCAAGGCGATTGCCTATGGCTGGCAGCAAGAGAAAATGGCGAAGAATGCGGTCGAAGTGCAAAAGACCGCGCAAGATCTTTATGAGCGGATCAAGACCTTTGGTGGCCATATCGACTCGGTGGGCAAGGCACTGACCCGGTCTGTCGAAAGCTACAACAAGGCGGTCGGCTCGCTGGAAAGCCGCGTGCTGCCCTCGGCGCGCAAATTCGAAGCGATGGGTGTGGTCGCTGATGAGGGCCAGCTTGAAACGCCCGCGCTGGTCGACAGCCAGCCCCGCACATTGTCCGCCCCCGCCTTCACACATGAAGACTAAGTTTTGCAGCTTGCGTTAAATCTGCGTCGGGGTGAAAATGGCTCAAATCGGAGGTACCATGCTTAGCATCAGCCCGGCAAAAATTGCGACTGTCATTCTGCGCGCACGCAAGTTCGATGCAGGCCTACCCGGTTCGGGCCATGGCCGCGAGTTGCGAAGCTTTATCGCCACCATGAACGAAGACGAACAGGCATCGCTTACCGCAGTGATGTGGATCGGGCGCGAGACGTTCGACGCCTCTGAACTGGACGAGGCGATCGCGACCGCCAAGGCCGAGGCGACAGCGCCCACCGAAGATTACCTGATGGGAATTCCGATGCTGGCGGACTACCTTGAAGACGGTCTGAGCGCGCTGGGAGTCAGCCTGGAAGAGGCTGAGGAAGACATTTACCCCTCCGTCTGAGTTCTTTTTTCGCTGTCTGATCGCTGCGCACTGCGAAAAAAGCGGTCCCCGAAGGGACCGCTGAGGATACTTGTAACCTGAGAGTACTGACAGAAACCCCGTTTAGCCAACGAGCCGATAGCCGCCCGATTCCGTCACCAACAGGCGCGCATTCGAGGGGTCGGGCTCAATCTTCTGGCGCAGACGATAGATGTGGGTTTCCAGCGTGTGGGTCGTGACCCCGGCATTGTAACCCCAAACCTCGTGCAACAGCACATCGCGCGGCACAACACCGTCGGTGGCGCGATAGAGGAACTTGAGGATATTGGTCTCTTTCTCGGTCAGACGAACCTTCTTGTCGCGATCATCCACCAACATCTTCATCGCCGGTTTGAACGTATATGGGCCAAGCTGGAACACAGCGTCCTCTGACTGTTCATGCGTGCGCAGCTGGGCGCGCAAACGGGCCAAAAGCACCGGGAACTTGAACGGCTTGGTGATGTAATCATTGGCCCCCGAATCAAGGCCAAGGATCGTGTCGGAATCGGTGTCATGCCCGGTCAGCATGATGATCGGGCATTTCACCCCATGCTTGCGCAGCTTTTTGCACAGCTCTCGGCCATCGGTATCAGGCAATCCCACATCCAGCACGACCAGATCATAAAGTGCGGCCTTCGTCTTATCGACGGCATCGTGGCCATTCTCGGCCTCAAAGACTTCGAAATCATCGGTAGCGATCAATTGTTCAGCCAGCGCTTCACGCAGGTCGGTATCATCATCGACCAAAAGGATTTTCTTTAACGATGCCATCATATTTACCTCCGATTGCATTCTGAACATAGCTGTTGCCCCCTCACACCGATGGCAAGGGTGGTGAAACCTATCTCACGCGGTCGTGTCGATTTACGCTTGGTTATTTCAATTTGTTACAGGCGAGGCTATCTCAGAACGGATGAAACCAGAAATCACCCTTGGCCCAAACCCGACCGAGCGACTCAATCGCGCCCGTGCAGATCTGCGCATGGGAGTGCCCGTTGTGGTGGCCGGTCACGGGCTTGCCGTGGCAATCGAGACCCTCAGCCCCGAACGACTAACCGCCTTGGGCGCAATCGGGGCGCTTACGCTGGTGCTGACAGCGCGACGCGCGCAAACGCTCAAGGCGCGTGTCTATGACGAGGATATCGCGCGCATTGCCGTTCCCAAGGATGCGGATTTGGGCTGGCTGCGCGCGCTTGCCGATCCGGCGGATGATTTGCGCGTGCCGATGAAAGGGCCGCTGCAATCAGTGCGCGGCGGTGACCCCGGTTTCGCGCGTGCTGCGATCCGGCTGACGAAATCGGCGCAACTTCTGCCCGCCGCGTTGATCGTCGCAGGTCCCGAATTCCTCCCCCAAGACCTGACCACGATCACCGTGCAGGACGCGCTGCAAGCCGCCGATATCCCGCAGGCCTTTGCCCCCGTGTCAGCCGCCCGCGTACCTCTGCGCGCCGCCGAAGCAGGCCGCTTGCATATTTTCCGCCCCGATGATGGCAGCGAAGAACACTACGCCATCGAGATCGGCCAGCCCGACCGTAGCAAACCGGTGCTGGCGCGGCTCCATTCCGCCTGTTTCACCGGCGATGTGCTGGGCTCGCTGAAATGCGATTGCGGGCCGCAGTTGGACGCGGCGCTGTCCCGGATGGGGCATGAGGGCGCGGGCGTGCTGCTGTATCTCAACCAAGAGGGGCGCGGCATTGGGCTGGCCAACAAGATGCGCGCCTACAGCTTGCAGGATCAGGGCTTCGACACGGTCGAGGCCAATCATCGCCTTGGCTTTGAGGATGATGAACGCGATTTCCGCATCGGTGCGGCGCTGCTGAAAAAGCTTGGGTTTGGCGCGGTGCGACTGCTGACCAATAACCCCGCCAAGGTCGAGATGCTGCAAGCCAACGGCATTGACGTCACCGAGCGCGTGCCGCTCAAAGTCGGGATGAGCCGCCACAATGCGGGCTATCTCGCGACCAAGGCGGCGAAATCGGGTCATATCCTGTGATGCGGCTGACGCCTTCGGGCCTGCTGTTTCGCGGCCGCCGATTTCCCGTTCAGATTGGGCGCGGCGGGATCACCATGGACAAACACGAGGGCGACGGCGCAACCCCGGTGGGCAAGCTGCAGATCCTGCGGATACTCTACCGCGCTGATCGCCTGCCCGCGCCGCAAGACTGGGCCGAGCCCATCGGGCCGCGCGATCTGTGGTGCGACGCGTCCGGGCACCCGGATTACAACCACGATGTGCGCGCGCCCTTCGCCGCCAGTCACGAGACCCTGCGCCGCGCTGATCCACTGTATGACATCGTGCTGGTCACCGACTGGAACTACCCGAATGCACGCCCCGGAAAAGGCTCTGCGATCTTCCTGCATCAACGTCGCCGCGCGGGTTATCCCACAGAGGGCTGCCTCGCCTTTCGCCGCGACCACCTGATCTGGATCGCGCAGCGAGTCACGCCCGGCGAAGCGCTCGACATCCCCATTCATCTAGCCAGAAATACTCCGAGCTCCGGGGCCTGACCCGGCCGTCAATTGCGCACCCCGGCGGATATGAGCCCCCCTGGCTCACTACGGCGGGACGAAATCGGCCCGATACAGGCATGCAGCGCGTTGGTCGCGTGCCTCGAAACCGGTCATTGGTGCTCAGCGCAGCGTTGTAACCAAGTTGACGACCGCTCAGTGGACCAAACGGTCTGAGTAACGGGATGAACTGCCCCCCACCAAACTGCAGCTATCATTGAGTCAGCCTGTTCTTCGGCTGAGCTATTGACCGCAGAGAATGAACCGATCCAGCGAAGAGCTGAGCAGGCGCGACAACTACATTCACATCTCCAAAATTAACGTAAAGCGGCTACAGATGGCGGATTATTGCTATTTAGTGGCGGAACCCTGTCAGCCCGCCTCTCATCGCCTGCACTATCGTCCCTCATAAGTTGAGCGTGTGTCGATCAGATGCGCGATCTGGCGGTTTCGGAGGACGCATGGACATCATCCAATTCATCGCTAACAACTGGAGCTCGATCCTCGGGATGGCGCTTCAGCATATCGCTATCGTCGGCACTGCGGTCGGACTCGCGATCTTGACCGGCGTGCCGCTCGGCATCGCGATTACTCAGAACCGACGTGCCGCCGATATTGTGCTCTATATCGCGTCGATCATCGTCACGATCCCCTCGATTGCGCTGTTCGGTCTGATGATCCCGATCCTGTCACATATCGGTCAAGGGATCGGCTGGCTGCCCGCAGTGATAGCGATTCTGCTCTATTCGCAGTTACCGATCGTGCGCAACACCTACACCGCCATCACCAATATCGACCCCGCCTTGCGCGAGGCTGCGAAGGGGATGGGTATGACCGCCACACAACGTCTTTGGCAAGTCGAGATCCCGATTGCTGTGCCGGTGATCATGGCCGGGGTGCGCACGGCCGTGGTGATGAATATCGGGGTTGCCGCGATCGCCGCCTATATTGGCGCCGGCGGTCTGGGGGTGCTGATTTCGCGCGGGATTAGCCAAACCGATCCGCGTCAGCTCGTTACCGGCGCGCTCGCCGTTTCTCTTCTCGCGATCCTTGCCGATTGGGCGCTTTTGCAGCTTCAAAAACACCTCACGCCCCCCGGGCTCAAGCACTGATCCGCCCAAGCTTTGAAGGACTATAGACATGATCGAGCTCGAGAACCTGACCAAGACCTTCACCCTGTCGACGACGACGATCGTGGCCGCTGACAAAGTGAACATGACCGTGCCAAGCGGAGAAATCTGCGTCCTGCTTGGGCCTTCGGGCTGCGGCAAGACCACCGCGCTCAAGATGATCAACCGGCTCATCCCGCCGACCTCTGGGCGGATCCTGATCAATGGCGAGGATACCGCGCGGCTCAACGATATCGAGCTGCGCCGCCAGATCGGCTACGTAATTCAGCAGATCGGCCTGTTCCCGAACATGACGATCGAGGAAAATATCTGCGTCGTTCCGAAGATGCTCGGCTGGGATATCAAGCGTGCCCGGGCACGGGCCACCGAACTGATTGACCTTGTGGGGCTTGACCCGCGGCAATTCCTGCACCGCTATCCCAAAGAACTCTCGGGTGGCCAGCAGCAGCGCATCGGCGTGATCCGTGCGCTGGCGGCAGACCCGCCGGTGATGCTGATGGACGAGCCTTTCGGCGCGATTGACCCGATCAACCGCGAAATCATTCAGGACGAGTTCCTGAAGATGCAGTCAGAGCTGAAAAAGACGATCATGTTCGTCAGCCACGATATCGACGAGGCGGTGAAGATGGGCGACAAGGTCGCGATCTTCCGTGCGGGCAAGATCGAGCAATTCGACGCGCCCGACCATATCCTCGCCCATCCCGCCAACGCTTTCGTCGCCGATTTCGTCGGCGCCGACCGCACGCTCAAGCGGTTGCGGCTGGTCACCGCCGAAGAAGTCACCGATGCGCATTGCCCCGTCGTCTCGCGCCTCGCCTCTCCGCAGGAAGCCCGCAACGCAGCGCGCAACGGCACAGGCCGGATTGTGGTGTTGATCGACGCAGATCATCGCCCAGTGGGCTATGTCACGAACGAAGAGCTGGAAGGTGCGGACGGTTCGGTTGCCGATTTTGCCCATACCTTGCCCGCGACCGTGCCAGTGCGCGCCGATCTGCGCGCCGTGGTCTCGGAGATGTTCGCCAATGACATAATGTGGCTGGCCTGCACTGACGATCAGGGCCGCTTCGCCGGGATCGTTACCCAGCCCGCCGTCACGGCAGCGTTGGGCGAGACCTACAAGCGTTCCGAGAGGAACTGAGGACATGAGCATGGTGCGACAGGCAACGGGAATCGGCCGGAACGTGCAATTGCTCGTCATGTTCGGTCTGGGGATCTGGGTCTGCAATTCAGGGTTGCTTGGTCAGATCGGGGATAACTGGGACGATATCGTCTATCTCTCGAAACAGCATATGATATTGGTGACGGTCTCAGGCGGGGCGGCGATCCTTGTTGGCATTCCGGTCGGGATATGGCTTTCGCGCCCGGCGATGGGACGCTACGCCGAAACGGTGATGCAGGTCTTCAATATCGGCGGCACGATCCCGACACTGGCGGTGATCGCCCTGTCGATGACGGTGCTCGGCATCGGTTTCGCGCCTGCCTTCTTCGGGCTGTTCGTGGCCTCGCTCCTGCCGATCGTGCGCAACACCTATACCGGCTTACTAGCCGTGCCGCAGCATCTGAAAGAGGCCGCAACCGGCATGGGTATGACACCGCGCCAGATTTTGTTCCAAGTAGAACTGCCCAACGCGCTTTACGTCATCTTTTCGGGCGTGCGCACTGCGCTTGCGATCAATGTCGGCACCGCGCCGTTGGCCTTTTTGATCGGCGGTGGGGGTCTGGGTGAGCTGATCTTCACCGGTATCGACTTGATGGATACTGGCATGCTGCTGGCAGGTGCGATCCCGACAGCTGCACTTGCGGTGATGGTCGATTTCACAATGGGTCAAGCCCAGTTGCGGCTTGTCCCGAAAGGAGTGAACCCGCTGCGCTGAAGCGGCTGGCACAAGAAAAGCAAAACAAAGACAACATGGAGGAAACACGATGCTTCACATTCTCAAGGCAGCTCTACTAGGCGCCTCACTGTTCGGGTTAGCCGGTAGCGTCCAAGCCGAGGAAATCGCTGTTGGCGGCAAAAATTTCACCGAGCAGCAAATCCTTGCCTCGATCACCCAGCAATATCTGAGCGCCAAAGGCTACGACGTCACCGACCGATCCGGTATGGGCTCGGCTGTGGTGCGTCAGGCAATGGAGAACGGCCAGGTTGACATCTACTGGGAATATACCGGCACCTCGTTGATCACTTATAACAAGGTGACCGAGAAGCTGAACGCCCAAGACACCTACGACAAGGTCAAGGAATTGGATGCCAAGAAGGGCATCGTCTGGCTCATGCCGTCCAAGGCGAACAACACCTACGCGCTCGCAATGCGCGCCGACGAGGCGCAAAAGATGGGGATCGAGACGATCTCGGATCTCGCCATGAAGGAAATTGGTGGCGCGAAATTGACGCTCGCCTCGAACGCTGAATTCTACGCCCGCCCCGACGGCCTGAAGCCGCTCGAAAAGGATTACGGCTTCGATTTCGGCCGCGCCAATATCAAGCGGATGGATACAGGACTCGTCTACCAAGCGCTCAAGGACAGTCAGGTCGATGTCGGTGTCGTCTTTGCCACAGACGGCCGGATCCCGGCGTTCAATTTCGTCACGCTCAAGGATGACAAAGGCTATTTCCCGTCCTACGCTCTGGCCCCGGTGATCCGCAAAGAGGTGCTCGACAAGCACCCCGAATTGGCTGATCTGATGGATGCCATCTCGGCGAAGCTGACCGACAAGGTGATGGCCGGCCTCAACGCCAATGTGGATGTCGACAAGGTGTCGGTGGAAAATGTGGCGGCTGAGTTTCTCAAAGAAAACGGCCTGATCTGACGAACCTATCGGCGGGCTGCGCGATGGCCCGCCACTACCATTTAGGGAGCCGGGCTATGAGCGAGCACATATTGCGGGTCGGTGCCGCACAATTCGCCAGCGAAATCGGAGATGTCGATACGAATATGGATCGACATCTCGATTGGATCAGGCAGGGCCGCGAGGCGGGGCTCGAATTGCTGGTTATGCCCGAGCTGTCTCTGACCGGCCATTACGGGCCCGAGCGGCTGCTCGACGTCGCGATGCGTCGCAGCGATCCGCGCCTCAAGCGTCTTGCCGATGCGGCAGGCGACATGGCCGTCGTGTTGGGCTTCATCGAGGAAGGCGCCGCGGCACAATTCTACAACGCCTCGGCGCTGGTGCAGAACGGAAAGATGCGTCACCTGCATCGAAAGGTAAACCTGCCAACCTACGGCAAGCTCGAAGAGGGCAAATACTATGCCTCGGGCCGCTTCGTCGAAACATACAATCTCGACGACGACTGGTGCGCGGGCCTTCTGATATGCGCCGATATCTGGAACCCGGCGCTGGCCCATCTGAGCTTCCTGCATGGTGCGACATTACTGATGTGCCCGGTCAGTTCCGGTGTCGAGGCCGTGGGCATCGACTTCGATAACCCCGCCGGCTGGGCGCTGACGATGCGCTTTTACTCGATGATGTATGGCGCGCCCTCGATCATGGTCAATCGGACCGGGATTGAGCGCGACCTGACCTTTTGGGGCGGCTCGCGTATCCTCGACCCGTTCGGGCGCGAGCTGGCCGTGGCGGGTAGCGAGGAAGAGCTCATCACCGCCGAGTTAGATTTCAACGAAGTGCGCCGCGCCCGCCACCTGCTTCCCACGGTGCGCGACAGTAATATCTCCCTTGTGCTGCGCGAGACGGACCGGCTCATCACGAAACTGGGCGTGCCGGACTTCGTGCGAGAAGACTGACCCTTTCTCCTGCTGTTCCCGGGCACCGACCATGGCTCTACGCTTTTCCGATTTCGTCCACGACCTGCGTTGGCAGGATCTGCCCCCCGAGGTGCGGAACTTCGCGCGGCGCTGGCTTCTCGATCTGATCGGCGTCGCGGCCGGTGGGTCCGAGACCCAGCTTTCTCGGATCATCCGCGATCATGCGGCGCAACAATTCGGGGCCAGCACGTCTTCGGCGCGGATGCTCTTCGACGGGCGCGCCCTCAGCCCCGCGGGGGCCGCTCTGGCGGGCGGAATGACGATTGACGCGCTTGATGCCCATGACGGGCACAAGCTCACCAAGGGACATGTCGGCTGCGGCGTTCTGCCTGCATTGTTTGCACTGAGCGAAGCCGAAGGGCGCGACGAGGCCGAGGAGTTTCTGACCGCGCTCGTGATCGGCTACGAGATCGGCACGCGCGCTGGTATCGCGCTGCACGCCTCCGTGCCCGATTACCACACTTCGGGCGCATGGATTGCAGTGGCCGCAGCCGCACTGGGCGCCCGCACGCTGGAGCTGAGCACCGCTCATACTCGCGAGGCGATCGGCATTGCCGAGTTCCACGGCCCGCGCAGCCAGATGATGCGCTGCATCGACCATCCGACGATGCTCAAAGACGGCTCGGGCTGGGGGGCGATGGCCGGGGTCTCTGCCGCCTATCTGGCGCGGGCTGGGTTCACCGGCGCCCCCGCCGTGACTGTCGAAGCCGAGGCGCAATCCGCGCTTTGGGGTGATCTGGGCTCGCACTGGCGTATTTTCGAGCAATATTTCAAGCATTTCCCTGTGTGCCGCTGGGCACAACCTTCGGTGCAGGCGGCGCTTGATCTCAAGGCCGCGCACGCCATCGCCCCGGATCAAATCGAGCGGATCGAGATCATCTCCTTCCACGAGGCCATCCGTCTTGCGGTGCGCCATCCGCGCAGCACCGAAGAGGCGCAATACTCCACCGCCTTCCCGGTTGCCGCAGCGTTGGCTCGCGACGGCCTCGGACCCGCCGAGGTCGCGCCGGACTCATTAAGCGACCCGCAAATCAACGCTCTCGCTGACCGGATCGATTTTGCGGAGTCGGATGCGTTCAACGCCGCCTTCCCGGCGCGCCGCCTGGCCGAGGTCACATTGGTGCTTCAGGACGGTCGCCGGCTGATGTCGGGACCAACCGAGGCGGAAGGCGACCCGGAAACACCGACACCTGACGCTAAGCTTCGCGAGAAATACCGCGCCTATGCTGGCCCGGTGCTTGGCAGCGCCCGCAGCCAAGCGATCGAGACGGCGGTCGACGGGCTCGGAGCGGGCGGTGCGCTGTCCACCCTGCTTGATCTTGTGCTCTCGCCGGCCCGCGATCAGGGGCCGTCAGCCTCCTGACACCCGACGGCGTTCCGTCCCCGGGGTGTGTCCGAAGGACCGGCGATAGGCGCTGCCCAGATGTGAGGCCGAGACGAAACCGCAGCGCAATGCGATCGCAGCAATCGGTTCGGAGGTTTCCTTCAATAACCGCTGCGCCTCTTTCAGGCGTAGCCGGACATAGAACTGCTTGGGCGTCATCTGGAAATGCTTATGCCAGAGCCGCTCCATATGGCGTAGCGAGAGATTGCACTGATACGCGATATCGCTGATCTCGACCAACAACTCGAGGTTTTGTTCCATCAACCTGATGGCCGCATTGATCCGTTCGTCGCGCACCCCGTAGCGCCATTTGGTCTCCATCCGCTGAAACTCCTGCGGACCACGTATCCGGCTGTGCAGGAATTGCTCGGCCACCTCGGCGGCTAAAGTGCCGCTGATATCCGTCGCGATCTGTTCAAGCATCAGATCGATCGCAGCAATCCCGCCCGCGCAGGTCCAACGGTTACGATCGCGCACATAGATTTCGCGGCAGGTCTCGATTGTTGGAAACTCTTCAGAGAACTGGCCCAGCGATTCCCAGTGCAATGTGCAACGATAGCCGTCGAGAACCCCGGCCCGCGCCAGAACGAAAGAGCCATTGCTCAGCGCCCCGATCGGTTTGCCCGTGATCGCGAAACGCTGCAAAAAACGGGTCGCGGTCTTGTCGCAAATCTTCTCGATATCGAGACTGGCCACGACGAAAATTCGGTCGAGCTCAGGCGCAAAAGCCAGAGCCTCGGTTTCCAGCTTGAAACCATTGCTCGCACTTATGCCTCCGCCAGTGCTCGACAGAAGATGCAAATCGTAAAACTGTTGGTCTGCCAACCGATTAACCGCACGGAACGGCTCGATCGCCGAGGCACAGGCCATCATCGAGAAGCTCGGGAACAGCAAAATACCGATGCGCATCGGGCGATTACGGTCGCCGCCCGGTTCCGCTCCCCCCGCGTGTGTGTCTGTAAGCGCGTCGATCATCAGACATCATTGGTCGCGGATCGGGTCGATTGCAAGATGCGACGGGCGGCTCTGTTCTGACGCAGATTTACGCAGTAGATCCAGCAGCACCTGGACCGGGTGGCGCAAGCTGAGCCCGTCAATCTCGCGCACTTGGCACCGGCACGAAAACCCATCGGCCATCAGCTTTTGCTCCGCATCCGGGGTATTCATCTGCCGGGCCCAACTCATCGCATAGATCTTCTCGGATAGCGGGCGGTTTTCGGCCTCGTGCCCAAAGGTGCCCGCCATCCCACAACACCCAACCTGCCCGACCTCAATCTCCACCCCCATCGCCGAAAAGACCTCCGTCCAAGCCACGACGGCACCCGGAGCAATCGAGCGTTCGGTGCAATGCGGCAGGAGAGTGAAACGTGCGTTCTGGTTCAGTTTCGGTAAAGCGTCGCAGCCTCCAGCGAGCCATTCCTGCAAGAGCTGCACCTTTGGCGCCGTGCCTTTCGGCAGGAACGCAGTATAGTCCGAGCGGTAGGTCAGGGCCATCGATGGGTCGAGTCCGACAAGATCCACACCACACTCCTGCAAACGCCGCAGATCGGCCGCATGGCGACCCGCGACCCGCTGGAATGCACCGAGAAACCCATGCACATGAAGTGGCTTGCCGTTGGGCCGGAACCGGGCAAGCGCGGGTCGAAAACCGAGCAGCTGCAACAGATCAATCGCGTCGAGCAGAAGCTGAGTCTCGTAATGCTGGGTGAAAGCGTCAGGCACGATCACAACGGACCTCGCCCGCTCCTGCGCCGATAGCTCACACATCCGGCTCGAATCGGCAAAGTCGACACTCCGACGCGCCAATTCCTTGCGCAGGTTCAGGGTCGAAAGCTTTGGCGTATGCACCAGACCGACGAGACGCGTCAGCGGCGTCGCGGTGGCGAGATTGGCAAGCCGCGGCGCGCACGCCGCGAGCGGCAAAAACGGCTCCAACCACGCCACGAGATGATGGCGCAGGGGCCGTAGGTAGCGCCCATGATAAAGCTCGAGAAACTTCGCCCGGAAACTCGGCACATCGACCTTGACGGGACAGCCGCCGGTGCAGGATTTGCATGCCAGGCAGGTGGACATCGTCTCCATCACCTCATGCGAAAAATCATCTTCGCGCTTGCCGAGTGACGCTCGAATTCGCGCTGGCAGGTGACGCAGTCGCGGTCCCGCGCGCAGCGCTTGCGCCTCGGCCAGCGGGTCCACCCCGGCCTGTGCGAGTCGCCGCAACCAGTCGCGCATCAATTGTGCGCGCCCCTTGGGGGACTGCCTGCGATCGCGCGTCGCTTTCCATGATGGGCACATTGCTTCGTCCGGATCCCAGTTGAAACATGCACCGTTGCCATTGCAATGCAGCGCGTTATCCGTCGCCTCGCGCAGGGCTTGCGGTATCACACGGTCGCGCTGTCCCTTGGTCGGCACAGCATCGACAGCCAGCAGGTGTCCCCCCTTGGGTGCGGCGATCTTGCCGGGGTTGAACTGGTTGCGCGGGTCGAAAGCCTCCTTTACCGCCTGCAATGCGGGGTAAAGTGCGCCAAAGAATTCTGGTGAGAACTCGGATCGCACACCCTTGCCATGTTCCCCCCAGAGTAGCCCTCCATAGCGCTTGGTGAGCACCACGACCTGCTCGGTGATCTCGCGGATCAGCGCCTCTGATCCGTCCTCCCGCATATCGAGAGCGGGCCGCACATGCAGCACCCCGGCATCGACATGGCCAAACATCCCGTAATCGAGCCCGTGCCCGTCAAGAACCGCGCGGAACTCCATGATGAAATCCGCAAGGCACTCTGGCGGGACCGCAGCATCTTCAACAAAAGCCACCGGACGTCGGTCGCCCTGCATATTACCCAGAAGTCCGACCGCTCGTTTGCGCATCTGCCAGAGCCGTTCGACTGTCTCGGCACCGCGCGCAATGGTGTAGCCGCGCCGCGCAGGGTTGGGCTCCGCCGTGATGCCCGAAGTGAACTGTTCCATCGCAAGATCGAGCGCGCCGAGGCTATCGGCGGTGAATTCGACGAGATTGACGCCTTTCGCCAAGCCCTGCGAGTCCTGCGGGAAGAACTCCGCCACGCTTCCCCAGATGCTATCTTGCTGGGCGAGCGAGAGCACCCGCTCGTCAATGGTTTCGATCGATGCGGGGTCGAAGCGCATCAGAACCTGTGCGTCGCGCAGTGCCCCGTCGAAACTGTCATAGCGCAGCGTAATCAGTCCCGAGTGTGATGGGATCGGTAGAACGGACAGCTCTGCCTCGGCAATGAAGCCCAGTGTACCTTCGGAGCCGCACAAGACTGCATTGAGATCGAGCCCGTCCGCCCCATGGCGCAGATGCGCAAGGTCATATCCGGTTAGGCAGCGATTGAGTGGCGGAAAGACCTGGTCGATGGCCTTGGCATTCTCACGCGCGATCCGGTCGAGCGTCTGATAGATCTGGCCGGGCAAACCGGGTCGGGCCAGTGTCGCCGCGAGCCCATCCCGATCCAGCGGCTCCGAGCGTAGCACCGAGCCGTCCGAGAGCACCATGGTCAATGCGCGCACATGATCGCGGGTCTTGCCATAACGACAAGAACCCTGCCCGCTTGCATCTGTGGAAATCATTCCCCCGATCGTCGCACGGTTCGACGTCGACAGCTCCGGCGCGAAGAACAGACCATGTGGTGCCAATGCGGCATTGAGCTGATCCTTAACAACGCCGGGTTCGACACGCACGCGCCGCGTCACCGGGTCGATCTCGAGGATCCGGTTCATATGCCGCGATAGATCGACCAGGACGCCGTCTGTCAGAGACTGCCCGTTGGTGCCCGTCCCACCCCCGCGCGGCGCGATGTGAAGCCCGGCGAACCGCTCGCTGGACAGCAGCTTGGTGATCCGCACCAGATCGTCTTGGTTGCGTGGATACAAAACCGCCTGCGGCTCGATCTGGTAAATGGAGTTATCCGTGGCCATGACCGTGCGATCAGCCACCCCGGTCATGATATCACCCGAAAACCCGCGCGCGCGCAGCTCGGCGCAAAACGCCTTGGTGAGAGGGAGCTCGGGCTCTTGGAGTGGCAGCGCTGGGATCATGATATCAAATGGCTTGACGGCCCGAGGGATGATGCCCCGGGCCGCGATCCGGCTCAGGCGCTATGCGTGCGGATAGCGTCGTCGATGGCCGAGATCAACGACTGAAAGACCGGGTTGTCGACCTGCAGCTGCTGGCCATGCTCCATCCCGTCGATTATCAGGGCATTCTCGCCTTTCTCGCCCGGATAGACCGAGTATAGCCGCTCCGACTCTGCTGGCATATGCAGAGTATTCTGCTTGCCGTGAATTATGAGCGCGGGTGGGAAGGTGCCGCTGACCGAGGCCAACTCGGCTTCGGGATCAAAGGCGATATAGCTTTTGTAGGATTTGGCCGTGACGTGGCTGCAGCCCGGCCAATGATCGACGCCCCCGACATCGGTGTAGCCGCCCAGTTGGACATCCACATAGGCCTGGGTGGCCGGATCGAGCGGATAATAGCCCAGCTTCGTCGCCTCGGTGCCGGTGTCAAACGGCGGGATCGCAGCATCGTCATCAAGCGCCTTGAGCGCCGCATCCGCAGCCACACGGTCCGCACGCAGCCCCTGCAACGCCGAAAGCTTGGTATAGCTCATCGGCACGTAGAACGGCACCTGCTCGGTGCCGCTGCGCGCAAGTTCGGTGATCGCAGCGAGGCTCGCGACCGAACCCATAGCCCAGGAAGCCACTGCCGGCATCCGCCCGAAATGCGCACGCGTCCAGTCGATCAGCGCAAGCAACTCAGTCTTCTGGTCCTCGAGGCTGACATTGGTCACAGTCTGCGCACCGGTCTTGGTGGTGTTGCGCACGCCCTTGTTGGTGAAGAAGCCCGACACATCATAAGTCGTCACACAGTAGCCACGCCCGGCCAGCGCTTTGCCGACGAGCTGACCATACATCGACACGCCACCGGTGAACCCGGAATTGAACACGACGGGCGGCAGTTTGCGCGCCTCATCATCCAGCTCAGCGGGGCGGAAAATGAAGCCGCGCAGATCGCAGGTTTCATCCGCGAATTCAACGGGGAAGCTAAATTCTTCTTCGATTACCTTGGTCATCTTTCTGCTTTCATTGATTTGGTTGGGAAGATTTCGTGCCGGGCGGCATTCAAAAGATGCTCGGCCGGAATGCCGGTGCGTTGCGCGGCAAGCGCGGCCAACCGGGCAACATAGGAGAAGGCACTGCTCGGCGTGAATTGCGCCGCGTAGTCACTCCCGCTCTGATCCTTGCCGACATGCGGCGCATCGCTTGCCTGAAGCAGAACCCGCTGGGGGCCAACCGCCTCAAGAGTCGCCAGCAAAAACGGCAGGGTCGATTCCGGCTCGCTGGTCGTGCCCTTGCCCCGCCCCTTGAACCAGACGGTCCCTGGCCGCCTCGCCCCGCCGGCGCAGTCCGTAACGGCTTAGT
>NZ_CAJYBT010000007.1 GCF_913064665.1 uncultured Thioclava sp.
AGGAATTCGCGCTCTCCGTGGGCGAAAACTCGGTGCATGGCTCGGATGCTCCCGACACCGCGGCGCAGGAAATCTCGTTCTTCTTCTCGGGTCTCGAACTCGTCGGCTAATCAGCGCTTTTTGCGTAAACCGATATCATCAAGGGCCGCATCCAATCGGGTGTGGCCCTTGTCTTTTGGGGGTGGTGCGGCTTTGGCTTCGGTGCAGAGCGCGTCAAAGGATTTGCGCAGATTTGCTTTTTCCGCCCCCCGGCAATCATTCCAGGGCCGACCTTGCAGCGCCATGTGCAGCGCGTAATAGCCGATGAAATGCGCGCCATTGCCCGCTGCCAGCCAAGCACGATAGGCCTCATGGGCGCCAAGCGCGCGCAACTGCTGCGCGCTGGTGATCCCGGCGCGGGCAAAGCCCTGCGCGCTGGCAGGGCCGAGACCGGAAATTGAGGTAATTTCGTCACTCATCTAACACCTACACGCAATCGCGATGGGGCAGAGTGGCGTGGGGCGCGAGGGTGCGCAAGTCGAGCTGGAAACCGGCGCAAGATTGCGAAAAATAGCGCCGGTCAGGAGGGGTGACTAGCGCCCAAGTGAGGGCGCGTCGCCGAGGCGATCTTAGATCGACGCCCAGTCGTTAAAGACCGTTCCGCCTTGCTGCTGCGCGCCGCCTGCCTGGCCTTGTTGCTGGCCGGGACGGGGCGTTGCGCCCTGTTGTTGTTGACCGGATTGGCCGCCCGATTGCTGTTGCATGACACTTGCCTCATCATGAGTCGCGTTGTGCGGGGTGAGTCCCGCTTGTGGTGCGACAATTAGGCTCAGGCTTGGTCAGGTTAAAGGGGGGGTCAAGAAAAACTGAATTATCTGCGCAATCCCGTGATCGGCTGTCATGAAACTGTGACAGAACCGACACGAATGGCAGGCTGGGCTGAGAACTTTGGCAAAACTATGACGCGGCTCCTCGCAGGAGAAAACCTGCCTAACGGGTCGCGGCCAGCGTGTTGCGTGTGCTGCAGATTCGCATGCTTTCGCCGCGATCAAGATGCAAGATCGCCTCAAGTGCGGCGTTGTCGGTGACCAGATCGGCCAGCGTCTTGCGATCAAGAGCGCCGTAGAACGCCTCAAGCGCCTCGATCAGCGCTTCGCGCAGCAAACAGGCCTCGCTGAGGGGGCAGGTGTTTGTTTTGGCGTCAAAACATTCGGCGAAGGGCAGCATTCCCTCGAAGGTGCGCAGCACATCGCCCACCCCGATTTTTTCAGGTGCGCGTGCAAGTTCCAAGCCGCCAGAGCGTCCGCGATGGGTCTGGATAAACCCGGTCTGGGCCAGTGTGTTCACCACCTGTGCAAGATGATTTTCCGAGGCATTGCAGACCACGGCGATCTCGTGTTTGCGCACGATCCGGTCCGAATTTACCGCGCAAAACATCAGCACACGCATCGCGAGGTTGCTTCGAGTGGTCAGCCGCATTTATGCCTCCGGGGCTTGGGTCGCTTCACTCATACGTGATAATTTGCCCGGCCTGTTTGATTTGTGTCAGTTCAGGCTCGCTAAATAACACATCACAGATGCGCCATTATGTCAGCGCCGAGGTCTTGGTGCAGACCAAGGCAAAGATCGTGATTGTGGGCTCGGGGGCTGCGGGGACGGGGCTGGTTAACCGTCTGATGGTGGCAGCCCTTGGGCGTGACATGGGGGCAAGATTACGCCGCCGCCATCGACCCCGAGGCACAGCTTGTCACCACCAAGGGCGGCGAGGTGGTCGCCTCTGCTTTTCGGGTCGTGGCCACCGGGCTGAAACTGGATTGCGACGCGGTCGAGTTCGACTATCAGAACCGTCTGGCTCTGCCCTTCCTCGGTGTGATCTCACCGCTCGAAGAGCTGTGGATGTCCTGGCTGATGCAGCAAGTCGCCCTGAAGTCACCCTAAAACGCTATGCTGCACGCAAATTCCTGCTGGCGTAGATGTTCATGCCCTTTGGCGCGGTCGCGGCGGTGGTGGTGGTGGTGGTGCAATGGGCCACCCATTCGGGCTTTGTCGATATCGGGGGGGCGATTGACTGGATCGTGCTTCTTGGTGTCGCAGGCGCTGGGGCTATCGGAAGCGCGATCCTTGTTTATACTGTTCAATCTTTGACCAAGGGTCGCCAAAGCGCAGACCATATGGAGGGCGCAAAATGAGCACGACTGAGATGGCGCCAAGCGGCGCCCATAACCGGCTGGAACATTTCCCGATCACGTTTTTTGCCACCACGATGGGGCTGGGCGGTTTCACGCTGGCTCTGCGCGCGGCCGCCAAGCCGATGGGGCTGGGGCCGCTGCCTTATCAGGGGATGTTTGCCTTCACAGCGGTCGTCTTTGTGCTGATCGCTGCGTTTTACCTCGCCAAGGCGGTGAAATACCCCCAAGCCGTCAAGGACGAGTGGCATCACCCGATCCGGCTGGCATTCTTTCCGACCATCGCGGTGTCGCTGCTGCTGTTGGCGATCATCGCGATGAGCGTGTCGCACGCGCTTGCGCTGACGCTATGGATCGTGGGCACGCTGCTGCAAGGGACATTGACGCTCTCGGTTGTGACCAACTGGATTGGCACGCGCTCCTTCCTGCATGGTCAGTTAAATCCGGCTTGGTTCATCCCGGCGGTGGGCAATGTGATTGTTCCGGTGGCGGGGGCGCAGCTTGGGTTCACCGAGATCAGTTGGCTGTTCTTTTCGGCAGGCATGATCTTTTGGCTGATCCTGTTGACGCTGGTGTTCAACCGGCTGGTGTTTCACGACCCGATGCCGGGTAAGTTGCAACCGACGCTGGTGATTATGGTCGCGCCGCCCGCCGTAGCTTTCATTTCTTGGCTGCGTTTGACGGGGGAGGCCGTTACGCCGGGCGCGGTGATCGGTCATGGCGTCGATCCGTTCGCCCATATCCTGCTATCGCTGGCCTATGTGTTTGCTGCCCTTGTGGCGGTGCAGATCCCGCGCATCCTGCGCCTGCCTTTCGCCATGAGCTTCTGGGCGCTCAGCTTTCCGCTGGCCGCACTGACCATCGCGACCTTCCTGCATGGCGAATACGCCCATTCGATCGCGCATGAGCGGTTGGGGATGGTGTTTTTGGTGGCGCTGACGGTGCTGATCGTGGGGCTGGTCTGGCGCACCATTCTGGGCATTCTGCGCGCTGAGATTTGCGAACCCGAATAAGCCGGTTCACTGGATTGCTTCGTGAAAGGGTGGGTCTTGGCCCGCCCTTTTTCGTGCTGCCAGCGGCATGGGTGTGGTGGCGGTTCGCAAAAGAAGGCGGCGCGCCAGATTGCCCCCGCGCGCCGCTTGATCTTGTCGCCAGCCTTGTTTCTGCTCGGTGAGCAACGTGAAGGGCTTGGCTGTGGTTTTGGTGCGCAGGCATTTTAAACTTACGAAAGCGCGAGCTGCTCGATTCAGATCATGATCGGATGGGATGTGATCAATCGGGGGGGGTGGCAGGGAGGCGCTGTATAAAACGCGGCGCGCTTGACGTTGCGCACGCGCCGCGCCACATCTGAGAGCAACAACCGGGGGATAGCATGGCACTGGAAGATGCGAAGACACAGATCGATCAGGCTTTTACGCGTGCTGAACTGCGCGGCCTGAGTTTCGAGAATGCCTTTGGCGGGGCGACAAGTTTCCTGCGTCGCCGCCTTAGCAAAGATCTGCGCAGGGCGCAGATTGCAGTCACGGGCATTCCCTTTGATCAGGCGGTCACCAATCGCCCCGGCACACGGTTTGGCCCGCGCGCGATCCGCGAGGCAAGCACCTTGCAAGCCTTCGATGCACCTTATGGCTGGGGCTATGACCCGCTGAGTGAACTTTCGATCGTCGATTACGGCGATATGGCGTTTGATTATGCCAATGTCCCCGAGGTGCCGGCCCGGATCGAGGCGCATCTTGCGGGCATCATCAACGCCGGGGTTGTGCCGATCACGCTGGGGGGGGATCACTTTATCACCCTGCCGATCTTGCGCGCGATTGCGGCGCAGCACGGCCCCGTGGCGCTGATCCAGTTCGATGCCCATTCCGACACTTGGGCAGATGACGATATGAGCCGGATCGACCACGGCACCTTTTTGTACAAGGCGCTGAAACTGGGTTTGGTGGCGCCGGAAACGACCGTTTCGGTGGGCATCCGAACCGATAATCCCGATACGCTGGGCGTGAGTACCCTCGATGCGCCCTCGGTGCATCAAGACGGGATCGAGGCTAGTTTGGCGCGCATTCGCAAAGTGGTGGGGGATCGCCCGACCTATGTAACCTTTGATATCGACTGCCTTGATCCGGCCTTTGCGCCCGGCACCGGCACGCCGGTTTGGGGCGGTCTGGCAAGTTGGCAGGCGGCGGCGCTGCTGCGCGGCCTCAAGGGGATCAACATGATCGGCGGCGATGTCGTCGAGGTCTCGCCCCCCTATGATCCGACCGGAGCGACGGCCATCGCGGGGGCGCATGTCGCGACCGAGTTGATGGCACTGGCGGGCTGGGGGTTGCGCAAGGAGGGCCGATGAGAGTGTTGCAGATCATCCTGGCGCTGATCGCGGTGCTTGTGGTGCTGGGGGATGCCTATGTGCGCCTTGCACCTTTGCCCAGCGATCGTTTTCACCGCCAAACGGCCCCGCAAGCGGCGGGCGATTATCCGTCCAAGGGCGGGATCGTGGCGGTGCGCGATGTGTCGGACCCCAAGGCGCAAATGGTCGCGCTTGACAAGATCATCCGGGCCAGTGCGCGCACGCGGGTGCTCAACGGGTCGGTCGCCACGGGCCATATCAGCTATGTGACCCGCTCGGCGCTGTGGGGCTTTCCTGACATCACCAATCTTTATGTCGGCAAAGATACGCAAGCCGGTAGTGGTACGCTGACGATCAGTGGGCATCTGGTTTTTGGCGCCTTTGATCTGGGCGTGAATGCCGCGCGCATCAAAGGCTGGCTGGACGAGGCGGGGCTGTAGCGGCGTAAGGACAATCGTGCCACAGCAGCGAACTCCCGCGACGTGACACCTTGCGCGGATGCCGGGGGCTTCTTATCTCGCGGTCACGCCAGCAGGAGCCAGCATGACGACCGCGTTGCGATATTTCACATGGGCCTTCGTGGTCACAATCGTGGCGCTGATCGGCGCTTTTGCGCTGGGCTATCATCACGAGGGCACTTGGGGCGGGGCATTCTCGTTCTTGCTGATCGCGGCGGTGCTTGCGGTGCTGGAAATCTCGCTCAGCTTTGACAATGCCATCGTGAACGCCAACAAACTCAAGACGATGAGCCCGATCTGGCAAAAGCGCTTTCTCACTTGGGGGATCGTGATTGCGGTCTTTGGAATGCGCGTTCTGTTCCCGCTATTAGTGGTTGTGATCGCGGCAGGTATCGGGCCCTGGCAGGCGATCCAACTGGCGGCGCAACAGCCCGCCGAATATGCGCGCATCATTGACGGCGCGCATCTGTCGATTGCCGGGTTTGGCGGATCGTTCCTGATGATGGTCGCGCTGAACTATTTCATCGACGAGGGCAAAGATGTGCATTGGATTCACACGCTCGAATGTCGGATGCGCGCCTGTGCCTCGGTACGCGGACTTGAGATTGGCTTTGTGCTGCTGGTGATCTTGGGCTTCACCCTTTGGCTGCCCGATGGGCGCGAGGGGGATTTCCTGTTCGCTTCAGTGGCAGGTCTGGCCACCTTTCTGGCCGTGGAGGTGCTGGGGCAGGTGCTGGATCGTGCGAGCCTTGCCGCGGAAACGGCGCGCGCTGGGCTTGGCGGGTTTCTCTATCTCGAAGTGCTGGATGCCTCGTTCAGTTTTGACGGCGTGATCGGGGCCTTTGCGCTGACCCAAAACCTGTTCCTGATCGCGATCGGGCTGGGTGTGGGGGCGATGTATGTGCGCTCGATGACGCTGATGCTGGTCGAGCGCAACACCCTCTCAGAGTTCCGTTATCTCGAACATGGTGCGTTCTGGTCGATCCTGATCTTGTCGCTGGTAATGTTTTTTCAGACCTTGATGCATGTCCCCGAGGTAATCACCGGGCTGGTGGGGGCGGGGTTGATCGGGCTGGCGCTGATGTCCTCGATCCGGTTCAACCGCCGCCTTGGTGCGCCTCACAAGTGATGAATTTTTCTTGACACGTGGCGCTGGGCGCGGCATTTCGACAGCACTTCGGTTCCGCGCAAGCGGATGAAAAGGGAACCCGGTGCGGCGCAGCTTGCGTTCATTCCGGGGCTGCCCCCGCAACTGTGAGCGGTGAGTGACGGCTGACTGAGCCACTGGGTCTATGATCCGGGAAGGCCAGCCCGAGCGACGACCCGCAAGCCAGGAGACCTGCCGAGGCGCTCATCCTTTCGACCCGTGCGGGGTGCGCGGGAGAGGCGGTATTCCGCTTGTGGTGACAGTTTCACCGTCGGCGGAGATTCTCATATTTCCAAAGACTTGCACTGTAAACTTCACGTAAGCCACGCGCTGCGTTCCGAAGGATTTGGATATGACCTACACCCGTTTCACCGCAACTCTTCTGCTTGGAACCGCCCTTGTCAGCCCGGCATGGGCGCAAGACAATCAACCCTTCGCCCTTGATGAGATCGTGATCTATTACGGCGCGCTTGAGCCGCGCTCGAGCGATAAGACCGGGCAATCGGTCACCGTGATTTCCAAGGCTGAAATGGAGCGCGCCGGCGAAACCCGACTGGCCGATCTGATTGCACAGACGCCGGGCGTGGGCATTCTGGCGCGCGGCCCGATGGGCGCACAGACCGGGTTTTCGATCCGCGGTGTGTCGCAAAACTACGTCAAGGTGCTGGTGGATGGGATCGATGTGTCCGACCCCTCGGCACCGCAAGTCCTGCCCGATCTCGGTCGCTTCAACAGCTTGAACTATGACCGGGTCGAGATCCTGCGCGGCTCGCAATCGGCGGTCTATGGCGGTCAGGCAGTGGCAGGCGTGATCAATCTTGAAACGCCGCGCCCGACTAAGGACGGGATCACCCAGCGCGTCGCTTTGGAGCTGGGGTCTTATCAAACGGCCAATGCCGCCTATAGTTTTGGGTGGAAACAGGGCGATGATGAATTGGCGGTGCAGGTGTCCAAGATCTACACGGCCGGATATTCGGCGGCGGATGCGGCAAACGGCAACACCGAAAAAGACGGTTACCGTGCCAACCGGCTTAGCCTGCGTGCGCAAAAGCGCCTTAGCGAGAACTTGCTCGTCGGGATCACCGGGTTTGCGCAAAACGACAGGGGCGAGTTCGATGACGGTTTTTCCACGCCGCCCGTCGATGACAATGAATTCACGCTGCACAAGGAACGCGGCGCGCGTGTGTTCGCGCAATTTACTACGGGGCGGTTCGATCACGAGATCGGGCTGACCTATTACACCACCTCGCGCTATTATCCGATCTATGACTACGGCTATAGCGGCAAGCGTCGCAAGATTGACTGGAAAGCCGCGACCGATCTGGGGGCGGGCCGTTTGACAATCGGGGCCGATCGCAAGCTCGAATCCTACACCGGCACCTATGTCACGGGGCAGGTGCTGACGTCGGATACCGGGGTGTTTGCGGAATATGCGGTTGATCCGATCAAGAATGTCAGCGTCGTTGCCTCTGCGCGCCATGATACGCATTCGCAATTTGGCGGGTTCAACACCGGGCGGTTGGGTGTGACCTGGCAAGCCAGTGCGGACACGCTGGTGCGTGGCTCTGTCGGGAACGGTTTCCGCGCGCCCTCTGGCTATGAGATGTTTGGCTATGGCGGCTCCACCAGCCTCAAGCCGGAAAAATCGATGAGCTATGATCTGGGGCTGGAGCGCAAATTCGGCAAGCAAACCCTGACCGCCACGCTGTTTCGGATCGAAGTCGACAACCTGATCGACTACGCGGCGGGCAGCTATTACCAGACCTCAGGCAAAGCCACGCGCCAAGGTCTGGAGCTGGGTCTGAAAGGGGCGATCAATGCCAAGATCGACTACCAGATCGGCTATACCTATCTGGACTGGAAGAACCCGGCAGGCCTATCGGCGGGCTCGACATGGAACACATCCTTTGGGCGCAACACGCTGACTGCGGGACTAAGCGCGAAGCTGAGTGACACCTTCACGGCAGGCGCGGATCTGCGTTTTGTCACAGATCGCCAGAGCCTGCCGGATTACGCGGTGGCCAATGCGCAGATCAGCTACGATTTTGGGGATGGCAAACAGGCCTATCTGCGCATCGAGAACCTGTTCAACGCGCAATACGAGCTATGGCCGGGTTTTGGCACCTCGGATCGCGCTGCCTATGTTGGGGTGCGTGCGACGTTTTGATCCTCGTAGGGCCGCTTGGCGCGCCCTGGTGACCGCCGCCCTTTGGGTGGCGGTTCCCGCTTGGGCGCAACCAGCTGATCTGCCCATGCGCGTGGTCTCAATGAACCTATGCACCGATCAGCTGGCGTTGGCGCTGGCTGATCCGGGGCAGATCGTTTCGCTTAGCCACTTCGCGACCGATCCGGGCATGTCGGTGCATTGGAAACAGGCTGAGGAATACCCTCTAAACTATGGCCGGGCCGAGGAAATCTCGATCCTGCGTCCTGATTTGGTGCTGGCCGACACATGGTCGAACCCTGACACGATCCGAATGCTCAAGACGCTGGGCATTCGCGTGGAGCAATTGCCGCCCTCGACCTCATTGCCCGAAATTCGCGCCCGCATCACCAAGATGGGCGCGTTGCTGGGCCACCCCAAACGCGCGGCCAAGATGTTGGCGGATTTCAATGCGCGTTTGGCTGCAATCAAGCGCCCGGCTAAGGGGTTGCGCGCGGCGGTGATTGGGCCTTCGGGCTATGGCTATGGGCCGCGCACGTTGGAGGGGCAAATTCTGGCGCTGGCGGGGTTTGACAATGTGGTCAGCGGGCCGGGGCTTGATTTCGGTGGACGGTTGCCGCTGGAGGATCTGGTGATGGATCATCCCGATCTGGTGATTGTCGGCGGCTCGCAAGGCAGCATGGGCACCAGCCGGGCGCAATCGGTGCTTGATCATCCGGTGTTGCGCGATTTACCTACGCAGCGCGGGTTGCGTGATGCCCGCTGGACCTGTGGAGCGCCTGCGATGTTGGGGGCGGTGGCCGATCTGGCGGCGCTGGGGCGTAAAATAGAACAAAGCAAGGTTTCGCAATGAGTTATCGCGCGATCCTCATCTGGTTATCGCTGGCGGTTGCGGGGCTGTTTCTGGCCTCGCTGCTGATCGGTCCGTCTGGGATCGGTCCGATGGAGGGGCTGCGCGCGCTGTTTACAGGCGAGGGCGCGCCGGGTCTGGTGATGCGCGAATTGCGCCTGCCGCGCGCGCTGTTGGGCGTGGGTGTGGGGGCGGCGCTGGGTCTGTCTGGGGCCGCGATGCAGGGGTTCTTGCGCAACCCGCTGGCCGAGCCGGGGCTGATTGGCACCTCGGCGGGGGCGGCGCTTGGTGCGGTGATTGCCATTCAAACCGGGCTTTATGCTGCTTTCGCGCTGGCGCTGCCCTTTGCGGCCCTTGCGGGCGCGGGCGTGGCGGTTGCGTTGATACTGGCACTGGCCGGGCGTGAGGGGCGCGCCTTGGTGCTGATCCTAGCGGGGATTGCGGTGTCGGCCTTGGCGGGGGCGGCGACGGCGCTCGTGTTGAACCTTGCGCCATCGCCCTATGCCGCAGCCGAGATCGTGTTTTGGCTGATGGGTTCGCTGGCGGATCGCTCGATGACCCATGTGGTTTTGGCGACCCCGTTCCTGATTTTGGGGGCGGTGATTTTGCTCGCGACGGGGCCGGGGCTGGATGCGTTGAGCCTTGGCGAGGATGCGGCGGCCTCGATGGGCGTGTCGTTGAAACGGCTGCGTTTGCAGATCGTGTTTGGCAGCGCGCTGATGGTGGGGGCGGCGACGGCTGTTGCGGGGGCGGTCGGCTTTGTCGGGCTGGTCGTGCCCCATCTGCTGCGTCATTCGCTGGGCGCGCGGCCCTCGCGGCTGCTGCCTGCCTCGGCGCTTGGGGGGGCGGCGATGCTGCTGGCCGCCGATATCGCGACGCGCGTGATCGCACCCGAGCGTGACCTGAAACTGGGCGTGCTGACCGCGATCGTGGGGGCGCCGTTCTTCCTTGCGATGATCCGCAAGATGGGGCGGGAAACATGATGCTACAGCTTGAAAACCTCACGGCGTTGCGCGGCCAATGCCCGGTGGTTGATACCGTGAGCGCCAGCATTGGCCCCGGAGAGCTGATCGGTTTGATCGGGCCAAACGGGGCGGGCAAGACGACGCTGATGCGCGCAGCACTTGGGCTGATTGCGCATCAAGGCGACAGCTCTCTGGCGCGACTTGATCCGATGGCGCGGGCGCGCGCAGCCGCGTGGTTGCCCCAAGCGCGCGAGATCGCTTGGGGGCTGTCGGTGGCCGAGCTGGTGGCGCTGGGGCGTTTGCCGCATGGGCGCGATCACGGGGCGCAGGGGGCAGAGGCGGTCGCGGCGGCGCTGGCCCGGATGGGCCTTGAGAATTATCGCGCGCGCATCGCCACGCAGCTTTCGGGCGGAGAGCAGGCGCGGGTGCTGATTGCGCGCGCTCTGGCCCAACAAAGCCCGCTGATCCTCGCCGATGAGCCCATCGCGGGTCTTGATCCGGCCGCCCAGATCGAGACGATGGAGGTGTTTCGTGCGCATGCCGACGCAGGCGGGGCGGTGCTGTGTTCGCTGCATGATCTGGGACTGGCCGCGCGCCATTGCACCCGCGTTTGGGTGATGGATCGCGGGCGTCTGGTGGCCGATGGCCCCCCTGCCACAGTGCTCAGTCGCGCGCTTTTGGCCGATGTGTTTCACATCCGCGCCCATTTTGAGGACACCGCGCAAGGTGCTGTCTTCCAAGCGCTTTCGACATTGCAGCGCTAAGATAGGCCAGCGCTAAGACAGGCGCGCTCTCGCGTATAAGTGATCCCGCTTCGCGGCGCGCTATTGGGGTGCAATTCGCGGATCATACGCAACGATCTTGCCAAGAGAGAACGCTAGGCATGTGTGCAATTGCGCATTTGGTGGTTTTGGCGGCTTTACCCCCTTGTTGGGGGCTCAAATGCGGGCCTTTTCGCGGCGTCATGGGGCGGGGCGTTGCGCCTCGACTCTGGGGCCTTGCGCGCTAAAGTGGCTGCCAAGACGAAACGTCATCAACCCCGAGGAGGGGGCATGTATACCCGCTTTATTCGCTTTTCGCCGCTCGCCATTTGTATCTTGCTGACATTGGGCGCACTTACGGGACTTATTCTGACAGATTGGTTTTTGATTGCCGCAGTGATCTTTGGCTTTTTGTCGTTGGTGGGGGTGAATGACATCATCCAGACACGCCATGCGATTACGCGCAACTACCCGATTTTGGGCCATCTGCGCTTTTTATTCGAAGAAATTCGCCCCGAGATCCGGCAATATCTGATCGAGAGCGATGATGATGAGGTGCCGTTTTCGCGTGCTACCCGCACGATCGTGTATCAGCGCGCCAAGGATATCGAAGACGCCAAGCCTTTTGGCACAAGGATGCGGGTCTCGGAATCGGGCTATCAGTGGATCACCCATTCGGTCAAACCGCGCCATATCGAGAATAGCGATTTCCGCGTCGAAATTGGCGGTCCCGATTGCAAGCAGCCCTATAACGCCTCGATTTACAACATCTCGGCGATGAGTTTCGGGGCACTGTCGGCCAATGCGATCATGGCGCTCAACCGGGGTGCCAAGGCGGGCGGTTTTGCCCATGACACGGGCGAGGGCGGCATTTCGCGCTATCACCGCGAGGGTGGCGGCGATCTGATCTACGAACTGGGCTCGGGCTATTTCGGCTGTCGCAACCATGATGGCAGTTTCAACCCCGAGAAATTTGCGATGCGCGCGGGGGATCCGCAGGTCAAGATGATCGAGATCAAGCTGTCACAAGGTGCCAAACCCGGCCATGGCGGCATGCTGCCCGCCGCCAAGATCACGCCCGAAATCGCCGAAGCCCGCGATATTCCGATGGGGGTGGATTGTGTGTCGCCCGCGTCGCATTCCGCCTTTGATACGCCCATCGAGATGATGCATTTCATCGCCAAACTGCGTGAGTTGTCGGGCGGCAAGCCGATTGGCTTCAAGCTGTGCGTTGGCCATCGGCGCGAATTCATGTGCATCGTCAAGGCGATGCTGGAAACCGGCATCACGCCCGATTTCATCGTTGTGGATGGTAAAGAGGGTGGCACCGGGGCCGCGCCTTTGGAATTTGCCAACCATATGGGCTTCCCGCTGGTTGAGGGTTTGGTGTTTGTGCACAACACCCTGCGCGGGGCGGGGCTGCGCGACAAGATCAAGATCGGCGCAAGCGGCAAGCTGGTCACCGCTTTTCACATCGCCAAGACGCTGGCGATTGGCGCGGATTGGGCCAATTCGGCGCGCGGTTTCATGTTCGCGGTGGGCTGTATTCAGGCGCAATCGTGTCACACCAACCGCTGCCCGACCGGCGTGACCACGCAAGACAAGATCCGCCAGCGTGCCTTGGTGGTGCCCGACAAGGCGACCCGCGTGGCCAATTTCCACCGCAACACAATGAAGGCGCTCAGCGAGATGACCGGCGCTGCGGGGCTGACCCATCCGGGGCAATTCCTGCCCCACCACCTGCTGGTGCGCGTCACCGACCGCGATTTCAAGGTTGGCGACGAGGTCTATCCCTACATGCCCGAGGGCTTCTTGCTGCGCGAGGACGATGACCGCTTTGGCTATCTCAACCGCTGGCAACGCGCCCGCGCCGAGGCGTTTGAACCCATTGACAGCGGGGTGTGATTTTTGGGGGCGACCCGCTGGGGCACGAAACCGGGGCGCGCGAGCGGGCGCGTCCCCGTCGTGGCGATAGTCGGCTTGGAGCCCTGTTTGAGGTTCTACACTCTTACTGACACTCTTAGTGCTGGCTCAATCTCATGAAACCGTACGGTCTAGGAGATACTCGATGGGAGCAATAGATGGTGTGCCGTTACTACTCGCAGCGGCTGAAGTAACAGCACGAAAATTCTACGAGGACGTTTGAGAATTACACAAGCTAATGGACGAACAAGGCGGGCAAACAGTTTTTGTGAATGGCCTACGAATGGCGACTGTTCAGATTGAAGTTGCTGCCGTCGGTGTCTTTTCTCTCTTTGAGGCGCGGCTGCAGCCCCAGTTCCCAAGGGGCCCGTTCTTCAAGCAGTTGAAGGCACACCTAACCAAAGTCGGTCAGACTGAACTCGCGAACGATGTCTGGTAATATTACTTGGCGGTGAACGTGCTGAAACACGGGCAGGGTTCAAGTTACGAGGAACTGCTCAAGACACCCAATTTGCCATTTACAATAAAGCAACCGGGTGACTTCTTCTTTGATGAAGGCGACATCGCTGAACCTGAAGGCCTAATACACGTCACCTCAACAGGTTTCTTCGAGGGGCTCATTCAAACACTAAGTAGAGCACACATGTCATTTGAAGGCTGATGGGTCGTTTAGGATTTAGGTTTGTTTTGTCCGCAAACCAACCCCAGAAGATCTCGCGCCAATCCCGCAGCTCTGCCCCCCTCACGCGATGATCCTAGGATCGTCCCCCATATCCAGGCGCGGGAAGACGGTGCTTTCCAGCAGCCCCTTCTCAAAGCCGAACATGCCGCGCATCGCCCAAGCGGCATAGGCGCGCACATCGGCGGTGGGCATCAGGTCGCGTTGCTCAAATAGCGCGTGATCGGCCAGACCGGGCCAGTGGCCATAGACGCGCCCGCCGCGAATGGCTCCGCCCGCCATGATTAGCGCGCCTCCGGTGCCGTGATCGGTTCCAGCGGTGCCGTTTTCGCGCGCGGTGCGGCCGAACTCCGTCATCGCGAGCACCGTCGTTTTCCCCCAGTCGCGGCCCAGCCCGGATTTCAGCGCAAGGATTGCGCCCGTCAGATCGCTCAGCCGCCCGGCCAGCACATTGCGCTGGTTGCGATGGGTATCCCAGCCGCCAATCGAGAAGGTGGCGATCCGGGTGTCTTCGCGCAGCCGGGCCGCGGCAAAGGCGGCCAGATCAGCGCCCTGTCCCTTGATCTTGGGCAGGCGTGCCATGCCGTTCTTTTCAGCCGTTTTCTCGGCCTCCAGACGCGCGGAAATCTCCAGCGCCTCTTGGGCGGCTGCGTGAAACAGCGGGTCCTCTTCATAGACGCGCTCGAGCAGGCGCTGGCTTTGGTCGCTGATGCGAAGCTGTGTTTTGGGGGCCCAGCTCATCGACGGGGCGGGCCCCTCGATCACCTTCATCTCATCGCGCCCGACCGCATAGGCGGTGTCAGATTTCAGATCGGGCACCGCTTGCAGCATCCGGTTGAGCCAGCCATCGCGCACCTGCGGTTCAAGCACATCCAGCCCCGTGCCCGCCTCAAGAATGTCCTGCCCGTCAAAATGGCTGCGCTTGTCGCGATAGGGCGTGGCGACGGCATGGGCAAAGCCCAGCTCGCCCGCGGTCCACAGCGGCATCAAATCGGACATCGCCGGGTGGAGCGCATAAAAATCATTCAGCGCGGGGCCGGTCTTGCCGTCGGTCAGGCTGGGTTTGCGGTAGGTGGCGTAATCGGGGTCGCCGATCGGGCGCACCACATCCAGCCCGTCCATCGCGCCGCGCAAAATGATGACCACAAGGCGCTCATCTCCGGGGGCAGAGGCAAAGGTCACGGGGCTGAGCAGGGGCCATGCGGCGGCCGAGCAGCCGATCAGCGAGGCGGAGCGCAAAAACAGGCGGCGAGAGATCGGGCGGACAGGTGGGTGTGTCATCGCGAGGACCCCTCTAGCGGCGGTTGAAATTGGCCGAGGCAAGGACCAGTCCGATCCCCTCGCGTTTGCTTTCGGCGCGCGCGGCGGCTTGCACCAAGGTTGGGCTTGCCGCATCGCCCAAGGCGGTCTGGACGAACTGGCGCGGATCGGGCAGGTGGCGTTCGTGAAGGGCCGCCATGCGCATCGACCAGTTGATCCGTGTGGCCAGCGCTTGCGGGGTGATCCACGCGGTGGCGTCTTCGGCCCAGCCATTCGGACCAAGGGGCTTGTGATAGGATTGCCCCATCGCTCTGAGCGGGGCGTAAAACCGCGAGCGAGTCTTTTTGTCGTCGAGGCTGTCAATCAAGGCGGCGGGGGGATTGATGGCGCGCAGGCTGGCGGCGATGAAATCCCACGGCTGGCGTGCCTTGCCCCCAAGTGGCACCCACGCAGCGGGATGCTCGAGCATCGCCGCGTAGGTGGCGCGCAGGTCGCTATTATGGGCGCTATAGGCCGAGGCGATATGGGCAACGAGGTCTGGATCGGGCTGATCGGCCACGAAATGCACTGCCAGCTTATGGGCCAGATGATGCGCCGTGGCCGGGCTGAGTGCGATATCGTCAAGGGCTGCGTAAATGTCGCTAAGCTTGGCCGGGGTTTCACCGCCATAATGCCGCCCCAGCACCAGTTCGGCCCCCGGTTGCGCCCAATTTGGATGAAAGGCAAAGCCCTGTTGCGCGTTGAACCCCAGTCCGGTCAATAGCTTGGAAAACTCGCGCACATCCGTTTGCGTATAGGGGGCCGAGACGCCCAGAGTGTGCAACTCTAACACCTCTCTCCCCAGATTTTCATTCAGCCCGACTTTTTTGTGCTTTTGGGCAAAGGCGCTTTGTGGCCCGATCGAGCGGGTTTGATCGAGATACATCAACATCGCCGGATGGGTCACGGCAGCGCGCAGCATTTGCGCGAATGTGCCCGTCAGATGGGGGCGAATCGCTTCTTTGGCAAAGGCATCGGGCGCAGTGGCAGTGACGGTGTTCTTTGCGGTCACAGTGAAGTGATCGCACCAGAAATAGGGCAGCCGTTCGCGAAACCCCTGAGGCGACAGGCTGGCGCGGGCAAGCTGGGCGCGCAACCCGTTCAGCACCTGCGTATTGAGAATATCTCTCGTGGCTCTGATCCGGGTCTGGGGGGTCGGATCGCCCTCACGCTGGGCCTTCTGCGCCGCATACATATCGCGCATTTGTTGGCGCATAAATTCCGTTCCACGCAGCGGCCAGCGCGCTGCGGCGCTATCAGGTTCATCAAGCTGGCTTAGCAGCGCCTGCGCATCGCGTGGCGCAGGCTGGTCGGGCGACAACCCATAGCCAAAGCGGATCGCCGCGATTGTCGAGATGTTTTCCGCCCCGGCCATCTTGGTCACCTTTTCGCGAGGATGTCGCGGGCGCTGTCCCGGGACCAGAGGGATCAAGATACGCCCCCCGCGAGGGCTTGCCTAGCGGGCGCGATGCGGTCTCGCAGTAATGTGCCAGTCGGGTGAGATGCTGCGCTGCGGCGAGTAAATCCGTTGCTTGCATCACATCTTCTTGTATCATCATGTTTGAATATATCGGCATGGGAGAAAGGGAGACTGCCATGAGAGACGCTCCAAAGCCATTTTGGTCACCGCTTTCAGCGGGAATTGTGCTGGGTTTAGCGCTTTTGCTGACCTTTATCATTACCGGCCACGGGCTGGGAGCTTCTGGTTTCGTGACGCGATTCGCAGCGCAAGCCAATGAATGGGTCGCCCCAACCGCGACCGCAGAGAACGCCTATTTCGGGCCGTTCATGAAGGCGGGCAATCCGCTGATGTCCTGGATCACCTGGGAAGTCGTGGGCGTGCTGATCGGCGCGTTTCTGGGCGCCAAAGGGGCCGGGCGGATTTCGGTCAAGGTGGAGCGCGGGCCTTCGACGTCCAGCGGCAATCGCTTGATGTATGCGCTGATCGGGGGCGCGCTGGTGGGCTTTGGCGCGCGTCTGGCGCGCGGCTGCACCTCGGGTGTGGGGCTGTCGGGCGGCGCGACGCTTGCCGTGGCAGGTTTCGTGTTCCTGATCGGATTTTTCGCGGCAGGCTTTGCCGTGTCCTTTCTCATGCGGAGGGTCTGGCAATGAGTATTCCGTTTTATGATGGCGGCGTGGCCTCAGGTTTGCTGTCGGGTGTGCTGTTTGGCTACGCGCTTGAGGCCGCCGGTTTTGGCAGCGCGCGCAAGCTGACGGCGCAGTTTTCGCTGCGGGATTTCTCGGTGTTCAAGGTGATGTTCACTGCCGTTCTGGTGTCGGCAATCGGGCTGTATATCCTGCGCTCGATGGGGCTGATGGCGGGCAATGCGGTGTTCATTCCGACAATGTTCTTCTGGGCGATCCTTGCGGGTGGTCTGCTGATCGGGGCCGGGTTCGCACTTGGGGGCTATTGCCCGGGCACCTCGGTGGTTGGCGTGGCCTCGGGGCGCATCGACGCGGTGGTTTTCGCCGTGGGCATGGTGATTGGCACCTCGGCTTTCGCTTGGGTGTATGAGCCGCTGATGGGCTTTTATATGGCCGGTCAGGGTCCGGCGGCGCAAACCTTGCCGCAGCTGTTCGGCCTGCCCGAATGGGTGGTTCTGCTGGTGCTGGTGGTTTTGGCCGCAATCGGTTTCCGGCTTGGCACGATGATGGAGCGCGCACGTGGCGGCCCGCTGACGTCCGAGGAGGTCTGTGCACCCGATGACGAGGCCGATGACCTGACCATGACCGCAGCCACGCGCCAAGCGTGACCTGTGGCCAACGTGATTTGACGATTTTTTGAGGGAGGAAAGACTGATGAAACTGAGAAAGACCAAGACTCGTAAAAGCCTGCTGCGCGCAGCAATGGTGCCGATGACGGCGCTGGCGATGAGCGCCGCACTGCCGATGGCAGCTTCGGCGCAGGCCACCAACCCCTGTGCGCCCGCCGCAGTGGTCAATCCTTGCGCCCCGGCGGCAGTGCCTGCCAACCCTTGCGCACCGGGCGCAGCAGCGGCCAACCCCTGTGCGCCGGGTGCGGCAGCCGCAACAGCCGCCGATGCGGCACCGATGGCCAAAGGCCCCTTTGACACAACGGTCAAGGCCGCGCAGGCCCCCTATGGCAACGAGATGCCCAATATCGTGGTGAATTACCTGCGTGCCTCGCCCTATATCGGCACGGGTGGTTTTATTGACCCGACCGGGATCCCGATGCTCAAGATGATGGGCTTCAAGACCGTTGTGAGCCTGCTCAAGCCCGATGAGGGCGCGCCCAACGAAGGCGATTTGGTCAAGACGGCGGGGATGAATTACATCCATATGGCCGTTCCGACCAAAGCACCGACTGCCGATCAGGTCGCGGAATTCGCCAAGATTGCGGATGATCCGGCGAATTACCCGATCTTGTTGCATTGCGAGAGCGCCAACCGCGTCGGCGCGATGTGGGCGCTGTATCGCGCCTCCAAGGGCGTGCCCGCCGAGATCGCAATCGAAGAGGGCCGTCAGGTCGGTCTCAAGACCTCGCGCGAGGCGCAGGTGCGTGTCGACCTGGGCTTGCCGCCGCTCTGATCTGGTGGTGTAGTGAAATGAACGGGACCGGTCGGTTGGCCGGTCCCGCTTTTATAAGACCTGCTGCAGTCGAGTGAGGGGTTAGTATGGGTCAAATTGCGCGCTCTGGCGCTGAAATCGCACCGCCCGTGCTGAGAAAGCTGCCGCGCGGGCGCCTTGAAGAAATGCATGACGCCGCCGAGACAGTGATCGAGTGCGAAACCGTGCTGCGCAAATCGGGCATGAGCGTGCTGTCCGAAGTGCTGCGCGATCAGGGCACCTTCACCACATGGGAGCGCTATCCCAAGGGCGACATTTTTGACCCCGAAACCCATTGCCAGTATTTCTATCACGCCCATGCCGCCGATGAGATGCTCAGCAGCGAAAACGGGCATTTTCATCTGTTCGTGCGCCCTGACGCGTTGGGCCTGAACCTTACGCCTTGGGATTTGCCCGGCGCGAGAATTCCCGCCGATGCGCCAGATGATACGGGCGCGCGATTTGCCCATTTCGGTGCGATCAGCGTAAACGCCAAAGGCACGCCGTTGCGGATTTTCACCACCAATCGCTGGGTGACCGACGAGACGTTTTATCGTGCCTCTGACATGATCCGTCTCTTGGACCATTTCGCGATTGAACTGGCGCATCCGAACTGGGCCGTGAACCTGTGGCTTAGCGCGATGGTCAGCCTCTATCGCCCGCAATTCGAGGCGCTCTTAGAGGCGCGCGACAGTCGCATTCAGGCTTGGCTCGACAGCCATCCCGACAGTGCCGTGCTCGAAGATCGCGGCTTGCAGAATATCTCTGAGCTGGCCATCGACACCCATGCCCAAATCGCCGCGATCGAGGCCGAACTCGATCTTTAGCTTTCCTGCATCAAGCGCCAGCGGGTCTCGGCCATGCTTTGGCTGATCATGCCGGGGATCAGCAGCGCATCGATCAGCCACCACAGCCCGACCAGCGCCAGCGGGACATAGCCAATCAGGATCGGCGCCAGCAATGTGCCAATCCCGGTCATCAGCAGCATGATCACGCCCGAGCCGACGCGCCCCAGATACATCCGGTGCACGCCCAGCATCGGCAGGAAGAACCAGATCGCATAGGCGGCCAGCGCCGATTTCTTTTCATTGGCGATGCGCTGTTCGATATAAAGTGCGCGGGTGTCGTCTCGGGTCATGTTAAGCCTCGTTACATTGTCTGATCCCGATATGGGGGGTGTTACGCGCGGTGCAAGCCCGCAATTGCAAAAACGCGACTTGCGAGGGCGCGCATTGCACGGCAGGTTGGCGCGATGGAACCGATCTTGCAAACATCGCTCAGCTTTGCGCCCTGGATGGAGGCGCGCACTCGGCGGCTGCCCGGCGTGGTGCCGTTAGACCCGGAGAATTGGCTAGAGGTCGACAGCGCCTATGGCGCGCAAATGGCGCTGCGCGAACGGCTGCTGAATGAGACGCCCGATCAGGTACATGCGCTGGCCCCAAGTGCCGAACCCGCCGCCGCTGAGCTCTATCAGATGATCTTGGGCATCCTGCCCAGTCTTGGCTTTGATCTGCAAGACACGCAGGCTATGTGCCCCGATGGGCGCGTCGTGGCGCTTGATCCAACGCAGCCGTTGATGACGCTGGGGCGGCTGGTGCAAGAGGATCTGTGCCTTCTGCAAGCCGATCCTGAGGGCACGGGGCAGGGCGAACATGTGCTGACTGGCGGCGTGCTGTGTTTCCCCTCTGGCTGGCGGCTGACCGAGAAATTTGGCCGCGCGATGATGCGCATCCACAAACCGATCGAGATTTACACCGACGATCTGGGCGCGCGGGTGCAACGCCTGATGGATGGGGTGCAGCCGGGGCGCGGGCTGATGCGCGGCACGGCGTCTCATTCCGATGCGTTTCTCGCCGATCCGCGCTCGGAATACGAATATGACCATGGAAACGCGGCCTCTAAATTCATCCGGGTGGAGCGACAGGGCCTTGTGCGCTTGCCACAAACCCGCGCGGTGGTGTTTTCGATCCACACCCAAATCGTGCGCACCGAAGCGCTGAGCGCGGAGCAGGCCGCATTGCTGGCGGAGTTCCCGATCCGCTTGGCGGATTAATTGTTGACGTAAGGTCATCCTGTGTCATCCTTACCCGAAGAGCTTCATTTATGGCTGTTCGGAGTTTGAGAGATGATTGCTTCCCCCGTATTTTGTCGCCGCAAAGTCTTGGGCACGGCCCTGCTCGCCCCACTGGCCACAGGGATATTTCCCGGCGTCGCATTCGCCCAAGATTTCGAGCGTTTCAAAGCCGCCCTCGACGCCTCGCGCTCCATTGCAGATACGCTTGCTGCAAATGTGGCAGAGGCTTCGTTCCCGATCAACGCGCAAACCGCAAAGGCTTGGCAGGACACCGATTTCCAAGGGCGACGCCAGCTTGCTGATGCCGCAGTCGAGATTCCTGCCGAGGAGTTGCGCCCGTTCGTCATAGAAGGCCAAGAGACGCTCTATGATGCTATGCTTCTGGCTGGTATCGCACCGATCCCAAGTCCAGATCAGGTGGTGGCGATCCCCATCGAACAGATCCCATCAAAGACAACCTGTCCCGCGGCAGCAAGAACCGCTTGGGAGATTTTCCTGGACGCGCTTGGGCTTCTTGATGAGTCGGAGATAATCGAGGAAGTGCTGAAGGCGATCGGCGGCGAGCAGTCGATGGATGACATGGCCGATGCAGTCAAGAAAAAGGATATCGAACGATTTTTTGACGGCTGCAAGAAACTCCTGACATTGTTTGGCGAAAAGACCTTCCTCGAAATGTTCATCGAAAAGGCCGGCAAAAAAGCCTTTTCCAAGCTGCTTGCGGCACTGTCCTTGCGGATGATTCCGTTTGTCGGCTGGGGGTATGTGCTGGTTTCGATCGCACTCTCGGTGAATCGGCATTGGGCAGACATTATCTGCGATCGCGCTGAGTAATCAAAAAGGCCCCGCGAATGCGGGGCCTTTCCAATTCTCTCAACGCTGAAATCAGGCTTTGGCCAGATTGCGCAGCACATATTGCAGCACGCCGCCATTGCGCAGGTATTCGATCTCGACCGCGGTATCGATCCGGCTTTTCAGCTTGATCTCTTTGGTCGAGCCGTCCGCGTAGGTGATGGTGCAGGGCACGATCGACTGCGGTTTGATATCGCCTTCGAGCCCAGTGATCGTGACCTCTTCCGCGCCCGTCAGGTTCAGATCCTTGCGGGTCTGGCCTTCGGTGAACTCGAACGGGATCACGCCCATGCCAACAAGGTTCGAGCGGTGGATACGCTCAAAGCTTTCCGCGATCACGGCCTTGACGCCCAGCAGGTTGGTGCCCTTGGCCGCCCAGTCACGCGACGAGCCCGCGCCATACTGTTCGCCACCAAAGATCACCAGCGGCTTGCCTTGCTCGGCATAGGCCATCGCGGCGTCGTAGATCGAGGTCTGCTTGCCATCGGGGCCCTTGGTATAGCCGCCCTCGACACCATCGAGCATCTCGTTCTTGATGCGGATATTGGCGAAGGTGCCGCGCATCATGACTTCGTGGTTGCCACGACGCGAGCCGTAGGAGTTGAAGTCTTTCGGTGCGACCTGACGCTCGACCAGATATTTGCCCGCAGGCGTATCGGGTTTGAACGAGCCTGCCGGCGAGATGTGGTCGGTGGTCACGAAATCGCCCAGCACGGCGAGAATGCCCGCACCTTTGACATCCGAGATCACGCCAGCCTCGGGCGACATGCCCCGGAAATAGGGCGGGTTCTGGATGTAGGTCGAGGTCGGCGGCCAGTCATAGGTCTCGCCCCCTGACACGTCCACGGCCTGCCATTTCTCGTCGCCTTTGAAGACATCGGCGTATTTGTCGATGAACTTGTCGCGGGTGACGACCTTTTGGACCAGATCGGCGATTTCCTTGTCGGTCGGCCAGATGTCCTTGAGATAGACATCCTTGCCATCGGGGGTTTGCGCCAGCGGCTGCGAGGTGATGTCGATATTCATGTCACCGGCCAGCGCATAGGCCACCACAAGGGGGGGCGAAGCGAGGTAGTTGGCGCGCACATCGGGGCTGATGCGCCCTTCAAAGTTGCGGTTGCCCGACAGAACCGAGGTTGCGATCAGGTCATTGTCGTTGATCGCCTTGGAGATCTCGGGCTGCAGCGGGCCGGAGTTGCCGATACAGGTGGTGCAGCCATACCCCACAAGGTCAAAGCCCACCGCGTCAAGATCTTCTTGCAGGTTTGCGGCCTCAAGATATTCCGACACGACCTGCGACCCGGGTGCGAGCGAAGTTTTCACCCAAGGCTTGCGGTTCAGACCCAGAGCGCGGGCTTTGCGCGCCACCAGACCGGCAGCGATCATCACATAGGGGTTGGAGGTGTTGGTGCAGGACGTGATCGAGGCGATCACGACCGAACCGTCGTGCAGCTCGTAATCTTCGCCCGCGACCTTGGCGGACTTGGCTTTGATCGTTTTGGTTGGAATCGGACCCTCAGCCGCCATGTCATGTGCCGCCTCCGAGTCGTCCTTGCCGCGGAACTCGTTGATTACGTTCGCGAACGCCGCAGCAGCGGTGGTCAGCGGCAGGTAATCTTGCGGGCGTTTGGGGCCCGAGATCGCAGGCACAATCGTGCCCATGTCGAGTTCCAGCGTCGACGAATAGATCGGCGCGTAATCGGCCCCACGCCACATGCCGTTGGCCTTGGCATAGGCTTCGACCAGCGCGATGCGGTCCTTGTCGCGACCGGTTTGTTCCAGATAGCGCAAGGTTTCGTCATCAACCGGGAAGAAGCCGCAAGTTGCGCCATATTCCGGTGCCATGTTGGCGATCGTGGCACGCTGTGCCAGCGGCAGATGATCCAGACCTTCGCCGTAGAATTCGACGAATTTGCCAACCACGCCATGGGCGCGCAGCATTTCGACGACTTTGAGCACTAGGTCGGTGCCGGTGGTGCCTTCGACCATCGCGCCCGTCAGCTTGAAGCCCACGACCTCGGGGATCAGCATCGAGATCGGTTGACCCAGCATCCCGGCCTCGGCCTCGATCCCGCCAACGCCCCAGCCCAGAACGGCCGCGCCGTTGACCATGGTGGTGTGGGAATCGGTGCCCACCAGCGTATCGGGATAGGCGATCTGAGCGCCGGTCTGATCCTTGTCGGTCCAAACGGTTTGGGCCAGATATTCCAGGTTCACCTGGTGGCAGATGCCGGTGCCCGGCGGCACCACGCGGAAGTTTTCAAACGCGGTCTGGCCCCATTTGAGGAACTGGTAGCGCTCGATATTGCGCTCGTATTCGCGATCCACGTTCATCTGGAAGGCGCGCGGGTTGCCGAATTCGTCGATCATCACCGAGTGGTCGATCACCAGATCGACAGGCACCAGCGGGTTGATCTTTTGCGCATCGCCGCCAAGGCCCTTGATGCCGTCGCGCATGGCCGCGAGGTCCACAACGGCGGGAACGCCGGTGAAATCCTGCATCAGAACACGCGCCGGGCGATAGGCGATCTCGCGCGGGTTCTTGCCGCCTTGCTTGGCCCATTCGCCAAACGCCTTGATGTCTTCAAGCGAGACGGTGAACCCGTCATCCTCAAAGCGCAGCAGGTTTTCCAGCACCACTTTGAGAGAGGCGGGGAGTTTGGTGAATTCGCCCAGACCGGCCTCGGTGGCGGCGGGGATCGAATAATAGGTGAATGTCTTGGAGCCGACGCTTAGCTCGCGGCGGGTCTTGGCAGAGTCTTTACCGGTGACGATGGGCATGAGATGGCCTCCCTTCATGGGTCCTAAGGGTGTCGCTGAGACAGTGTTTGCCCCAAGCGGGGCGCGCGTTCAAGAGGCGCGTGCTACTTTTTGTATACCGTTGCACACAAAGACGGCGAATTTGGTCCGCAAAGGGTGCCAAGGTCTGCAAGTTCGTCCGCGCGCGGGGGGGGGGCACCCTGCGCAACAGTTACGCAACGAATTCTCGCAAAACCTTGATTGGCTCTGGTGTGGTCGTCAACGCTAGATATAAGGACGAGAGTTTGGAAGGGTTTCAATGGCACGCGCAGGTATCAGCGCTTCGGTGACGGTCTGCCTTGGTTTGGCATTGGGTAGCTTTTGGCTGCCAGAAACCGTTTTTGCGCAAGACAGCGCGCCAAGCGCACCCCAATCCGCGCCCACAGCCAAGCCTGCCGAGACGCCGCTCATCAAGCCCGATGCCCCACCGGGAATGCGGCGCAACGCTGCGGATGCGTTGGTGCGCTCAATGGCGGGACAAGTGTCGCCTAGCGACGATACGCCCGCGCATGACCCGATCGTGGTTGAACTGTTCACCTCGCAGGGCTGTTCATCTTGCCCGCCCGCAGATGCGCTGTTTGAGACATATGCCGATCGCGATGACGTGATCGCGCTCGCGCTGCATGTCGATTACTGGGATTATCTGGGCTGGAAAGATCCCTTTGGCAAAGCCGAATTCACCGCGCGCCAAAAAGCCTATGCTCGCGCCGCCCGAGAGCGCACCGTCTACACGCCGCAAATGATTGTGGGCGGCACGACGGCGCTGGTTGGCGTGCAAAAAGACGAATTGAAAGTTGCGATTGCCCAGCAAAGCGCCGTGCGCCAGCCGGTTCATTTGAAAATCAGCGGCGCAGACGGCGACTATGAGGTGTTGCTTTCGGCGGACCCACCGCTCAGCGCGCCCGCTGTGGTGCAAATCGTGCGCTACATGCCCGAGGCGCGCATCGCTATCTTGCGCGGTGAAAACGCAGGCCAGACGATTGATTACCGCAACATCGTGACCGAATGGCATGCGGTGGCGGAATGGGACGGCAAGACGCCGACCCGGATCAAGGTTGATCTGGATGGCGCTGATCCGGGCGTGGTGATAGTGCAAGCGGCCCAACCAGGGCAGGGCGTGCCGCTGCCGGGCAAAATTCTGGCCGCGGGTCGCCTTGAGTAAGCCTGACCGTTAACCGCGCTGCTTCCAGCGGCGATGTATCCAGAACCACTGATCCATATGATCGCGCACCCGCGCCTCAAGGGCGTCGTTGAGCGCCTGCGTCATCGTCTCGGCATCGCTATGGGGCACAGGCGCGTCAACGAGGATGCGAAAGGTCAGCCCGTCAGGCTGACGAACCGCGTAGACTTGAATCAGCTCGGCCTTCATCTTGAGCGCCATTTCCGCCGCTGACAGCGGCGTGCGTGCGGGTTGGCCGAAAAAGGTCAGATCCGCACCGCGCTTGAAATACTGATCAAAGCCGAAGGCCACCATTCCGCCATCGCGCAGATATTTCATCATCTCGGCCAGCCCACGCCGCGAGCGCGCGAAAAGTGGCTCGGCAATGGCGGAGATCGCAGCGACATATTGCGCGTTAAAGGCGGCATTGTTCATCGGGCGGTAGATCGCACCCACCCGATAGCCACGCGCCACAAGCGCGCCGCGCCAAGCGTCGTAATTGCCAAAATGCCCCACCGCCAGCACCACGGGGCGGCCCTCGGCATGGGCGCGCGCAAGGACCTCGGCGCCGGGGCCTTCGATGGGCAGATCGCGCACGCGGGCCAGAAATTCCTCGCCCGAATAGATCTCTGCCAGCATCCGGCCCAGATTGTCAGGCACCGCGCGTTCAAGGCGTTTGACCTCGACCTCGGGCAGATCGGGGCAGGTCAGCGCCAAATTCTCGCGCACCCGGCGGGTAAACCCGATCATGGGGGCGGCGCGCGCCACCAAACGCCCGGCCAGCGGGATGCGCCGCTCATAGGGCAGCATTTGCACCAGCTTCATCACCGTCACGAAAACGGCGTTGGACAGGCGATCGGAAAGGGAAATCGTGTCGTTTTTCATCGCGGGCTGTCTGTTGGAAGGCGCGCCGCGCGGCGCTCGCGTGACCAGACATAAAGCCCCGCGCCGATGATCACAAGCGCCCCCAGAATCGTGGCGCTATCGGGCAGTTGGTCAAACATCAGCCAGCCCCAGAACGAGGCAAAGATCAGCCCCGAATAGCCAAACGGGGCCAATGTGCCCGCCTCGCCTAGCGAAAATGCCCGGATCAGCAGGAATTGGCTAAGGCTGCCCGCCAGCCCGAGGCCTGCGAAAACCCACAGATCTCCCCAAGCGATGGGTTGCCAGATGAAGGGCAGGGCCAGTGAGGACAGCGCCAGCCCGACCAACGAGGACCAAAGCTGCGAGGTTGCCGCACTATCGCCGCGCACCTGCCGTGTGAGCAAAACGGCGCCTGCAAAGCTGAATGCGGCCAGCAGTGCCAGTAGGGCTGCCGGGTGAAACATGCCGGTGCCGGGACGCAGGATGATCATCGCGCCAATGAACGCAGCCGCGATCCCGAAGATGCGATGCACGCCCAGCCGCTCGCCCAGAAACAGCGCCGCCCCCAGCGTCACGATCACCGGGTTCAGATCACCAAGGGCCGTGGCCTGCGCCAAGCCGATATAGCGCAGCGCGAAGAAAAACGACACGATCGCGCCCATCTGGAACAGCGCGCGCCCGGCCTGCAATACGGGCTGGCGGGTGCGCAACCGGCGCGGCACCGAGCGCCCGAAAATCGCCCCCAGTACCAGCGCATTCACCCCGAAACGCGCCCAGACGATCAGCAGCGGATGATAGCCCTGGCCCAGCAGCTTGGCGAAAGCATCCATCAGGGTGAGCATCGAAAACGCGCCCAGCATGAAGACCACCGCCAGACCGGGTCGGTCGGGATGAAAAGAGGGGGCCACGGCGGGCCCCCTCGAAACGGTCTTGATGGTGGGCAGAGCCATCAGAGGAGGGCTTTGACCTTGTCGGCCACAGCCTCGGGGGTGATGCCGAATTTTTCATACAGCTCACCCGCCGGGGCAGAGGCGCCAAAGCGATCCATGCCGACAAACCCGGCCTTGGCCTCGCGGCCCCGCTCGCCCAGCAGCCAGCGATCCCAAGGCTGGCGCACGGCGGCCTCAACGGCGACACGCACCGAATTGGGCGGCAAGATGCGCTTGCGATAGCTTTCGTCTTGGGCGGCGAACAGCTCCATGCAGGGCATCGAAACGACCCGCGTGCCAATCGCCTGCGCTTGCAGGATCTCGCGCGCTTTCATCGCGATTTCCACCTCGGAGCCGGTGGCCATCAGGATCGCCTGACGCTTGCCCTCGGCCTCGGCGATGACATAAGCGCCTTTCGCCGTCAGGTTTTGCGGTTTGTATTCGGTGCGCAGCGTGGGCAGGTTCTGCCGGCTCAGCGCCAGAATCGAGGGCGTGCCCTCTTGGCTCATCGCGATTTCCCACGCCTCGGCGGTTTCCACCACATCGGCAGGGCGGAAGGTCAGCGTGTTGGGCGTGGCGCGGCAGATCGCGAGATGCTCGACCGGTTGGTGGGTCGGGCCATCTTCGCCCAGACCGATGCTGTCATGGGTCATGACGTAAACGGTGGGCACTTTCATCAGTGCAGACAGGCGCATCGCTCCGCGCGCGTAATCGGTAAAGCAGAAAAATGTCCCGCCATAGGGGCGCACGCCGCCATGCAGGAACATGCCGTTCATCGCCGCCGCCATGCCATGCTCACGAATGCCGTAATGGATGTAGCGACCTTTGCGGTTCTCCGGGTTGAAGACCGACATTTCCTTGGATTTCGTCAGGTTCGAGCCGGTCAGATCAGCCGAGCCGCCCAGCGTCTCGGGGCAGGCGGGGTTGATCACGCCCAACACCATCTCGCTGGCTTTGCGGGTGGCGACCTTGGGGGCGGCCTCGGCTTGCTCTTTCTTGAAATTGCGGATCGCGCCGACCAGCTTTTTCGAGACAGTGCCGGTCATGATGCGGGTGAATTCCCCGCGTTTGTTGTCGGAAAGTGCCGCAAACCGCTCTTCCCATTCGGCGCGCTCAGTCGCGCCCCGGCTGCCAATCGCTTCCCAAGCCGATTTGATGTCGGCGGGGATCTCGAAGGGGCCGTGATTCCAACCGTAAATCGCCTTGGTGCGCGCGATTTCCTCATCACCGAGGGGCGAGCCATGCGCCGCGTAGCTGTCAGATTTATTGGGCGCGCCAAAGCCGATGATGGTTTTGCAATCCACCAGAACCGGGCCCTTGGCTTTCTTGGCCGCAGTCAGCGCACGGTCGATATCGACCGGATCGTGACCGTCGCAATGCAGCACGCTCCAACCCGAGGCGGCAAAGCGCGCGCGCTGATCGGTCTTGTCAGACATCGAGACGCGACCGTCGATGGTGATGTCGTTGTTGTCCCACAGCACAATCAGATTGTTCAGCTCTTGCATGCCCGCCAGACCGATCGCTTCTTGGGAAATGCCTTCCATCAAGCAGCCATCGCCCACGATCACCCAAGTGCGGTGATCGACAAGCTTTTTGCCCCAATGGGCGCGCAGTGATTCCTCGGCGATTGCCATGCCCACGGCGGTCGCAATGCCCTGACCCAGCGGACCGGTCGTGGTTTCCACAGCGTCGAGCAGGAAGTTTTCCGGGTGGCCCGCCGTCAGCGCGCCCATCTGGCGGAAATTCTTGATCTGCTCGAGCGTGACTTGTTGATCCCCCGACAGATGCAACAGCGCATAGACCAGCATCGAGGCATGGCCCGCTGACAGCACGAAACGGTCACGATCTGCCCATTTCGGGGCTGATGCGTCAAATTTCAGGTGCTTGGAGAACAGCACGGTGGCAACATCGGCCAGACCCATCGGCGCGCCGGGATGCCCGGAATTGGCGGCTTGCACCGCATCCATCGCGAGGGCGCGGATCGCCGAGGCCAGTTTCCAATGTTCGGGATGGGCCTTGCGCAGCTCTTCGATTTCCATGGCGGTTCCTTTCAGGCAACAGATGGGCATTTAGGCCCTCTGATAGCAGGGATCGGGGCAAGATCAAGCTTGGCCCACAAGTGCTTGAGGCAAAAGGGTGGGCTTGGCTCATGCAACAGGGTTAAACTGAGCAAAATCCTGCCCTCGAATGCGATTCGGGACAAATGCGGGACAGCAGACCGATGAGGAGGCGCGTATGAGCGAGATTGCCGAATACGAACGCCGCATCTCTTTTGCGCTTGAGAGGATCGGGCGCGGGGTTGAGGTGCTGGCACAAAAGCGGGTTGCGCCGGCCGAGCCAGAGGCCGAGCCAGAGCACCTGCAAGAAGCGGCGTTTGAACAGATGGCAGCGCCCGAAACGGCACCGCCCGAGGTCGCGCTCCCCGACGCCGCGCCTCCTGAGTCAGAGGTGCTTGCCGGGCCGCAAGAGCCCGATGCGGCGCCCAGTTCAGACCTCGCACAGATGCAGGCCGCGCTGGATGCCGAGCGCGAGGCCAATGCGCAGCTCTCTGAACGCGTGCGCGCGATCCGCGAAAAACAGGACACCACGCTGAACGCGATGGAGCGCAAATACGGTGCCGCCGTGCGCGCCCAGGAAGCCGCGTTCAAAGAGGTGGCTGCGTTGAAGGCTGCGAACACCGCGCTGATCGCGTCCAATCGCAAGCTGATGGATGAGGGCGTGGCGTTTTCAGAAGAAGCCTTGATGGCCGAGTTGACGGCCCTGCGCGCCGCGCGCGCCAGCGAATTCAACGAGTTGGGCGATATTCTTGACGGGCTCGCCCCGATCCTCGCGCAGGCTGAAGAGGAGTCGCAAGATGCCTGACTTGACCGTTTCCATCGGTGGCCGTGATTTTCAGGTGGCCTGCCAGCAGGGCGAAGAGCATTTCCTGCGCACCGCGGCCGCGATGCTGGACAATGAGGCGCAGGTTTTGCTGGGCCAGATCGGGCGGCTGCCCGAGACGCGGATGCTGTTGATGGCCGGGTTGATGCTGGCTGACAAAGCAGCCGGGATTGATGATCAACTGCGCGAGGCGCAAAACAAGGTGGGCGAATTGCAGGCCAAGATTGACGAGTTGCAGGCCAATCCTGCGCGCGTCGAAGTGGCCGTGGTGCCCTCGGAGGTGACCGAGACACTGGCCGAGATCGCCGCGCGTGCCGAGGCCCTTGCCGATCGCGTTGAGGAACAAGCATGAGGGCGTTTGCCTGCGCGTTGTGCCTGCTGCTGGCCGCACCGGCTTTTGCGCAAGACACCAGCGACGCGCCCGCGCCCGCGCCCGAGCAGCTGGCCCCGCTGACCAATTCCTCGGCTGCAGATGGCGTAATCACGCGCATCTATAGCTGTGAGCGCGGCGCACGTGTCCCCGCCGCCTATCTCAACGATAGCGATCCGCAGCGCGTGGTGTTGATGCTGGAAGGGCGGATGGTCGTGATGAGCCATATCCGCTCGGCCGACGGCGCGAAATACGCCGAGGATGGCGAGGGCGAGGCGGGCTATGTCTGGTGGACCAAAGGCTCAAGCGCGACGCTGGATTGGATTTCCGAGGATGGCGAGTCGCAAAGCCTACTCAGCGGGTGTCAGGAGGAGTGAGCACCGATCCGGGGCAACGCCCTGGATGCAGGGCTCCAGTGGAGCCATGCAAGGTGCGAACGCCCAAAACCTATCGCGATCAAATGACCCCGCCGCAAGGCTCAAACGTCAGAGCCTCCGGCGGGAGTATTTTTAGCTAGATGAAAGGCTTACTCGGCGGCCTTCATCTCGAAACCCTTCTCGATCTGATCCGAAGGTGTGACCGGATACTCGCCCGAGAAACAGGCGTCGCAATATTGCGGGCAAGCGTTGTTGCGCCCGCCAGCTTCGCCCACGGCGCGGTAAAGCCCGTCGAGCGAGATGAATTTCAGCGAATCCACGCCCACCCATTCGCGCATTTCTTCTTCGGTCATCTGGGCCGCCAGAAGCTTGTCGCGATTGGGCGTATCGACGCCGTAGAAACAGGGCCAAGCGGTGGGCGGGGAGGCGATACGGAAATGCACCTCTTTCGCGCCCGCATCGAGGATCATGTCCTTGATTTTGCGCGAGGTGGTGCCGCGCACGACTGAGTCATCAACCAGGATCACCCGCTTGCCCTTGATCAGAGCCTTGTTGACGTTGAGCTTGAGGCGCACGCCCATGTTGCGGATCTGCTCGGTCGGCTCGATGAAGGTGCGGCCCATATATTGGTTGCGCGTGATCCCGAGGGCAAAGGGGATGCCGCTTTCTTGGCTGAAACCGATCGCTGCCGGGGTGCCGCTATCGGGGACCGGGCAAACCAGATCGGCATCGACAGGGGCTTCGCGGGCCAGTTCAATGCCGATATCGTGACGCGTTTCATAGATCGAGCGCCCGCCGATGATGGAATCGGGGCGCGAGAAATAGACATGCTCGAAGATGCAGAAGCGACCCGTGGAGGGCCCGAAGGGGCGCGAGCTGTCGATCTTGCCGTCCTGAATGACGACCATTTCGCCCGGCTCGATCTCGCGCACGAACTCGGCGCCGATGATGTCGAGTGCGCAGGTTTCGGATGACAGGACATATCCCTTCTCGCCCAGCTTCCCCAGCACCAACGGGCGCACGCCCAGCGGGTCGCGCACGCCGATCAGCTTGGTGCGCGTCATCGCCACGATAGAGAACGCGCCCTCAACCCGGCGCAGCGCATCTGCGATCCGGTCGGCATGTTTGCGCTGGATCGAGCGCGCCATCAGGTGAATGATGCATTCGCTATCCGAGGAGGACTGAAAGATCGCGCCGCGCTCGATCAACTCGCGGCGTAGCGCGTCGGCATTGGTGAGATTGCCGTTATGGGCCACCGCACAGCCGCCCATCGAGAACTCGCCGAAGAAGGGCTGGATATCGCGGATCACGGCCCCTTTGGAGCCAGCCGTGGAATAGCGCACATGGCCGATGGCGATATTGCCGGGCAGCGTTTCCATCAAGCTCGATTTGGTGAAATTGTCGCGTACATAGCCGAAACGATGGGCCGAGTTGAACCCGGTGGCCGCGTCATGGGCGACGATACCGCCTGCCTCTTGGCCGCGATGTTGCAGCGCGTGCAGGCCGAGGGCGACGAAATTGGCCGCGTCCGAGACACCAACGACGCCGAACACACCGCATTCTTCACGCAGCTTGTCGTCATCAAAGGGATCGGCGAAATGGGTTTTGGCGGGTGCGGGGCAGGACATGGGGGCAGCTCCGATGAACGCAGGAAGAAGGGGCGTTGTCGCCCGTTTAAAGCGAAACGCGAGAGGTGTTAACCCCTCGCGCTATCAAAACCGTCATTCGGGCGTCATCAATTCGCCGGAGTGCTGGGTAATTCATCAATACGGGCAGGATCAGCGCCGTCACCTTGCGGGGCGGGGCAGGTGGCCACCAGCGCCTCATAGCGCGCCACGATCCAGCCCGGCGCATCGCTGGGCATGGTTTCATCCATCTGCCCTGACATCCGCGCAAACACCTTGGCCGAGCGGGAATTATCGACCATCGCCACCGGGTCATTGCCCATCACGCGGTCATAAACGACAAAGGCGACGGCGACCAAAATCACGCCGCGCAGCACGCCAAACAGGAACCCCAGCCCCTGATCGAGACCGCCAAGGGCCGAGCGTTGCACCGCCGAGGCAAACAGCGGCGTGAGGATCGAAAACACCACCAAAGCCACGGCAAACACCACCGCAAAGCCGCCGATCATGCCCAATTCGCAGCTATTGCCGATGAATTTGTCGAGCCCCGGGATCTGTTGCACCAGCGGGCGGGCCTGATTGGCAAAGGCATAGGCGATGACCGCTGCTGCGATCCAGCCGACAATCGCCAGCCCTTCGCGCACGAAACCGCGGGAATAGGCGAGGATCGCCGAGAGAATGATGACAATCGCCACGATGGCATCAACGATGGTGAACCCGTCCATTTGCGCTCCTGTGCTGCTCGCGCTAACCCGCGCCGAACATCTCGCCCGTGAAAGTCACGAGATCCCCAAGCTTGCGCATGGACATCCCGGTTGTGCCTTCGGCTTTTGTCCCCGTCGGCGCGATGGCTTGTGAAAAACCAAGTTTTGCCGCTTCTTTCAACCTGTTTTCCGCCTGACCGACAGGTCTAAGCGCACCAGAAAGGCTGATTTCCCCGAAAATAACCATATCTGCGGGCAGGGCTGTGTCTTCTCGGGCACTCAAAAGCGCGGCGGCGGCGGCCAGATCGGCGGCGGGTTCGATGACTTTCATGCCGCCTGCGACGTTGAGAAACACATCCAGCCCGGTAAACGGGATGCCGCAGCGCGATTCCAGCACCGCCAGAATCGTCGAGATTCGCCCCGAATCGAGCCCCACCACCGTGCGCCGGGGCGAGGCGAGCGAGGAGGGTGCCACGAGCGCCTGAATTTCGGTCAACACGGGGCGGGTGCCCTCGATGCCTGCGAACACGGCCGATCCCGGGGCGGCCTGACCGCGTTCGGACAGAAACAGCGCCGAGGGGTTGGCGACCTCGGCCAGACCCGCGCCGGTCATCTCGAATACGCCGATTTCCGAGGCCGGGCCAAAGCGGTTCTTCACCGCGCGCAGGATGCGGAACTGGTGGCCGCGCTCGCCCTCGAAATACAGCACCGTGTCGACCATATGCTCGATCACGCGCGGGCCTGCGATTTGGCCATCCTTGGTGACATGGCCCACAAGGATCACGGCGGTGCCGCGCCGTTTGGCGAAACTCACCAATTCATGGGCGGCGGCGCGCAATTGGCTGACCGAGCCCGGCGCGCTTTCGACGCGGTCTGACCACATCGTCTGGATTGAGTCGATCACCACCAGATCGGGGCGCTCGGCTTCAAGCGTTGTCAGAATATCGCGCAGTGAGGTTTCGGCCCCCAGGCCCACCGGCGCATCGGCCAGACCAAGGCGCGCGGCGCGCATGCGCACTTGGCTCGCGGCTTCTTCGCCAGAGATATAAAGCGTTTTCAGACCCTTGCGGGCAAAAGCTGCGGCGGCTTGCAGCAGTAGGGTGGATTTCCCGATGCCGGGATCGCCGCCGACCAGAATGGCGCTGGCCTGAACCAGTCCACCGCCCAGCACGCGGTCCAGCTCAGGCATGCCAGCCAAGGCGCGTTTGGGCGGGGCCTCTTTGGTGTCGAGCGCGGAAAGCTGGATCAGCTTGCCCTTGGCGCCGCCCAGCCCCGAGCCGGGCACCTTGGACAGCGGGCTTTCCTCGACGATGGAATTCCACGCGCCGCATGCCTCACAGCGCCCCGACCATTTGGCATGGGTGGCACCGCATTCAGCACAACGAAAAGAGGGGGCAGATTTGGCCATCGGGTCTTTCTGTCAGAGGGGGGCAGGCGCGTCCAGAGCTACGAGCGTTCCAGATTGGCCGCAAGCAGATCGGCGCATTGTGCCGCGTGGGTGACGGGCAACATATGGCCTGCGTCGCGAATGCAGGCCACGCCGACATCGGACAGGCGCGCCGCGATTGCCTCGGCCACACGCGGCATGGTCGGGGGCGATTGGTCGCCGTGGATGATCATCACGGGCGCGTCGATCGCCTCAATCCCGCCCTCGCGCGCAATGCCCGCCGGATCTTCAAAATTCGCGCGGCTGATATTCTCCACCATCGGCATCGTGGCGATGAAGCGAGCGCGCTGTGCCTCGCTATAGCTGTCCCAAGGCTGACCGGTGCCCCAGTCGCGCATAAAGCCGCGCGCAGCGGCCTCGTGATCGCCTGCTGTCATCATCGCCTCGAAATGGTCCTGCTTGGTGCGCAGCGCCTGCCATTCCGGGTCGCTTTCGGGCAGAACTGCGAACAGCACGGGTTCAATCAGGGTGAGCGAGCGCACCGCCTCGGGCGCGCCCACCGCGATGCGCAAGGCCACCGAGGCACCGAAGCTGTGCCCGATCAGATCGACCGGGCGTTCGATGAAGCTCGCCGCGATGCGCGTCACCAGAGTCTGGAAAGCACCCGGTTCGGACGGATCACCGCGCCAAGGCGCGGATTGGCCGTGGCCGGGCTGATCGAAGGTTATCGCACTGATCTGGGGGGCAAGTGGCGTCAGCGCGCCTTCCCACAGCTTGGAATTGCCCAAGGTGCAGTGGATCGCCAGCGCGGGCCGCGCGCCAACACCAAGGGTTTGCCACGCGATTTCAGCGCCTTGCCGGATGTCGCGCACCATTACAGCGTTCCCAGATGGTCGTCCAAAAACTCAAGGCGGTCCTGACCCCAGAAACGCTCATCGCTTTCGGCCACGATATAAAAGGGCGCACCGAACGCGCCGCGATCCACGGCCTCTTGCAGGTTGCGCTCATAGGTCAGCGCGCCCTCAAACAGCCCCGAAGTGACCAGATCGCCGGAAAACCCATTGGCCTCAAGTGCCTCGCGGATCACCTCGTCCTGCGCGATATCCTTGCCCTCGGCCCAGCAGGCGCGCGTAATCGCATGCGACAGCCCGCCAAGATCGCCCCCGCCGGCCTGTTGTGCGGCGATGATCGCATAAGAGGCAGGCGCCGGATTGGTCGGGAAAAACGGCGGGGTGAAATCCATCGCCATGCCAAGCTTGGCCGACCAGCGCTTGAGTTCCTGCATGCGATAATCCATCCGGCATTGCGGACGCTGCGCCGGGGCCGTGCCGCCTGTGCGCGCAAACAGCGCAATCAGATCCAGCGGTTTATAGACGATCTGCGCCCCGTGCCGGGTGGCGATTTCCTCGAGTCGCTGGCCTGCGAGATAGGTCCAGGGGCTGAATACGCCGAAAAAATAATCGATCCGCGCCATTGATAACACTTTCTTGACGGTGGAAATTGCCGCCACGCTACCTCGGTGCTAAGGCAGGCGCAATCAACCGAATCCTGTCGGGGCGACCCGGCGCTGCCCCGAGGACCTGCCCTGATGTCTGTTGTCACAGAACCCAAACTGATTTCCGGAAATTCGAACCGCCCGCTGGCGCAATCCATAGCGCGGCGGATGTCGATGCATCGGGGCATGTCGGTGGGGTTGGTCGATACCCGGGTTGAGCGTTTCAACGATGGCGAGATTTTCGTCGAAGTGTATGAGAACGTGCGCGGCGAGGATATGTTCATCATCCAGTCGACCTCGAACCCGGCCAATGACAACCTGATGGAATTGCTGATCATGTCGGATGCGCTGCGCCGGTCCTCGGCCGATCGCATCACCGCCGTAATCCCCTATTTCGGCTATGCCCGTCAGGATCGCCGCACCAAGGCGCGCACGCCGATCTCGGCCAAGCTGGTGGCGAACCTGCTGACTGAATCCGGCATCGACCGCATCCTGACGCTGGATCTGCACGCGGCGCAAATTCAGGGCTTCTTCGATATTCCGGTGGACAACCTGTATGCCAGCCCGGTCTTCGCGCTGGATATCCTGCATCACTTCAAGGGCAAGATGGATGACGTGATGGTCGTCTCGCCCGACGTGGGCGGCGTGGCGCGGGCCCGCGAGCTGGCCAAGCGGATCGAGGCACCGCTGTCGATCGTGGATAAGCGGCGCGAGAAGGCGGGCGAGATCGCGGGGATGACGGTGATCGGTGATGTCTCGGGCAAGAAATGTATCATCGTGGACGATATTTGTGACACTGCAGGCACTTTGTGCAAGGCCGCCGAAGTGTTGATGGAGGCGGGCGCCACCGAGGTCCACGCCTATATCACCCATGGCGTGCTGTCGGGCCCGGCGGTTGAACGGGTCAGCAAATCGGTGATGAAATCGCTGGTGATCACGGATTCTATTGAGCCGAGCGAGGCCGTCAAAGCCTGCCCCAATATCCGCATCGTGCCCACCGCGCCGATGTTTGCCCAAGCGATCTTGAACACCTGGTCGGGCACATCCGTCTCGTCACTGTTTGAGACCGAAACCCTGACGCCCATTTATGAGGGCATGTATACCCGCGACTGAGTGTTCGCAGGGTAATGTGCGCACCCCTCTGGGGGGCACGCCGTTCTGAAATGACGAAAGCCCGGATCTTGGTGATCCGGGCTTTGTTTATTGCTATGGCGCGACCGGGGCCGCAGCCAGAGCGCGAAAGGGTCAGGCAGCTTTCTTCAGCGCTTTCTTGGCCGATTTCAGCTTTTTCTCCTGACGCTCAACTTTCGTTTTGCGCAGTTTCACTTCTTTCTTGAGGTCTTTGATCTTTGCTTTCTTCGCCATGATCAGGCTCCTTTCAGCTATCAGATGTGTCTGTCTCATGTTCATTCAGGAAACGGCGGATGTAGCGGCGTAACTCGCGCGCAGCGCTTGTGTCGAGCGTGTCACATAACGCCACAAAGGCATCGCGTTCGTGCGTCGCGATCCGGATGACCAATTGCCCATCCTTGCGCGATTTCTTTGCTTTGTCCTTTTTGTCCACCCGGCCGTTCCCTTCTTGAATAGGCTCAAGCTAACAGAAATTGTTATGCAATGTATATACGTTGCATCGACATATTGTGCCGCGCGCGAACGCATAGCCGTTTCAGGCTTAGCTGCGTTTGACCTTGCTCGTCTGGTGTCCCTTACCTTTCTTGTCACGATTGCCCTTGCGGCCAAATCGGGTGCGTCCGGACTTACTCGGCCCGCGATGACGAGGGGGGAAGGACAGCAAAGTCGCATCGCGCTCGCGCGAAGGTGTTGGTGCGAGAGCGGCCTTGGCGCTGACATTTCTTTACAGGATTTTTCCGGCGCGCTAACCCGAATAGGCGAATTTCACCGGTTCACACCATGGCCGAGTTGGCGCCGGATCAAACAATTTGTGAGATATAAATCATGTATTTGGGAAGATTACTGATCGCTGCGACTTTGATGATGGGCGCCACGGCCGCACAAGCTGGCGCGACCCTTTACAAATGCAAGTTGACCAACCGCTATAGCCGGAGCTTCATGTCGAAGACTTTGGAGATCGCCTATAACGCCCAGACGGGCGAGGCGAAGGCGGTCGACGGGCTGATCTGGCAGACCTATGGCAAAGGCATCCCCGTCAAGCTCGTGGTTGACAATCCCGCGCGCATCACCTTCCGTTGGGAGGTAAAGAACGTAAAAGGGCGTTCGCGCGGCGTGGCAAATACGATCCCCGGCGTAAGCGAGTCGGTTACGCTGCTCAAGGATACGATGGACGTGCAGGTCCAACAGATGCCGCTCGGCTACGACAACAGCTTCAGTGGTTCGGGGCATTGCACCGCCCAGCCCTACATTGCGCGGCGCAAATAGGGCCTCACCTAGTCGCGATACAAGGAGCCTTATGCGCCTTTTCGCCCTCACCGTCCTTGTGATGATCGCTTTTGCGGCCAATTCGGTGCTCAACCGGATGGCGGTGCATGGGGCAGAGTGGGGGCCTGCGTTCACCGCTGTCGTGCGGTTGGGATCGGGGGCGGTGGTGTTGCTGGTGATGGCGTTGGGTGCCAAGAGCTGGCGCGGGATGCGTATCCGCCCAGCAGCCTTGGGCGCGGGTGTGGCCACGCTGTTTCTCTATATCTATGGATTCTCCATCGCGAGCGGGCTGATTGATGCCGGTGTCGGGGCGCTGACGCTGTTCGGCATGGTGCAGATCACGATGTTTGCGGGGGCCTTGGTGCAGCGCGAGCCGATCTCGCTTTGGCGTTGGATTGGCGCGGGGCTGGCCTTTGGCGGGTTGGCGGTGCTGCTGGTGCCCAGCTCGGGCGGGCGACATCTTGATCCGCTGGGCTTCGGGCTGATGGCGCTGGCGGGGGTCGGTTGGGGGCTGTATTCGCTGAACGGGCGGCGCGCGGGCGATCCGCTGGTGGCGAGTGCGTTGAACTTTGCGCTGGCGGTGCCGCTGGCGCTGATCTGGCTGGGGCTGGCGCGCGATTGGGGGCAGGGCGCAAGCTGGGGCTGGGCACCCGCGCTGACCTCGGGGGCGATCACCTCGGGGCTGGGCTATGCGCTGTGGTACCGCGTGCTGCCGCAAATCCCCGCCAGCCTTGCTGCGATCGCACAGCTTTCCGTGCCCATCCTCGCAGCCCTTGGCGGGGCGGTCTTGCTGGCCGAGACCCCCTCGCTGCGCTTCTGGATCGCGGCGGCGCTGGTGTTGGGCGGGATCGCGCTGTCGCTGCGCCAAGGAAATAGGTCAAAACCGCGTTGACACCTCTCGGGGGGGCTCCTATAAGCCCGCCATCCCGGTAGCCAACGCTGCCGGGTCATTCATTGGTGTTGGTGGACCTCGCAAGAGGAAACCTGTCGCCGGTCGCCGAGAGGCCCCGGAGGAGGACAACGCCCTTCGAAACGCTAAGAAGGAGTCCAGCCGTGACCAAACGCACGTCTGCCAAGTATAAAATCGACCGCCGTATGGGCGAAAACATCTGGGGCCGCGCCAAGTCGCCGGTCAACCGCCGCGAATACGGCCCGGGCCAGCACGGCCAGCGCCGCAAGGGCAAACTGTCCGATTTCGGCACCCAGCTGCGCGCCAAGCAAAAGCTCAAGGGCTATTACGGTGATCTGACCGAGAAACAATTCCGCCGCATCTATGCCGAAGCCGAGCGTGTGCGCGGCGACACCGGTGAGAACCTGGTAGGTCTGCTCGAGCGTCGCCTCGACGCGCTGGTTTACCGTGCGAAATTCGTGCCGACCGTCTTTGCGGCACGTCAGTTCGTGAACCACGGCCACGTCATGGTGAACGGCAAGAAAGTGAACATCCCCTCCTACCGTGTGAAAGAGGGCGACGTGATCGAAGTGCGCGAGAAATCCAAGCAAATGGCGCTGGTTCTCGAAGCTGTGCAATCGCCCGAGCGCGACGTGCCCGATTACCTCGACGTTGATCACAACAAGATGGTTGCGACCTTCGTGCGCACGCCCAAGCTGGGTGACGTGCCCTACGCGGTTCAGATGGAACCCAACCTCGTGGTCGAATTCTACGCGAAGAACTGATTTTTCAGTCTTCGCCGGTTTTTGCGAAAGGTCGCGCCTTCGGGTGCGGCCTTTTTCGTTTATCGGGCCACAGCGTTGCGCTGGGGCCGCGCAATTCGCGCTTGGTGCCGTTTCAGTGATCTTGTGACTAGCCCCGCGCGCCGCGCGCCGTTAGATATCAGGAGAATTTCGAGGAACAGGTCATGACGAGTCACATCCGCCCGCAACCCGGCATCATGGAAATCGAGCTGTACCAGGGCGGGGCGGCCCATGTCGCAGGGCGCACCGATGCCATCAAGCTCAGCTCGAACGAGAACCCCTTTGGCCCTTCTGACAAGGCCAAGGACGCGTTTGCCAAATGCGCCCACACGCTGCACCGCTACCCTTCGACCGATCACGTGCGGCTGCGCAGCGCCATTGGCGATGTCCATCGGCTGGATCCCGACCGCATTATTTGCGGTGTGGGCAGCGATGAGATCATCCACCTGCTGTGCCAGTCCTTCGTGGGGCCGCGCGATGAGGTGATTTTCACCGAGCACGGGTTCTTGATGTATCGCATCGCCACGCAAGCGGCGGGCGGCACCCCTGTGCAGGTGGCCGAGCGCGAGCGCACCACCGATGTCGATGTGATCCTGTCGGCTTGCACCAAGAAGACCAAGCTAGTGTTCCTCGCCAATCCCAACAACCCGACGGGCACGATGATTGGTCTGGCCGAGTTGGAACGTCTCGCCAATGGTCTGCCCAAAGGGGCGCTGCTGGTGATCGACGGGGCTTACGCCGAATATGTCGAGGGCTATGACGGCGGGGCAGAGCTGGCCACGCGCCTGCCCAACGTCTTCATGACGCGCACGTTTTCCAAGATCTATGGTCTGGGCGGGTTGCGCGTGGGCTGGGGCTATGGCCCGCGTGAGATCATCGATATTCTCAACCGCATTCGCGGTCCGTTCAACCTTGCCACCGCGCAGCTCGAGACCGCCGAGGCCGCTGTTCGCGATCAGGATTGGGTCAATAAATGCCGCGATGACAACACCCGTCTGCGCGCTTGGCTTGCCGAGGCGCTCGCGGAAAAGGGCGTGCCATCAGACACTTCCACGGCGAACTTCATCCTCGCGCGCTTTGCCTCTACGCAAGAGGCTGAAGCCTGCGATGACTGGCTGAAATCCGAAGGCGTGATCGTGCGCCGCGTGGCGGGCTACAATTTGCCCAACTGCTTGCGCATCACTGTGGGCGATGAGCCCTCCTGCCGCCGTGTCGCGCATCTGATCGGCGTGTTCAAGGCCGGCGGCGCGAGTCAAACCGCATGAGCGTGATCTATCAGAAAGTCGCGCTGATCGGGCTGGGGTTGATCGCTTCGTCGATGGCGCGTGCGCTGCGCGAGGGTGGGCTTGCGGGCAGCATCTCGGGGCATGCGCGCTCGGCTGAAACGCGCGAGACCGCGCTGGACATCGGCCTTGTCGATAGCGTGCATGACACCGCAGCGGCGGCCGTGGATGGGGCCGATCTGGTGGTTTTGTGCGTGCCTGTTGGCGTGATGGGCGCGATTGCCGAGGAAATCGCCCCCCATCTGGCCCCGGGCGCGACGCTCACGGATGTCGGCTCGGTCAAGCGCGCGGTGATCGATGCGGTCGGGCCGCATGTCCCGCAGGGCGTGCATTTCATTCCCGGTCACCCGCTGGCGGGCACCGAGCAATCGGGGCCGCGCGCGGGCTTTGCGACGTTGTTCACCAATCGCTGGTGGCTGTTCACGCCGCTTGAAGGCACGGACCCCGAGGCACTTGCCCGGCTCAAATCGCTGGTCGAGGCGATGGGCGCCAATACCGATGAGATGGCCCCCGATCATCATGATCTGGTGTTGTCCGTGGTGTCGCATACGCCCCACCTGATTGCCTATACCATGGTCGGTGTGGCAGATCACCTTCGCCGCGTAACCCACGAAGAAGTCATCAAATACTCCGCCTCTGGCTTTCGCGATTTCACCCGTATCGCGGCCTCGGATCCGGTGATGTGGCGCGATGTTTTCCTGACCAACAAAGAGGCTACGTTGGATGTGCTGGGCCGCTTTACCGAGGAACTTTTCATGCTCCAGCGCGCGATCCGGATGGGCGATGGCGACATGCTGCATGACTATTTCACCCGCACCCGGGCGATCCGGCGCGGCATCATCGAGGCGGGGCAGGATACCGACGCACCTGATTTCGGGCGTGCTCCGAAGAAAGACGGATGACGCGCGGGTCGATCATCGCAGTTGCGGCGCTTGCACTGGTGTCTTGCGGCAGGGCCGAGCGCGAACCGGCGGGTTATTCGTCTTCGGGTGCGTTATGTGGCATTGCCGGGCTGGAGGGCGCGCGCATTGCCCCGATCGACGGGCCCGGAGCCTGCGGTATCGCCGATCCGGTGCAGATCACGGCGGTGTCCGGCATTGCGCTATCCACCCCCGCGCGGGTCAATTGCACTGCGGCGGCGGCCTTTAAGCGTTGGGTGGATCGCGGGATCAAACCGGCCGTGGGCAAGCGCGGCGGGGGCATTGCGACGCTCAATATCGCGGCCTCGTATTCCTGTCGGACGCGCAATTCGCGCAAAGGGGCCAAGCTGAGCGAGCATTCCAAGGGCAACGCGATTGACGTGTCTGGCGTGGTGCTGCGGGATGGCACGCGGCTGACTGTGCAAGATGATTGGCACGGCAAGCGGCGCATCATTCGCAAGATGCACAAATCGGCCTGCGGGACATTTGGCACCGTGCTGGGGCCGAAATCGGACAGCTTCCATCAGGATCATCTGCATGTCGATGTAGCCAGCTATCGCAGCGGAGCTTATTGCCGCTAGATCAGCCCTGCTGCTGCGGAAATTGCGGCGCAGCACCCAGAGGAATCGGCCCGAGGCTCATCTGACCATTTTGGAAAATGAGCGGCACTTCCAGCGCATCTTGGGGGTCTTTCGCCGCCAGCATCGTTGCCACGCTGGTGATCACGTTGACCTCGTCTTTCCCAATCAACCCAACCCCTTGCGCGATGGAAATCCATTTGCGCCACGTGGCAGAGCGGATTTGCAGCGTGCCTTCGGGATAGCCGCTGGCATCAATGCGCAGATTGCCCGAGGCCGACAGATCATTGCCGCCCCAGCTTAGCGACAGATCGCTTAGTGCGAATGTCATCAGCCCCGGCAAGCCCTGATCGGCGGCAGCCTTTGTGATCGGGTCGCGCAGCCCCGCCAGCGCGTCGAAATGGAGACGCGCAATCGTATCCCCAAGCCCCGATTTTGGTGCCAGTTTGTCGACCAGAGCGGTGGGCAGCATAAGGTTTACCGCCTCGGCCCCCAGCCGATAGGTTGCACCCGGCATCACCAACTGGCCCTTGTCATTGGGGTCGGGCAGCGCGCCCTGTGCCTTGTCTTCGCGCGAAATTGCCAAACGTAGCTGATCGGCGCTCAGGCTTGGCGCGCTGCCCATTTGGGGCGTCAGCACCGGGCTTGTGATCACCGTGACCGCGTTTTCAAGCGGCAAAGCCGAGGAATAGCCGACCGTCACAGAGCTGCGCATATCAGCAAGGCTAAGCGTGTAAGCCTGAGATCCAAGGGCGATTTTTTGATCCGAAGGCAGATAGGCGATGATTTTATTGGGGGCATATCCCAGCGCGAAAACCTGCGCATAGGGGGCCGACCAAGTCCAAGCGCCATCCGAGCCGAACAATTGGGGCTGCTGGAAGGTCAGATCAAAGCGCGATGGAAAGCCTGCCAAGGACACGCCTTTGGCATCTCCCCAACCCTCCTGCTGGGCCTGTGCCAGCATATCTTGCGCGCCCGCCTTGATCTTGTGCGCCCCGACAAACCAATAGCCAGCATAGCCAAGCGTCAAAATCACTACCAGCCAGATCAGCTTGCGCATCGCTCAGTGCCTCTTTGCAATCATCCTCTTCCCCATGTAATGCGCTTGAGGATGAACAACCAGTCCGACTCAAACACGACCTGGATCTTTGGCTATGGTTCGCTGATCTGGAACCCTGGCTTTGACCCTGCCGAACGCGCGCTGGCCCGCGCTCCGGGTTTTGCGCGTTCTTTCTGTCTGCGCTCGCTTGTGCATCGCGGCACGCCCGAAGCGCCGGGACTGGTGCTGGCGCTCGATGAGGGGGAGGGCGCGTGTGATGGTGTCGCGTTTGCAGTGCGCGCGGGCGAAGAAGATAGCGTGCTGGCCTATCTGCGTGCGCGCGAATTGGTCACCTCGGCTTATTTTGAGCAAGCCATCGCGCTGGATCTGGCCGATGGGCGGCGCGTGCGGGCCGTGACCTATGTGATCGACCGGCACCACGATCAATATTGCGGTGGGCTCAGCCTTGAAGAACAGGCCCAGATCATCGCGCAATCGACCGGCGGGCGTGGCCCCAATCGCGACTATTTGTTCAATACTGCGGCACATTTGCACGAATTGGGCATTCCCGACACGATGCTGGATGCACTTGCGGCACGCGTGCGTGAATTGACGTGTTAACGCTTGGCGAAGACTGCGCGCATCGCTAGTCTTTGTCCAAACAGGCAAAGGGGCAGGGCATGCACGAGCCAGTGCGGATAGACCCACAATTTTCACAACCCGTGCGTCAGGTTCTGCTGATGCTGTTGGTGTTGATACTGGTCGGGACGGGGGGCTATTTCGCCTATTCCCGGATTTTCCCGATTTTCTTGGCAAATCCCTGGCTGAACGGGGTGATCGTTACGGTCTTTGGCTTTGGTATTCTTGCCTGTTTCTGGCAGGTGGTACAGCTGGTCAAGGCGGTGAACTGGATCGAAAGTTTTGCCGCAGATCGCCCCGGACGCCCCGAGGTGACAGCGCCGTCGATGTTGGCCCCCTTGGCCTCGCTGCTCGGCTCGCGTGAGGCGCGGCGCGCCGTGTCGTCCAGTTCGGGGCGCTCGATCTTGGAATCGGTGGCGACGCGGATCGACGAGGCGCGCGACATCACGCGCTATATCACCTCATTGCTGATTTTCCTCGGGCTGTTGGGCACGTTTTACGGTCTGGCCACGACCGTGCCCGCCGTTGTGGAAACCATCCGCGCATTGGCCCCCAAAGAGGGCGAAAGCGCGATGGGCGTGTTTGACAACCTCATGAAGGGGCTTGAGGCGCAGCTTGGCGGCATGGGCACGGCGTTTTCTTCGTCGCTGTTGGGCCTTGCGGGCTCGCTGGTGGTGGGGCTGCTGGAGCTATTCGCCAATCACGGCCAGAACCGGTTTTACCGCGAGTTGGAGGAATGGATTTCCTCGATCACGCGGCTGTCCTTCACCGCGCTTGAAGGGGGTGACGGCGAGGGCTCGATGGTGGCGGGCATCCTTGATCACATGTCCGAGCAGATGGAGCAAATCCAGACTCTGTTCGTGCGATCAGACGCCGGGCGGGTGCAAACCGAGGCGCGTATCGCGCATCTGTCCAACGCCCTGCATGACCTGTCTGAACGCATGGGCGGAGAGATTGACGCCCGCGCGGTTCAGGCGCGCTCGCTCCAGCATATGGCGGATGGACAAGATCGGCTGATCTATGCGCTCGATAACCTGTCTGCACGCACCGCCGAAGGCGCGCCCGAGGCCGAAGCGCTGGCGGAAACCCGGATGCGCCTGCGCTCGATTGATCAGCAAATGATGCGCATGCTCGAGGAAATTTCGGCCGGGCGGCAAGAAAGCATGGCCGAGCTGCGCCATGATTTCGCCGGGCTTACCCGCGCCATTCTGGGCTATAAACCCCCGCGCGAGGACTGATCCATGGCCTTGGCGCGGCGCAATAACAACCGGTTCTCGGGCAATATCTGGCCCGGCTTTGTCGATGCGATGACGGCACTGTTGTTGGTGCTGATGTTTGTGCTGTCGATCTTCATGATCGTGCAATCGGTTCTGCGCGACACCCTGAGCACCAAAGAGGGTGAACTGGTGGCGCTGAATGAACAGGTCAGCAATCTGGCGCGCGCGCTGTCGCTGCAACAGACGCGCACGCAGCGCCTGACGGGCGAGTTGGAAGATGCCCGCGACGCCGCCGATCAGCAAAATTCGCTGATCGCGACGCTGACCTCGCAACTGGCTGATCGCAAGGCTGCCCTTGACGCAGCGGGTCAGAAGATCACCGAATTCGAGGCCCGCGTCGCGCAGTTGATCGGGCAACGTGACGCGGCGCAAAGCGATGCCACCGCCAAGGCCGACGAGATCCGCCTCAGCAAGGAAACCATTGCCGATCTGCGCACCAAGCTGACGCAATCGGGCGATGCGGTGGCGGCGATGACACTGCAACTGGAAGAGGCGCGCAAAAAGGCGGAAGACACGTTGACCCTTCTGGCCGCCGCACAAACCGCAAAGAAAGACATCGAATCTCAGCTTAATCAGCAGCTTAGCGAGGCCGAGAAACAGGCCGCGCTAAAGGCGACCGCGCAAAAGGCGCTGCAGGAACAGACGCAGATCTCGGATGATGCCGCCAAAAAAGTGGCGCTGCTCAATCAGCAGGTTGCGGCACTGAGCACGCAATTGGCGCAGCTGCAATCGGTGCTCGATGAGGCGCAGCAAAAGGATGCCGCCTCTAAGGTGCAACTGGATAATCTGGGCCAGCAGTTGAACGCAGCTCTTGCTCGCGCCGCGTCAGAACAAAAGAAACGTGCCGATCTGGAAGAGGCCGCGCGCAAAAAGGCCGAGGCCGAGGCGAAGGATCTGCAAAACTATCGTTCGGAGTTTTTCGGTAAGCTGTCGCAGCTGCTCAAGGGCCGCTCGGGCGTAAAGGTCGAGGGCGATCGGTTCGTGTTCTCTTCCGAAGTGCTGTTCCCGGCAGGGTCAGCCACGCTGTCAGATGCGGGCAAGGCGCAGATCAAGCAGGTGACGGGGCTGCTCGATCAACTGCGCTCGGAAATTCCCGGCGATATTCCGTGGATCATCCGCGTTGATGGGCACACCGATGACACGCCGCTGTCGGGCACGGGCCAGTTCAAGGATAACTGGGAACTCAGCCAGGCCCGCGCGCTGTCGGTGGTGAAATATATGGTGGACAGTCTTGGCTTTCCGCCCCAGCGCCTCGCCGCCGCCGGATTTGCGCAATTCGACCCGGTCAATACAGCCGACACCCCCGAGGCGCGCGCGCAAAATCGCCGGATCGAATTGAAGCTGACGGAGCGCTAAGGCAGGCGAGCCAATCAGAAGGCGTCGCCGCCATCGCCTTGATATTGCCGCGCGAGGTTGCCAAAGCGGGTGAACTGGCTTTCAAACGACAGATCCACCGTGCCGATTGGCCCGTGGCGCTGCTTGCCCAAGATCACCTCGGCCTTGCCATGCACGCGTTCGGCTTTTTGCAGCCATTCGGCGAATTTCGGGTCGTCTTCCTGTGGCTTGAGGCGTTCGTGATAATACTCGTCGCGATAGACGAACATCACCACATCGGCGTCTTGCTCGATCGAGCCGGATTCGCGCAAGTCACTGAGTTGCGGGCGTTTATCCTCGCGGCTTTCGACCGTCCGGCTAAGCTGTGACAGCGCGATCACCGGGATATGCAGCTCTTTTGCGATGGCTTTTAGACCCATCGAAATCTCACCAATTTCCTGCACGCGGTTGTCGCCCCGTCCGGTGCCGCGCAGCAGCTGCAGGTAGTCCACGATCACCACATCCAGCCCCGAGGTGCGCTTGAGACGACGACAGCGCGCAGCCACCTGACCGATAGGCAGGGCAGGCGTGTCGTCGACGTAAAGCGGGCAGGTTTCGAGCGACTTGGCGGCCTCGACGAAGCGGCGGAATTCGCCCTCGGACATGTCGCCGCGCCGGATGCGTTCCGAGGGCACTTCCGAGGCTTCCGACAAGATCCGCGCCGCCAATTGCTCGGCGCTCATTTCGAGACTGAAGAAGCCTACGACGCCGCCTTCGACCGCACCTTCCTGCCCGTCATACCGCCGCCCGCGCTTATAGGCTTTGGCGATGTTGAACGCGATATTGGTGGCCAGTGAGGTCTTACCCATCGAGGGACGCCCCGCAAGGATCAGCAGATCGGAGGGGTGCAAACCACCCAGCTTCTTGTCCAGATCAATCAACCCGGTGGACACGCCCGCCAACCCGCCATCGCGCTGATAGGCGGCATTGGCCGACTGCACGGCCTCGGTCACCGCTGACAGGAACGAGGTCCAGCCCTTTTGCGCCTGACCTTCCTCGGCCAAGGTGTAAAGGCGTTGCTCGGCCTCGGAGATCTGGATTTTCGGGTCGTCATCGTCGATCGTGGGGCGTGCCGCACGCGAGGCAATATCACCGCCCAGCTCGATCAGCCCGCGCCGCACCGCCATCTCATAGATCATCACCGCGTAATCGCGCGCCGCATGCGCCGAGATCGCCGCCCCCGCGATGCGCGCGAGATAGGCCGGTCCGCCCAGCTCTTTGAGACCCTCGTCATCCTCAAGATAGGCTTTCAGCGTGACCGGCGAGGCCAGCGCGTTTTTCTGAATCTTGGCGGTGGCGACCTCGTAGATGCGCTGATGCACCGGCTCGTAGAAGTGCTCGGGTTTGATCACCGAGGCGATGCGGTCATAAATGTCGTTATTGGTCAGGATCGCGCCCAGAAGCTGTTGTTCCGCCTCAATATTATGGGGCGGGGCGGGGGCAGCTTCGATGCCGGGTGCGCTTTCATCGGGTCGGTTTGTTTGATCGTTCATAGGCCCTGCTCCCGGTTGTTCTTGCGCCCTTCTAACGAGAGCGGGACGCTTTGGGTATCTGGATAAATATGTGGAAAACTGCGGGTGAAGTCTGTCTTGCGGCCGAGATCAAGCGGCATGTGTCCTCGACCCTACCACATTTGGTGGCAGCCTGCGCCCATCACAGATTCGCAGGAGAATTACCCCCAAGCGGTCCACAGTTTTATCCACAAGAAATTCGCGCGCGCTATGCGCCCTTGCGCGCATCCTGCCAAGCACGCGGCGCGGTCAAAAACGCTTCGACCTCGTCCAGCGTGTCCTTGCTGAAGCTGCCCTGATCGCGCGCCTCTGCCAGAACGTCCCACCAGGTGCATAGATGATGCAGCTCGACGCCATGCTCGCGCAGGTTCGGCACGGTTTCGGGAAAGATTCCGTAATAGAAGATCACCGCAGTATGCCCGCACGTCGCGCCGGTCTCGCGGATCGCATCGACAAAGCTCAGTTTTGAGCCGCCATCAGTGGTCAAATCCTCGACCAGCAGCACGCGCTGGCCTTCGCTCATTGCGCCCTCGATGCGGGCATTGCGCCCGTAGCCCTTTGGTTTCTTGCGCACATAGGTCATCGGCAGCGCCATGCGTTCGGCCACCATCGCGGCAAAGGGAATGCCCGCCGTCTCGCCACCCGCGATATTGTCAAACGCCTCAAACCCGGCATCGCGCATCACCGTCACGGTCAGAAAATCCATCAAGGTCGAGCGGATACGGGGAAACGAAATCAGTTTGCGGCAATCGATATAGGTCGGCGAGGGCAGGCCGGAGGCGAGCGTAAAGGGCTCATCGGCGTTGAAATGCACCGCCTCGATTTCCAGAAGCATCCGGGCCGTGAGGCGCGCAATTTCTTCGCGGGCGGGATAGGTGCTGGGGATCATCGCTTTGTCCTTTTGCGTGGGTTTCATCTAGCGCCAAATACTCCCCGCGGAGCGTCCCACAGATCGGACAGGAGCCTCCGGCGGGAGTATTTCAGGCTAGATGAAACTCAGTTCTTTACATGCCAATAGACCGGGAAGCCCGGATCGAACAGGGTGACGGGGCCCGCGCCGGTGTTGATCTTGGCGGGCCATGTTGCGGGGTGCTCGCTTTTGTGCAGGCTCAGCGTCGCCTCGTTCACCGGCAGACCATAAAAACGCGGGCCGTTTTCGCTGGCAAAGGCGGCCAGCGCATCGAGCCGCCCCTCGGCCTCGAAGATATGCGCCAGAAGCGGCATCGTATTGGTGGCGGTGAAGCAGCCCGCACAGCCACAGGCGCTTTCCTTGGCCGGGTCGGAATGGGGCGCGCTGTCGGTGCCCAGGAAGAAATGCGGGTTGCCCGAGGTCGCGGCTTCGACCAAGGCGCGGCGGTGATGCTCGCGTTTGGCGACGGGCAGGCAATAGTAATGCGGCTTGATCCCACCCACGAGGATATGGTTGCGGTTGATAATCAGGTGGTGGGTGGTGATCGTGGCGCCCATATCCGCGCCTTGCGCGGCGACATAGTCGATGCCGTCTTTGGTGGTCACATGTTCCATCACGACACGCAGACCGGGCGTGGCGCGCCGGATCGGGTCCAGAACGCTGTCGATGAACACCGACTCGCGGTCAAAAATATCGACATCTGGCGTGGTAACTTCGCCATGTGTGCAGAGCGGCAAGCCGATCTCGGCCATCTTCTCAAAAACCGGGCGCACCTTGTCGAAATTGCGCACGCCCGAATCCGAATTGGTCGTGGCGCCTGCGGGATAGAGTTTCACCGCCTTGATCAGCCCCGAAGCGGCGGCAGCGGCCACATCGGCGGGATCGGTATCTTCAGTCAGATAGAGCGTCATCAGCGGCTCAAACGCGGCCCCCTCTGGCAGGGCGGCCAGAATGCGGTCGCGATAGGCCGCGGCTTGCGCGCCCGTGACCACCGGGGGCACAAGATTGGGCATGATGATCGCGCGGGCGAAATCGCGCGCGCTTTCGCCGATGATGCCTTGCAGCATCGCACCATCGCGCAGATGCAGGTGCCAATCGTCGGGGCGGGGGATCGTGAGTGTGTTCATGATCAAGCCCATAGCGCGCGCGCGCTGGCAAATCCAGAGATTCTGCGCCAATAGGCGCCGCTCTTAGGGATGTGTTTACGCCGCACTGCAGCGCGTGCATGGCGGCAATGCGGGATTGGCGGTGGTCTGGACAGCGAAGCTGACCTATCTCTGGACGCAGGGAGGAAACGACCTGACACAGCAACACTTCAGGAGGTTTCCAATGGCTTTCATCACCACCAATGCACGTGGCGAACAATCGATTCTCAGCAAGCTGGTTCACGGCTTTGCCGAAGGGTTCATGCATTTCATGGAGCGTCAGTCGCGCCAAGAAGAAGTCGCCCGTCTCGAAGCGAAAACAGATGCCGAACTTGCCGCCATGGGGATCACCCGCGAGGGGATCGTGCGCCACGTGTTCCGCGACCGCTTTTACTGCTGAACAACTGGGCTTGCTTGATTGGGCAGAGGCGCGCGATAGTCTGGGTTTGAACACTCAGTGATCGGAGGCTCCGATGCCCGCAAGTCCTACGCCCGAAACCCTTACAGAATTGCGCGGCGATCTTGTGCTCGCAGCGCTCTGCGTGGGCCAGTTCCACGCGCCCTGCCAGCTTGATAATGACCGCTTGCTGGTGCGCGCGGACAAGCCCCTGATTGCGGCGCTTGATGCTTTGGGCATCCACATGGCCGCCGTGGTCGAACCTTTCACGCCAGCGCCGGTTTTCGTGCCGCATGAGGTTGTTCTGGCGCAGGTCGCGAAAGATGCTCGGCGTCGCGTGCGCACCCATATTTCAGAGATTGATGTCGCGGACGATCCCGAAGAGGCATCAGAGCCACCGGCCTCAAACGCCTGAGATATTTGCTTAAATCGCGCCGATCTTTGCGGGATCGGGCAGGGTGATGCCCTGTTCCGCCAGTTCGGCCTCAAGCACGCCGAGGCGCGCGCGAAAGCGTGGCCCGTTCAATCGGCGCGCTACGTTGCGACAGACCAATGCCTCAAGATAGGGGCGTTTTTGATCGCTGAGCCGCGCGGTAATCTGGCGCAAGAAACGCGCCAGATTGCGCCGTGCGCGATAGAGTTTCCAGAATTTCTGGTGGTCCAACTCTCCGTGGCAGGCGGCAATCAGAATGTCGTCGAGAATGGTCATCCCGCGCAGCATCCATTCGACGTTTGCACCGATGTTGCGACAAGCCATCAAAGACACGCAAGGGCGGGCAAACAGGGCGGCATGCATCGCATCAAGGCTTTGGAGCGGGTCATAAACGATAAATGCCTGCCCGACCCCTTCCAGCATTTCCGGCGCAAATCCGTAACGATCGGTAAACGAGGTGCGCCGCATTTCGCGAAACCGATCATCCCATCCCGCAATCTCAGGATCAAGCGTGGCTTGGGGTTGCAGCGCAACCACCGTGGCACCGGGGGCGACAACCGAAAAGGCGGCGGCTGCATAGCCGCACGGGCCCGCGCCGTAAAACACCACGCGGTCGAAATCTTCGAAGAACGCCTCATCGACGAGGCGGTCGAAATAGGCATAAACAGCGGGGTCGCGAAACCAACTGTCATGATCGCAGATCAGCGTCAGCGACGAAAACCCCGCCCCGCGCGCAATTCGGTATCCGCGCGGCAACTGATCGCCGCCATCGGCGCGAATCCCTGCGCGTGTTTCAAACGTCACCAGCAAGACCGGGCTGTCGTCATGAAAAAAGACGCTATGCGCGCCCCCCAGCGGTTCAAAATAGCCCGTCTCCTCGGCCATTTCTTCGAGCCGTGCGCTCCATTCGCTTTCGCTGAGATTCGCCATTGTTAACTGCTCGTCCTTGTTCATTCGCCGCATCCGATCGAAGTTTGCCTGTCCTTCGATCAAAACCGTATTTAGGTTAATGTAACATTACCTCAACCGGGCACAAATGAGGGAGTTAGGGGGAATTGTCGCGGATTGTTGTCGTGCCCTCTAGCTATCCTCTTGCTTCGCCAGCTTTGTTTCGTTCTTGGCATCATTCGCGCGCAGACCCAATGTGACCATGCGCTGCATCGCGTCGGGCGCCAGCGGGCGGCTCGGCGGCGTTAACAGCAGCCGCCCAAAAACCGCGCGATAGGGTTCCTCCAGCATCAATTGCGCGAATCTCTCCATGCGCCAGGCGACCGCACGCGCATGAAGGGCCGCGAGTTCCGGGTCGGCCATCAATTCCGTGCGCAACGCCCCCGCAGGCCCCGCATAGCGCGCCGCAGAGGTGTCGCGATCGTCGCAGAAATTGCGCTCCACCCAATAAGACAGATCAAAAGCCCCGGACTCACGATTGGCCCGGCCGCGATCACATTTCACGATATAACTTTCCATCGCGCCCAAGGCGTAGTGATTGAGCTGCACCAACGCGTAAGGATCGCTCCCCAGCGGCGTAAAGAGCTTCTGGCGCTGATAGAGCGGGGGCAATTTGCGTCCCGACCCATCCACCCAAAGCGCGGATTTCAGCCGCGCGCTATTGGGCGAACGCGGCCGATGCACCCCCAACTTGCCATAGGTGCCATCATTGGCAAACAGGGTCTTGAACATCGACGCGCGCCACGGCCAAAGCATACCAACAGGTGCGGCGCGGGTGAATTGCTCGGTGATAGGCGCATCCTCAAACGCGACCTTGCTGCAATTGCCAAAAAGCCGCCATGTCATCGCAATCGCCGTGGCCGGTGCGCAGGCTGAAATCAATGCGCCCAACGTGCCATCGCCAGTCTTGATCGTAACGAACTCATCAACATCCAGCACTGCGATCCAATCGGCACTGGCCTTCAGCGGATGGCGGTCAGCGGCTTTGAGCGCATCCCATTGCGGCCCCGCGTTCCAAGGGCCGGGATTGGGTTGATGCGTGAGCCAGCCTAACTGCGCGAGACGATCCAGCATCTCGGCCGTGCCGTCCGAGCAATCATTTGAGAAGACAAGGAAATCTGTAAACCCGACAGTGCGGTGATGGGCCAGCCATTCCAATAGGAAAGCCGCTTCGTTCTTGACGGAGGTGATGGCAAGGGCGCGCATGCGCTCAAGATGCCCGCCCCCATCTGCGCGCGCAAGCGCGAAAGGCGCGCCGTCGCGTTCTTGGCCTGGTTCGGAGTGCCTCCGGCGGGAGTATTTAGCGCTAGATGAAACCCAAGATCCACATTTCATCTAGCCCCTAAATACTCCCCGCGGAGCGTCCCCACGCACGATCCAGAGAGCCGTCCTTAGTGTGCCGCCTCATCGGGCGGATCCACGGTGAAAAAGAAATCGCGCGGGAGGTCGCGCAGATGCAGATCCTCCGGGATCACATGGGGCCCGACATTGAACACCGCAGAGCCGAAATGCGTCAGCAGCGTTGAGAGTTTTTCAAAGCGTTGCGAGGTGAGCGTGGCGTAAAATTCTGCCTGATCGGGGCGCGCCATCAGTTCCGCTATTTTGGCGCGGTGGCAGGCAACGCTATGGGCATGTGCGGCGGCGATTTCGGGGTCAGCCATCATCCGGTCGAACGCGGCCTTGGCGGCGGGCAGCATGCGCTGGATCGAGGTTTCGAGCTGCGCATTGTGGTTCATGCGAAACCAGTAATTCAGCCCTTGGTCCCGATCGACATGGTTCACCCGGCCGCGGTCGCGTTTCACCAGAAAACTTTCCGCCGAGCGCACCGCGTAATGATTGAGCTGGACCCAATCATAGCCGTAAGTGTCCAGCGTTGAGCGCCAGCCATTGCGAAACATCTCACGCGGCATCGGCTTGCCTGACCCGTTGAGCCATTTCACCTGATCCCACAGGTCGGGCACCAACCCCTTGGGGCGATGCACACCCAGCTTTTTATACAGATCGACATTGCGAAACAGTGTCTTGAACCCCCACGCCTGATGGGGTTTGCGCACGACTTCGGGGGCGCAGCGGGTGAATTGTTCGGTGATAAAGCGATCCTCGAAATGATGCACGTCATCATTGCCAAAGAGCCGCCATGTCAGCGAAATCATATTCGCTTCGCCCAACGCCTTATACAGTGCCGGCAGGGTGCCATCACCGATCTTGATATCGATGAACTCATCCACATCCATGCAGATCGACCAGCCAGCATTCTGGATCATCGGCTCGTTTTCCGCTGCGGCGAGGGCCGCGTGCTGGGGCTTCATATCCACCATCGTGCGAAACGGGTTTTCACGATGCGCCACGATCCCCTTGCGTTCCAGCAGGTCCAGCATTGTGTCGGTGCCGTCGGTGCAATCATTGGTGTAGATCAGGAAATCATCGACCCCGATCGCGCGGTGATAGGCCAGCCATTCTAGAATGAAGGGCCCTTCGTTTTTCATCGTGGTGATGATCGCGGTGCGCCCGGCATGGAGCGCCTTTTTCGGGGCCGCCTTGATTTTGGACACGGGCGGGCGGATCGGCTTATGGCCCCAGACCTGCTTGGATAGCTCCAACAGCTGGGCATCTTCGACCAATGAGGTCTTGGGCACCAGTTCCGCCGCCGACACGCCCGGCACACGAATCGCCATCGCGCGCCAGAAGCCGTAGATCAGCCCCGGATCGGGCTTGGCATAGCTGACGCGCAGCAGCCGCCAGGTGCTTTCGAGACCCGCTTTGGCAGGCGCGCATCCCCAGCGCGCAATGCCGCGGCGCGCATCGAAGGGGCGGCAGATGTGATCGGGGAAACGCTCGGACGCGCCCTCACGCACGCGCCAAGGATAAATCCGGTGACCCGCCAGCAGGATCACCCCGTTTTCGGCGGCCTGCGCGGCCTCAAACGCGGTGGGGCTGGTGTGATCATGCGGGCGCAGCAGGTCGGTGACATCGAGGATCAACACCGCCGCCGCCTTGGCAAAAAAGCGCCATTTGACGATCTCAAACACCAGCGCCTCGCCCAAGGGGGCGCGCCAGGGATCGGGGGCGGGCGGCTCCATCCGGTCTTTGCCCGGTGCGTCGGGAGCCAAAAAGACGTGTGATTCTGGGCCTTGATCGGGCTTGCCCAACGGCAAGTCACATTCCAGCAGCACGACCGGCAAATCCAGCTCGCGCAGATCCATCCCCTCTTGCAGCGCTTTGGCAAAATCAGCGGGGCTGCCAGCAGGGCTATCGGGCGGGGCGCGGTTCAAGATCACCGCCCCCGTTGCCCCATGGTGATCGTGATGCCAGCTTAGCCAATCCAGCACGGTTTCGACGCTTTCCTCAAGGCGCTGGCCAAACAGGCAGTTGCGCCCCTCAAAAATATCCCAATCGGGCGCGGCGGGGTTGAGCGGCATCAGCACCTGAGCCCCGTCATCGCCGCGCAGCGCAATCTGGGTGGGGCCGGGGGCGTCGGGGGCCAGCACGGTCATCGTGGCTCCTGCGACACCGCGCGCCTCGATCAGACGGGCGGCACCGGCGATTGGCGTGTCGATGAACTGCTCGGGGGCTGAGGGGCGGGCGAAAAAGGCGCGCAGCTGCGGGGTGCCATCTTGCATCCATCCCACCGTATCCAGCAGCGCAGGACCAGTCCCGATGCCAGCCTGTGAGTGCATCTTTCGCCGGATCACGCGGTGCTCGCCCATAAAAACCTCTTGCTCGACTTTATGCTGTCCTAACATGCGCATGTGCTGTCGCGAAGCCCGCGCGTGGGGGTGTGGGGCATGTGTTTCATGTGAATTTGGCAGCGCCGCGGTCAAGACGGCGGCAGAATAAAGGTATCTCTGCGCAGCTTGCGGGACGAGTGCGACTGGCACTCCAGCCCGGCGCAAGTTTGCGGGCGTCAAAGGCGCGTGGCGCAAGGCAGGAACTGCGACATTGCGCCGCGCTCTTGGCGAGAATTGCGCCGCGTTTCCATGGATTTGCAAGAAAACTGGGGAAATCTCACGCAGGGCTCACTCCACTCTGTCAGAAACGTGACCCGCGGAACAGTTTGTCGCAGTTTCATCCGCGTGGTTTTTGACATAAATCAATCTCAGCACAGAGATACTCCCATATCAATCAGTGCATCGGGTCCTAGATCTCCCAATCGCGGCTTCGGCCAATTGGACCCGATCAGAGGATAGACGTTCTCCCTTGTCTTTCCCCTAAATGCGCCGCGGGTCTCCCTCCCGCGGCGCTTTAATTTTTCTCAAGGCTGTTGATCCGGGTGATGCGTGATGCGTGGCGCACGAGGGGACGTCCTAACGGATTGTTTGAAAACCGTCTCAAGTGCGCCCAGCCCTCTGTCATTGACACATCAGTGGAAACAGTGATCGAGACACGCGCAGTTTCAGGGGGAGGGCGGCAGACTCGTTGCTCAACGGGAGTGTTATCAACGAGAGTCTCGCTGGATTTGCCGCAAACTGACGGCACCTTTGACAACTTCATAGCTAGAGCGCCATGGAGTGGCCGTTTCAAACGGCGTGCCAAGCGAAAGCCTGTTTCTGAGAGATCAGGCGCTGGACGCGATCCCGAAGCCTGCGCTGAATGAGATTTCCAAGCTATTCAATGTCTCGCGCAGGGATTTGGGCAAATTGAGCGTCACGCCAAAAACAAACGCGTCTTGATCAAGCGCGCGGCTCTTTCCGGCTGACTCTCACGTGCCTGCGCCCATGAAAAAGCCCTCCCGAAATGGGGAGGGCTTTGTCGATTTCAGACTGGATCGGTCTTAGCGCGTCGAGCCGATCATCATCACCATTTGGCGGCCCTCAAGACGGGGCATCGATTCAACCTTGCCCAACTCGCCTACATCGTCGCGCACGCGGTTGAGCAGCTCAAGGCCAAGGTTCTGGTGTGCCATCTCGCGGCCCCGGAAGCGCAGGGTGACTTTCACCTTGTCGCCATTCTCGAGGAACTTGATCACGTTGCGCATTTTCACTTCGTAATCATGCACATCGGTACCGGGCCGGAACTTGACCTCTTTGATCTCGATGATCTTTTGCTTTTTGCGGGCTTCGGCTTCGCGCTTTTGCTGTTCATATTTGAACTTGCCAAAATCCATGATTTTGCAGACCGGCGGGTCGGCATTGGGAGAGATTTCCACCAAGTCGAGACCGGCCTCTTCGGCCATGCTCATCGCTTCGCGCGGCGTCACAACGCCGACATTCTCGCCCTCTGCCCCAATCAGGCGAATTTCGTTCGAACGGATACGGCCATTGACACGGGGTCCGGTGTCGCGGGTCGGCGGGGCGTTATGCGGTCTGCGGGCTATGGTGGGAATCCTTCTGTAGCCAATATGATTTCAGGCGCAAAACATAGTCCTACGCGCCTTGGCTTTCAACCGCAAAGCGTTGGGAACCGGGCTGCAGGGATGCGCGTTGTCAAGATTGGCGGGTTTGCGCGCGCAGAGCGGTGGGAAACCGGCCCGTTTTGGGAGGTTGCGTTTGGCAATCTTAGCGCGCTGACATAAGTATGTGCATAATATTAGTGTCAGTTGAGTAAGAGGGATTTCACCATGAATAAGAATGTAGGCTATGCTATTGCGGCCATTGTGATCGTTGCGGCCGTTGCCGTTTTTGTCACCACTTCGCAAAATCCGATGCCCCCCGCCGCGCCAGAGGCGCAGACAAGCGGGCAAACAACGCCCGGCTCAGTGATCGACGGCGCCAAACAGGCCGTTGGCGATGCCGCGCAATCCACCAAAGACGGCGTGAATGCAGCGGTTGATGCCACCAGTGAGGCGGCGCAATCGGCGGCTGACGGGGCAAAAACGGCAGTGGATGCGGCCAAGACGGCTGCGGATAAGGCGGCTGCGGCTGCGGGCGATGCCTCGCAAGCGGCCAGCGATGCTGCAAAGGCCACGGTTGATGCCGCAACGCAAAGCGCCACGGATGCCGCCAGTGAGGCAGCCGATGCCGCAACGCAAGCTGCGCAAGCCGCTACCGATGCCGCCAATGCCGCCGCCAACGCGGCCTCGCAAGCGACGGTGAATGCCGATGATTCGGTGACCGAGGGGGCCGCGAGTGCCGCCACATCTGCCGCCGAAGCCGCCACCAACGCCGCCAATGCGGCTGCAGATGCGGCCTCGGCTGCGACCAATGCGGCGGAAACCGCATCGCAAACCGCTAATGACACCGCCGCCAATGCGCAAAGCAATGCCGCAGCGACGGGCGAGGGCGCGGTGCCCGGTGTGATGGATGCCGCCAAGGCGCTCACGGTTGACGGGTTTGACGCCGATATGGTCGAGAAGATGATCGACGACTCGGCGCTGCCTGCTGCGACCAAGATGCCGCTCAAAACCGCCGTTGAAAGTGCGCGCAACAATCCCGCTTTGGTGAAGGGTGTGCTGGATCAGGTGCGCTCGGCTTTGGGCATGTAACGCCCCCGCTGTCGCACGCGAAACCAAGCCCCGCGCAATTCAGGTTGCGCGGGGTTTTCCGTTTTAGCGAGGGTGCGCGCAGGAACGTGTCAGGCTTGGCGCGCGTTGTCCTATGACAGCAAAGGAGAGCCCCATGACACATGACCTAACCTTGCAATCGCGCGCATCCGTCACCCACGACACCCATCACCTACGTTTCAAGCGCCCGAAAGACCTGTCGTGCACTCCCGGTCAGGCGGTCGATCTGAGCTTGATGCGCGAGGGTTGGAGCGATCAGGCCCGCCCGTTCACGCCCGTTAATGGCAGTGAGGGCGACACGCTGGATTTCATTATCAAAAGCTATCCTGACCATGAGGGCGTCACGGCGCAAATCGCGACGCTGCAGCCGGGCGAAAAGGTGCAAATCTCGGACCCGTGGGGCGCTATTCATGATGCGGGCCCCGGCACGTTCATTGCGGGCGGCGCAGGGATCACGCCGTTCATCGCAATCCTGCGCGCGCGCCTGTTGCGTGAGGGGGCATTGGGCGGGTCGACCCTGATTTTCTCCAACAAAACCGAGGCCGACATCATCTTGCGCAAAGAGTTCGAGGCGATGGAGGGGCTGGAAACGATCTGGCTTGTCACGGATGAGGCCAATCCGGGGCCGGGTGTGCAAAACGAAAAGATTGACCGCCATTTCCTGCGCAATCACGCAACCGCCGCCAATGCGCCGTTCTATATCTGCGGTCCGGATGCGATGGTCGATGATATCGAGGAAATGTTGATTTCTTTCGGCATCGCCAAGTCAGATATCATTCGCGAGGATTTCAGCTAAGGGCGCGAAAAGGGCCGACCGCCTGAGTCCGACCTAGATGCCCTCGCCGACGAATGCCTTTTCGACCACATATTCGCGCGGCTCGGAATTGGCGCCTTCGCGCAGTCCGAACCCTTCAAGCACGGCCATCACGTCCTTGTTGAACGCAAGGCTGCCACAGACCATTGCGCGGTCGGTGGCCGGGTCCATCGGCGCGATGCCGAGATCCTTGAACACCTTGCCGTTCTCCAAGTTCGTGGTGATGCGGCCCATATGGGGGAATTCTTCGCGCGTGGTGGTGGGGTAGTATTTCAACTTGCCCTCGACCATCTCGCCGATCAGCTCGTCATTGACGAGGTTCTCAACCAGTTGGCGACCATATTCCAGCTCTTCGATGGTGCGGCAGGTATGCATCATCACCACCTCGTCGAATTTCTCATAAGTCTCGGGGTCGCGCATCAGCGAGGCAAAGGGCGCAATCCCGGTGCCAGTGGCCAGAAACCACACCCGCTTGCCCGGCAGTAGCGCGTCATGCACCAGCGTGCCCACGGGTTTGGGGCGCAGGATGACCTCGTCCCCCGGCTGGATATGTTGCAGCTTTGAGGTCAGCGGCCCATCGGGCACCTTGATCGAATAAAACTCCAGCTCTTCGTCCCAGTTGGGCGAGGCGATGGAATAGGCGCGCAGCAAGGGTTTGCCATTATCGCCCATCAGCCCGATCATCACGAACTCACCCGAGCGAAAGCGCAAGCTTTGCGGGCGGCTCACGCGAAAGGAAAACAGCCGGTCGGTCCAATGGGTGACCTCGGTCACGGTCTGGGCATCGGGCAGGGTCTTGACCTTGGGAATCTCGTTCACGGCACTCTCGTTCATGGCTCAGGATTTAAAATCGCAACACAACTTATCGGGTCCGGATACGGGGTTTCCCGCTCGGTCTTCCTTGATCTGGCGCAAACCTCGCCAGAACCCCGGTGATAGCGGGGAAATGCCGCAGGGAAAAGCGTTTGGCGCGAAACAGTATTCGCATGCGCGCGTTGCGGATGGAAATCCGTTCAGTAGCGCAGGTTCAGCGCCTCCAGCCCGTGAAAATGATACAGATCGCCATAAAGCGGCGGCTGGGCCAAGCGCATCGCGGGCAGGCGTGCGAACAGGATCGGCAGTGCGATGCGCATCTCAAGACGCGCGAGCGGTGCGCCAATACAGAAATGCGTCCCCGCCCCGAACGAGAAATTGGTCTTTACCGGGCGCGTCGGATTGAACGTGTTGGGACGGTCCCAGGTGTCGGGGTCGCGATTGGCCCCGGCCAGCAGCAGCCCGATCTGAGTGCCCGCCTTGATCACCTCACCCTGAAAGCTGACATCTTCATAGGCCCAGCGGGTAAACAGATGCAGCGGCGGATCAAAACGCAGGATTTCTTCCAGTGTGCCATCGACGCGATCCTCGCCCAGCAGGGGCGCATCGCGCTGCTCCAGCAGGGTTTTCACGCCATTTCCAATGGTATGCACAGTCGCTTCATGCCCGGCATTAAGCAGCAAGACCACCGTTGCGATCAACTCATCGCGGCTCAGATGGGTGCCGTCTTCCTGCACTGCGATCAGACCCGATAGCAGATCATCGCCGGGCGCTTTGCGCCGTGTCTCGATCAGCGCGCTCAGATAGTCGGTGAAAGCCTGCGCGGCTTGCGTGGCCTCGGCCTCTAGCACGTCATTGCGGCGCGCCTGATACATCTGCACCATCGCATTGGACCACGCCAGCAGATCGGGCGCATCGGTTTCGGGCACGCCAAGCAACCGCGCGATCACGATCACGGGCAGGGGCTTGGCAAAATGCTTCAGCAGATCACCGCCACCATCGGGCATGTCGTCAATCAGGCGATGACATAGCGCGGTGATATCGGGCGCAAGTGCCGCGATCCGCCCCGAGGTAAAGGCGCGCACCACCAAGCGGCGCAAGCGCGTATGGTGCGGGGCCTCAAGTTCCAGCATCGAATGGCGCTCAAGCGCGTAAAACGCTTCAAGATGGGGCGGTGTGGGGTGGGCATGTTCTGCCGGGATTTCGCGCCCCAAACGTCGATCGCGCAGCGCCGCGCCCACAACAACCGCGCGCGCCGTGACGGGCATCTTGTAATGGGACCAATGCACGAACGGGCCGGCCGCGCGCACACGGTCATAAAACGGATAGGGGTTTTGCACGAATTCCGCATCCAGCGGCGATTGGGTCAGGGTCTGCATATCGGCTCCAGTTGCATGGCCCCAATTGGCCCGAGACGCCCGCCTGTTGCAAGCCTCGCGCTTGCACTTTGGCGTCTGCCGCGCCACCAATAAGCGCAGCGGAGGATATCATGGTTCAGATCACCCAAATCACGCCCAACGATCGCGCCGACTGGGAGCCGTTGTTTCGCGGCTATTGCTCGTTTTACAAAAGCGCCCCCGAACCCGCGCTCGACACGGTCTGGGACTGGCTTTGCGATGAACACAGCGCGCTGCGGGGCGCGTTGGCGCGTGCGCCTGATGGCACCGCACTTGGCCTGGTGCATTGGGAGGTGATCTTGCGCCCGCTCAAGGGACAGCGCTTGTGCTACATCCATGATTTGTTCGCCAGCCCAGAGGCGCGCGGTCAAGGCGTCGGGCGCGCGTTGATCGAGCATGTGCAAGACGCGGCACGCAAGGGCGGTATCGAAGCGGTGCGCCTTGCCACGCAAGAGGGCAACGCTACCGCGCGTAAGCTATATGATCGTTTCGCGCCGGCATCCGATTTCATCCTCTATACCTTCCCGCTCTAGATGCGGCTGCGCGTCACCCTGCTACTGCTTTGGCTGGCGCTGACTTTGACGGCGTCTTTTTCAGTCTGGCGTATTTCGATGCGTGAAGGGCTGGCGCGGATCGAGGTGCAAGGCGCATCCGATCTGCGTCTCGCCTCGGATCGGCTTGTTGCGGCGCTGTTGCAGTTTCGCGAAGTGGCGGTGCTGGCGGCAGATCATCCCGATGTGGTGGCGTTGGCGCAAAGTTTTGCCCAAGAGGGGCGCGCGGGGGGCGCGTGGCGCGATGAGGCCGTCAGCCTGACCTTGCAGCGCTTGGCCGATCACGCGGGGGCGCGCGACATCTGGCTGATCGCGCCCGATGGGGCGGTGCTGGCCGGGCCGCCTGACGCACCCGCGCATGTCGATATCTCGCGGGCGCTGACGCGTGCGGTACAAGGCGCTACCGGCTCGGATCATTTCGTCGACCCCGCCACGGGCCAGCGCCTGTTTACCTTTGCCGCGCCGGTTTTTGCGCCCGAAGGCGGGGTAATTGCGATTGTGCGGCTGCGCTTGCGCGCGGGCGATGTCGAGGCCGAGGGGCGCGGCAACCCGGTGCCGGTCTGGTTCACTGATCGCGACGGTGTCAGCTTTCTCACCAACCGCACCGATCTGGTGCTGACCTCGGAGCGGGCCACGCATCCCGATCCGCAATCCTATCCCGCAGGTGCGATTGCGCCGCGCGCGCCTTGGGTAACGCGCCAGTTGGCGGGGCGCATGGTGATCTCGGGGCATGGCTCGCTTATAGGGCCGGGGCTGGAAGTCACGCGCGCGCTGCCGGTGATTGACATGACGGGGCATGCCTTGGCGCTGGCGGATCCGGTTCTGCGCTCGGCGCGGCTGGCGGCGCTATCGACGGCGGCGGGGATTTTGGCGCTTGGGGCGGTGCTGCTCGCGCTGTGGGAGCGCAGGCGCGCCCTCGCGCTTGCCAACGCCGCGCTTGAGATGCGCGTCGCCGCGCGCACCGCCGAATTGAGCGCCGCGAACGAGGAATTACGGCGCACGCAGGCTGAATTGGTGCAGGCGGGCAAGCTGGCGGCGCTGAGCCAGATGTCGTCGTGCATCAGCCACGAGTTGAGCCAGCCCGTGATGGCGATCAGTTCTTAGGCCGAGAATGCTGAGTTGCTGCTGGAGCGAGGGCGCATGCAAGAGGCGGGCGAAACCTTGGGGCGCATCGCCGCCATGGCGCATCGGATGGGGCGCATCATCCGCAACCTGCGCGCCTTCGCCCGTCAGGAAAGCGAACCTGCGCGCCGTGTCGGTCTTGCGGCGGTGGTGGAAAGCGCGTTGGAAATGCTGGATGCCCGCATCAAACAGGGCGAGGTGAGCGTGCAATGGCAGCGCCCCGATTTTCCCGCCATCGTGATGGGGGGCGAGGTGCGCCTCAGCCAAGTGGTTCTCAATCTGATCTCGAATGCGCTGGATGCGATGGAGGGCGCGCCCCTGCGCCGCCTCAGCATCGCGATCTCGCGCGCTGAGGATCGCATTCGCTTGACCGTCGCCGATACCGGCCCCGGCATCGCCGATCCGACGCGCATTTTCGACCCGTTTTATTCCACCAAAGAGGTCGGCAGTGCCGAAGGGCTTGGCCTTGGTTTGTCGATTTCCTACGGTCTGGTGCAAGGGTTTGGCGGCAGTTTGCGCGGCGAAAACGCGGCCACGGGCGGGGCGGTGTTCAGCGTCGATCTGCGCGAGGCCCCCCAAAGAGAAGGCAGCCTATGATCCGCCGGGTGTTGTTTGTCGATGATGATCGCGCGGTGCGCGAGGCGCTGGGCCAGACGCTGGAACTGGCGGGGCTGCGGCCCACGCTTGCCAGCAGCTATATCGAGGCCAAGGACCATATCGGGCCAGCCTTCGAGGGCGTGGTGGTGACCGATATTCGCATGCCCGGCAAGGACGGGTTTGCACTGCTCGATCTGGTGCAAAAGGCCGATCCCGATCTGCCGGTGATCTTGCTGACGGGCGAGGGTGATGTGCCAATGGCGGTGCGTGCGATGGCGGGCGGGGCCTTTGATTTTCTGGAAAAACCCTGTTCAGGCAAGGACTTGCTGGCCGTTGTTGAGAAGGCGCTGGAGCTGCGCGCGCGGGTCATGGAGACCCGGCTGTTCAAGCGTGAGGGCAAGCGCGGCGATGCGGCGGCGCGCATCTTGGTGGGCCATTCGCCCGTCGCCGAAGAGCTGCGCGAAAGTGCCCGCCGCGCCGCGCGCTCGGGGGCGGAGGTGCTGATCACCGGCGCTCCCGGCGCGGGCAATTCCAAGATCGCCGAGGTGATCCATCTGCTGTCCACTCACGCGCGCCGCCCCTTTGTGAAACGCGCCGCCGCCGAGCTGGATGCCAGCGCGCTTGAGGCCGGGTTCGCGCAGGCCGAGGGCGGCACGCTGTATCTTGATGAGGTGGCCGATCTTCCCCAACCCGCGCAATTCGCGCTGATCGAACTGCTGGAAACCCGCCCCGCCACGCGCCTGATTGCAGGCACCTATCGCGATCTGGGGGCGCAGGCGCGCGCGGGCCGCTTTCACCCCGATCTCTATTGGCGCCTTGAGGCGTTGCGTCTGCGCGTGCCCTCGCTCTCGCAGCGCCCCGAAGATATTCCCGACCTGTTTCGCCACTATGTCGCGACCGCCTGCGAGCAGGCCAATCTGGCGATCCCCGAAATCCCCCCCGATCTGAGCGCGGCCCTGATGGCGCGCGACTGGCCGGGCAATTCGCGCGCGCTGATGTCCGAGGCGATGCGCTTTGCGATGGGTTTGGGCGCGCAGACCGCACAGGCGCAACCGCTGGGCCTGAACGAACGGATGGCGAGCGTCGAGAAATCCCTTCTCGCCGAGGCCTTGGCGCATGCCGGAGGCAACGCCACCGAGGCCGCCGCCGCCCTCAAACTCCCGCGCAAGACCTTTTACGACAAGCTCGCCCGGCATGGGCTGCGACCCGAGGATTACCGGGGGTAGCGGGCGCTTTATGTTCAGCTTGATGATTTGAACGGAGCGGACAGAGGGTGAATGCGAGTTGAGACACGTTTAGCGTCGGCGCCAAGAAGATCTGGCTTGGCGAATGTTGTTCAGAGAAGTTCCCGGCTCCAGAAAGACAGCCAGCGCCGCCGAAAAAAAATACCGCCTCCAAAAATACCCAATGTATTCAAAACGCTTTAGCAAAAGGCCACTTCGTCTCTTTCGTATAAAGCGAGATAGTTCACGCCCGTAGATAAAGACGAGGAGAAGAAGATTAAGGGCAATCTGCAAAAGCAGACATCCACCCCATTCCAGCCACGCCAGAAAGTCTAGGATTAAAATCGCTTGGATAAGGGCCGAAGGTCGCGATCAGCGACACTGGGAAGATGTGGATGACAGAGTTGAGCATGCAAAGTGCAAACGTCACAATTAAAATGTGCCTTGTACGCTCTGACGCCAACTGCATTGAATATTGCATAGCAAGAAATTCCGCTTTCAATATCTGCAATAATGATGTTTGCGAAGTGTATTAAAACAAAGGCAGATACCTCTAAACGACATCGACACTGCGACCCTGTGATCTTCATCTCATCTCCGCGCGTCCACCGGAGGGCAGTGCGCGAAGATTCGCGTCCCAAGACATCGATCTGTGCGGAATTTCGCACAAGGCTTGGTGCGGAGTTCGATAGAACTTCTTCTAACGATATGTTTTTTAAGCCAATTATTCCTGCGTCACATCACCTTCACGAAACTGTTGATCGTGCGCGCCAGTGGCTCTTTGCTGCGCATAAGTGCCGGAGAGGACCGGTGCGCGACAAAAAACACGTCTGGGAGGACATCATGAAGACATTCACCGCCGCCGTTTCGGCGCTCGCTTTGCTGGCTTCGGCTTCGATCGCTTCGGCCGATCCCACAAAATGCGATCCGGGCGAAATGGTCATCAAGTTCAGCCATGTCACCAACACCGACAAGCACCCCAAAGGCATCGCGGCGGCGCTGTTTGCCAAGCGGGTGAATGCGGAAATGGACGGCAAGGCCTGTGTTGAGGTCTATCCGAACTCGACGCTGTATAACGACGATCAGGTGCTTGAGGCGATGTTGCAGGGCGATGTGCAAATGGCCGCGCCCAGCCTGTCGAAATTCGAGACCTTCACCAAGAAATACCGCATCTTCGATCTGCCCTTCATGTTCAAGAACATGGCTGCTGTGGACGAGTTCCAGAACTCGGAAACCGGGCAGGAGATGAAGAACGCGATGGTCAAGCGCGGCTTGCAAGGGCTTGATTTCTGGCATTCCGGCCTCAAGCAGTTCTCGGCCAACAAGCCGCTCCTGGTGCCCGGCGATGCCAAGGGTCTGAAGTTCCGTGTGCAGCCCTCTGATGTGCTGATTGCGCAGATGAAGGCGCTCGGGGCCAGCCCGCAGCCGATGGCGTTTTCGGAAGTTTATGGGGCGCTGCAAACCGGCGTTGTGGATGGTCAGGAAAACACCTGGTCCAACATTTATGGCCAGAAGTTCTACGAAGTGCAGGACGGCACCACCGAAACCAACCACGGTCTGCTGGATTACATGGTCGTGACCTCGGTCGATTGGTGGGACAGCCTTGACCCGGCGATGCGCGACCAGCTTGCAACGATTCTGCATGGGGTCACCAAAGAACGCAACGCCGCGATCAACGATGTCGAAGCGCAATCCAAGCAGGCGATCCTTGATGCGGGTGGGGTTATTCGCGAATTGACCCCCGAGCAGCGTCAAGAATGGGTTGATGTGATGAAGCCGGTCTGGGCCGAGTTCACCGACGATGTCGGTCAGGAAAACATCGACGCCGCTCAAGCGATCAACGCCAAGCATTGATCGAAGTTTATTGATCCAAGTATTCCGGGCAAACCCCAACAGATTTGCCCGGATATTCAGGCGCGCGCGACCCCACACACGCGCGCGCCTGTCGCCTTTGGGCCCACCAGAACCGGAGTGACCCCATGACCCAGCGCTATGAGCCGCGCTCTCGTTTGTCCTATGTGATCCACCATATCGAAGAGGGCGCGATTGCGCTGATCCTTGGGATGATGACGCTGATCACCTTCGTCAACGTGGTGCTGCGCTATGTGTTCAACTCCTCGCTGATCTGGGGGTTAGAGGTGACGCTGATCTTGTTTGTCTGGCTGGTGTTGCTGGGTATGTCTTATGCGGTCAAGGTCACGGCGCATCTGGGTGTAGATGCGGTGATCAATATGCTGCCGCTGCGCCCCCGCAAGGCGATGGCGCTTTTGGCGGCGGCTTTGTGTATTTTATATGCGGTCCTGTTGCTCAAAGGGGCGTGGGATTACTGGGCCCCGTTTGCCGGGCTCAATCAGACCGGTGGGCGCTGGTTCCCGACCGGCTTTATCCAGACCCGTGATCGCGCGTTTTACATGACCGATCAGGTGCCGTTCCCGCAGTTTTTGTCCTTCCTTGAGGGCTGGGTCAATGACGGCGAAACCTATGACAAACTGCCCCGTTTCCTGCCCTATTTCATTTTGCCCTTCGGTGTCGCGCTGCTGCTGTTTCGCTTTATCCAAGCGGGTATTGGCATTATGCGCGGCTCCCGCACGGCCTTGATTGTCAGCCATGAGGCCGAGGATCAGATCGCCGATGTCGCCCATATGAACAAGGAAGACTGAGCGCATGGATATCCTATTCCTGTTCTTGATGGTGATCGGCTTCATGCTGGTGGGCGTGCCGATTGCGGTGTCGCTGGGGCTGGCCTCGACGCTGTTTTTGCTAATCTTTTCGGATGCCTCGCTCGCCTCGGTGGCGCAGTCGCTATATGATGCGATGGACAATCACGCGACGCTGCTGGCGATCCCGTTTTTCATTCTCGCCTCGTCCTTTATGTCGACGGGGGGCGTGGCCAAACGCATCATCCGCTTTGCCATCGCGGTGGTCGGGCATCTGCCCGGTGGCCTTGCGATTGCGGGGGTGTTTGCCTGTATGCTGTTTGCGGCGCTCTCGGGATCGTCCCCCGCGACTGTCGTCGCCATCGGCTCGATCGTGATCGCCGCGATGCGTCAGGTCGGCTATTCCAAGGATTTCGCCGCTGGCGTGATTTGTAACGCAGGCACGCTGGGCATCCTGATCCCGCCTTCGATCGTGATGGTGGTCTATGCTTCGGCCACCGATGTGTCGGTCGGTCGGATGTTCTTGGCCGGGGTCATTCCGGGCCTTCTGGCAGGCACGATGCTGATGGCCACGATCCTGTTCATCGCGATCCGGCGTAAATTGCCCAAAGGCGAGTGGCAGGGCTGGGGCGAGGTCTGGGCCAGCTTCCGCGACGCCTTCTGGGGGCTGATGCTGATCGCGATTATCATGGTCGGGCTGTACGGCATCCCAGGCATCACCGGCGGTATCTTTACCCCGACCGAGGCCGCCGCCGTGGCCGCTGTCTATGCCTGGATTGTGGCGAATTTCATCTATCGCGACATGGGGCCGCTCGATCAGGGCGACACCAAGATCAGCCTGCTCAAACGCCCGCAGGCCCTGATCGAGGTGATCTGGCACAAGGGCACGCGCGACACGCTATTTGAGGCGGGCAAGCTGACGATCACGCTGATGTTCATCATCGCCAATGCGCTGATCCTCAAACATGTACTCACCGACGAGCAGATCCCGCAAAAGATCACCGAAGCGCTGCTGGGTGCAGGCTTGGGCAAGATCATGTTCCTCGTGATCGTGAATGTGATCCTGTTGATCGGCGGGCAGTTTATGGAACCCTCGGGCCTGATCCTGATCGTCGCTCCGCTGGTCTTCCCGATTGCGATCCAACTGGGAGTCGACCCGATCCATCTGGGCATCATCATGGTGGTCAATATGGAGATCGGGATGATTACGCCCCCGGTGGGACTCAACCTGTTCGTCACATCTGGCGTGGCGGGGATGCCGATTATGCGGGTGGTTAAGGCTTCGGCTCCCTTCCTTGCAGTGCTGTTCGTCTTCCTGATCCTGATCACCTATGTGCCGATCATTTCGACCTTCTTGCCAATGATGGCGATGGGGCCGGAAACAGTGGTGAAATAACGCTCAAACCGGGGAGGGGGGGCGCTGCCCCCCGTCCTTCGGACTCCCCCCGGGATATTTGCAGAATTTGGAATAGCGGACGGGTTTGCTCTTCCTCTTGATCTAAATATCCCGGGGGAGATTGCCGAAGGCAAACGGGGGCAGCGCCCCCTTGCGTGAGTGGCCAAGCAGGGCGCGTCTTGTTAGGATGCTCAGGCGGGAAGAGGGGGTTGTATGTCACGCATTTTTACCGGACCTGACGGGGTGAACCGCTGCTTTTGGTGCGAAGGCTGGGAGCCCTATATCGCCTATCATGACGATGAATGGGGCTATCCTGTCAGCGACGACATCCGCCTATTTGAAAAGCTGTGTCTGGAAGGGTTTCAGGCGGGACTAAGCTGGCGCACGATCCTCGCCAAGCGCGAGAATTTCCGCGCCGCTTTCGACGGGTTCGATTTCAACACAGTGGCGCGCTACACCGAGGCGGATGTTCTGCGTCTGCTCGGGGATGCGGGCATCGTGCGCCATCGTGGCAAGATTGAAGCGGTGATCAACAACGCGGCGCGCGCGCAAGCGGTGGTGGCGCGCGAAGGTTCGCTTGCCAAATGGATCTGGTCTTTCGCGCCGGGTCACCCCGAACATGCGCCCGGTGACGTGCCCGCCAAGACACCCGCCTCGGAGGCTCTGTCAAAAGCGTTGCGCAAGGATGGTTGGAAATTCGTTGGCCCGACAACCGTTTACGCCTTCATGCAGGCGATGGGGATGGTCAATGATCATATGCCGGGCTGTGGTCATCACGCGCGGGCAGAGGCTGCCCGCGCGGAATTCATTCGCCCTTAGGCGGCGGTGCGGCGCGGGCGGCGGCGTTTGGCCTGACCGGGTGCGCCGGCAGGAGCGCCGTGATTGGCCTTGGGTGCGCCGAATTTCTGGCCGCCCCCATTGCCCCCATTGCCACGACGTCCGCCGCTGGATTTGCCCGCCGATTTGCCGCGCTGGTTGCGCACCGAGGGGCGATTGACGGCGTTGGGACGCTCGCCAGAGGCGGTCGGGATCTCGATCTTCATCAGCTTTTCGATCTGAACCAGCAGGTCCACATCTTCGGGTGTGCAGAAGGACATTGCCTCACCTTCACGACCCGCACGCGCGGTGCGCCCGATCCGGTGTACATAGGCGTCGGGCACTTCGGGCAGATCGAAGTTGATCACGTAAGATACGCCGGGAATGTCGATCCCGCGCGCGGCGACATCGGTGGCCACCAGCACGTTGATCGTGCCGTCGCGGAATGCCTTGATCGCGCGATCGCGCTGGCCTTGCGATTTGTTGCCATGGATCGAGGCCGCGTTATAGCCATCGGCCACAAGCCCCTTCATCAGCTTTTCCGCGCCATGTTTGGTGCGCGAAAACACCAGCGTCAACGCTTTGAGATCAGCCGACAGAATATCGCGCAGCTTGTCGCCTTTTGCGGACTTGCCATCGAGGTAATGCACCGATTGAGTGACTTTATCGGCGGCTTTGCCGGGCGGGGTGACCTGCACGCGCTCGGGGTTGGTGAGATAGGCGCGCGAGAGTTCATCCATCTGCTTGGGCATCGTGGCCGAGAACAGCATGGTCTGGCGCGGCGTGCCCAGTTTCGGCGCGATCCGGCGCAGCGCATGGATAAAGCCCATGTCGAGCATCTGGTCGGCCTCATCAAGCACCAGATAGCGCACGGTCGACAGGTCCACCGCGCGGCGGTCCATCAAGTCGATCAGACGGCCCGGTGTTGCCACCAGAATGTCATTGCCACGATGCATCAGGCCGATTTGGCGGTTGATCGACTGGCCGCCGACGACGGTTGCGACCTTGACCTTGGAGCCGTCGGTCAGCTTTTTGAGGTGATCTGCGATCTGGTTGACCAGCTCACGGGTGGGGGCAAGGATCAGCGCCTTGACGGTTTTCGGAGCGGGCTTGCCAGGTTCGGCCAGCAATTGATCGATCAGCGGCAGGCCAAAGGCCAGCGTCTTGCCGGTGCCGGTCTGGGCCAGACCCATCACGTCACGCCCTGACAGAGCGAGCGGGATCGCGCGCTGCTGGATCGGGGTGGGATGGGTGAGCCCCGCGCGGGTGAGGGCTTCGATCAGGGTCGGCGCAAGGCCAAGAGTTGCAAAGTCGGACAAAATAATTCCTTTGGCGCGTGCCGGAATGGCGCGCGCGATGTGCTGCACGTCCCGATCTAGCGGGAGGCGGGCAACAGGGTTGGTGGCGCGCGGCGCGTTTCGCCGTTTGCCTTGAGAACCCTGCGTGATGGGGAACGGAAGTTTGGCGGTTGCTGATGCGCCTCAAGGGAGGGGCGCAGGCTTACTCACGCGGCAGCGCAGCAACCATTGAGGGTCAAATGGGGGAGTTTGAACGCAAAGTCAAGCCCCTGCGCGGTCTCGCGCAAAGTTCGGGTCCCGCGCGGTCTCGCGCAAAACGGATGCCGCGCGGTATCGCGTGAAAACGGATACCGCGCGGGGGCCGGATCAGGCGGCGTCCAGCGCGGCGATGATCGCGCCGAAATCAGCGGCTTTCAGGGATGCGCCGCCGACAAGTGCGCCATCGACATTGGAGACAGCGAAAATTTCGGTCGCATTCGAGGGTTTGACCGAGCCGCCATAAAGCAGCCGCATCCCGTCGCCCTCGGCGCCAAAGCGTTTGACCAAAGCGTTACGCATGAAATCATGAACCTCGGCGATCTGTTCCAGCATCGGCGTGCGCCCGGTGCCGATGGCCCAGACCGGTTCGTAGGCCACGACGCAATTGGCGGCGGTGGCATGATCGGGTAGCGAGCCCTTGAGCTGGTTGCCAATGATCGTCAGCGTCTCGCCGGCATCGCGCTGCGCCTCGGTTTCGCCGACGCAGACGACAGCGATCAGACCGCCCTCGATCGCGGCTTCGGCCTTGGCGCGCACCAGCACGTCGCTTTCGTGGTGATCGGCGCGGCGCTCGGAATGGCCGACAATCGCGTGGCTTCCCCCGGCATCGGCAATCATCGCGGCGGAAATATCACCAGTATGCGCGCCGGAACCTTTCATGTGGCAATCCTGCGCACCCACATCGAGGCTTGCCCCCGCAATCTGCGCCATCGCAGAAATCAGCGTTGCGGGTGGGCAGAGCAGCACATCGCAAAGCGGCGCGGGGTGGTTTGCCACCAGCGTTTCGACCTCGGCCAGATCCGCCTTAAGCCCGTTCATTTTCCAATTGCCAGCGGCCAGTTTGGTGCGCATGCGCTCTCTCTCCCTGAATGATTACACCGGCAGATTAGGGCAGGGCGCAGGGCAGCGCAAAGGGCAAAAACGCGCAGGCTTAGGCCTTGGCGTCTGCTGCGTCCATATCGGCGAATTTGATCGATTCACCGCAGCCGCAGGCCTCGACGACATTCGGGTTGCGGAACTTGAAGCCGCTTTCCAGCAAACCCGTTTCATAGTCAATCTCGGTGCCTAGCATGAACATCTGCGCCATCGGGGCGATCAGTACACGCGCGGGGCCATTTTCGACGACGATATCCATCGGGCCTGCTTCGGCGGCGACCTCCATCGTGTATTCCATGCCCGCGCAGCCGCCCTTTTTGACGCCGATGCGAAAGCCAGCCGCGTCTTCACGCGCCATCAGCTTGGCGATTTGGGCCACGGCGGCGTCGGTCATGGTCACAGGGTCTTGTCCGGGGACGTTAAACATGGGGGCTCTCCTTGTGACTCAAATCTAGTTCGCTGGGGGTAGGATTCCAAGGGGGGCGAGGTGGCTCATCAGTGCGAGCGTCGCATAAGAGCCCGCTAAGGCCCAGCCAAACGAGGCCAGCGTGCCAATAATGACATATTCGCTTTTCGGGTTCGCGCCGTTTTTTGACACGGCCTCAAAGCGCAGGATCGATTTCGCCGCGATCAAAAAGCCGATAGCGGCAGGCTGTCCGGCCAGCACCAGCAAGAAAATAACGCCGCGTTCGAGCTGGCCGATCAGGCGGCCGCCTTGGGGCAGCCCCTCGGGTGGGGCGCTATCGTCAAAGCGCGCCATGAGTAACCCCACGGCAAAGCCGCCCGCACGGATCGCCACGATCGCCCCTGCGATCAGCGCCAGCAGGCCGGGCAACCAACTTTGATCCGCCCAAAACGCGTCGGCAAACAGGCCGGGGAAGGAGGCGGCAATCGCGGCGGTGGCCAGCAGATGCGCGCCTTGATCGGCAATAAACGCCATCAGCGCGCGGCTTTTGGGGGCAAAGGTTTTGGCGATGTCGATCAGGAAGTGGCTTAGCCCGACAAGGATCAGAGCGGCCAGTAATGCGCCAGAGAGTTGCAGCAGCAGCAAGGTACTTAAGCCCAGTAAAATCGCCAGATGGGTGGCCAGTGTGGGCATGTGACGACGCGCTTTACCTGCGACCATTTCATTGCTTTGAAACGCAAAATCGGCCAGCACATGGGCGCAGATCAGGGCGGTGAAGGTCTCGATCATGCGCTGTCCTCGATCAGGGTTACCGCATCAAGGATCGCTTCATAGCCCGCGCCTTGCAAGGCTTGTGACAGCGATTGGCGGGTAATGCCGATTTCGGCGCTCGCGGCGGTTTGGGTGGGCGGATCGAGGCGCAGCATCGGTACCATCGCGCGCGCCTGTGCCTGTGTCCAACCCTGTGAGATGTGATCGAACAGCCGCAGCGCCGCCCCCAGCGCGCCGCCCCCGGCATGGGCGATGCGCGGGCCTTCTAGGGCATCCAATAGCTGCCCCGAGGCCGTGAAAACTGGCCCATGCGCGGCGTTCAGATCGGTGCCGAGGGGGAGGGTGCCTGCGCCTTGGGCAATCGCGATCCGGGTCGAAAGTTCCGGGCCAACCGCGCGCAATCGCGCCCGGATCAGCAGCGCAAGGCGCGCCTGAAATCGCGGCGTGTCCAGCGCGATTTGCCAGCCATCGCCGCGGTTGCGGGCAAAGCGCGTCGCCCCGATTTGAGGGCCCAAATCGCGGCAGGCTTGCGCCACAGCCTCAAGTGCTGCGTCCAGCGCGCAGCTTGAGAGGCGTGATGAGGCGACAAGATCGCCGGTGAGAACGCAGATCTGATCCATATGCAGGTTATAATGCCTGCACTTGATTGAATGCAAGCTATTTTGCCTGCGGATAGTAAAATGCAGGCCCTAAAGCCTGCATTTTGGTCGTCGTGACGGCATGTCTGCCCGAGATCAGCCCAACGCGGGATAATCCGTGTAGCCCTCGGCCCCGCCACCATAAAGGTGTTCGCCATCCAGCGGGTTCAACTCCGCGCCCGTTTGAAAGCGCTGCGGCAGGTCGGGATTGGCGATGAACAGCCGCCCGAACGCCACCGCTGCAGCACCATCGGCCAGCGCGGCCTCGGCCATCTCGTGGCTATAGCCGTTATTGGCGATATAGGGGGCGGTGATGCGATTGCGCAGCGCCTCGATCGCACCCTCTGGCCAGTCGCGCGCACCGCCCGTTTGCCCCTCGATCAGATGCACAAAGGCCAGATCTTGCGTGTTGAGGAAATCGACCACGGCGGCGAACAGCTCGGGGGTGTCGCTGGAAATGCCGACGTTATTCGCGTTCGAATAGGGCGACAGGCGGATGCCCACACGGCCCGGCCCCCAGACGCTGATGACCGTCTCGACCACTTCGCGCAGGAACCGCGTGCGGTTCTCGATCGAGCCGCCGTAGCTGTCGGTGCGGGTGTTTGAGGTGTCGCGCAGAAACTGGTCGATGAGATAGCCGTTGGCGGCGTGAATCTCGACGCCGTCAAAGCCTGCTGCCTTGGCGCATTCGGCCGCGTTGCGATAATCCGCGACCGTCGCCGCGATCTCGTCCTGCGTCAGCGCGTGGGGAACGGTCGTTGCGACAAAGCCGGTGCCGTCAAAGGTTTTCGACTCGGCCGAGATCGCCGAGGGGGCCACCGGATCGCGCCCATCCAGCAGTTGGGGCACGGAAATGCGCCCGACATGCCAGATCTGCGCGACGATCTTGGACCCCGCGCCATGTACCGCATCCGTGACTTTGCGCCAGCCCGCGACCTGCGCGTCATTGTAGATGCCAGGCGTCCAGGCATAGCCCTGACCCATCGGCGAAATCTGCGTGCCCTCGGAGATGATCAGCCCGGCGGTGGCGCGCTGGCGGTAATACTCGACCGTCAGATCGACAGGCACCAGATCGGGCGCACGGTTGCGCGTCAACGGAGCCATGACGAAACGGTTGGCGATCTCGATCTGGCCAAGCGTTGTGGGGGTAAACAGCATATCGGTCATTGCGCCTTTATCCTTGATTGGAGAGGGTTTCCTGTCCCCGAAATGGGGCGCGCGGGCAGGGCGACAAGGGCGCGCAAGGGGGGTGTGCAAAAATGCAAAGGGCGGCGCGGGATCGCCCCGCACCGCCCTTCAATAAAGCGCATCACGAATGGTTACATAAAGCCCAGTTCGAGGCGCGCCTCGTCCGACATCATGTCCATGCCCCATTGCGGATCAAAGGTCATCTCGACATCGACATCGCGCAAGCCCCCGACCGAGGCCACCGCATCCTGCACCCAGCCCGGCATCTCACCGGCCACCGGACAGCCCGGCGCGGTCAGCGTCATGATCAGCTTGGCGTCGTTTTCGGGGCTGATTTCAATCGTGTAGATCAGGCCGAGGTCATAGATATTGACCGGAATTTCCGGGTCATAGACGGTGCGACAGGCATCCACCACCTGCTCATAAAGCGGATGATCGGTGCTGGAGGGCTTGATCAGCGGCGTGCCCTCAAGCGGGTTTTCGGGAGTGGCGGTCATGGGGTCTCTCTCGCGGTTCGCGGATATCTCGACTGTTTATATAGGGATTGCATGGCCCGGGTAAAGGGAGCGCGTCATGACGCAAGCGTGAGCCTAGGTCTTGCGCCAGCGCGGGTGTGGCAAGCAACGGTGCCCCAAGCGCAAGGCTTGCGGCGATCCGTCTGGCGCGCATGGTCGTATTCACTCGCAAAACGCTCCCTGAAACCGCTTTAGAAGGGCAGGGCGCGTGCGTCACCTTGCTAGGCCCTGTTTTCTGCGCTCCGTTCGCGCCCACTTGACCAACGGGGCGCTTCACGCCAAACCGCTTGCATGTTGCCCGAAGAGAAACTTGTCCAGATCCTTGCACGCTTCGAATATCTCGAGGCGCAGCTTTCCAGTGGCGCTGATTCTGCGAAAATCGCCCAGATCAGCCGCGAATATTCCGAACTGAAACCCGTCGTCGCCCAGATCGAGGCGTGGCAACACGCGCGCGCCGATCTGGCCGAGGCTGAGGGCTGGCTGGATGATCCCGAAATGAAGGGTCTCGCCGAGGAAGAACTGCCCCAACTCAAGGCGCGCATCCCCGAGATGGAGCAGGCTTTGCGTCTGGCGCTATTGCCCAAAGATGCCGCCGACGCGCGCCCGGCTATTCTGGAAATTCGCCCCGGAACAGGGGGCGAAGAGGCGGCGTTGTTCGCCGGTGATCTGCTGCGGATGTATCAGAAATACGCCGAGAAACATGGCTGGCGCTTTGAGCTGATGGAACTGACTCAGACCGAACTCGGCGGCGTCAAAGAGGCGGTCGCGCGCATCGAGGGCGCGGGCGTGTTCGCGCGGCTCAAGTTCGAATCCGGCGTACACCGGGTGCAGCGCGTGCCCGAAACCGAGGCAGGCGGGCGTATCCATACCTCGGCGGCTACCGTGGCCGTGTTGCCCGAGGCCGAAGAGGTCGATATCGACATCCCCGCCAGCGATATTCGCATCGACACGATGCGGGCCTCTGGGGCAGGCGGGCAGCACGTCAACACGACGGATTCGGCGGTGCGCATCACCCATATCCCGACCGGCATCGTGGTCACGTCTTCCGAGAAATCCCAGCACCAGAACCGCGCCAATGCGATGGCCGTTCTGCGCGCGCGTCTGTTTGAGGTCGAGCGTGAGCGCGCCGCCTCTGAGCGCGCCGAAAGCCGCAAATCGCAGGTCGGCTCGGGGGATCGCTCGGAACGCATCCGCACCTATAATTTCCCCCAAGGACGGCTGAGCGATCACCGCATCAATCTCACGCTCTACGCGCTGGCGCAAATGATGGAGGGCGAGCTGGACGAGGTGATCTCGGCGCTGATCGCCGATGATCAGGCAGCCAAACTGGCGGAGATGGAGGGGTGAAGGCGCAAGAGGCGCTGGTTGGTGCCACCCGCCAGTTGACGCAGGCCGGGATCGAGGGCGCTGCGGGCGATGCGCGCCGCTTGCTTGCCCATGCTTTGGGGGTCGCGCCCGATCGGCTGACCTTGGCGTTGCAAGACCCGCTACCCGAGGGCGCGCAGATGCGTCTGGACGCCGCGATTGCAGCGCGCGCAGCGCATCAGCCAGTCGCCCAGATCACTGGCAAACGGATGTTCTGGGGGCAAGAATTTCGTGTCACCCGCGATACGCTCGACCCGCGCCCGGAAACCGAAACGCTGGTAGCCACAGCGCTTGAACAGCCCTTTGTCAGCCTGCTGGATCTGGGCACGGGCACCGGTTGCATCCTGATTTCGCTGCTCAAATCCATGCCCTTCGCGCGTGGAACCGGTACGGATATCTCGCCAGCCGCGCTTGAGATCGCACGCGAGAACGCGCAGACGCTGGGCGTCGCACCTCGCGCCACGCTGATTGAATCGGACTGGTTTTCTGCCGTGCCGGGGCGCTTTGATCTGATCGTGTCGAACCCGCCCTATATCGCGCAGGACGAAATGGCGGGGCTAAGCGCCGATGTGCGCGACTGGGAGCCTCTGGGCGCGTTGACGCCGGGCGGTGACGGGTTGGACGCTTACCGTGCGATTGCGCGCGGGGCCGGGGCGCGGCTGATGGCGGGCGGGCGGATCTTGCTGGAAATCGGGCCAACGCAAGGGGCCGCAGTCCGCGCGCTTCTGGCCGCGCAAGGCTTTCACGATATCGCGATACGTCAGGATTTTGACGGGCGCGATCGCGTGGTTACAGCGCTGCAACCGGGCGATACGGACAGCTGTGGCTGCGCCTGAGCGCCAGATTTTCTTGCCAAATTCCGCCGATCTATGGATAAATTACACCAAATTCCCGATAAATAGCCGTATCTGCGCAATTAGAGGCTTGAAACCGCGCGCGGCCCATGTTTACTGCAACCTTGTGCAGATTGGAGAGTATCTCCCCTCGCACGGCTCAGCTTCACACTGCGGGTCGCGGATCAATAGCAGGCATTTTCTGGCCTGTGCCTGATCCGGCCATCCCGCGCGGCACGCGCCCCGTTTCGGGGCCTGACCCCGAAAATGCGCCCTTGAGGTGCCACAAGCCAAAAGAAAACCATGAGATCTTCCAAATCCCGTTCGCGCAACAAGTCGAACCGTCAACGCTCGATGGGCAATGTCGTCAACCGGGTCTTCGACAGCTCCGGCCCCGAAGGCAAGGTGCGCGGCACCCCCCAGCAGATCATCGACAAATATCTGACGCTGGCGCGCGATGCCCAACTGTCCAATGACCGCGTGGCCGAGCAGAACTTTCTGCAACATGCCGAGCATTACACACGCATGCTGGGCGAGGCGCAGCGCGAACAAGCGCGCGAGCAAGAGGCCCGCAACCAGCAGCGTCAACAAAGCCAAGGCGGTGATGGCCAGAATAATGGTCAGAACACTGGCCAGTCTGGCGGATCGGATAACGGCCAAAGTAATGGCCAGAATAACGACCAGAATAGCGGTCAAAACGCGAGTTCGAATGGCGATCAAACGCCCAACGCATCTGACTCCGCGCGCTCTGATTCTGGCCGGGCAGAGCCTACTCAGACGGAATCGGGCCGCACCGAGCAGCCGCGTGCGGACACAGCTCGCTCTGACGCTCCGCGGCGGCGCCAACGCGCAGTGGCCGATGAGGGCAGCGCGATGATGCCGCCCATGCCCGCCCCTGACGAAGACGCGTCTTCGGCTTTGGTCGACACACCCGAAAGCCGCGCGCATAGCGAGACCGCACCAGTGACGGAAAAGGCGGAAAAGCCCAAGCGCCCGCGCGCTCCGCGCAAGCCGCGCCAGCCCAAATCCGCGCCGGTCGAGGCCGCGCCCGAAACCTCCTCAGAGTAATCTCTGCGCCAAACCTACCAAAAAGACCCGTGCCTTGGCGCGGGTCTTTTGCATTGCGCAACCTCGTTGATGGCTCAGCTGGCGGCTTTCACGATCCGGGCCAAGCGGCAAAATTGCTCGATCGTGACCTGCTCGGCGCGCTCGGTCGGCTTGATCCCGGCCTCTTCCAGCTTGGCCTCGATATCGGGGGCCACCGATTTCAGCGAGGCGCGCAGCATCTTGCGCCGCTGATTGAACCCGGCAGCCACGACCCGGCTGAGGGTCGCGGGATCGGCGGGAAACAGCGGCTCGGGCAGGGCGCGCAGATGCACCACGGCGGAATGAACTTTGGGGGCGGGGGTGAAGGCCTCGGGCGGCAGGCCCATCACGATGCGCGCTTGCGTGCGCCATTGCGCCAAAATCGCGAGCCGTCCGTAATGCTTGTCACCGGGCTGGGCCACGATCCGCTCGGCCACCTCGCGCTGAAACATCAAGGTCAGGCTTTCCCAGAACGGCGGCCAACTGGGAGGGGTCAGCCAACGTACCAACAATTCGGTGCCCACATTATAGGGCAGGTTGGCCGCAACCTTGATCGGTGGCGTCAGATGCGCCAGCGGGTCGATCGCCAGCGCGTCGCCGTGAATCACCTCAAGTCGCCCGGGATAGGCGGCTGCGATCTCTGCCAGCGCGGGAAGGCAGCGCGAGTCTTTCTCGATCGCCAGAACCCGGCGCGCGCCTTCCGCCAAAAGCCCGCGCGTCAACCCACCGGGGCCGGGGCCGATCTCCAGCACATCCGCGCTGCTCAAATCGCCCGCCGCGCGCGCAATTTTCGCCGTCAGATTGAGATCAAGAAGGAAATTCTGCCCCAGGCTTTTCTTGGCCACCAGGTCATGCGTGCGCAACACCTCGCGCAGCGTCGGCAATCCGTCAAGCGCGGCCATTTAAACGCTCCTCATTTCATCTAGCCTGAAATACTCCCCGCGGAGCGTGCGACCCCGGCGGCAGGTGCCTCCGGCGGGAGTATTTATTGCTAGATGAAAGAGCATCGACCTAATCCCGTCGCGCCGCGCCCATCCGCGCGGCCATTTCCAGTGCGGCAATCAGCGAGGCGGGATTGGCGCGCCCGAGCCCTGCGATATCATAGGCGGTGCCGTGATCGGGCGAGGTGCGCACGAAGGGCAGGCCCAGTGTAATATTCACCCCGCCGTCGAAATCGAGCGTCTTGATCGGGATCAGGGCCTGATCGTGATAGGCGCAGATCGCGGCGTCATAGGTTTGGCGCGCGCGGGCGTGAAACAGCGTATCGGCGGGCAGCGGGCCCGAGAGCGCGTAGCCCTCTGCGCGCAGGCTGGCGATTTCGTCAATCATCCAGTCGAGCTCTTCGTGCCCCATCGCACCGCCTTCACCGGCATGCGGATTAAGCCCCGCCACGGCGATGCGCGGTGATTCAAACCCGAAATCGCGGCGCAGCCCTTCGGCGGTGATGCGCACCGTTTCGCGCAGCAGGTGCGGGGTAAAGGCTGTTGGCACATCGGCCAGCGCAATGTGGATGGTTGCAGGCACCACACGCAGCGGCGGGTTGGCATTGGAGGAGGCCAGCATCATCACCACACGGTCGACCCCGGCCAGATGAGCGAGGAATTCGGTATGGCCGGGAAATGCGAATCCCGCGCCGTCATGCAGCGCCTTTTTGTGAATCGGGGCGGTGGTCAGCGCCGAGCCTTGCCCACGCATCACCAAATCGACGCCGCGTGCGATCACATCGATCACCGCGCGCGCATTGGCCGGGTCGGGTTTGCCGGGCTCGGCGGCGGCGGGAAACGGGTGGGGCAGCACCGGCAGGCCAGCGCTGGCATGGGTGATCGCCTCGCTTGGCTGGCTGATCTCGCGGATTTTGGTGCCGCGCGGCAGATGCGCAGGGTCGCCGATCCATACGAAGGGCAGACGGGCACCGAAATGCTCCCAAGCGCGGGCGGCCAGTTCGGGGCCGATGCCCGAGGGGTCTCCGCAGCTCAGGATCACCGGGCGGTCAAGGGCGGGCGCACTCATTTGCGCACGATCACCGCATCGGCCTCAAGATCGGCCAGATAGCCCTCGGCATAGGAGGCGAGCGCGTTGTTTTCCAACTGCGCGCGCACCTGATCGCGCGTCGGGGCGACCTCGTCCTTGCCGGGCACGCTTTCGCGATTGCACAGCATCACCAATGTGTCCGAACCGCCGCGCGAGAGCACCTCGGTTTCGCCAATATCCAGATGGGCCAGTGTCAGGCCGATATCGGTGGGCACCTGTGCTTGTGTTACCCCGTCATGAGCGGTCAGCGCGCTGGCAGGAAGGCCTTTGGCGATGGTGTAAAGCTCGTTGCAGCGGCGCGCATCGGTCGCGACCCGACCGGCGAGTTTCGCCGCCTGTTCGCTGCCCGTTGCACCAAGATTGAAGGTCATGTAGCTGAGCGATTGTGGCCCGCTGGGCGCGCTGCCATCGCCGATGGCGCGCAGCATGAATACGGCCACAGCGCCCTTCAGCGTGATCGGCGCTGTCGCGGTGCCCGGCTTGAGCGCAAGGACTGCTGCGCGCAGCTGCACGGGCAGGTTTTCGATCGGCATCCAGTCAAGCCGCCCGCCACGATTGCGCGAGGCGGTGGCTGAGTATTTCCGGGCAAGGGCTGCAAACGCGGCCTCGCCTTTCGTTGCTGACAACTGCCGGGCTTGTCCCATCGCGTTGCGCTCATTGCCGGGCGGTGCCGGAATGATCGCCTCGGAAATCAGGACTTTTACGCCTTTTCCCACTTGCGATTCCTGCATCATCGCGCGGTCGATGGCGGCGTCGTTGATGAATACCTTGGCGCCGAAGCGCGCTCGCACCAGTTCGCGCCACAGCATGCCTGCGCGCACGAAATCGCGGAAGGTCGCGGGATCGACGCCGTTTTGCTTTAGGGCCTCAAGGAATTTTTCGTTGGTCAGATTGGCGCGCCCGGCGAATTCGGCCATGCCCTTTTCAAGCCCTGCCTCATCCAGCTTCAGCCCGACCTGATGGGACGCCGAAATCCGCAGCCGGTCTTGGATCAAAGCCTCTTCGGCGTCTTTGGGTGTAGTGCCTGCGGCGTTCAGCAACTGCATGAAGCGCAGGCGCTGATTGATTTCATACGCGGTAATGCCAGAGCCGTTCACGGTGATCACAGGGGAAAAACTGCCGCTCGATTGTGCCAAGCCGGGCAGAGCGCCAAACACCAGAGTCACCGCGAGGGTCAGAAGGGGGAGCAGTCGGGTCATCATCGTCATGGCGTGCCTGTATCCGTTTATTCGCGTCGTATTCGGCCTTCGGTCTGCGATCTAGCGCGCGCACATGCGGCGCACTGCGCTGCCTTGCGTCGAGCCAAAGCCCACAAGTTGCACCGACAGGCCGAAATCCGTCTCGGGGGTTACACTAGTAGAGGAAGTGAAGCGGCGCGAGAGGGAAAGATCAACCAAAACACATTCGTTGACATACTGAAGCCCCAGATTCGCGCGTGCCGCTTGCTTGGCGGTCAGATCATAGCGGGTCGCAAAGGTGCCCGACCAGCCGTTGCCCCAGTCATAGCCAGTATCCAATGTCAGCTCGGACAGGTCGGTGGTGAGCGTGGTGTCAGAATTTGCATCCAGCCAAAGATAGCCCGCCGTGACGTGATAGCGCTCTCGCGACCACGCCACGTGCAGCTCATCGCGCGACACCGAAAAATTATCGTTAAAGAGCATCCGGTTTGAAAAGATCAGCCCATTTGCCGTGCTCAGTTGGGTGGAAACCAGCCAATCGGACCGGATCCCCGCCAGCGACGAGATTCCTGCGAATGCGCCCAGATCCTGCTGGCGGAAAATGCGCCCGGCCGTGACGCCCAGCGACCAGCCCGAGGCGTCATAGCGCGTCCAGCTGACACCAAGATTGGCGCGCAATCCGGTTTCGCGGGCGTCCTCTCCAGGGTAGCGGGTGAGCGAGAAAAGATTGCCCTCGTCAAATTCCGGCAACAGGCTGTCTTCATTGGGCGAGGCTTTGAGCGTGTTCGGGGCCCAGGCGATTTGCGCAATCGGTTCAATGACATATGCCGCGCGGGTGCTCGATTTCACCCAAGGCCAGCGCAGTTCGGTGGCCAAAGTTGGCTGGCCGCGCAAAATCATCTTGGGATAGGCGGGATCGGACTGGGTCTCGATAAGATCGCCGCTATATTGTGCCTCAATCTTACCAAGAAGCCCGCCGCCAAGCAGCCAGTTGCGCTGCCAATTGGCCGAGACCGAGCCGCGCAGCATGTCGCGGCCATCTGGCACAAGATCGGCGTCGGTGCCATCAATGCTGGACGTTGAGGCGCGCCGCGCGGCCAGTGTGGAAAAGCGCACCGTTGCCAGCCCGCCCAAAGCCTGCGGGCTAAAGCTGCGCACCCATTGCGCGGTGCCTGACAGCATCGGCTCGGTCGAGTTGCTTTCCCCATCGCGAATCGAACGAGTGTTGCCAAACCGCGCGGTGATCATCTCACCCGCGCGCACCCGTTCCAATGTCACGCCCGACCACAGCCGGTCATCGCTGGTGACGCCATAATTGAGCAGATAACTATCATCTGACACCAAGCGCAGCTGAGCGCCGAGTTTGAAATCATCTGGCAGGCGAGCGCTTAGATCACCAAACAGATAGCCCCGCGTCGCGCCCGGGATGATGTCATCCTTAGACACCGCGCCGTTCAGTTCCAGTGTGCCCCAATTATAGGCTTCGCGATAGCGCAACCCCAGCGTTTCCGTGCGCGCCGCCGAGACATAAGGGGTTACCGTCAGATCGCGCGAGGGACCAAGCGCAAAGAAATACGGCACCTTGATCCCTGCGCCCAAACTTGAGGTGGTGCGAAACGACGGGCGCAAAAAACCAGACATCCGTTTGACGCCCGGGGCGGGCATACGCAGGCGCGGCAGATAGGCGATAGGCACGCCGCCTGCACGAAACTGCGCGTCGTAAAAGACGATTTGACGGGTTTGTGAATCATGCACAACCTTGCGGGCGCGAATTTCCCAAAGCGGGGTGGGATCGGCGACGCACACCCGGCAGGACGAGGTCACGACCCGGTTGAGCACGGTGTAGCGCCCGTTCTTGCGTTCGATCGAGGCGGCGGCAAGCTGCAATTCACGCGCCATCACCATGCGCGCACTCAGCAAGATGCCGTTGCGCAAATCGGGCGACAGTTCGGCCTGAGAGGCGAGGATCACGCTGCCCGTCTGGCCCGGTTGCTCCAGACGGATCGGGCCTTCGATGAACAGCTTGTCCTGCGCTTGATCATAGATCACGCTCGACGCCGTTAGCCGGTTCGAGCGGTAATACATCTCGACATGGCCCTGTGCGATGAGACGGTTTTTACCCTCGATCTGCACCCGATCGGCGAGCAGCGTGGCCAACTCATCGGAAGCGGGAATCGCTGTTGCATCGGCTGGGCTGAGCGCGGCCTCTGGGCTGGCGGTTTGGGCCGCTACCGGGCTGGCAAGCGTCAGCGCGCCCAGCACCACCGCCCCCAGCGCCGCTTTCAGATCGCGCGACCCCATCATCCATCCTCCCGGTGCAACACCAGCGCTAAAGGTAACATCAGTCCGATCACCGGGGGCGCCCACGCCGCGAGGGTGACGGGAATCTGCCCATTATCTCCCAGAACCTGCGCAATATTGCGCAAGAAAAACAACCCCAACCCGGCCGCCAGCGCCATCAGCACCTTGGCACCCGTCCCGCCAAAGCGAATATGGTCCATCGTAAAGCTGGCCGCAATCAGTACCATTCCCACCAACATCAGCGGCAGCGCCAGTTCCATCTGGAACCAGACCTGATGACGGCGCGCCGAGAATCCGGCGTTTTCAAGGGCGGCGATAAAGCTGGGCAACTGCCAGATCGGCACAGCCGAGGGTTTGCCGAAACTGTCGCGAATGCGTTCCACCGTCAGGTCCGAGGGCAGGGTCAGGCTGGCTTGGCGCGTGGCATCGCGTTCGGGGTTGGTCGAACTGCCCAGTGGCCAATCTTTGACGTCTTCCAGCAGCCAATGTCCGGGTTCCAGCACGGCCTTGGCGGCGTCGATCCGCCGGACCGGGCCGCGCGGGGCTTCAAAGATCAGAAAGGTGACATTGAACAGCGTCGTTGCATTCGCATTGGCACGCGTGGCGTGAATCACCGCCTGCGCAAGCGCCTTGCCATCGTTGCTGAGCCCTGCGCTTTGACGCATCCAGACGCCTTCACGCCCGATCGAGACGGCCTCGCCCTCTTTGGCCTGATAATGCTCCACCATTGATTCATAGCGCTTCGTTGTCGCGCTGACCAAAGGATTGCCGATGAACAGGGCGGCGACCCCAAGCAGCATTGCGACAATCAGCGGCGCGGCCAACATCCGCAACGCCGAACGCCCCGACGCCCGGATCACCACCAGTTCCGATGAGCGCGCCAAGCCGATGAACAATGCGACCGCTGAAAGCATCACGATCAGGGGCAGAATATTATACATCGTGGCCGGGGTATGGAGCGCCGAAATCAGCGCCAAACGTCCAAGTCCCATCTGCGCGTCAGAAAAACGACGCACCTGTTCGACGATATCGATCAGGAACAATATGCCCCAGAAACTAGCCCCTACAATGAGAAACGCGCGCGAAAACCGCCTTGCCAGATACAGCGCTAGGGTCATGAGCCACCCTCTTGCAGAGTAGCAGTCGCGCGGATCCGCCAAGGCCTGCCGGACCACCACAACATCGCAACCGCGATCAGTCCGCCCCCCAATGCGGGCAGATATAACAGTGGCCAAAGCCCGGGATCAGAGGATGACGCGCTTTCGACGCCGTTTTGCAGCGCTTGCACCACGATCAGGCCAAAGATCGCGAGCGTGATCTGGCGCCACATGCCAAAGCGCGAAAACGTCCCGATCATCAGCGCGGCAAAGCCGATCAGCGCGGCGATGGGGGCCAATAGCGGCTGGCTGATGCGGCGGTTCAACTCAAGACGAATCTGCTGCGGGCTGGCGTCACTCTGCGCGGCGAGTTGCGCGCCCCCTCGCAGCAGCGTCAGTGTCCCGATCTCATCCAGCGACCGTTTGCTATTACTGCTCACGTTGAACAAAGTCCCGATATCGTAGGTGAAATTCGCAAATCGGGTGATTGCCAAACGATCGCCGGGCTGCTGGAGCGTTTGTGCCATACCGTTCAGCATCACAAGTTTCGGCCCGCTGTCAGAGCGCACGATCAGCGCCTTGTCGGCGCTGTAGATTGTCGCTCGGGCTGGATCGCGTCGATCTGCCAGAAACAGGTCTTCCAACTCTCCCAGTTCCGAAATCTTGCGAATGTAGATTGTCACGCCTTTGACGGGGTGCTGAAAACTGCCCTCGCGCAGAAATTGAGCGGTGACGTTTTGCGCGACTTCCTGACGGCGCTCGGTAAGGCGCTGCTTTGCGGCGGGCACCAGCACGTTGATCAAGATCGCCATCATGATCGAGGCAATCAGCCCAAACACCACAACCGGGCGTGCAAGGCGCCAATTGGATGCCCCGGTGGCGCGCATCACCACCAATTCGCTATCCTGATCCAGCCGATTGACCGCATAGATCGTGGCCGCAAAGGCCGCGACCGGCAACACGATCCGGATCACGTAAGGCAGCGTCAGCGCGGTGAATTCCAGCACCACCACCGCCGTTTGCCCATCCGAAATCAGGCTGTCAAACATCAGCACAGCCCGGTTGACCCAATAAACAGAGACCAGAACGAGTGCAAAGAACCCGAACAGCGCCATCAATTTGGACAACAGATATCGGTCCAGTTGCGTCAAATGCCCTACCATCCTCCGGGAGGTTTTGCTCTCTCTAGCCTGTCGCGCGGGTCAAAGAAAGGTGCCAGTTGGGGCGCTTTTCATTTTCCGGGCGTCGGTCTAGGGTCGCGCAAGATCACATTGCCACCCCCCCGCCTGTAGCATGGTGCGCCTAGGCGTCGCGCGCGGGCGAAATTCGGAGACCTTTATGACCCAACCCGTTGCCATTGCTTTCAAAGAGATCGACCTTGATGCGCTCAGTGCCTTTGCGGGGCGGATCGCGCTTTGCGTGGGCGAAGAAGGCAAGCTGGGCCCGACCGGGCGCAAGCTGGATCGCGCAATGAAGGGCGCGCTGCGCCGTGCGGTGGAATCTGACAGCTTCGCCAAGCTGGGGGCGGGCGAGTCGATGGATTTGGGCTATCCGGTGGGGCTGGCAGCCGAGGCGGTGCAAATCCTGCGTCTCGAGCGGCGCGCCGATCAGGCGCAGGCGCGCAAAGCGGGCGGGGCCGTGGGGGCCAAGCTGGGCGAGCGTGGCGCGATTGTGCTGGCCGAGGGTGTGAACCGGGCCGCCGATGTCGCCTTTGGCCTGGCGCTGCGCGCCTATCAGTTCAACTATCACACCTCGGGAAATAGCGCTTTCGGCCCTGTCACCGTCATGTCGACAAACCCCGAGGAACTCGCCGCACAGGCCGCGCCCCATGCCGCCTTGGCCGAGGGCGTGTTCTTCACCCGCGATCTGGTCAATGAACCCGCCAATATCCTGACGACTGACGACTTCGCCGCGCGCCTCGCCGCGATGCACGAGCTGGGCCTGCAGGTCGAGATCCTTGAGGAAGAACAGCTGAAAGAGCTGGGCATGGGCGCGCTTCTGGGTGTCGGTCAAGGTTCGGAAAGCCCCTCGAAAGTCGTTGTGATGCAATGGAATGGCGGCGGTGATGAGGCCCCTTTCGCGCTGGTGGGCAAGGGCGTGGTGTTTGATACGGGCGGCATCAGCCTCAAGCCCGGCGCGGGCATGGAAGAGATGACGATGGATATGGGCGGCGCGGGCGTTGTGTCGGGCGTGATGCGCACGCTGGCGCTGCGCAAGGCCAAGGCCAATGTCGTGGGCCTCGTCGGGTTGGTCGAAAACATGCCCGATGGCAAAGCCCAACGCCCCGGTGACGTCGTGAAATCCATGAAGGGCGACACGATTGAAGTGATCAATACCGATGCCGAAGGCCGTCTCGTTCTGGCCGATGTGCTGTGGTATGCGCAAGAGCGTTTCAAGCCCTGCGCAATGGTCAATCTCGCCACGCTGACCGGCGCTGTGATTGTCGCATTGGGCCACGAGAACGCAGGTCTTTTTGCCAATGATGACAAGTTCGTAGGCGACATTCTTAAAGCAGCAAATGCCGAGGGCGAAGGTGCTTGGCACCTGCCGCTGCAACCCGCCTATGACAAGCTGATCAAATCGCGTCTGGCCGATGTGAAAAACACCGGCGGGCGGCCTGCGGGCTCGATCACGGCGGCGGCGTTCCTCAAGCGGTTTGTCAAGGATGAGGTGCCGTGGTGCCATATCGACATCGCGGGCGTGGCGCTGCCCCCGGCAGCGACCGATCTGGCCCCCAAAGGCGCGACCGGTTGGGGCGTGATGACGCTGGATCGGCTGATCCGCGACAAATTCGAAGGCTAGGATGGGGCAGGTCAATTTCTATCATCTGACGCATTCGGCGCCTGAGCAGGTGGTGAGCAATCTCGCCACCCGCGCGATTGAACAGGGCTGGAAGATCGAGCTGCGCGGGCGTGACCTTGCGCGGCTCGACCAGCTTGATCTGCGGCTTTGGCAGATGGGAGAAGCCAGCTTTTTGCCCCATGGTCTGGCGGGCGGGCCGCATGACGGGTTGCAGCCGCTTTTGCTGACCACCGCGCCTGCGGGAGATGCGCGCGATGCGCTGATGGCGCTGGATGGGGCCGAGATCAGCGCCACCGAGACCGAGACCCATAAACGCGTTTGGATCCTGTTTGACGGCAATGACACGCAGGCGCTGAACGTGGCGCGCGGGCAATGGCGCGCCTTGACTGGGGCGGGCGCAAAGGCCGCATATTGGAGCGAAGAGTCGGGGCGCTGGGAGAAGAAGGCCGAAAGCTGAGCAGGCGCGCGAACCGGGCGCGGGGGGAAGACATGGATATTTTGCTGATCGTGATCGCGGCCTTTTGCGCGGGCGTTCTTAACACGATTGCCGGGGGCGGCACGTTTCTGACCTTCCCCGCGCTGGTTTTTATCGGCCTGCCGCCGGTGATGGCGAATGCGACAAGCGCCGTCGCGGTGTTTCCCGGCTATCTTGGCGGTGCCCTTGGCTTTCGCGCCGAGCTGGCGCGCTTTGACAAGACGCGGATGCTCAAGCTGCTGGCGGTGACATTCGCGGGCGGGTTGATCGGCTCGCTCTTGTTGCTGGTCTCGTCCAACAAAGCGTTTTCGCTGGTCGTGCCCTTCCTGCTGCTGGCCGCCACGCTGGCCTTTCTGTTTGGCGATCAGATTCGGGGCTGGGCGGCGCGCAATAGCCGGGCGGTGACGCCGTTTGGCTCGGTCGGGCTGCTGCTGGTTAGCATCTATGGCGGCTATTTCAATGGCGGGCTGGGGATCGTTCTGCTGGCGCTGTTCGCGCTGTGGGGGATGGTCGATCTGCACGAGATGAATGGGCTAAAAAATGGGCTCTCCTTTGCGCTGTCAGCGATTTCGGTGGCCGTGTTTGCGGCGGGCGGTTTGGTGCAATGGCATTACGCGGTCGCGATGATGCTGGCCTCGACGGTGGGGGGCTATGCCGGTGCGCCGATTGCGCGCAAGCTGCCCCGGTCGGTCGTGCGCGCGCTGATTGCGCTGGTGGGTTTCACGATGAGCGCGGTTTTCTTCTGGCGCTTGTTGGCCTGAGCCCGTCTTCCCATCCGCCGCCATCCGCGTTACACCCGCGCCCTGATCCGCAGGAGCGCCCAGATGTCGAAATTCAGCTTCACCCTTAACGCCACCGACGGGGCTGCGCGCACCGGCGTGATTTCCACGCCGCGTGGCGAGATTCGCACGCCCGCCTTTATGCCCGTGGGCACGGCGGCGACGGTCAAGGCGATGATGCCGGAATCGGTGGCCGCAACGGGGGCCGACATTCTGCTGGGTAACACCTACCACCTGATGCTGCGCCCCACCGCTGAACGGATCGCGCGCCTCGGCGGGCTGCATAAATTTATGAACTGGAACAAGCCGATCCTGACGGATTCGGGCGGCTTTCAGGTGATGAGCCTCGCGTCCTTGCGCAAGCTGACCGAGGAGGGGGTACGGTTCGCCTCGCATATCGATGGCTCGAAACATATGCTGACGCCCGAGCGCAGCATGGAAATCCAGAAATTGCTGGGCTCGGATATCGTGATGGCGTTTGATGAATGCCCCGCTCTGCCTGCCACCGACGACGAGGTCGCCAAGTCGATGCGGCTGTCGATGCGGTGGGCGCTGCGCAGCCGTGAGGCGTTTGGCGATCGGCCCGGATATGCGCTATTTGGCATTCAGCAAGGTGGCGTGACACGTGAACTTCGCGCTGAAAGTGCCCAGAAACTCACGGAAATTGGCTTTGAAGGCTATGCGGTCGGCGGTCTGGCCGTGGGTGAGGGACAAGAGGCGATGTTTGGCGTGCTCGATTACGCGCCCGCCATGCTGCCCGCCGATAAACCGCGCTATCTGATGGGCGTGGGCAAGCCCGATGACATCGTGGGGGCGGTGGAGCGCGGCATCGATATGATGGATTGTGTGCTGCCCTCACGCTCGGGGCGCACCGGCCAGGCTTGGACGCGTCATGGGCAGGTAAATATCAAGAATGCCCGTCACGCCGATGACCCGCGCCCCTTGGATGAGGCGTGCACCTGTCCGGCCTGTTCCAATTATTCACGCGCCTATCTGCACCATGTGTTTCGCTCGCAAGAGATGATTTCGGGCATGCTGCTGACCTGGCACAACCTGCATTACTATCAAGAGCTTATGCAGGGTTTGCGAGACGCGATTGCGGCAGGGACACTGTCCGCGTTTGTGACGGATTTCCACGCTCAGCGCGCGGCAGGCGATATCGATCCGCTGTGATCAGACCGCGCCGCTGGTGATTACGATCACTGCCGCGTAATGGGTGGCCGCGGCGGCCAGCACATGGCTGTGCCAGATCGCGCGCGAAAACGGGATGCGGTCGATTTGATAAAATATCGTGCCCAGCGTGTAGGTCAGCCCGCCGATCACCACCAGCACCAGCGCGGTCACCGATAGCGCGCTGAACAGGGGCCAAGCCGCCAGCACACCCAGCCAGCCCATCGCGAGATACAGGATAAAACCCGAGCGCTCGGAGCGGTGAAAGAAGCCCAGCTTCATCACCATGCCAATCGTGGCCAAAAGCCAAACTGCCCCGGTCAGCATCCAGCCCGAAATTCCACCCATTCCGATCAACGCCATCGGTGTGTAAGTCGCGGCAATCAATAGATAAATCGCGGCGTGATCCAGTCGGCGCAAGATCCGACGAGTCGGCGCGTGTAGCGTCAGATTATACGCAGCCGAGAGCGAGAAGGAAGCGATCAGACCAAGGCTGTAGACCGTCAAAGGCCAGATGCGCCCTGTCGGAATGCTGAGCGACGCCCAGACGATCAGCGCGCTGACCCCGGCCACGGCAAAAGCGACGCCCAGAACATGCACGACCCCGTCGGCGATATGTTCTTGTGCAGAGTGATCGAGTTGGTGACGGGTCATGCTGGCTCCTTATCGCCTGAGCCACCAATTTAACAACGATCACCGCATTTCCCTAGTGTGACGCTGGGTCGCGTCCCTTTCGCGGTTAAACTCAAAGCCGATAGATAGCTTCGAATTTCTGGCTCAGATAGTCGAGCAGGGGTTTTTCATTGGGCGCAAAACCGCAGGCGTGCTCGATGGTGTCACGCGGCGGGCGCAACCCGCCGAATTGGCGCAGGTTCTGATCCAGCCACCCTTTGGCCGCGCTGGCATCGCCCTTGGCCAACCCAGCATCGAGATCGGGCACCGCGGCGCGCATTGCCTGATCGAGACAGCCCGCATAGACATTGCCCAACGCATAGGTCGGAAAATAGCCAAACAGACCCAGCGACCAATGCACATCTTGCAAAAACCCTTGCGAAGGCTTGGCGACGCTCACGCCAAAATCGTGCTTGAAGCGGGTATTCCACGCCTCTTCGAGATCGGCGACTTCAAATTTGCCCGCGATCAGGTCGCGCTCAAGATCGAAGCGCAGCATGATATGCAGGTTGTAGTTCAGCTCATCGCTTTCGGTGCGGATGAAACCCATCTCGACGCGGTTCACGAGCGCATGGAACGCCTCGGGACCCGCCAGACCCAGATCGCCAAACGCCTCAATCATGCGGGTATACAGCCAGCCGGTGAACGGGCTCGAGCGACCCAACTGGTTCTCGCAAATGCGCGACTGACTTTCATGCACGCCCATCGACACGCCATGCCCAAGCGGGGTGAAGCGATAGGCCGGGTCGATCGCCTGTTCATAGGTGGCGTGGCCGGTTTCGTGGATCGTGGAGTAGATATTTCCGAAGGGCTCGCTTTCGGAAATTCGCGTGGTGATGCGCGCGTCATCGCCTCCGCCAGATGAGAACGGATGCACCGACATATCAAGCCGTCCGCGCGTCCAGTCATAGCCAAAAGCGCTGGCGCAAATGCGCGCCAAGCGAAGCTGGGCGTTTTCGGGGAAGACCATGTTCAGCGGCTGCGGTGAGACCTCAGAGCCGAGCACCCGATCGCGCAATGCCACCAGCGGGGCGCGCATCCGGTCAAACATCGCGCCCAGTTCTTTGGCGCTTGCACCGGGTTCGTAATCATCCAGTAGTGCGTCATACAGATCGCCATCTGAGACACAGGCCGCTTCTTCTCGTTTCAGCCGCACGACCTCGTCGAGCGTGGGCAGGAAGGCGCTGGCATCTTCATCCGCGCGCGCTTGCGCCCAGATCCCTTGGCTCAGCGAGGTGAGGCGGGCCAGTTCCGTCGCCAGCCGCGCAGGGATACGGGTAGAGCGATTGTAACTGCGCGCGATCAGATCAAGCATGCGGGATTGGGCTGCATCCGTCGCCTCAGCGCGCACCAGCCAGTCCTCGATACGCGGATCGGTGCGCCGGGCGTGCAGCACGCTCTCAATCGCGGCCATTTCCTCGGCGCGCTGATCGCTCGCACCGCGCGGCATCATCACCTCTTGGTCCCAGCCCAAAAGCCCCGAAATATTGCCTAGCGCCTCGGTTTCGCGCTGATGCGCGGCGAGTTCGTCAAACGCGCTCATGCTCGTCCCTCCCGAATGGATCGGATGAGGGGGAAGCGCGCGTTATGACGTGCGCGGATCACCAGCACCCAAGTAACAACGGCGCCCAATTGATGGATCAGGCCCAGCCACCAGTAATGCACCAGTTCCAGCGCTGTGGATATCCCCAACACCATCTGGAACACGATCATCGCCGCCATCAGCGCGAATGCCTGACGCGTGGCTACATGGGCCGAGCTGCGCGCGCGCCATGCCGCGAACAGGCCCAGCAGAACGACCAGATAGCCCATCATGCGGTGGTTGAATTGCACCAGCGCGGGGTTTTCAAAGAAATTCGTCCAAAGCGGCGTGTAGTCAAAACTTTCCGAGGGTAGGAACTCGCCATTCATCGAGGGCCATGTCGGAAAGGCCAGCCCGGCGTCGATGCCCGCAGTCAGCGCGCCCAGAATGATCTGGAGGAAGACCAGCACGATCAGCACCGTGCCAAGCCCCGTTAAACGCGGCTCGGCAAGGCGGCGTGCTTGCAGCAGTTGCGCTTGGGGTCGCCCAAGTTGAAAGGCGAACCACGCGATCAGGCCAAGGATGATAAAAGCGAGCCCCAGATGCGTCGCCAGCCGATAGGACGCCACCGAGGTCATCCGTCCGACCAGCCCCGACGACACCATCCACCAGCCAATCGCACCCTGCATACCGCCCAATATCCCAAGACTGAACAGCCGCCCCCACCAGCCTTGCGGGATTTTCTTGGTCAGCCAGAAGAACATGAAGCCCGCAAACCAGACGAGGCCAATGATCCGCCCAAGCTGACGATGCCCCCATTCCCACCAGAAAATGCCCTTGAACTGCGACAGGGTCATATCGGGGTTCATGTATTGGAACTGTGGGCTTTGCTTGTAATTGGTGAATTCCGCCTGCCAATCGGCCAGATGCATCGGCGGGATCGCCCCCGAGATCGGCTTCCATTGCGTGATCGACAGCCCGCTATCGGTCAGTCGCGTCGCCCCGCCCACGCCGATCATCGCCACCACCAGCGCGAACATGATGAACAGCCAGACGCGGATCGCGCGGCGCGCACCCTTGGGTTTGGCGTCGATCATCCCGCCCTTGGGTTCGCTGCGTGTCGAGGCATCTTGCGCGCCGACCTCCTCGAAAATGCTGCGTTTCTGGCTCATGGGGTCTCCGGGCTTGTCGTTTGGGCGCAAATTAGGCCGCACCCGCCGCAGGGGCAAGGGGCAGGCGGGCTACTGGCAAGTTTGGCGCGCTTGCACGATCATGGGATGCGTGTGAAACCAAGACGGCGGAACGCTCCGATCAGACTGACACCTCATCAAAGGGCGACAAAAAGGATCCTCGAAATGTCTCAACTTCTTGATGTAAGTCCTTTGAATAGCAAAGATTTCGCGCTGTTTGGTGACGTGATCGAGATCAGCGGCGCGCCCGACAAGATCATCAATGCCGGGATGTGCGGGCGCTATCACGACCGTGCGAGCCTCGATTTCTCAGACGGGCATGCCGGGATCAGCCTGTTTGACGCCAAGGCCCGCCATCTGCCCTATGTCGTCGATCTGCTTGAACGTCACCCCGCGGGCAGTCAGGCGTTTATCCCGATGACGCAAACCCGGTTTCTGGTGATCGTGGCCGAGGACAAGGACGGCGCGCCCAGCAATATCAGGGCCTTCCTGACGCAGCCGGGGCAAGCCGTGAACCTGCATCGCGGCGTCTGGCATGGCGTGCTCGCGCCGTTTGAGGCTCCGGGGCTTTACGCCGTGATCGACCGGATCGGGGCGGGGGCCAACCTTGAGGAACACTGGCTGGCCACCCCTTATGTGATCGAAACCGTTCCCGACTAAGAGGCCCTAGCGCGCAAACCCACCTGAAAAGCGCATATGCCGGTTCACGTCCTTATAAAGCAGATAGCGAAACGGTCCCGGTCCGCCCGCATAACACGCCTGCGGGCAGAACGCGCGCAGCCACATGTAATCGCCTGCTTCGACCTCGACCCAATCCTGATTAAGCCGATAAACCCCTTTGCCCTCAAGCACATAAAGCCCATGCTCCATCACATGGGTTTCCGCAAACGGGATCACCGCACCCGGCTGCAAGGTGACGATGGTGACATGCATGTCATGGCGCATATCGGCCATATCGACAAAGCGCGAGGTGGCCCATGCGCCCTCGGTTCCCGGCATCGGGGTCGGGGGCACGTCGTTTTCGTTGGTCACGAAAGCCTCGGGCACATCCAACCCCTCGACGACCTCATAGGCCTTGCGGATCCAGTGGAAGCGCGCGGGTTCGCTGGCGCGGTTGTGCAAGGTCCATTCACACCCCGGCGGCAAATAGGCATAGCCCCCCGGACCCATCACATGCGGCTTGCCTGCGATGGTCAGCGTGATCTCGCCCGAGACGACAAACAGCACCGCCTCGGCAGACGCATCGGTTTCAGGCCGATCCGAGCCACCACCCGGCTGCACTTCGGCAATGTATTGCGAGAAGGTCTCGGCAAACCCCGAAAGAGGGCGCGAGAGAACCCAGAACCGCGTCGCTTCCCAGAACGGCAGAAAGCTGGTGACAATATCGCTGAATGTGCCTTTGGGAATGACCGCATAGGCCTGCGTGAACATCGCGCGATCGGTCGAAATTTGCGTCTGCGGCGGCAGCCCGCCCGTCGGCGCGTAATAGGAATTTTTACTCATGATCCGCCTTTGAGTTGCGTTTGTGCAGGCCTTGGCACGCCTGTTGCTTGCCCAATTCCAATCATAAATCACGCGCCCGCGCCACGACAGAGTTTCACGCCCATCGCCACGCTGATCCATCTTTTGCTGTGTTTATCCTTGGGTTAGGGTAAAGACGTGGGCAAGGCGCGCCTGATCCTTGGGGCGCGGCGCAAGCGGAGAAGCCTTATGTCAAAGACCATCTATGTGCTCAACGGGCCGAATTTGAACCTGCTGGGCAAGCGCGAACCCGAGATTTACGGCTCGGACACGCTTGCGGATGTCACGCGCATCTGCACCGACGTGGCCACGCCTGCGGGCTTTGAGATTGCGCTGTTTCAGTCCAACCACGAGGGCGAGATCGTCGATCAGATCCACGCCGCGCGCGAAAACGCCTGCGCCATCGTGATCAATCCGGGCGCGTACACGCATACCTCGGTGGCGATTTTGGATGCGCTCAACACCTTTGAGGGGCCGGTGTTTGAGTGCCATATCTCCAACGTGCACAAGCGCGAGGCGTTTCGCCATCACTCCTATGTCAGCCTGCGCGCTGATGGGGTGCTCGTGGGTTTTGGGATCGAGGGCTATGCGCTCGCGACACAGCGCGTAATATCGCTGCTCAAAGACGTCTGACACCGGTGGCAGCCTTGGCCTGTCCCCGCGTCTCCCCAATCACATTTGACAGCACAGCGCGCCTTGGGTATCGCAAAGGCGTTCTCAGGGCGGGGTGCAATTCCCGACCGGCGGTAAAAGCCCGCGAGCGCCATCCGGTGGATGGGTCAGCAGATCCGGTGGAATTCCGGGGCCGACGGTATAGTCCGGATGGTAGAGAACGGGAGCGAACGGCCTTGGCCGGGCGTTTCTCACGCTCTGGGATCTTGTCATGTTGGAAAGGATCTGGAGCTATGACAAAATCCCCAAAATTCGCGTTCATCAAGGCCCGTTGGCATGGTGATATCGTGGATCAATCGCTTGCCGGATTTACCGAAACCCTGGCCGAGACGGCACCAAAGGCAGAGGTGGACGTTTTTGACGTGCCCGGTGCGTTCGAGATGCCGCTGCTGGCGCAAACACTGGCGCGCTCGGGAAAATATGATGCGATTATTGCGGCGGCGCTGGTGGTGGATGGCGGCATCTATCGCCATGAATTTGTCGCCCAAGCCGTGGTGACTGGCTTGATGGAGGTGCAGTTGAAAACCGAGGTACCGGTGCTGTCGGTTTCGCTCACGCCGCATCACTACCAACCCACGGGGCAACACCATGCCTTCTTTCACGCGCATTTCGTGGAAAAGGGGCGCGAAGCGGCGCAGGCGGCTTTGCAACTGTGTCAGATCAAGACTGTAGCCGAGCCTGCCGTTTCGGTTTCCTGATCAATAGCTTGGGCGTCGATCTTCATGCTCGGCGCCCACCGTATCCAACACGCGCCCCATCACCGCAGCGGTGTCGTCCCATGTGGGCAAGCGCGCCCCGGCGGCTGCGGATGCGTGTGACATCGCGCGATGTTGGGCCGGGTCACTCAGCACGCTGCGCAGCGCTTGCGCGAAGGCTTCGGGAGAATCCGTTGGCACCAGCAATCCCGCACCTTCGGGCACCGTGTCGGGAACCGCGCCGGTGTGACAGGTGACGATGGGCAGTCCATGCAGCATCGCCTCGCCAAACACCATGCCATAGCCCTCATATCGCGTGGCGAGCGCGAAGATATGCGCCGCGCGATAGCGCTGATCCAGATCGGGGCGCGCCAAAACTCCGCTAAACCGCACGCGCTCGTCCAGACCCAGCGCGTCGCGTTGCGCAGATAGGGCTGATGCAATCGCGGGGTCATGCGCCTTGCCCACGATCTCGGCCTGCCAGTCCAGATCGGTGATCTGCGCCAGCGCTTGCAACAGCACGTCATGACCCTTGCGCGCGGCCAGCAGCCCGACCGACAAGATCAGTGGCGGGCGGCGGCGCGGTGTCGCGATTGCAGCAGGGCGTTCAAATCCCGGCAAGGCGATGGAGATGCGCGAGGGGTCCACACCGAACTCGGTTTGCAGGATCTGCGCGGTATGCGGGCTCGGCACGACGACATGGGCAGCGAGAGTGAGGTTTTCGGCCTCGCGCGCCAGCAAATGACGCGCGCGTACGGCAGATAGCCCCGTTTCCAGCCCCAAAGGATGGTGCAGCATCGCTATGATCGGCGCGCGCATCGCTTTCAGCGTCGTGGGCTCGATAGAGCCAAAAACCAACCCGTCCAAAATCACCGGTGTCTGTGCGGGCAGGGCGGTCAGAATTCCCCGCGCTTCGGCGGCTTCCTCCGCGCTGGCATCGGGAAACCCGGCGGGCAGTTGCACATGAGTCACCGCGCGCCCGGCACGGCGCAGCGCCTCGAGAAGGTGGCGCTCATACAAAAAACCGCCCGTCAGTTGCGCGATGTCACCGGGAATGGCAAAGGCGGCAGGGGTCATGTCAGGCTCCAGTTTGGTCTTTTAGCGCGTCAGTTGCTCGGCGCCATAAATGCGCAGCACCGCGCGTTCGATCTGCGCAATGCCGACATAGCCCGCCACCGCAACGCCCGCCAGCACGACCACCGCGCTCCACAGCATTCCGTAGCCCGAGGTCGAGGCGGTAAGTGCCATCAACCCGCCAATCCCGCGCCCTGTCGCCAGCCATTCCGCCGTTGTCGCGGCCAGAATTGCGGCGGGCACGGCCATGCGCGCAGCGGCGAAAAAGGCAGGGAGCATGGCGGGGAATTGCGCGCTGGCCATGCGCCGCAATGGGCTGGCGGCGTAGCTGTCAAACAGCTCCAGCACTTGGCGCGGCGTGCGTGCAAGCCCTTGATAACATGCGATTAGGCTGGGAAAAAAGATCATCAGGGCGACGATTGTAATGGTGCCTGTTGCGCCGCGCCCAAGGGCGATAACAATCAGCGGCGCGGTGATCACGATCGGAATGGCGCGCAGGGCAATCGCGATGGGCATCACGGCGCGCGCCAGCCGCGGTGCCAGTACCATCGCCATCGCCAGCCCGACCCCCAACGCCAAGCCCAAAAGATAGCCCGGCAGCGCCAACACAAGCGTTTCCAGCAACGCCGAGCCAAGCGTGGCGCGATGGGCAGCGGCCTCGGGGGCGGTGATCAGAAAGGCCCAGACATCGCCGGGCCGCTTGGCGAAAAATTGGCTGAGCCCGGCGCTCTCCATCGACAGCCACCAAAGCGCGATCAGGACAAGAACGACAAGGATCGGATGCGCCAGCACGCGCCATCCCTTGCGCCGTCCACCTTCAAGAAGCGGCGCAAGGATCAGCGGAGGCGGCCCGGTGTTGAGCGCTTGTCCCAACCGCCCCAGCCCCGCATAGGCCAGCATCGAAATCGTCGCCGCCGTGCTCGCCAGTGCCCAGGTGCCCGCAACATCAAGGCTGCGCATCGCGCGCAATGTCAGCACGCCCATGCCGCGCTCGGCGCCGGTGAACTCGCCGAACATTGCGCCAAGGATTGCCGCGGGGGCCGCGATTTGCAGCCCCGCAAACAGATAGGGCAGCGAGGCCATGGCGCGCACCTCAATCAGGGCGGTCAGCCGTCCGCGCCCATAGCTGCGCACCAGATCAAACCAGCTGGGCGGGGCCGCGCGTAGTCCCACCATCAGCGGCAAAAAGGTGGTGAAATACACCGCCAGCGCCGCGAGCGTGATTTGCGGTCCCAGACCGGGCCCCCAAAGGACGCGCAAGATCGGTCCGGTCGCCACCAGCGGCAGACAAAACACCACCAAGGCGAGCGCCGAGATCATCCGCGCCAGACCCGGCACCAGCACCGCCAGTGCAGCCAGCGCAATCGCAACCGCATTGCCCAACACAAACCCAATCGCAGCCGTAAGCCCCGTGATACCCGCCGCACGCGCAACCAGCCCGGCATTGGCCCAAAGATAGCGCGCAATTTCGACCGGGCTCGCGATCAGGTAGGTATGGGCAAAGGCGCGCGCCAACAGCTCCCAGATGAGCAGCGCGACAAGCACACCCAGCACCAACCAAAGCCGATCGCTGCTGCGTTGGCGCAACGGATGCAGCGCGATTGTCATCGCGCGCTCACGCAGGGTTCGGGGCGTGGCGGAGCGCTTTGGGCAAGCGCCTCGGTCACAGCGGCGATCAGCGCATCCGCCTCAGCGCCCGGATTTCGTGGGCGCGCAAGATCAATCGCGATATCGGCCACGACTCGCGCCGGGCGCGGCGACAGCACGATGACGCGGTCCGACAGCAACACGGCCTCAGAGACCGAATGGGTCACCAGCAAGGTCGTGACGCCATGCCCCTGCCACAGCGCGGGCAACTCGCGGTTCAGGCGCGCGCGCGTCAACTCATCGACCGCGCCAAAGGGTTCATCCAGCAGCAACAGGCGCGGATCGGTCGCCAGACAGCGCGCAATCGCGGCGCGTTGGCGCATCCCGCCCGAGAGATCAGCGGGGCGGCGCTCTTCAAATCCGGCCAGACCGACCAACGCGATCAGCCGATCTACGCCGCCCGGATCGGGGGGTAAATGCGCCAGCTTGCGCGCCAGCGCGATATTGCCGCGCACGCTGCGCCATGGCAACAAGGCCGCATCCTGAAACGCCACCGACAGGGCAGCACGTTGGCGCATCTGCAACGGGGTTTCGCCACCGATCCGCACCGAGCCGGTGCTCGGCGTATCCAGCCCCGCGATCAGGCGCAGCAACGTGGATTTGCCACAGCCCGAGGGACCGACAATCGCGGTGGTCTGACCGGCCGCAAAGTTCAGATTGAACGGCTCAAGCGCGTCCACACGCGCCGGCCCGTGACCAAAGCTGCGCGACAGATCGCGACACTGGATCGGGGGCGGGGACTCAGCTGGCATGGATCTCTTCAAGCAGCGAGCGGTCCCAAAGATCGGGGCTGACATCCTGACCCAGCAGCGCCAAGGTCTTGATATTGGCGGCGATGCTGTCATCGGTGAACCAGCCAAAGCCATGAGCCTCGGTCACCGGTGAAAACATCAGCGGCACTTGGCGCGCGGCTTGCAGTTCTTGCGTTTTCAGATCAAGGCCCGCATCGGGGAACATTTTCACCGTCAGCGCGGCGGCGGCGGCGGGATCGGCAAGGTAGTCGCTCCAGCCGTGGATTTCGCCGCGCAGCAATGCAATCAGATCAGCGCGTCGGTTGGCAATGCTATCGTCGGTCGCGATATAGGTTTGCGATTGCACCGCATAACCGTAATCGGCCATCAGCATCGTTATGGGTTTGAGCCCGCGCATGATCATCGCCACGGGCAGATCGGTCTCCCAGCACAGCAGGCAATCGACCTGACCGGCCAGCAAGGGGGCGGCGTCATATTGCGTCGGAACGATCTCGATCGCGTCAAAATCGACATCGTTGAGGCTGCACAGCGCCTTCAAAACAGGCGTATTGGCCAGCGCCATGCCGATCTTCTTGCCCTCAAGATCCTTGGGCACATTAACCGGCTTGGCGGGCAGCGAGGCGATGGCGAAGGGGTTTTTCTGCATCGCGACGGCAATGATGCGAAAGGGCGCGCCTTGGGCCACAGCGGCGGCGGTATAATCAGCGGCCGAAATGCCCATCAAGGCGCTGCCTGCCACAACGGGGGGCTCTACCGGGGCGTTTGGTCCGCCGGGGTTAAGCGCGACATTCAGACCCAGATCGCGCCAATAGCCGCGCGATTGCGCGATATAACTGCCGCCAAACTGCACCGAGGGCAGCCAGGACAGTTGCAAGGCGACGTCGGTCGCTGCAAGGGCCGGGCGTGCGCCCATCGTGGCGGCCAAAACGCCGCCCGCGCCTGCTGCCAGAAATCCGCGCCGTGAAAAGCTATGATGTGTCATGTCGTTTCCTGTCTTTGCGTTTCGATATAAGGTGACGGTGCTGTGCGACAACGTCTCGGGCTTAAGCGGTGCGTATCCTTTGGTGTTGCCATGCCAGCCAGAACAGGCCCGGCACAGAGGACAGCAGCAAGACCGCGCCAAACGCCGCGCTGGCGGCGAGACCGGCCTCGGGGGTGGCTCCGGCGAGGGGAAACAGCGCCGCCGCAGCCCCTTCGCGCCAGCCCCAACCCGCGATGCTGAGGGGCACCAACATCGCCGATAAGATCAGCGGCACCAAGGTGAGGATCGCCGCAAGCGGCAGCGCGGTGCCGCTGGCATAGGCGCAAAAGGCAAAGCTCGCCAAGTTCGCGACCACGATGGCAAAGCCAAGCGCGATTTGTCGGTTGCGCACATCCCGCCCCGCAAGGGCGCGGCGCAGGGGCGTGAGCAAGGCACGCAACCTTGGCAGCGCGCGCGTCCCCACGACCAGACCAAGGCCCAGCGCCAAAAGCCCCAGCGCCCACAGCCCATGTCCCGTCAGCGCCAGTGCTGGCAGCAATACCGCCGCAAGCGCGATTTGCCCCGCCAGCCGTTCAATCACCACGGCTTGGCCAGATCGCAGCAGATCGGCCGAATGGCGCGCGCGCACGGCGCGGCCTGCATCGCCCAAGACGCCGCCCGGCACGGTTTGATTGACCAATTGGGCGAGGTAATATTCGCCCACCGCCTGCACCCGATCAATCCGCTGTCCCAACGCTCTGGCGGTCAAACGCCAGCGCAGCGCCGAGAGCACCGTTTGCAGGTTCACCGCCAACACCGCCGCGCCGAGCCAGCGCCAATCGGCCTGCGCCAAGCGCTCTAGCGCTGCGTCCCCATTGGCGAAATGCCAGGCCAGCGCCAGCAGCACCAGCGCAGCCCCCACACGCAGGGCGAGCCCGATCATTGCGCCACCTTGATCGGCAAACTGGTGAGCGCATTGATGAACCGGTCGCGGAAATCGCGCATCGGCCAGACCGGGGTTTGGGCATCGGGCACCAGCCCCGGCGTCCAACTCCAAGCGTCGAAATCCGCAATCAGATCGGGCGGGCCGATCAGATGTACGGGCACGTCTTTGCTGTCGATCTGGGCCACGAAGGGGGTGGGCTGATGATCGCCCAGAACCACCATTAATGGCGGCTTGTTGGCGTGCCGCCCGGCGTAAGACAAGATCGCCTGCAGCGAATAATCGATCGCTTGGCGGTATTGATCGCGCACCCTGTCGCGGTCTCGCCAGACCACTTTGGGCGGATCGCCCGACAGGGCCCAGCGATCAAAGACGCGCCCGTCACCGACCTGATCCCAAGCGATCATTTCGGGCACTGGCACCCAAGGCGCGTGCGAGGACAGCAGCACGATCTGCGCAAATAGCGGCCCCGCCTGCGGCTCGCGCGCCACCAGCCGATCAAAGGCCGACAGCGTATATTGATCGGGCATGGTGACGAAATTGAACGGCTGACCCTGATAGCCCAGATCCGCCGCTTCAAGGATGGTTTGAAAGCCCTGCATCGGGCCTTCGGGCCAGCTTAGCGTGATGCCCGGCATCACGGCGGCGGTGCGCAGCCCCGAGGCGGCGGCAAGATCAAACAGCGTGCGGCGGGGGCTGGCCAGTAGCGCGCGATAGCGGGTTTGATCCGAAATCGTCAGGCCGGATTCCAAGGTGGAATGGGCCAGCCAGCTTTGCCCGCCCTCGGTGGGCGAGGTCAGCCAGCCCGAGCGCATCGCCAGCCCCGCCTGCGCCAGCTTGGGCGCGGCGTTTTCAAGTGTCGCGACATGGGTGGGCGCATAAAGCGGGTTGTCGAAGCTCGCGCGCCCATAGCTTTCGATAAACACGATCAGCACATCGCGCCCTTGCAGGCGGTCAAACAGCCCTGCCGACCCGGCGAAGGGATCGTTTGCGGCGGCGGCGCGAAAGCGTTTGAGATCGGCCAAGGTCTGGGTGAAGCTGCGCAGATGCGCGCTGGCAAGATGGGTCGTGCCCGCATACCACGGCAGGCGTAGCGGCAGAGAATTGCTTTGCTGCGCGCCAATCACCAGCACGCCCAAAGCTGCGGCCACTCCCGTCAGGCTGCGCGCAACGGGCCCGCTCGCAAGGCCAAGCCACTGCCCGCTAGCCCACCACAGCGTCCAGATCAGCCCCGCCAGCGCCAGCGCGCCGCCCAGAGCGGCCAAAATCACCAAGGGCAGGCCAATCGTGCTGATGCCAAATCGGGTGCCTGCCTCAATCATGAACAGATCGACCGCCGGGTTGAAGGGGCGGGCAAAGGCTGTGAACGTGCCAATATCGGCCAGTTTCAGCGCGACCAACGCCACCAACACGGCCACCAAAACCACGCGAAGGACGTAGCTGATCCTCGCGTCCCGGGGTAGCGCTGCCAAAACCAGCAAGATCACCGGCAGTTCCAGCGGCAGGCGCAACGCCGTTGCCACAACCAAGCCGCGCGATTGGTTTGGCAAGACCAGCATGAGATCAAGGATCAAGGCGGCCCCGAGCAGACAGGCGGCGCGACGCGCAATGCTCATGTCCGCCGTCTCCGCGCCAGCCAAAGGATGTCAGCGCCAAAAGATCCCGCAAGGGCCAGCGTGGCACTTGTTGCGATCAGGGTTGCGCCCAGCGCGCCAAGGCCGGGGATCAAGAGCATGATCAACGCGCCGATCTGCACCACGCAGAGCGCCTTGCGGCGAAACCGCTCGGGGAGGGGGGCGTTTAGCCATGGCAGGAAAAGCCCGGCCAAAACATAGGCGTAGCGCATGGTGCCCAATGCGAGCACCCAGATTCCAAGCGTGCCAGAGGCCACCACCAGCAGCGACAGGATCAGCCCAAGGGCGGCGTCTACCTCCATGTCAAAGCGTGCGCCAAACGCCGAAGACAGCCCGCTGCGCCGCGCCAACCAGCCATCCAGCCCATCCATCGCAAGCGCGATTGTCGCGATGATCACACTCAGCCAGCGCGCGTCGATCGCGCTGTGTGTGGTCGCAAAACCGCCCCCCGCCAGAGGTGCCACCAGCGCGCAGGCCAGCGCCGCGCGCGTCAGCGTCACCGTGTTGCACAGGCCAAGACGCGGATGGGCATAGCGCCGACGCATCAGGGCGGCGGCGAGGGCGGTCACCGCCACAAACAGCCCTACCGACACCGCTGCCCCGCTCGGCGCCAGACGCGCAGCCAGAGCGGCGCAAAGCACGCCTAGCGGCAGCGCCAGCCAAAGCAGCCGCATCCATGCCCCCGAGGGCGAGGTCGCGCCCAAGGGCTGCATCAAACGCGTCATGCGATCAGGTGAGGTCAGGGGAGTTGTCATGAGAGGGAAGCTATTGCGCCTTTAGGATTGTCAAGTAAACGTGATCGGGTCAGATTGGGATGACTTTATGTCCTCTTGCTGCATTTTGTCGCGAATTCTCATGGGAGGAGCAAAAAGATGCCACCCAAGGATACTTTCGACAGCCCTGCCTATCGTCCCACGGCGCGACTGTTGCATTGGTTGATCGCGGCGCTGATTTTGCTGATGATCCCGGCGGGTCAGATCATGATTGTCAAGGGGCTGCCGCGCGGGCTGCAAGACGCGCTGTTCTTGTTTCACAAGAATGCGGGGGTGGTGATTGGCCTGCTGATGCTGGTGCGGTTGGGCTTTCGGCTGCGCTATCCGCCGCCGCCCTTGCCGCCTTCGGTTGCGCCCTTGCAGGCCCGGATTGCGGGCATCACCCATGCCCTGTTGTATCTGCTGGTCTTTGTGATGGTCGTGTCGGGCTATCTGCGTGTGATGGCGGGGGGCTTTCCGATTGAAGGGCTCGACGCGCTTGGGGTGCCCGATCTGATGGGCCGCAATCCGGGGTTGGAGACGGTCGCGAAAACCACCCATGCGATCACCCGTCTGGCGCTGGTGGTGCTGATTGGCCTGCATATCGGGGCGGCGCTGTTTCATGCGCTGTGGCTGCGCGATGGGGTAATGGCGCGGATGGTACCGCGCCGCTCAGTCAAGTAGAACTCGCCCTGCAAGCGGACGATGATCCGACGCGGCGCGAATGCCCGGCCCATCCAGCACGCGCAGATCGCGGATTTGCTCGGGGCGGTCGCTCAGGATGCGGTCAAGCGGCAGCAAGGGGCGGTTGACGGGAAAGCTCGCCCGCACCGGCCCCCCCAGCCGGGTGCCGATAATCGCGCGTGAAAACGCCAACCCGCCCCAAGGGCGCCATTCGTTCAGATCACCCAGCAAGATCGTGCGCATCACCGGGCGGCGGCGCAGATATTGGCCCAGGGTGCGCATCTGCGCGATGCGCAAAATCTGGCTCAGCGACAGATGCGCCGTGATGATGCGCAGCGGTTGTGCCCCGTTGCGCAGCTCCAACGAGACCGCGCCGCGATGACAATGCCCCGGCAGGTCGATCACATCCGCACCCACAATGCGCAAAGAGGGATGCACGAACAGGATCGCGCCCAAAAAGCCGTGGCTTTGATCGCCCCAGCGCAAGGCGGGGGTGTCATGGGCATAGACCAGACCAGTTTGCGCCGTGATCCGCGCGAGATCGAAAATACCGGCATGGGGCGGGGTTTCGCCATCGGCCTCTTGCAGCGCAAGGATATGGGGCTGATGGGCGCAGACCTCGCGACCCAGAACATCCAGCACCCGACCCGGATCGACCCGACCATCGCCACCGCGCCCGCGATGCACATTCCATGTGACGCACTCAACTGCGCTTAGGGGCGCCATCACCACGCTTTCCGGTTCAACACGCCAACCTTTCGCGTTTGCGCAAAAGGGCGCTCTATTGTTCGCCCTCGGGGTCACTTTGCGCCTGCGTCAGCGTGGCGGCAATCCGGGCGCGCACCTCGGGGGGTTCCTTGCCGATCGCCTCCAGCAAAGCCGAGCGATCCCGTCGCGCCGCGTGTAGCTGGTCCAGCACCGAGATCAGCACCGCCAAAGCCTCGGGGCCCATGTCATAGAGTTCATCCAGCTCGCATAGCAGGTCCAGCCGCGCCAGATCGCCCGTGTCAAACAGCGGGCCAGTGGGGCTAGGGGCGGGCGTGACGGCCTCGGCTTCGATATAGGCGCTCAGGCGGGTTTGCGTCAGCCGGGTGACACGCGAAATCGTCTCGGTTACGGTGAATACCTGCATCATCTCGGCACTCCTTTCAGCATCGCCTCGCGCGGGTTTTCGGTGTTGGTTTTCGCCCATTCCTCAATGCAGGCCGCCAGCTTGTCGTCCACCGTCTTGGGCAGCACGATACGCAGCTCGACAAGCTGATCGCCCGCCTGACCCTTGCGCTCAACACCGCGCCCGCGCAGGCGCAACACCTTGCCGCTGCTTGACCCTTTCGGGATCGTCAGGGCCACATCGCCGTGGATCGTAGGCACCGTGACTTTTGCACCCAGAATGGCCTCATCCAAGGTGATCGGCAGGGTCAAAAGGATCGTGTCGTCCTCGCGGCGAAACAGCGGGTGGGGCTGGATGTGGATCTTGACCTGCGCATCCCCACGCGGGCCACCGCCAAAGCCCTCACCGCCCTTGCCTCGCAAACGCAGCGTCTGGCCATCGCGCAAGCCGACCGGGATTTTCAGATCAATCTGACCTTCGCCGGGCAGGCTGATATGGGCAGAGCCGCCGCGCGCTGCATCCAGAAACGGCACTTCCAGCGTGTAGCCAACATCGCGCCCGCGCGCCGAAAACCCATGGCCTTGCTGCGCGCCGCCGCTGCGCTGGCGAAACATCTGGGCGAAGATGTCGTCGGGGTCCATGCCCTCAAACCCTGCGCTATCGCGCGTCGAGCGTTGGTTTTGAGCATAGTCGCGATAATACTGCCGCTGCGGTTTTTCCTGCCCCGAAGCGTCGATTTCCCCCGCATCAAAGCGCGCCCGTGTGTCGGGGTCTTTAAGCAGATCATAGGCCGCTGAGATTTGCACGAACCGGGCCTCGGCGCCCGCGTCATCGGGGTTGATGTCGGGATGGCTTGTGCGCACCAGCTTGCGATAGGCTTTCTTGATCTCTGCCTGCGTCGCGGTTTTGCTCAGCCCAAGTGCCTCATAAGGATCAAGGTGGGCGGTGTTGTCTGTGCTCTGTGCCATTACTGCAAGTCCCCGCAGAACATGACGCGCGCGGGCGCAAGCCTGACGCGCGGCGTGCCGGGGTCGGGCAGGGGGCAGAGGGGCATAACGGGGCGCATGGAGGGGCTCCTTTGCTAAAGATGCCAAGTGCTTGGGCAAGCCTAGCCTTGATCAGGGCTGCGCGCGCTGATCCAGATCACGTCCCGTGAACGCGGGGCCTGAACGTGGGGCCTGAACGCGCGGGAGCGACAGGTCCGAACCAGCACGGCCCACCTTCGCGCCCGTCATCGCATGCCGTCAAGGCCAGAATTGGGTCGATGGCGCGCGGATCGTGGGATGTGACAGCGCCGTGAGGATACCGCGCAACTCCGCCAGTCCCTTGAGCCGCCCGATCGCGGGATAGCCGGGTTGGGCGGCACGGCTTAGATCGTCTAGGATATCCTGACCATGATCGGGGCGCATCGGGATCGAGCAATCCGCGCGCCCCTCGGCTTTGCGCCGCGCCTCTTCGCGCAAGGCCGCATCCATCACCGCAACCATATCCACATCACCTTCCAGATGGCGCGATTCATAAAATGAGCCGGGCCAGCGCGTGCCCTCGCGTTTGACATTGCGCAGATGCAGGAAATGCACCTTGGGCCCCAGCCGCTCCATCATGCCCGTCAGATCGACGTCGCTGCGCGCGCCCAGCGAGCCGGTGCACAGCGTGATCCCGTTGGCGGGGCTGTCCACCTCTGTCGTGATCATGGTGAAATCTTGCTCGCATGACATGATCCGGGGCAGGCCCAGCAGATCAAAGGGTGGGTCGTCTGGATGGCAGCACAGCCGTAGACCCAAGCGTTCTGCGACCGGAACGACCTCGCTCAGGAAGTCGATGAAATGCGCGCGCAGACACTGCGCCGGGATCGCGTCATAGGCAGCAAGATGCTGGCGCACATCGCTGAGCGTGACCTGTTGCGCCGCGCCGGGCAGCCCAAAAACCACGTTGCGCGCAAGGGCTGCGCGCGCGCCCTTATCCATCTGCGCGAACCGAGCCGTGGCCAGATCCGCAATCTCGGCGGGGCAATCGTCGCGCGCGCCGGGGCGTTGCAGGATAAACAGATCGAACGCGGCAAACGCCACCAGATCAAAGCGCATGCAGGTGGCCCCGTCCGGGCGCGGCCAGTGCAGATCGGTGCGCGTCCAGTCCAGCACGGGCATGAAATTGTAACACACCACCTTGATCCCGGCGTGCGCGATGTTTTCAAGGCTGCGCGTATAGGCGGCTATATGGGCGCGCCAATCGCCGTCCTGGCGCTTGATTTCTTCCGTAACGGGCAGACTTTCCACCACCTCCCAAGCCAGCCCCGAGGGCGCGCCAGAGGGCAGTTGCGCGATCTCGCTTTGGCGCTGCGCGATCTCTTGCGGGGTCCAGATCGCGCCGGTGGGCACATGATGCAGCGCGCTGACCACGCCCTCAACACCGGCTTGCAACATATCCCTGAGCGACACCGAATCGTGCGGTCCAAACCAGCGCCATGTTTGCCTCATCGTGTCCTCCCGCGCAGGATTTCCGGGTGGTTCGGTCCGGGACTTTGGCCTTTTTAGCAGCTTTTGCTGTAGTTGACTAGTATGGCAGTATGGTATAAATTTGCCACCCAGAGGAGGCTCGCCATGAGTGCACAGCTACCCCGCGTCATGCTTGATCTTGCCGCAGCCGTCTCACCGCAGGTGTTTCGCCTTTTGCGCCAGCGCATCATTCGCGGCGAGTTGGAACCGGGCACCCGAATTTCCGAAGCTGAGATTGCCGCAAGCTATGAGGTCAGCCGCCAACCGGTGCGCGAGGCCTTCATCAAGCTTGCCGAAGAGGGGCTGGTGGAGGTGCGTCCGCAGCGCGGCACATTCGTGCGCCGTATCGTCGTTTCTGAGGTGATGGATGCGCGCTTTGTGCGCGAGGCAATCGAGGCCGATATCGTCAAGCTTTTGGCGGCGAAGCCCGATCCTGCGCTGGGGCGTGCTTTGGGGCGTTTAATCACGGCACAGGAAAAATGCGCCGCCAAGCAGGACCATCTCGGCTTTATCGAACTGGATGAGCGCTTTCACAAGACGCTGGCCGAGGCGGCGGGCAAAAGCCACGCCTGGGCGGTGGTGGAAAGCGTCAAATCGCAGATGGACCGGGTGCGCCATCTCAGCACGCAGCGTTTTCCAATGGCGAAGCTGGTGGCCCAGCACGGGGTGGTGTTGAGCGCGATCATGCAGGGCGACCCGGTGCAGGCCGAGGCGGCGATCCGCCATCACCTGCGCGCCATTCTGACAGATCTGCCCGAAGTTGTGGCTGAGAAGCCGGCCTTTTTTGACGCGCCGCAAGGTGGGCCCCAGAAACGTGGGGCACCGCAGGGCAAATAACGACCAAGACAGACTAAACAAATGGGAGGAGACCAAATGTTTAAGACCGCAATGAACCGCCGACAGGCGCTTCAGGGGATGATGGGCGTGGCGGCGGCGACGACAGCGGCGGGGGCGATGTCTTTCGCCGGACGCGCCATGGCGGCAGAGCAATCGCTGTCCATCAACACCGCATTGGCCACCAGCGATCCGCTTTATAAGGGGCTCGAGGCGCTGCAGGCCAATGTCGCCAAGGCCTCGGATGGGCGCTTGACGATCAAGCTTTTCCCCAATTCCCAGCTTGGCCCGGATGAGGACGTGCTGGAACAGGCGCGCGCCGGGGCTCCGGTGGCGGTGGTCGTCGATGGCGGGCGGCTGGCGCTGTATCAAAAGGAATTCGGCGTGCTGGGTGCGCCCTATCTTGCGCCCGGCTATGACGGCATTCGCAAGGTTGTCACCTCGCCGATGTTTGAGGATTGGGTGGGCAAGCTGCATGATGGCGCGCAACTGCAAGTGCTGTCGTTCAACTGGTGGCAGGGGCTGCGCCATGTGCTTACCCAAGAAGAGGTCAATGTGCCCGCCGATCTAAAAGGCGTGCGTATGCGTACCCCCGGCGCGCCAGTTTGGACCAAGACGATTGCTGCAATGGGCGCCACCCCCACGCCGATGCCTTGGGGCGAGGTCTATTCGGCGCTGTCCAGCCATGTCATCGACGGGGCCGAAGCGCAGTTCCCCGCAATCGAGGGGGCCAAGCTTTACGAGGTGATCAGCCATATCACCAAGACCGGCCATATCAATCTGATCACCGGAATTGTCACCTCGGGGCCGTGGTTTGACACGCTTGCCCCCGATCTCAAGACGATCCTGCGTGATGAGACGCTCAAGGCGGGCGATATTGCCTCATACGGAACACGCGATTCCCTTGCCTCGATCGAGCAATCGCTGAAGGATAAGGGGCTTTCGGTGCGCGATATCGACACCACCCCGTTCAAAGAGGCGACCGCGCCCGTCTATGACGATCTGGGCTATGGCGATCTGCGCGACACATTGCAGGCGATGGCAAACAGCTAGGCCAAGGCGCGGGTGCGTCCCGGCGCGCCCGCAATGCGGCCAACCTGCGCTGCGTGCGCCCTGCGCCGGTTACGCAGCGCCCCCCCAACCCAGGAGAGCGATATGGCACGGATACTTGAGCGCGCGGAGCTGGTGGCTGGCATCGCTTTGCTCAGCATCATCACGCTTCTTGTCTTTGTCGCGGCGGTGATGCGCTTTTTCGATCATCCGTTGATTTGGTCGGTCGATCTGGCCCAGCTTCTGTTCATCTGGCTGTGTTTCGTGGGGGCGGCGCGCGCGATGCGCAAGCGGGTGCATCTGGGCGTTGATTTCGTTGTGCGCCTGCTGCCCGAGCGCGCGCGGCTGTGGCTGGAAAGCGCGCTATACGTTGTGTTCTGCGTCTTTTTGCTGATCCTCACGGTTGAGGGCTATGGCCTGACGATGATGAACCTGCAGCGCAAATTCGGCGACTCCGGGCTGTCTTATGCGTGGGTGACGATTGCGGTGCCTGCGGGCTCGTTGCTGCTGATCGCGGCGATGACGGGCAATCTGATTTCGGCATGGCGCAACCGAGGCCCGGGGGCTGCGCGGGTGTTCACCGGCGCTCCCTCAACCCCGGAGATCTAAGCCATGATCCTGATCGCCATCGTCTTTTTCGTCTTGCTGTTTTTGGGCGCGCCGGTTGCCTTTGCCATTGGCATCTCGGGGTTTACGTTTTTCCTGACCTCCGATGTGATGCCGATCTCCATCGGGGTGCAAAAGATCGCCACCGTTTCGCAAAGTTTTCCGCTACTCGCGGTGCCGTTTTTTGTGCTGGCGGGGCATTTGATGAATGAAAGCGGGATCACGGGGCGGCTGTTCAAGTTCTCCCATGTCGCGGTGGCCTGGATGGCGGGCGGGCTGGCGCAGGTCTCGATCATCTTGTCGACGCTGATGGGCGGGGTGTCGGGCTCGGCGGTTGCGGATGCGGCGATGGAGGCGCGCATTCTGGGCCCGCAAATGATCAAGCACGGCTATTCCAAGGGCTACGCGTCAAGCGTGATTGCGCTGTCTTCACTGATCACGGCGACGATCCCGCCCTCGATCGGGTTGATCCTGTATGGCTATGTCGGGCAGGTTTCGATCGGGCGGCTGTTCATGGCCGGGATCGTGCCGGGGCTGTTGATGATGGTCTTTTTGATGGTCGCGGCGTGGATCGTGGCCAAGCGGCGCAACTATGTTGTGGCCGACAGCCGCCGTCCCACCCCCTCTGAGCTGGGCCGCGCTGCGTGGCAGGCGAAATGGGCACTGTTGTTTCCGGTCTTGCTGATCGTCTCGATCCGGGGCGGTATTTTCACCCCCTCCGAGGTCGGCGCCTTTGCGGTCGTCTATTCGATCCTTGTGGGCCGGTTTGCCCATCGCGAGTTGACACTGGCGCGCATCACCACTGCCTTTTCCGATGCGATCACCGATATCGGTCTGATCATGCTGATCATTCTGATGAGCGGGATGATCGGGTTTGCGATCATCTTTTTGCAAGCGCCTCAAGATATCGCCCAAGCCTTGCTCTCCAACCTGTCGGACCCGCGCGCCATTGTGGCGGTGATCCTGATCAGCCTGTTTCTTGCGGGCCTGTTTTTCGAAAGCACGATCCTTGTGTTGCTGCTGACCCCGATCTTCGTGCCCGTGATCGAAAAGGCGGGGGTGGACCCGGTGCATTTCGGCATCTTGATGATGACCATCGTCACGCTGGGCTCGATGACGCCGCCGGTTGGGGTGGCGATGTATACGGTGTGCAGCATCCTCGACACCCCGCTGGAAGAGTATATCCGCGAGTCCCTGCCGTTCTTTCTGGCTATCTTTTTACTGCTCTTGTTGCTGCTGTTCGTTCCCCAACTCACGCTGTTCCTGCCCAATCTGATGTTTGGCTAGAGACGCGACTGGGGGCGTTATGAGGGCGCGGCAAAGACCGGGCGTGGCATCGTTATCACCGTCGCGATGGCGAGTATCTTCAGTGCGCTCTTGGAGGCAAAGCTCCAGATCCCAAAGGCTTGACCGGCCTGCAACCCCGCGCGCGCAAGGCTGCTTGCGAACAGGGCCGACAGGATCACCATATCTGCACCCAGCGCAAAGCCGGACACCACGCAGATCACGCCAAATCCCAGCGCAGCCCCTTGGGGCAGGGCGGCCGCGCCGACAAAGCCCGCAATCGCAAGCCCCACCATCCAGCCAAAGGCGGAATATCCCGCGCGCGCCGGCCAGATCAGCGCAAGCACCGTGGGCGCACCCGCCCCAATGACCACGCCGATCACCAGCCCGATCACCGCGAAATTCGGCACATGGATGTAAATCGGCATCCCGGCCGAGGCGAGGGGGAGCGCAAGCAAGCTGACACGCCAGTAATGGCTCATGATGCTCGCCTTGGGCGGGGCGCGACTGGGGGATCATCTGGGTTCCTCAATCGGCGCGCAGACTGCAACGCCTTTGTGAAAGCGTTACGCAGTGATCGGAAGGTTGGATTGATCGTAGCTTGGCCTGTTTGCGCCGGGTGCGCGGGTGGTCGATCGTAAAACGAATTTCCTGCGCTTGCAGGTTTGGGGGAAAATATCTCTAAAACCTGTCAGTCGCTTGCAAAGAAATAGATTCATTTTGCTATTTTTAATGAAGTTATAGTCGCTGATTGCGATATATTGAAAATTTGTGCCAAAAGTATCCTCAACAGGATGCGAGGAAAGACTGGCGATGACGCCCGGTTTGGCACATTCAAAGCATAGCGCAGCGGCAGACCTAGGCACCGAGGCCCTGATCGCGCGCATTCGCGACAGCGTCATCGGCGAGCGCACCGCGATACCCGGCCCTTATGGCGCGCGCCCGCTGGTCTATGCCGATTTCATCGCCTCGGGGCGCGCGCTTGGCTTTCTCGAAGAGGCCATCGCGCAAACGGTCTTGCCGCTCTATGGCAACACCCACACCGAGACCTCGGTGACGGGGCGCGAAACGACGGCGCTGCGCGAAGAGGCGCGCCAGATCATCGCCAAGGCGCTTGGGGCAGGGCCGCAGCATGCGGTGATCTTCACCGGCACTGGCGCGACGGCGGCGATTGACCGGCTGGTGCGCGGGATGGGCATCGAGGCGCTGGTGCGTGCTGGGCAGGCTCCGGTCGTGTTTGTCGGCCCTTACGAGCACCACTCCAATGATCTGCCATGGCGCGAATCCGGCGCGGTGATCGAGCGGATCGGCCTGACCGCGACGGGTCAAATTGATCTGGAGCATCTGAGCGCGCGTCTTGGCGCGCATCCCGGCCCCGGCCTTAAGATCGGGGCGTTTTCGGCAGCCTCGAACGTGACGGGTATTCGCACGGATCTGAGTGCCGTGGCGCGGCTTTTGCATCAGCATGGCGCGCGGTTCGTGTGTGATTTCGCCGCTGCGGCGCCCTATATCAACATGCGCCTTCACCTGGACGGCGATGATCCGCAGGCCCGCATCGACGCGATCGTTTACTCTTCGCACAAGTTCATCGGCGGGCCGGGGGCCTCGGGGGTTCTGGTGGCGGAAAAATCGCTGTTCACCACGGCGCGCCCGGGCGTCACTGGGGGCGGCACGGTCAGCTATGTCACCGCCGATCACCACAGCTATGTGCGCGATCTTGAGCGGCGCGAAGAGGCGGGCACGCCCGGGATCATCGGAGATATCCGCGCCGGTGCCGTGATGGCGCTGAAACAGGCGGTGGGCGCGCCCGAGATCGAACGACGCGAACACGCCCTTGTCAGCGCGGCGTTGCAGCAATTGGAGCAGGCACCGGGCGTCGAGGTATTGGGCCCGCTTGATCATGAGCGTATTGGCGTTCTCTCCTTCAATATCACCGCCAACGGACGTCGCCTGCATTACGGATTTGTTGTGGCGCTGCTCAACGATCTGTTTGGCATTCAGGCGCGGGGGGGATGTTCCTGCGCGGGGCCTTATGGTCATGATTTGCTGGGCATTTCCGCGCAGACCTCGCGCGCTTATGAAGGCGCGATTGCGCGGGGGCATAGCCTGATGCGGCCCGGCTGGGTGCGTCTGGGATATAACTACTTTTTCGATGCCGAGACCGCCGATTATCTGACGCAGGCGATCCTGTTCATCGCTGAAAATGGCGCGCGGTTTTTGTGTGATTACGAGGTCGACACCGTTAACGGCATCTGGCGCCATCGTGCGGGTGGTGGCACGGTGTCGGCAAGTTTGGGCGCGTTCTGGGCGCAACCTGAGCGGCCAGAGGCGCGAAAGCTGCATGACCTCGCGCGCTACTATGACCTCGCCCAGGAATTGGCTGATGCGCGCGCGCTGCCCGATCTTGGCCGCGCCGCCGTTTTTGACCCTGACTGCGAGGCTTTGCGCGATTTCTGGATGCCGCAGGATGTAGGGGCGCAGCCAGCCGCCTCACCCGCGTCGCGCGCGGTTGCGGACGCGCAGCGCGCGAAAGCCTGAGAAAGCCGTCCCGCAGTGGCGATCAGAGATATTTGGTCGGCACCGCCGTGGTGAATTTCAGCTCTTCCATCGAAATCGAGGAGTTCACGGTCGTAAATTCCAACTCCTCAATCAGGCGTTGGTACACCATGTCATAGGCGGCAATGTCGGGCACCACGACCTTCATGATGTAGTCGGTGGCCCCGGTCAGGCGATAGGCCTCGACCACTTCGGGGACGTCCTCGATCAGGGCGCGGAACTTCTTGAACCATTCCATCGCGTGGCGTGGCGCGGTGACGCCGATAAAGATCGTCATCGGCACATTGGCCAGTTTCTGATCGACCACGGCGACGCGCGCACGGATCAGTCCCGAGCTTTCCATTCGTTTGATGCGCCGCCAGACCGGGGTGGCGCTGAGCCCGACACGCTCTGCGATGGCCGCGATGGGCAGGTCGCTATCAACCTGCAAAATCGCGAGGATTTTTTGATCGACTTCATCATAATCGCTCTCGCTCATCATGTCTCCTTGCGGGCGGGCTGCGTGGCGCTGACTGCGTGTGAAACGGGCTTGGCGTTAAATCTGAGTCTATGCGATCTGAATTTCAGAGCAAGGTTTTGCGCATAAGGCCCGATATGGAGAAAATTCCGTCTGTCACAGGCTTGCCCGTGTGATGCCCCCAGCCGCCCCGACATTTCAGCGAAGGGGGAAAGATCAAAGGTCTTGGTTCTCTGTGGAATGCACATAGCGGGTTCAGGTGTCGCGCGCGATGATCCATTCCATTGCGGGATGTGCGACAAAACGCCAGTTGCGACGCGGTCCGGCCATCACGTTGAGGTAATACATCTCGAACCCGTAGGGCGCACCGCATGGGTGGTGCCCACGGGGCACCAGAACCACATCGCCATCTGACACCGCCATGGTCTCATCCAATGTGCCATCTTCGGTATAAACGCGTTGAATCCCAAAGCCTTGGGCGGGGTTCAGGCGGTGGTAATAGGTCTCTTCGAGATAGGTGATGCGGGGGAAATCATCTTCGTCATGACGATGCGAGGGATAGCTCGACCAGTGACCGGGCGGGGTGAACACTTCGGTCACCAGCAGGCTGTCGCAGTAGTCCTCGCCCTCCATGGCAATGTTGTTGATATAGCGCGTATTGCTGCCTTTGCCGCGCTCGGTCAGGGTGATCCCATCGGGGCCGATCCGGCGTGCCTGATGCCCGCCATGCCCCGGGGCGGCACAGACCGCAATCGTGCAATCGCTTTGGGCGACGGCGGCCCATTGCGCGTCATTGGGCACATACAGGCAATGAGGGGGCGTTTTTTCGAAAACGTCCATCCTGTCGCCCAGACTGCCCCAATCCTGCCCCGCTGCGGTGATCGTGGCCTTGCCCTCGATCATGACAAGGATCACCTCATTCGGGCCGGTTTGTTCGCCCACATGATCGCCTGCGCGCAACCGATAAAGCGAAAATCCGACATAGCGCCAACCCGCAGTGGCGGCGGTGATGTCATGCACCTTACCATGGCGCCCAAAGGGTTTGCGTAGCAGATCTGGCATCGTCTTCTCCTTCCAGCGGTCCGAACTTTGCGCAAAAGGCGGCGACACGCGCGGCTCGGATCGCTCAAACCTTGGGGCGTGGCGGGTAGATGATTTTGCCTCTAACACCGCTGTCCACGACAAGGGCGAACAGGGGTGATCACGACGGTCGATTTCGGCTCGCTGCCCAAATAAG
>NZ_CAJYBT010000008.1 GCF_913064665.1 uncultured Thioclava sp.
ATGGGAGTGGTGCGTATCGGTGGGGGCATGATGATGTCCGGCTATAATGGCTATAACTCTGGGCGAAACGCTAGCGACGGGCCGGGCGGAATTCAACAATTTGGTCAAAGCGACGAGGCTGTCTAAGCAATAAGAGTTAGCAGACGGTTCGATCTCCCCTATTGCAGAAAAAGAGATTTAAGCGAGAGTTGGCTCGGGTGAAGCCGATCTGGCTGGGGTAATGACGTATGGTAATGAGGATGCGCTCGTGGCGTTCGCCATTGAGCGGCTGTTGAGCTCTGGTGAGGAGTGGCGCGCGCTCGTGCGCGATCTGGTCATGCAATGGCCCGATGCGGCGGTCTTTGATCTACCCTACGCGCTGGTGGCCGCCGCTGCCGCGATTGAGGACAATTTTCGCGGCAAGGGCGTGGCCTCGGAAGCGGCGGAGCGGGGCTATAAGCTGGCGGCGCTGCTGAGCATGGATATCTACGCGATGGAATTGGCGGGAATGGCGCGCAACACCGCGCGTGATTTTCACGCCTATTGGCAGATAGATCCGTTTTTTGAGCAACTGTGAGCGCATGAAAAAGCCCCGCCGGTTAGGGCGGGGCGATTGGGTGCGTGTCGCGACAGATCAGGCGTTGGCGGCGCGGATCTGCTCGGCGGCTTCTTTGTTATAGGTCACGCCTTTGGTCTCAAATAGCTGGTCCAACTCGCCCGAAAGCGTCATCTCGGTGATGATATCGCAGCCGCCCACGAACTCGCCCTTGACGTAAAGCTGCGGGATCGTCGGCCAATCGGAGTAATCCTTGATGCCTTGGCGAATGTCGGCATCGGCCAGCACGTTCACGTCGGCATAGTTGACGCCCATGAAGTTCAGCACCCCGGCCACGCGCGAGGAAAACCCGCATTGCGGCATGTCTCTGGTGCCCTTCATGAAGAGAACGACCTCATTCTCGGTCACTGTTTTCTTGATCTGATCTTGCGCGCTCATCGCTATGATCCTTTGCGTTGTCTTCGCGCAACCCGCGAAGCCCGTGTGAGAAAAGCCGGGAAAATTCCCGAACTATAATTCAAAGCGCCGAACGCGCCTCATTCATCGTCAGTCGGGCGCCTTCGTCGTCAGGGCCAGCGCATGCAGCGCCCCGTTGGGCCCGTCCATCGCCCCTTTGAGTGCGGCATAAACGGCGCGTTGCTGTTGCACCCGGTTCATGCCGCGAAATTTTTCGTCAATGACCTCGGCCGCCCAGTGGTTCCCGTCGCCGGCCAGATCGGTGATCGTGATCTTGGCATCGGGAAAGTCCACCCGGATCAGGGCTTCGATGTCATGCGCTTGCATCGCCATAAATAGGGCTCCTCGTCCTTTGAGGCAAATCTAAGCGCGCGGGCAGGCCGCCGCAAGGGGGGCGCTGCCGCGCGAACGTATCTTGGGGTCAGAGTGCGAAAGGATCCTCAGCGCTCAATCGCGGCTTTGAACGCGCTGCGATAGAGTGTCGACAGCTCGGCCATCGGAGCGGTTTCGGCCCCGAAGGTGATGCTTTCGCCGCCAAAGCGGCCAACGGTCGCCAATGGCACCTCGGCGCGCCGGGCTGCGGCCATCAGCGCCTCGGCCTGATCAAAGGAACAGGCGACAAGATAGCGCGCCTGATCTTCGCCGAAAAGCTGAGCGATGTCGTCTGTCTCGACGGTCGCACCGATACCCGCCGCCTCGGCCATTTCAAACAGCGCCAGCGCCAGCCCGCCATCGGACAGATCGCTGGCCGATTTCACAAGGTTGCGGTTGTCGCGCAGGAATTCGCCATGCCGACGCTCGGCGTCCAGATCGACGGGCGGCGCATCGCCGCTTTCCACCCCGAACGCCTCGAAGGCCAGGGCCGATTGACCCAGATGGCCTTTGGTCTCTCCAATCACCATCGCAACGTCGCCCGCAGAGGGCAGGCCCGCGATCAGATCGTCAAGGCTATCCAGTAGCCCCACCGCGCCAATCGTTGGCGTGGGCAGAATGCCGGCGCCATCGGTTTCATTATACAGTGACACATTGCCCGACACGATTGGAACATCCAGCGCGCGCACAGCCGCGTCGATGCCTTTGATAGCGCCGACGAACTGGCCCATGATCTCGGGCTTTTCGGGGTTGCCGAAATTGAGGTTGTCAGTCGTGGCCAGCGGTTTCGCACCCACCGCACAGAGGTTGCGATAGGCTTCGGCCACGGCTTGTTTGCCGCCCTCGAACGGGTTGGCCTTGACGTAGCGCGGGGTCACATCGGCGGTAAAGGCCAGCGCCTTGGGCGTGCCGTGCACGCGCACCACGCCCGCGCCCATGCCGGGGCGGCGCACGGTGTCGCCCATGACCTGCGTGTCATATTGCTCGAATACCCAGTTCTTGGCCGCGTAATTGGGCGAGCCGATCAGCGCCTCAAGCGCGGCAATCGGGCCGATCGCGGGCAGGGCCTCGGCGGCACCTGCGGGGGGCGTTTCCACCCAAGGGCGGTCATATTCCGGTGCGCTCGAGGCAAGCTTCGAGAGCGGCAGATCGGCCTTCACCTCATTGTGGTGCAGGATAAGAAAGCGATCCTCAGCCACCGTCTCGCCGACGATGGCGAAATCGAGATCCCATTTTTCAAAGATCGCGCGGGCTTCGGCCTCTTTCTCGGGCTTGAGCACCATCAACATGCGTTCTTGCGACTCGCTGAGCATCATCTCATAGGCGGTCATATTGGCTTCGCGCTGGGGCACTTTATCAAGATGCAGCTTGATGCCCAAGCCGCCCTTGTCACCCATTTCCACGGCCGAACAGGTCAGACCCGCCGCGCCCATATCCTGAATCGAGATCACCGAATCCGAGGCCATCAGTTCGAGACAGGCTTCAAGCAGGCATTTCTCGGTGAAGGGGTCGCCGACTTGCACGGTGGGGCGCTTGTCCTCGATCGTGTCGTCGAACTCGGCGCTGGCCATCGTTGCGCCGCCCACGCCATCGCGCCCGGTTTTTGCGCCCAGATACACCACCGGCATGCCGATGCCTGAGGCGGCAGAGTAGAAGATCTTGTCGCTGTCGATCAGCCCGGCTGCAAAGGCGTTCACCAGACAGTTGCCATTATACGAGGGGTGAAAGCGCACCTCGCCCCCGACATTGGGCACGCCAAAGCAGTTGCCGTAAGAACCCACACCTTCAACCACGCCTTTGACGACATGGGCGGTCTTGGGATGATCGGGCATGCCGAAAGACAGGCTGTCCATCGCGGCAATCGGGCGCGCGCCCATGGTGAACACATCACGCAGGATGCCGCCGACGCCGGTGGCCGCGCCCTGATGGGGCTCGATGTAGGACGGGTGGTTGTGGCTTTCCATCTTGAAAACCACGGCCTGATTGTCGCCGATATCGACGATGCCCGCGTTTTCGCCGGGGCCACAGATCACTTGCGCGCCTTCGGTATACAGCGTGCGTAGCCATTTCTTCGAAGACTTATACGAACAATGCTCGTTCCACATCGCCGAGAAGATGCCGAGTTCCGTGAAATTCGGCGCACGCCCGATGATCTCGAGGATGCTTTCGTATTCGTCGGGCTTTAGACCATGGGCCTCGATGAGTTCCGGCGTGATCTGCGGCTCGTCCATCTGCATTCTCCGGGGGCTGTGCGTTTTGCGGTTTTCATAGGCCAATCCGGCCAAGGGGGGAAGGGGTTGGCGGGGGTTGAGGGGGCCGCAAACGCACAAAAACCGCATGGCCCGCGGGCCCAGCGTCTGGTTTTGGGGATTTCAGCCGATCAGTTGCGCATGTCGACTTGCTTTTCCAGCTTGGTCAAAGGCGGCGAGAGGGGCTGATTTAGGGCCACCATGTCATTGCTGCATAGGTGGCTGAATTGCCGCGCCGAAAGTCGCGAAAATACGCCGCGCAAAAAAAAAAGGCCGAGACAAAGCTCGGCCAAAGTCCAACAGGGAGGTAGAAGGTGATGCATGCCTAGACATGTTTCGCCTTCTGAGCCTCATTTATGGGCAGGATGTGAACGCATCAAGGGAAAACAGGACACATCCACGTCATGCCTGCTATGCGTTGCGGTTATGCCTCGGCTCAACCCTCGGTTGTTTCACTGCTTTTCTGGCGCCGGTAGGCAAGAATTTCTTCTTGAATAAAGTCGCGAAACACGGTGACGCGGCGCGATGAGCGGAGTTCTTCGGGATAAGCCAGAAAGACGGGCACCTCGACCGACTCAAGCTCGGGTAGCACCAACTGAAGGTTGGGGAAGTCGGCGGTCAGATAATCGGGCAGAATGCCAATCCCGATATGATTGAGCACCCCTTGTAGCACCCCGAAATAGTTGTTCACCATCAAGGTTGAGGCCTGGTCATAGGCCAGCACCTGCTGCCCGAGTTGTGCACCTGCCTGAACCTGAGGCGTCGAGGGCGTCTGGCAGATCATCCGATGATGCGCCAGATCTTCAATCTTTTGGGGCATCCCGGCCTGCTCCAAGTATTGCGGCGTCGCATAAAGGCGCATCCGAATGTTAAGCAAACGCTTACGGATCAGATCGGCCTGCGCGGGTTCCTTCATGCGGATCGCCACATCGGCCTCGCGCATCGGCAAATCCAGCACGCGCTCTTCCAGCATCAGATTGATTTTGAGATCGGGGTATTTTTCGTAAAGCTTGATCAACCGCGGCGCCAGCCACAGCGTGCCAAAGCCTGTTGGCGTCGTCACGCGCAGCTCGCCCAACACCTCTTCCTCGGAATCGCGAATGCGTGCCGAGGCGCTTTCAAGCTTTTTCGCCATCGACGAGGTCGCATCAAACAGCAATTCGCCCTGCTCGGTGAGAATCAGTCCCCGTGCATGGCGGTGAAACAGAGTCGTTCCAAGCACGTCTTCAAGCGCACGGATCTGTCTGCTCACGGCAGATTGAGAAAGATGCAGGGCGTCACCAGCATGGGTCAAAGACCCCGCATCGGCCACTGCGTGAAATATTCTAAGCTTGTCCCAATCCATTCCGGTCACTTTCGGTTCGGTCGTGCGCCAGGATGCGCAAGTTCCTTTACATTACTCTCGAACATTTAAGAAACCGCTTTGTAACATATTTTCCCTTTCTAGGTCAGAATTTGTGACCTATCATGACGCAAATGCCTAAATAGCAAGGGGAGGTGCTCAATGGGAAGGCAAGAAATAACTCTGTCGGACCGGTTTGACCTGACGAAATCGCCGGTTTTGCTGAATGGAACGCAGGCGCTGGTGCGCCTTGTTCTGGCGCAAGCGGCGCGCGACAAGGCGGCAGGGCTGCACACGGCAGGCTATGTCACCGGCTATCGTGGCAGCCCGCTGGGCGCAGTCGATTTGCAGATGGCGCGGGCGAAAACCGTGCTCGAGGCGTCCAATGTGCGCTTTGAGCCAGGGCTGAACGAAGACCTCGCCGCGACAGCCCTTTGGGGCAGCCAGCAGGCCGAGCTGCGTGGCGATGGCAAGCAGGACGGCGTGTTTGGTCTTTGGTATGGCAAGGGGCCGGGGGTCGACCGCTCGGGCGACGTGATGCGCCACGCTAATATGGCGGGCAGTTCGCGCCATGGCGGCGTGATCATGGCGATGGGCGATGATCACACGGGTGAATCCTCGACCGTGTTGCATCAATCGGACTGGGCGATGGTGGATGCCTATATGCCCGTGCTGTCCCCCGCCGGGGTGCAGGAAATCCTTGATCTGGGCCATTACGGCTATGCGCTAAGCCGCTTTGCCGGTGTCTGGGTGGGTCTGAAGACCATGAAGGACACAGTTGAGGCGACGGCGGTGGTCGATGGCGACCCGCAACGGATGCAATTCGTCACACCTGATTTCAAGATGCCCGAGGGCGGCTTGAACATTCGCCTCAACGATACCCCGGTCGCGCAAGAAGCCCGGATGATCGATTTTAAACGCTTCGCCGCCGAGGCGTTCGCGCGTGCCAACCGCATCGACAAACGCGTCTGGGGGCAGCCCGGCGCAAAGATCGGTTTGGTGGCTGCGGGCAAGAACTGGCTTGATCTAAGCCATGCGCTGTCGCTGCTGGGCATCGACGCCGCCGAGGCCGAGCGCCTTGGCATCACCACCTATAAGATCGCGCAAACCTTCCCGTTGGATATGGATAGTTTCCACGAATGGGCCGAGGGGCTCGATCTGGTGATCGTGGTCGAGGAAAAGCGCAAGCTGATCGAGGTGCAGGTCAAAGAAGCGCTGTTCGACGATCGCGGGGGGCGGCGCGTCTATGGCTGGCACAAAGGCGATAGCTGGGAGAATGGCCGCCGGGTAGAACTGTTCCCGACGCGCTACGCGCTGGACCCGGTGATGATCGCGCAAAAGCTGGGCGATATTTTCATCGAAGAGGGGCGCGATACCGATGCCATCAAGGCGGGCATCAGCAAGATCGAGGCCGCGCAGCGTGCCGATAACGCTCCTGAAATCGCCTCGCGCACACCGTGGTATTGCTCGGGCTGCCCGCACAACACCTCGACCAAGCTGCCTGAGGGCACGCGCGGCTATGCCGGGATCGGCTGTCACTACATGGTGCAATGGATGGGCCGCGATACCGAAGGCTTCACCCATATGGGCGGCGAGGGCGTGAACTGGGTCGGCGAGGCTCCGTTCTCAAAGCGCGAGCATATGTTCCAGAACCTCGGCGATGGCACCTATAACCATTCCGGCGTTCAAGCGATCCGCGCGGCTTTGGCGGCGGGCACCAACATCACCTACAAGATCCTGTTCAACGATGCGGTCGCGATGACCGGGGGCCAGGAAAACGAGGGCAATCTGAGCGCGCAACAGATCGCCGCCGAGATCACCGCAATGGGCGTGAAGCCGGTCGTGGTGGTCTATGACGAGAAGGAAGAGGTCGATCTCAGCACCTTCCCGTCGACGGTCGAGAAATTCGAGCGCGCCGAGCTGATGGCAGTGCAAAAGCGGCTGGCCAAGGAAAAGGGCGTCTCGGCGCTGATCTATGTGCAGACCTGCGCGGCTGAAAAACGCCGCCGCCGCAAGCGTGGGAAATTCCCCGACCCGGACAAGCGCGTGTTCATCAATACCGATGTCTGCGAGGGCTGCGGCGATTGCGGCGTGCAATCCAACTGCGTCTCGATCGTGCCGGTGGAAACGGAACTCGGCACGAAGCGCGCGATTGACCAGTCGTCGTGCAACAAGGATTTCCGCTGTCTCGACGGGTTCTGCCCCAGCTTTGTCACGCTCAAGGGCGCGAAAATCAAAAAAGCGCAGGCCAAGGAACTGGACCTTCCCGATTTGCCGATGCCGACGCTGCCGACAATCCATGGCACGCATAACATCGTGATTACCGGGGTCGGGGGCACTGGCGTCGTGACCATCGGCGCAGTGCTCGCGATGGCGGCGCATCTGGATGACAAGGGCGCGGGCATGATGGAGATGGCGGGTCTCGCGCAAAAAGGTGGCGCGGTGCATATCCATCTGCGCATCGCCGAAAAGCCCGACGATATCAGCGCGATCCGCGTTGCCGTGGGCGAGGCGGATTGCGTGATCGGTGGCGATCTGGTGGTCTCGGCGGGCTCGAAAACGCTGGGTCTGATGACGACGGGGCGCACCGGGGCGGTGGTCAACAGCCATGAGATCGTGACGGGCGAATTCACCCGCAACCGCGATTTCCGCCTGCCCGGCGATCAGCTGCGCCTCAGCCTTGAGGCACGGCTCAAAGATCGGGTGGCCTTTGTCGATACGTCGGAATTGTCGCGCCATATGCTGGGGGATTCGATTTACTCCAACATGGTCGTGTTGGGCGCAGCATGGCAGCAGGGCTATGTGCCGCTGAGCCTTGAGGCGATCACCCGCGCGATTGAGCTGAACGGCGCCAAGCCCGAAGAAAACAAGCGTGCCTTCGAACTGGGGCGCTGGGCGATGGTGCATCCTGAACAGGCGGCGCGCGCGATGGTGTCCGAGGTGGTCAAAGCCCCGGTTGATCCCGTCGATTTCCGCGCCGATCAACTGGTGGCTTATCAAAACAACCGGCTTGCCAAACGTTTCCGCAAGCTGGTGGACAGCGCGCCTGACGATCTGCGCGTTTCAGTCGCGAAGGGCTATCACAAGCTGCTGGCTTATAAGGACGAATACGAGGTCGCGCGGCTGCATCTGGCCACAGCGGCCAAGGCACGCGCCGAGTTCGATGGCGATTTCGAGATGCGCTTCCACCTCGCTCCGCCGATCCTGTCGAAGGAAGGCGCGAATGGGCGACCGCTCAAGCGCGAATTCGGTCCATGGATGGAGCGTGGCTTCAAGGTTCTGGCCAAGCTCAAGGGGCTGCGCGGCACGCCGTTTGATCCCTTTGGGCGTGCTGCCGAGCGCAAGATGGAACGTGCTCTGATCGCGCAATATGAGGCCGACATGGCCGATATCCTGCCCAAGGTCACGCCTGACACGATGGAGATCGCGCGGGAACTGGCCGAGTTGCCGCTCAGTATTCGCGGCTATGGCCCGGTCAAAGCACAGGCCGAGGTGATGGCGTCCAAACGCCGCGAAGCGCTGTTGGCGGCGTTTCGCGCAGGTGGGCATCCCCAACCGATGGCCGCTGAGTGAGCATAAAGACGTTTCTTTCGCGAAGACTTGGGCTTAAATGAGGCCCACCCGGCGCAGTTCCCGCGCCGGGGTTTCGCGCGGGAGAGTGCAATGGCCGTTGGTGTCTTCGATTCAGGTCTGGGTGGGCTGACGGTTTACGATGCCTGCGCCAAGCGTCTGCCCGATGTGGCGTTTTGCTATTACGGTGACAATGCCCATGCGCCCTATGGCGTGCGCGATGCCGATGACATTTTCAACCTGACTTGCACAGGGGTTGAGCGGCTGTGGGACGAGGGCTGCGATCTGGTCATTTTGGCCTGCAATACCGCCTCGGCTGCCGCTTTGCGTCGGATGCAGGAAAGCTGGATCCCCGAGGGCAAGCGCGTGCTGGGCGTGTTCGTGCCGATGATTGAGGCGCTAACCGAACGCAAATGGGGCGACAATTCCCCGCCGCGCGAAGTTGCGGTGAAGCATGTGGCGCTGTTCGCGACGCCCGCGACGGTGGCCTCGCGCGCGTTTCAGCGCGAATTGGCGTTCCGTGCGATTGGTGTCGATGTAGAGGCCCAGCCCTGCGGCGGTGTTGTCGATGCGATTGAGGATGGTGATGAGATTTTGGCCGAAGCCTTGGTGAAATCGCATGTCGAGGCGCTCAAGCGGCGGATGCCGCGCCCCGAGGCCGCGATTTTGGGCTGCACCCATTACCCATTGATGCAAAAGACCTTTCAAGAGGCTTTGGGGGCCGATGTCGCGGTATATAGCCAGGCGAATTTGGTGGCTGAAAGCCTGGCTGATTACTTGACGCGCCATCCCGATTTTATGGGTGCCGGGACGGAGTCGAAATTTCTGACGACGGGCGATCCGTCCTCGGTTTCCAGCCATGCGACGCAATTCCTGCGCCATCCAATCCGTTTTGTTGCCGCATAGGACGCTTAATTCGGCCGTAATCGATTGTTAACTTTATTGCGAGCGAACCCCTAAGCGAGGCCTGTGATGGCGACTCTGCGTATTCTTGTCAGTCTGCTGGCCCTCGCGGCTGGCCCGGCGTCGGCACTGAGTGTGTCCGAGTTGGATGTTGGCGAGTATTCCTCGAACTGGTCCAGCCCGACGGTGATCGCCAGCGGCACCTCGATGATTACTGGCGTTGGGGCAGCAGGCGACACTGATATCTTCAGGGTTGGCGGTCTGGCCAGCGGCGCGCAGGTTTTGACGCTGTCTCTGTCGGGCGCGGATGCGTTCACCGGTAGCTATCTGAACGGCGGCGGGTCGATTCGCTACAGTTCCAACCCCTTTTCCTATAACTGGGATGGTCTGAATCCCGGCGATTTCGGGATCGCATACGATCCCTATCAGCCGGTCAGTGCTTCTAACAGCTTGACCGACAGTCGCAGCATCACTCTGGACAGCAGCTTTGGCGGCACGCTGTATCTGGCGATGATCTTTACCTACGGCAATGCGCCGCTCAGCTATGGCCTCGATCTGTCATCGGCGCTTTTGCCGTCTGATCCGCTCGTCGAGAGCCCCTCGGCGGTGCCGCTTCCCGCGACAGCGCCGCTTTTGCTGACCGGTTTGGCAGGGCTTTTGCTGATACGTCGGCGTCAGCATCGCGCGGGATAAATCTTGACGCAGCAAGGTGGAGCGCCGAAATAGAGCGCAAAGCGGCGTTGACCGCCCGTCCTTGATGCGAAGGTTTATCCATGACCCACAAGATCGCCATCCTCGGAGCATCCGGCTACACCGGGGCTGAGCTGGTTCGTCTGATCGCCACCCATCCCGGGATGGAGATTGTGGCCCTGTCGGGCGAGCGAAAAGCAGGCATGAGCATGGGCGATGTGTTCCCCCATCTGCGCCATCTCGATCTGCCCGATCTGGTCAAGATCGAAGAGATCGATTTCTCCGGTGTCGATCTGGCGTTTTGTGCGTTGCCTCATGCGACCTCGCAGGCGGTGATCAAAGACTTGCCGCGCGACCTCAAGATCGTTGATCTGAGCGCCGATTTCCGGCTGCGCGATCCGGCGGCTTATGAGAAATGGTATGGCAAACCCCATGCCGCGCTCGAGATGCAGAAAGAGGCGGTTTACGGGCTGACCGAATTCTATCGTGAGGCGATTCGCGACGCGCGGCTGGTGGCGGGCACGGGGTGTAATGCGGCGGCGGGCCAATATGCGATCCGCCCTTTGATCGAGGCCGGCGTCATCGACCTTGATGAAATCATTCTCGATCTGAAAAACGGGGTGTCGGGCGCCGGGCGGGCGCTTAAGGAAAACCTGCTTCATGCTGAACTATCGGGCGGAACCCACCCCTATTCCGCAGGCGGAACTCACCGTCATATCGGCGAATTCGATCAGGAATTCAGTGCCTTGGCCGGGCGCTCTGTGATGGTGCAATTCACCCCGCATCTCGCGCCATTCAATCGCGGTATTCTGGCGACCGCCTATGTGCGCGGTAATGTAGAGGCAATCTATCAGGCTTTGAGTGATCGCTACGCCACTGAACGTTTCCTAGAGGTGCTACCTTTCGGCGCACTCCCCTCGACACGGTCGGTTACGGGCTCCAATTTTGTTCATATTGGTGTATCAGGGGATCGTATCCCCGGCCGCGCAACGGTCGTGGTCGCATTGGACAATCTTTGCAAAGGGTCTTCGGGCCAAGCGATGCAGAATGCCAATCTGATGCTAGGGATGGATGAGGCCGAGGGGCTTATGCTGGCGCCGGTTTTCCCGTAAGATCGGGGCGAGGAGGAGAGACGATGAAGAGCCTTAAGAAGAAACGCCGTATTCAGGTGCTGGCCGTGGCCGCACTGGCCTTGGTCGTCGCGACCGGGACGATCGGGTATTCGATGCGCAATGGCATCAACTTCTTCCGCGCCCCCTCACAGCTTGCGACCGAGCCGCCCAAACCGGGTGAGGTGTTCCGCTTGGGCGGGCTGGTCGAGAAGGGCACTCTCAAGCGCGGTCAGGGCGAGGTCATCACATTTTCCGTCACCGATGGAGGCGCGACCGTTCCGGTGAAATTTGCGGGCGTTCTGCCAGACCTGTTCAAAGAAGGTCAGGGCATGATCGGCACCGGTCAAATGGAAGGGGGCACCTTTGTCGCCTCTGAAATTTTGGCCAAGCATGACGAGAATTACATGCCTAAGGAAGTGATCGACGCGCTCAAAGAGCAAGGTGTCTATGAGGCGCCGACGTCGTAATCTTACGCTGATTGCATGCCCAGCGCGCGCTGCCTTGCGCGCCTTTTAACCCATAATTGCAAGCCTGTCGCCGTTGTCAAAACGGGGATAGGCCATGAAATCTGTCACGCAGATTGCGCAAGATATCGTTGCGCGCGAAGGCGGTTACGTCAATGACCCGGATGATCCGGGCGGGGCGACGAAATTCGGGGTCACGCTGGCCACGTTGCAGCGGCTCAAGCTTGATCAGACGGGCGATGGGCGCGTCGATGAGATGGATGTGCGCGCGCTCAGCCGCGAACAGGCCGTCGAGATTTTCATCAAACATTACTTCGAAGAACCGCTGATCAAACGGCTGCCCGGTGCGCTCCAACCCTCGGTGTTCGATATGTATGTGAACGCGGGTGGCAATGCGATTGTGGTATTGCAGCGGCTCTTGAATGACATGGGCCAGCGCGTGGTGGTGGATGGCGTGATCGGCCCGCAAACGATTGCCGCGGCTGAACTGGCACAGGCCGCAGCGCCGGGCTATTTGGTGGATGCCTACGGGATCGCGCGGCGCAATTACTACTACCGCGTCGCTGATGCGCGCCCTGCCAGCCGCAAATATGCCACCACGCGCGCGGGCACCAAGGGTGGCTGGATCCTGCGCGCCGAGGAATTTGTCTCGCCACGCTTTCGACTGACCGAGAGCGAGCATCGCAAGCGGGTGGCGCAATGGGCGTGATCGACAAGCTGATTGGTGGGGCAGGGGCGGCCAAGGCTGTGGGGGATGCCGCGACCTCGGTGGCTGAGGTGTTCGTGCCCAACGCCACGAAAAAACTTGAAGCGGCGCAGGCTGCCTATATTGCGGCGCTGCAAGAACATGGGGCGGAATTCGAGTATGTCCGCCCCGGCGTGTTTGACCGAATCGTAAACGGGATCAACCGGTTGCCGCGCCCGGTGCTGGCCTTTGGGATTGTCGGGCTATTCGTCTATGCGATGATTGATCCCGTCGGATTTGCGCAGCGTATGGTCGGGCTGAACTATGTCCCCGAACCGCTGTGGTGGCTGTTGGGCGCCGTGGTGAGCTTTTATTTCGGGGCGCGCGAGGCGTTTTACTTCCGCATGAACAAAAGCGTGGCGCCACCCTCTGCGCTCAAGGCGGCCGCTGCGCCCGAAGATAACGCCGCGCTGTCAGCATGGCGCGCGGGAGGGGCAGGCTAGGCACGCCCGCTTCCTGTGAGCGCCACATATGACAAAGCCGCGCCGGGGTGACCCACGGCGCGGCTTTATACGTTAGGCTCGGTCTGCTTCAGCCCTGACGGGCTTTGAAGCGACGCTGCGTCTTGTTGATCACATAGACGCGGCCCTTACGGCGCACGACCTGGCAATCGCGATGACGCTGCTTGAGCGAGCGGAGCGAGTTACGGACCTTCATTGGTCTTCTCCTATTCGCGGCGCGCGTGCGCCTTGAAAAACGAAGCCCCCGAACACCGGGGGCGGTGAATCGATGGTGGGCGGTACTGGGATCGAACCAGTGGCCACTACGATGTCAACGTAGTGCTCTACCGCTGAGCTAACCGCCCACAGCCGTTCGACCCCGTTTCATCGCCCCGATCATGTCAATATCCCGAAGGGTAATTGAACAAACCGAAGGGCGCGGGATCGCGTCGGTCTGGGGGTCTATAAAAGGAGTCGAAACGGCTTTCAAGGGGGATTTGGCTACAAAGCGATCCGGTGTAAGCTCTGGCGCATCATCGCGAGGCTCCATGACCGAAAAACCACATCACCCAGACCCGCATTCTGTATCGGCCTTCACGCTTTTGCCCCCTCAGAGCGCGCAGACTGCGGTGATCTTTGCCTCACCGCATTCCGGCGCGCATTACCCTGAGAGCCTGCAACGGCGGTCTGTGTTGAATATGATGCAGTTGCGGTCGTCTGAAGACGCGTTTGTGGATCGCTTGCTGGCATCAGCGCCTCGCTATGGTGCGGCGGTGATTGCGGCGCAATATCCGCGCGCATGGGTCGATCTGAATCGGGCCGAAGATGAACTTGATTCGGCGTTGATCGCAGGGCTGGAGCGCTCGCATCCCGGTCCGCGTGTTGCCGCTGGGCTGGGGGTGATTCCGCGGGTAGTCTCGGGCGGCCGGGCGATCTATCGCGGCAAGATTGCCCAGATCGAGGTGGCGGCGCGTCTCAACCATGTCTGGCGGCCCTATCATGCGGCCTTGGGCGATCTGTTGACGCAGACCCATCAGCGCCAAGGTCAGGCGATTTTGATTGATGTGCATTCGATGCCCTCAGAGGCGTTGGACAGTTTGGGCGCACGCCGCCCCAGGATCGTTCTGGGTGATCGCTATGGGGCCTCGGCGGCGCGCCCCTTGGTGGCGCAAATCGAGTCGGTCTTTGCCGCAGAGGGCTTGGCCGTGTCGCGCAACACCCCCTTTGCGGGGGCGTATATTACGCAGCGCTACGGGCGGCCGCGCGACAATATCCATGTCGTGCAAATCGAGATCGACCGCGCGCTCTATATGGACGAGGAGCGCGTCGAGCCCAGTGAAGATTTCCACGCCTTTAGCGCCTTGATGGAGCGCGCCATCGCACAAATCTGTGCCATCGGCGCGCAACCCATGCGTATGGCCGCTGAATAGGCGGTTCTAGGCTGCGTAAAGCGCCTTGACCTCGCGAGCCAGTTTCTCAGATGCGACATCAGATGGTCAGATGATGGCATGAAATCCGCCGCGAGAAGCTGCGTGGCTAAACCGTCATTGCGCTGCGCAACCGCACTGATTTTCTTCGCAGCAGTTTGCGGGAGGGCATGGTGCAAGCGGTTGATTTCGCGAAATTTCGCGTCTTCACGGGTGGCTGAGCAATCCCGAAGCCACCCTCGCCTTTAGCTCAATCTTCCCAGGGGCATGCGGCCCGGTCGCGGTGCGCAGCGCATCATCAAGAGGTTTGCTCATAGATCCGCCCTTCGCATGTCGTCTGGCGATGGTGCGTATCGGGGGGTGAAGATCGCGTAAAGATTTCCAGATCAGCCCGAATTTTTATCTTTCGCAGTTAGTCCGCGCCCGGTGTTGATCGCCGTGTCGCCAAAGCGCGCGCGAATCGCATCTGCGGCGCGTTCAGCGCCCGCGCGTTTGCTGGCCTGCGGATCAAGCAGATCGCCCACCGGATCACGCCCATCTGCGGCGCAAAGGTCTGAAAATCCGATCCCGATCAAGCGATAGGCCATGGCGGGCGGCAGCGCATTAAACAGGCGCTCGCCCGCGCGATACAGCGTGTCGGCCAACTGGCTTGGCTCTTCAAGCTGGGTTTGCCGCGTGAGCGAGGAAAAATCGGCGCGCTTGAGTTTGAGCGTAACGGTGCGCCCGGCAATTTCGCGCGCTTTCATACGTGCCGAGACCTTTTGCGACATGTGCCAAAGCTGGGCCAAAAGCTCTGCGCGTTCGGTCATATCCGTGGCGAAAGTGGTCTCGTTGGACACCGATTTGATGGGCGCATCGGGGGTGATTTGACGGTTGTCACGCCCATGTGCCAACTCAAATAGCCGCGCCCCGGTTACGCCAAACCGCGCAACCAGCCGATCCTGACCCGCGCGGCGAATATCGGCCAGCGTGCGGATGCCAGCGCGCCCCAAAGCCGTACGCGTTGCCGCCCCGACTCCCCATAAAATCCCCACCGGCTTGTCATGCAGAAAGGTCTCGGTATCGGCCCGTCCGATCACCGAAAACCCGCGCGGCTTATCAAGATCCGAGGCGATCTTGGCGAGAAACTTGTTATGCGACAGTCCAACCGATGCACTGACGCCCACCTCGGTTTCAATCGCGCGCGCCAGCCGGGCCATTTGCAGCGCCGGGGGGGCGTTGTGCAGCTTGGTGGTGCCGGTCAGATCAAGAAAGGCCTCATCCAGCGAGAGCGGCTCAATCTGTGGGGTAAGCGCCGCCATCCGGGCGCGAATCTGGCGCGAGACGGCAACGTAATGATCCATGCGCGGCTTGATGATCACCGCATCGGGGCACAGTTTGCGCGCCTGAAACATCGGCATCGCCGAGCGTACACCCGAAATTCGCGCGATATAGCAGCAGGTGGTGACCACACCCCGCGTGCCGCCCCCCACGATCACTGGCTTCGCGCTCAGCGAGGGATCATCGCGCTTTTCGACCGACGCATAAAAACTGTCGCAGTCAATATGCGCGATCGACAGCTCGAACAGTTCGGGATGGGATAGGATGCGTGTGCGCGCACAGTGCGGGCAGCGCGGGGGCGCGTGCTCGAAAGTGGCTAGGCAATCTCGGCAAAGTGCGGGCATGCCTCAGACATTCTCCAAGCCGATCTTTTACGTCATCTTCCTCTTGACGCAAATATCCCGAGGGGTCCGGGGGGCAGAGCCCCCCGGCTGGTTTCCTTTAGTGCAAGGGCACGCCTTCGCCCTTCGGCTTGCCCTTGGGCGTGGCCGCGTGGCCGTTGATCACAAGCCCATCGGGGCCTGCAGAGACCGTGACGGTAGCGCCATCCATCACCTTGCCACCCAAGATCGCCTCGGCGAGCGGGTCTTGTAGCGAGCGCTGGATCACCCGTTTCAACGGGCGTGCCCCGTAAACCGGATCATAGCCTGCATCTGCCAGCCATTTGCGCGCCGCCGCATCCAGATCCAGCGAGATCTTGCGCTGCGCCAGCCGCTTTTCGAGCAGCTTGAGCTGAATGGTCACGATGCCAGTCATATCCGCGCGGTTGAGCCGGTCAAAGATCACCATCTCATCCAGACGGTTGAGGAATTCGGGGCGGAAATGCGCCCGAACGGCTTCCATGACCTGCGCCTTGGCCTGTTCACCATCGCTGCCCTCGGGCAATTGGCTCAGCGCCTGAGATCCGAGGTTCGAGGTCAACACGATCAGCGTTTGCTTGAAGTCCACGCGACGCCCCTGACCATCGGTCAGCACACCGTCGTCAAGCACCTGCAACAGCACGTTGAACACGTCGGGGTGGGCTTTTTCGACCTCATCGAACAGCACGACCTGATAGGGGCGCCGACGAACCGCTTCGGTCAGCACACCGCCCTCATCATACCCGACATAACCCGGAGGGGCGCCGATCAGCCGCGACACCGAGTGCTTTTCCATGAACTCGGACATGTCGATACGCACCATCGCCTGATCGTCGTCGAACAGATAATTCGCGACGGCCTTGGTCAGCTCGGTTTTCCCCACGCCGGTCGGGCCGAGGAACAGGAAGCTGCCCAGCGGACGATTTTCGTCGTTCAGACCCGCGCGGGCACGGCGTACGGCATTGGCCACCGCGGTGATTGCAGTGTCCTGACCAATGACGCGCTTGTGCAGCTCTTCTTCCATCTTGAGCAGCTTCTCACGCTCGCCTTCGAGCATTTTCGAGGTCGGGATACCTGTCCAACGCTCGACCACTTCCGCGATCTGCTCGGGGCGCACCGATTCCTCGACCAAAAGGTCGTCGCCTTCGGCGGCATCGGCCTCGACCAGCTGTTTTTCCAGCGACGGAATGATGCCGTAAGACAGCTCCCCCGCGCGCGCCAGATTGCCCTCGCGCTTGGCCTGATCCAGCTCGGCGCGCGCCTTGTCGAGTTGCTCTTTCAGGGTGCGTCCCGATTCCAGTTTGTCGCGCTCGGCCTGCCATTTGGCGGTCATCTCCGAGGCCCGTTCCTGCACTTCGGCCAGTTCCTTCTCGATCTTTTCGAGCCGGTCCTTGGAGGCTACGTCATCCTCTTTCTTGAGCGCCTCTGCCTCGATCTGCATTTGCAGGATCTGGCGATCCAGCGCGTCGAGTTCCTCGGGCTTGCTGTCGACTTCCATACGCAGACGCGACGCGGCCTCATCCATAAGGTCGATCGCCTTGTCGGGCAGAAAGCGGTCGGTGATGTAGCGATGGCTCAACTGGGCCGCCGCAACCAGCGCCGAATCCGAGATCCGCACGCCGTGGTGCATCTCGTATTTGTCCTTGATGCCGCGCAGGATAGAGATCGTGTCTTCGACCGTCGGCTCTTCGACCATCACGGGCTGGAAACGCCGCGCCAAAGCTGCGTCTTTCTCGACATATTTGCGATACTCGTCCAGCGTCGTGGCACCCACGCAATGCAACTCACCGCGCGCAAGCGCCGGTTTAATCAGGTTGGCCGCATCCATCGCGCCATCGGATTTGCCCGCGCCCACAAGCGTGTGCATCTCGTCGATGAACAGGATGATTTCACCCGCCGCCGATTCAATTTCTTTGAGCACGGATTTCAACCGCTCTTCAAATTCGCCGCGATATTTCGCACCGGCAATCAGCGCGCCCATATCCAGCGCGAGCAGCTTTTTGTTCTGCAGGCTTTCGGGCACGTCACCGTCGATGATGCGCAGCGCAAGGCCCTCGGCAATCGCGGTTTTACCCACGCCCGGTTCCCCGATCAGCACCGGGTTATTCTTGGTGCGCCGGCTGAGCACCTGCATGGTGCGCCGGATCTCATCATCGCGCCCGATGATCGGGTCAATCTTGCCCTGCTCAGCGGCCTCGGTCAGATCGCGCGCATATTTCTTGAGCGCGTCATAGCCTTCCTCAGCCGAAGCACTGTCGGCGGTGCGCCCCTTGCGCAGATCGTTGATCGCGGTGTTCAGCGATTGCGCCGTGACCGCCCCAGCCTCAAGCGCGTCTTTCGCGCGTGTGTTCACAAGGGCCAGCGCCATCAGCACCCGCTCAACCGGAACAAAGCTGTCACCGGCTTTCTTGGCGATCTTTTCGGCCTCATCCAGCACACGCACGAGGCTTTGCTCGACATAAACTTGCCCGTCGCCGCCCGACACTTTGGGCAGCTTGTTCACGGCCAGATCAACGGCTTCGGCAACGCGTTTTGGCTCGCCGCCTGCGCGGGCGATCAAATTGGACGAAAGGCCCTGATCGTCATCCATCAATGCCTTCAAAAGATGCTCTGGCACCACACGTTGATGGCCCTCGCGCATTGCGATGGTCTGGGCGGCCTGAAGGAAGCCGCGCGACCGTTCCGTGAACTTCTCCATGTTCATCGGTCTCTCCTTTTTGATAAAGCCCCCGGAAAATTTCGGGCCCTGAAAAGGCACCCACTGGCCGGGTCTCGAACAAGAAATGGGCTCGGGGCAGGGGCGCTTCAAGAGGATATCGCGCGGCGGACCCGGAAATTTCGTCGCAGTTGGAAACCAATTGGTAAGCATTGGCGTTTACCTTGGGACAACCATGATCACCCGCTTGGAGATAGGTCACATGCACCATGCCAGCGCCGCCCATATTGCCCACCTTATCTATAACGCCGCGCAGCGCCAATTTGAAGCGGTGGTGGAATTTTTCACCCCCGGACTGGCGCAACCGCTGCGCATTCCCGTTCTTGTTGAGGCAAACGAACGCATCAGTTACGGTCAACTCGCCCGCGCGCTGACGCGCGAGGCGCAGCGTCGCGGCATCGGTGGGCTGTAAACGCTGCAGCTGCGCTTGACCTAGGCGCGATTGCCCCCCATCAGGGGGCGACCCGCGAAAGGAGCGCCCTGATGACCGATCAAACCTTGCCCGCAGATGACCGCTTGATCGTGGCGCTTGACGTGCCCAATGCCCATGAGGGGCTTTTGCTGGCCAATCGGCTGGGTGATGCGGTGTCGTTTTACAAGATCGGGTTGGGAATGCTGACGGGGGGCGGGCTTGCGCTCGCGACCGAACTGAAACTCGATCAGGGCAAACGTATTTTCCTTGATATGAAGCTGTTTGACATTGGCGCAACGGTTGAGGCTGCGGTGCGCGGCTTGGCGCAGTTCGATCTGGATTTTTTGACCGTGCATGGCGACCCCTATGTCGTGAACGCGGCCAAGCAAGGCGCCGCTGGCAAGGATATGAAAATTCTCGCGGTGACGATCCTGACCTCGCTGGATCGCGCCGATCTGGATGGCGCGCTGATCAAGCCGGGTGATATTGCCGATCTGGTGGTCGAACGGGCGGGGCGCGCCTTTGAGGCGGGTGCAGATGGCGTTATCGCCAGCCCTCAGGAAGCGGCGCTGATCCGCGCCTTGCCCGAGGCGGCAGGCAAGCTGATCGTGACACCCGGCGTGCGTCCGGCCGGGGCCGATCTGGGTGATCAGAAACGCATCGCAACGCCCGCATCAGCCGTGGCCGCGGGCGCAGATCACATCGTGGTTGGCCGCCCCATTCATCGCGCCAGCGATCCGCGCGCCGCTGCCGAGGCGATCGTGGCCGAACTGCGCGCGCGCTGATCAAGCACCTACTGAGTTTTCGTCGTATCCGCCGTCACCCCACCTTTCGGATTGGGCGACACGGTCACAGTCGCATCGGTTTTATCCGTAATCTGCTTATAGGCGGGGGGATCGGTGGCCACCTGTGCCCCGCCATCCAGCGGCGTGTCGGCGATCAGCCAGATGACCACGCCCAGCGCCAAAATAAGCGCTATGAACGTCAGGATAAGCCCACCAATATTGGTCTGTCGTGAAGATGTCCGCATCATGCCAGTTCCCAGTTGTGTCGTGGTATGAACGCCGAGACGCGCGCCACGTTCCCTATGCGTCTTGCAGATAGGCGGGCATCGGCTGATGGCAAAACGACGCTCCAATGAGCGCCGCTTCCATTTTGCGAAACTGGCCAAAATGGGCCAGCTGTGCCTATGCCTTTGAGTCAATCTCTACCGCTACAACTGACACAGAAACGCCACCCCATTCGCGCACGTTCCATCACAGCGGCTCAGTTATCGTTGATGTCGCGATCCCAGACCTTGGTCTGACCATGGCGCACGCCCATGATCAGGCGCAGCACCAGCCAGCTCAAAACAGAAATTGCGGCGAAAATCAGCAAGGTCAGCGGCACATAATGGCCCAGAACTCCGATCCAGATCAGCGCCCCCACGACCACCGCCCCAATTGCAAAGCCTAAAAACACAAAGCCGGGGATGAGCATTTCCAACACGCCCAGCACCACGCCCGCGACGACCCAGACCCAACCTTGCTGCCAGTATTCCATCACTTTTTCCCTAACAAGTGGAAGGCGTCCGTAAAGGCTTCGAGGGCGGCGGCGGGCAGAATAATGGTCTGCTTGCCCTCACCCTTGGCGACCTGCGCAATCGCATCGACCTGCTTCAAAGCCACCTGATATTGCGCAGCCGCGAGCCCATTTTTGGCGATGGCCACTGCGACGACTTCGGTTGCATAGGCTTCGGCATCGGCGGTGATGCGACGGGCCTCCGCCTCTTTTTGCGCCTGAAACAATTTTGCTTCGGCGTCCAGTTCGACCGCGCGCTTGCGCCCTTCGGCCTCGGTCACGGTGGCGCGGCGTGCACGCTCAGCGTTGAGCTGCTGCATCATCGCGGCGCGTGTGGCCTCGTCGAGATTTACGTCGAGCACCTCGGCGCGCGTCACCTCGATCCCCCAATCATCGACCATCGCGGCGACCTGCTCGCGCACTTTGGAGATCAGTTGCGCGCGGTTCGATTGCACCTCGTCGAGTTCCAGAACGCCGATTTCCGAGCGCACGATCCCCGCAACAGTCGTGGCAATCGCAGCATCGACATCGCGGATACGATAGACAGTCTTTTCCGGCTCGATGATGCGATAAAAAACCGAGGTTTCGACCTTGACCAGCACGTTATCGGCGGTGATCCCGTCTTGCATCGCATTGGGCAACTGGCGTTCAAGGATCGAGATTTTATGCGGGACGCGGTCCAGAAACGGCACGATAAAGTTGAGCCCCGGTCCCAGCACCGAGCGCAGTCGCCCAAAGCGTTCAACGACATATTTTTCAGATTGCGGCACGATCCGCACGCCCAGAAAGACGCAAATGATCAGGAAGACTGCGATGGCGATCATCACGATGTCGCCGCCGCCCAGTAATTCGATAATGTTCATTCTTATCCCGTGGATTATTTGCTGTTTTGCCTATTGAGCGCGAGTATAGCCTTAATGTGACGCATTGGGGAGGACCCTGAGCGCGAGCAACACCAATACCACCAAAACGGCCCAGCCGCCGGGCCGCGAGATCAGCCAGATCACGAGGGCGAGACTTGTGAAGACCAGTCGCGATCCCGCCATGGTCAGAACGCCAAAAAACGGTCCCATCAGCTAGGACTTTGCGTGTGTGAAACGATCATGGCCTGCTCCTGCTTTTTGCATGAGAGTGCCGCAAATCGCGCCTTTTGCAAAGCGTTTACGCAGCGCGGTCTGCGTTTGGCGTCCTCAGTCGCGCGTTCCGGCAAAGCGTTTTTGCCAGTCTTCGCGCTCTTCATCTGCGATCTTACGAAACAGAACCTCGGGCGTGACGAAGGCATGACCGGCGGGCAGGGCGGTCAGCGCAGCCTTCACATCTTGAGGCCAGCTGCGATCCTCGGTCTGCATCGCGCCCAGCATGCTATCTGCAGCATCCGGGATGAACGGCGCAGACAGCACCGCATAAAGCGGGATCAAGTTCAGTGCGAGGCGCGCAATCGCTGCAGCCCGGTCGGGATCGGTTTTGAACGCCGACCAAGGGGCCGAGGCTTGCAGATACTCGTTCCCGGCCACCCAGATCGCGCGCAATTCCGCGGCGGATTTGCGAATATCCATCGCTTCCATATGGGTTTCATAGGCGCGGATGCGGGTGGTCAACTCGGCAATCAGCGCGTCTTCCTGCTCGCCCCATGCGCCACCTTCGGGCAACGCTTCGCCAAATTTGGAGCGGGTGAACTTGGTGATGCGGCTGACGAAATTGCCCAGCACATCGGCCAGATCCTTGTTCACCGAAGTCTGGAAGTTCTCCCAAGTGAACTCGCTATCCGCGCTTTCGGGCGCATGGCTCAGCAGCCACCAACGCCAGTAATCGGCGGGCAGGATTTCCAGCGCCTGATCCATGAACACGCCGCGCCCACGCGAGGTCGAGAATTGGCCGCCATCATAGTTCAGGTAGTTGAACGATTTGATGTAATCGACCAGCTTCCATGGCTCGTTCGAGCCCAAAATCGTCGCCGGGAAAGACAGCGTGTGGAAGGGCACGTTATCCTTGCCCATGAATTCCGTGTAGGTCACGTCATCGGCGCCCTTGTCGGTGCGCCACCAGCGCTCCCAATCGCCGCCTGTCTTGTCGGCCCATTCCTGCGTCGCCGCCAGATATTCGATTGGCGCGTCGAACCAGACGTAGAAAACCTTGCCTTCCATGCCCGACCACGGTGCGCCCTCAAATTGCGCTGGCACGCCCCAGCTTAGGTCGCGCGTGATGCCGCGATCTTGCAAGCCGTCGCCATCATGCAGCCATTTCTTGGCAATCGAGGTGGTCAGGATCGGCCAATCGGTCTTGCTATCGATCCACGCATCCAGTTGATCCTTCATCGCCGATTGGCGCAGGAACAGATGCTTGGTTTCGCGCAATTCCAGATCGGTCGAGCCGGAAATCACCGAATGCGGGTTGATCAGATCGACCGGATCAAGCTGCTTGGTGCAATTGTCACATTGATCGCCGCGCGCGCTTTCAAAGCCGCAATTGGGGCAGGTGCCCTCGATATAGCGGTCCGGCAGAAAGCGCCCATCGGCCTTGGAATACATCTGCTTTTCGGTCACTTCGCGCAGCAACCCGGCCTTGGCCAGTTGCACGGCGAAATGTTGTGTCAGCTTGCGGTTTTGCGCACTGGAAGAACGCCCGAAGTGATCAAAGCTCAGCTTGAAGCCGCGCGCGATCTCGGCCTGCACCTCGTGCATCTCGGTGCAATATTCGGCCACCGGCTTGCCTGCTTTGGCGGCGGCCAGTTCGGCAGGCGTGCCGTGTTCGTCCGTGGCGCAGATGAACATCACCTCATGGCCACGCGCGCGCTGATAGCGGGCGAACAGATCGGCGGGCAACTGACTGCCCACGAGATTGCCCAGATGCTTGATCCCGTTGATATAGGGAATAGCGGAGGTAATCAGATGACGCGCCATGAAAGCCCCTTAATCGGATGTGTTTGGCGAGGGTTTACAAGGGTTTTGGCGTGAGGGCTAGGGGGCGCGGTGCGTCAGTGCATGCATCTCCGCGCACATGTCGCAGCCCCCAGAAGATAACAGGGCCGTCGGCGCGAGCCATGAAAAAGGGCGCCCCGAAAGGCGCCCTTGGTTCGAAACATATGGGTCGGCTTAGAAGCCCAGACCAGCATATTTGTTTTTGAACTTCGACACGCGACCGCCGGTATCCAACAGGCGCGAGCTGCCGCCGTTCCACGCCGGATGCGAGGTCGGGTCGATGTCGAGCGTCATGGTTGCACCCTCGGCGCCCCAGGTGGTGCGCGTCTGGTACTCGGTCCCGTCGGTCATCTTGACGGTGATCTGGTGGTAGTCGGGATGGGTTTCGGCTTTCATTGTCCCGCTCCTTACGCTTTGGCTTTGTAATTGGTGTCTTCGGCGATACGGGCCGATTTACCGCGACGGGTGCGCAGGTAATACAGCTTGGCACGACGCACGCGACCGCGGCGAACAACTTCGATCGAGTCGATGTTGGTCGAATACAGCGGGAACACACGTTCCACGCCTTCGCCGAACGAGATCTTGCGCACGGTGAACGAAGCGGCCAGCGTTGCGCCGCCTTTGCGCGCGATGCACACGCCTTCGTACATCTGGACGCGCGAGCGGGTGCCCTCGGTCACTTTGTAGCCCACGCGAACGGTGTCGCCGGCTTTGAAATCGGGGATGGTCTTGTCGAGTGCGGCGATTTGTTCCGCCTCGATCTGCGCGATCAGGTTCATCGCAAGTCCTTTCATAAGCTCACGGTTTTTCCCGTGAAGGTTTGTCGCCGCCTCAGAGCTCCGGGTCTTCATCGGGTTCGTGGCCTTGATCGCAAGGGTCACGCCCGCCGGGAGGGTTCAGGTCGTCTTTCGCTTTGGTCCTTGATTTGCGGTCGTCTCGCGGTTGAAGAAAATTCCCGCACGCCACAAATAAAGGGTCCGAGGGCCGATTCCGGTCCGGACCTGCGCGTGATACGGCCAAAGCGCGGCTAAATCAAGCCTCGCCCGCATCCGTTTTGCCCTGTTTTTGCAGGTATTGTGCCCAAAGATCGGGGCGGCGCGCACGGGTCAGCGCTTGTGACATCTCATAGCGCCATTTTTCGATCTTGCCGTGATGGCCCGACATCAGCACTTCGGGGATCGCGCGGCCTTCCCATTCGGCGGGCTTGGTATATTGGGGATGTTCCAGCAAGCCATTGGAATGGCTTTCTTCTACGGCCGAGTCCGCATTGCCCAACACGCCGGGGATAAGCCGCACGGTCGCGTCGATCAGCACTTGCGCAGCCACCTCGCCGCCAGTCAGAACGAAATCCCCGATGCTGACCTCTTCGATGCCGAACTGTTCGAGCACCCGCTCGTCCACGCCCTCGAATCGCCCGCATAACAGGGTCATCCCCTCGGCCTGCGCAAAGCGTTGCGCCATCGCTTGCGTCAGCGGGGCACCGCGCGGCGATAGGTAAACCACCGGCCAAAGCGCGCGGTCTTGCGGCGTCCCGATGCGCGCCTGCGCCAGCGCCGCACCCACCACATCGGCGCGCAGCACCATGCCCGCGCCGCCCCCTGCGGGGGTGTCATCGACATTGTGATGCTTGCCGATCCCGAACGGGCGCAGGTCGATGGTTTCCAGCGCCCAAAGCCCCAATTCCCGCGCCTTGCCCAACAGGCTAAGCCCAAGCGTGCCAGGAAACGCATCGGGGAACAGCGTCACGATTTTCGCGGTCCATGCGCCTTTGATGCGCGGCGGCTCGTCCATCAACGAGCGCGGCTGGCGATTGGCCGATATGCTGAGGCGGCCATGCGATTTGCGGCCCATCGGGGGGGGAGTGTCAGTCATTTTTCGCCCTCAATTTTGCGTCCTCGCGCCATGCCTCGCGCATGACATCGCGCTTGGCCTGTTCTGCCGCATCCGCAGACAATTCCTGCGCGTTGATCGCGGCCAAGGCATCGGCCAAAGCCGTCAAATCAACCCCGCGTGGCCGCGCGTTCTGGGGGGGCGCCGGTTTGATCTGCGCGCGCTCCGCCGGGCTGAGATTCATCAGGTCAAGCAGCGGTGCAATCGGACCTTCGGGGCGGGTCTTGCTGTGTTCAAGCGGATGCGTGATCAACGGCGTGTCCCTCAATGCGGCGCGAGTCTGCGCCAGCACAGACTCGATTTGAAACTGCGGCATGATCCGGGCGCGAAAACTTGCTTGCGTCTCGGCCAGAGTGCTGGTGCGCACCTGTTGCCAATGCAGGCTGTCGATCCAGGCGGCGGGATCGCGGGTCGAAAGGTAGAATTGCAGATCGACAGATTTGCCAAGTTGCTTGTGGATCACATCGCGCATCGCGGCCAGCAGGATCGGCGCGACCGCGTAGCTGGTTACGTTCGGATCGCCCGGCATCGCGCCCATGATCCGCTCGTTCGAGATGACGATGCCGCGCCCGTCACGGTGTTGTTCGCCCAGCCAATCGGCCAGCGCGGCCTTGAACAGACCCAGCTCCAGCGGATCACCATTGAGCGAGACATGGCGCGCGGCGCGCGAAATCCCCGCAATGTCATAGCGCAGTCCGAAAACCCAATCGGGCAGGCGGTCGCGGGCCTCGCGCAAGATCGCTTGAATCGTCGAACTGCCGGTCTTGTGAAAGCCCGCATGAACGATCACGCGCATCAACTACAGATCCTCGGGCGGGTCGATCACGATGCGTGCGGCGGCCAGATCGACCGTGGGCACGATAGCCTTGGTGAAGGGCAACAGCAGCGGGGTCTTGCGCCCCGGCGCGTTGATTTCCAGAATGTCGCCCGCGCCGTGATTGTGCACCGCGCGCACCGATCCGACTTTCGCGCCGCCAGTATCGACAACCTCAAGCCCGATCAGATCGGCGTGGTAAAACTCATCATCAGGCAGCGAGGGTAGCTGTGCGCGATCGGTCCAAAGCGTGGTGCCCCGCAGCGCATCGGCCTGTTCCTTGGTCGCAACGCCCTTGATGCGCGCGCCCAACCCGTTCTTGAGCGGGCGGGTGAGTTTGATCTCATATGTCTGTGCGCCGTCTTCGCTATAAAGCGGCGCGTAGTGGGCGATGTCTTCGGGTTCGGCGCAAAAGCTTTTGATGCGGACCTCGCCTTGCACGCCAAAGGCGCCGGCGATGGCGCCCACACAGATACGCTCGAGAGTGGACATGACTGCGCTCCTAAATCCCGAAAACGGGCAGGGGCCGAGCAAAACCTGCCCGGCCCACCATCCATCCTAAACGACGCGGATTATTCCGCCGAGGCTTCGGCTGCAGGCTCTTCGGCCGGAGCGTTGGCCGCGGCTTCTTTGGCGGCTTTCTGTTCGGCGCGCTCGGTGGCTTTCTTGCCGGGAACAGCTTTCTTCAGGTTCTTGCGCTCGGTCTTGGCAACGACGCCCGAAGCTTCGAGGAAGCGTGCGATACGGTCGGTGGGCTGTGCGCCCTTTTCAAGCCAATGCTTGACGCGCTCGACGTCCATTTTCACGCGCTCTTCGCTGTCTTTGGCGAGCAGCGGGTTATAGGTGCCCAGCTTTTCGAGGAAGCGACCGTCGCGCGGCATGCGCGAGTCGGTAGCGACGATCGAGTAGAACGGGCGCTTCTTGGAGCCCCCACGGGCAAGACGGATCTTCATAGCCATTGCGTTATCTCCTTTGGATGGCTGGTGATGGGCGAAACTAGCCCGTCATTTCTGGTGTTATTTCTGGTGTTATTTCTGGAACCGTTCGTGGTGGCGGATCACTTCCGAAATCACGAAATTCAGGAATTTCTTGGCGAATTCCGGGTCGAGCCCGGATTGCAGCGCCAGCGTTTCAAGGCGTGCAATCTGCGTGGCCTCGCGTGCGGGGTCAGAGGGCGGAAGCTGGTGCTCGGCTTTGAGCTTGCCCACGGCCTTGGTCTGCGCGAACCGCTCGGCCAAGGTGTAGATCAGCACGGCATCGAGCCGGTCGATGCTGTCACGATGCTCGGCCAGCAGATCGGCGGCGCGGGTGGTTGCGTCACTCATCGGCTCAGTTCTTCTTTCCAAAGCCCGACAGGCCCGGCGGCAGTGCGCCGCCCAATCCACCCAAGCCGCCCTTGGGCAGCTTGCCGCCCATCGCTTTGGCGGCGGCTTCCAGTTCGGCGGGGTCCATATTGGCCAGATCGGGCGTGCCGCCCTTGCCGCCCATCAGTTTCATCGCCTGCTTGAGCATCCCACCCTTGCCCATCTTGGACAGCTTTTTCATCTGGTCCGACATCTGGCGGTGCATCTTGAGCAGCTTGTTGAGGTCAGACACTTCCAAGCCCGAACCTGCCGCGATCCGCTTTTTGCGGCTTGCTTGCAGGATCTGTGGATTGGCGCGCTCTTTCTTGGTCATCGAATTGATCAGCGCGATCTGATGCGTGATCGTTTTGTCGTTCAGGCCCGCATCTTCGGCTTGCTTGGCGTATTTCGCCATGCCCGGCATCATGCCCATCACGCCCTGCATGCCGCCCATCTTGAGCATCTGATCAAGCTGGCCCTTCATGTCGTTCATGTTGAACAGGCCCTTTTGAAAGCGCTTGGCCATGCGCTCGGCTTGTTCCTGTTCCAGCGTTTCTTGCGCGCGCTCGACCAGCGCGACAATATCGCCCATGCCAAGGATACGGCCCGCGACACGCTCGGCCTCAAAGGTCTCAAGCGCATCCATCTTTTCGCCAAGACCGACAAAGCGGATCGGTTTGCCGGTGACGGCACGCATCGACAGTGCCGCACCGCCGCGCCCGTCGCCATCCATCCGCGTTAGCACGACGCCGGTGACGCCGACTTTTTCGTCAAACTCGGTGGCCACATTCACAGCGTCCTGGCCGGTCAGACCATCGACCACCAGCAGGGTCTCGCGCGGGTTCGCCACGTCACGAACCGCCTGCACTTCGTCCATCAGGACTTCGTCGATATGCAAGCGCCCGGCGGTGTCGAGCATGTAAACGTCATAGCCGCCCAGTGTCGCCTGTTGCTTGGCGCGCTTGGCAATCTGCACGGCGGTTTCGCCTTTGATGATCGGCAGCGTGTCAACGCCGATCTGGGTGCCGAGAATTTGCAACTGCTCCATTGCGGCGGGGCGGTTGGTGTCCAGCGAGGCCATCAGCACCCGCTTGCCTTCGCGATCCTTCAGCCGTTTGGCGAGCTTCGCGGTAGTGGTCGTTTTCCCCGAGCCTTGCAGGCCGACCATCAGGATCGGCGCGGGCGGGTTGTCGATTTTCAGCGTATCGGCGGGACCCTCGCCCGCGAGCATCGCGATCAGCTCATCATGCACAATCTTGACGACCTGCTGACCGGGCGTGACCGATTTGGTCACGGAGGCGCCGGTCGCCTTGCCCTCAACCGATTTCACGAATTGCTGCGCGACCGGCAGCGAAACATCCGCCTCAAGCAGGGCCACGCGCACTTCGCGCAGCGCGGTTTTCACGTCATCGGCGGATAGTGCACCCTGTTTGGTGAGCCGGTCGAATACGCCGCCAAGGCGTTCTGAAAGACTTTCGAACATGGGTCACCCTCCAGTGGCAGAGCCAAGCAAACGACAAGCACACCAGTGGGCGCAACGCGCTGACTGGTGGCGATCCCGGCCGAATGCCGGGACCGGAGGGAATAGTCCTCCGGGGAATCTGGGCGTGGATAGGACAAAGGCCCCGCAGAGTCAACCACAGGTCAACCACGGGGCCTTATCGGGGAGGAACCTTTGGGATCAGGCGGCGAGGCCTGCGATCTGTTCTTCGGCTTTGGCGATCGCGACAGCTTCATCGACCGCGACACCTTCGGCGGCAACAAAGGTCAGATCGGTCAGGCCGATAAAGCCCAGCACCTGACGCAGATAGCCCGAGGCGTGATCAAAGCCCGACCCGTGGGGGACACCGCCCGCAGCGTAGGCGATAAACACACGCTTGGGAGCCACAAGGCCCTCGGGCCCGCTCTCGGTGTAGCGGAAGGTCTCGCCCACGCGGCAGATCATGTCGATCCACGCTTTCAGCGGACCTGTCACACCGAAGTTATACAGCGGCATGCCGATCACCAGCGTGTCGGCGGCTTTCAATTCGGCAATCAAGGCATCAGACAGGGCCAGCTGTTCTTTTTGCGCCTCGCTGCGCTGATCGGCGGGGGTATAGGCCGCACCGATCCAGTCGCCATCAATCAGCGGCAGCTTGGTGGTGTCGCGCACGCTGACATCGCCGCCCAGATGGTCGGTGATCTTGGCGGTCAGGCGGCGGGTGATTGACGCGTCGCCCTTGATGGAACTGTCGATGCGCAGGATGCTTGTCATGGGAGGTCTCCATATTTTTATCAGGTGGGTTGAAAATGGCGCTTGCACAAAAGAACGCAACTGGCATGATCGATCAGGATACGTTCGTAAATGCACAGGTGGGCGCTTTGAGATGGGTTTAGATAGCTGGGACGAAATTCGGACCGCTTTTCAGGTGGCACGGGTGGGCACCGTTTCGGGCGCAGCCGAGGTGCTTGGCGTGCATCATGCGACGGTCATCCGACATGTGGATTCGCTTGAAGAGAAGCTGCACACCAAGCTGTTTCAGCGCCATCCGCGCGGCTACACCCCGACCGAGGCGGGTCAGCAATTGCTGTCGGTGGGACAGGCGACCGAGGATCAGTTCAGCCAGTTGGCAGCGCGGATTGCCGGGGCGGGCGAAGAGGTGTCGGGCGAATTGATCGTGACCTCGATCACCCCGGCCTCGGTTCTGGTGCTGCCGGCGATGCATAAATTGCTGCTCGACTACCCCGAATTGCGGCTGCGATATTTGACCGATCTGCGGGTGTTCCGGCTGGAATATGGCGAGGCTCATGTCGCGATCCGCGCGGGCAACCGCCCGACCGAGCCTGACAATGTGGTGCAATCGCTGGGGCGGATGCAAAACACGCTTTATGCCAGCCACTCATATGTCGAGCGCTACGGCATTCCGCGCAGCAAGGAAGACATGTCAAAGCATCGTTTCGTCTCGACGGATAATCGCGACAGTCGCGCGCCTTTCTTTCGCTGGATTTCCGAAAACGTGCCCGATGAGAATGTCGTGTTTCGCGCCAATGAACACGAGGCGCAGGTTGATGCGATCAAACAGGGTTTGGGCATGGGCTTTTTGACCGTGCCGATGGGGCGCTCCGATCCGACGCTGGAAGAGGTGGTGAAACCCTATGACAGTTGGGATTCCAATATCTGGCTGGTGACGCATGTGGATTTGCACCGCACGCCCAAGGTGCAGGCCGCCGTCAAAGCGATCAGAGAGCAGGCGCTGAAATCCGAGGGGCTGATCTCGGATTGATCCGCGCCTATTCGGCGGCGCGGATCAGCATTTGCGTAGGCGCTGCGGGAGCGACGCTGGCTGCGTGATGTGCCTCGGCCAGTTTTTTAGCAGACCGGCGCGCTTTGGGGCCGTAGCGGTCGCGCAGATAGGCCAGTACGAATTGCAAAGCCAACCCGCCAAAGATCAGCGCGCTATCTTGGACAAAGCCGCCGGGATGGACCGTTTTCACAGCCTGCCCCGCGATAGCCAACACCGTGCCAGTGGCAAAAACCGGCAGCGAATGACGCCCTAACATGCGGATCGGTTCCAGCACACGCGCCGCAGCGATCCGTGGGATGATGCCGGGCAGCGACAAAATATAGGCCAGCGATAACAGATGAAGCAGGCGCGGCAGCGATTCAAAGGTCTTGTCAAAACCCGCGACAAAGAACGGCACGCCCCATTGACGCAACTGCCATGTGCCATGACCGAAATTCGCCAGCATCCAATTTGAATTCACCCAAACCGCCGTCAGAACCAACCAGCCCGCCGCCAGCGCGACCAGCCAGCCGCGCACCGCCACCAGCCGGTGCCCCTGTCGCAGTGCAAGCCCGGTCAGCAGGCCGAGGGAAAACACCAACTGCCAAGCGAAGGGGTTGAAAAACCACCCTCCCGGCATCGGATAGTTCGGCAGGTTCAACCGCAACAGCCCCGCCACCGCCCAAAGCCCAACCGAGGTCGCAAGCAGACCCATCGGCGCGCGCTGACCCAGCCGGATCAACCCCGGCGCCATCAGCAACAGCACCATATACATCGGCAGGATGTTCACATAGCCCAGCTGATGCCCAAGGCTTGCGATGCCGATCAGAAAGCCGAACGGATCGGTGGTAAAGCTCTTGAACGCGTTCTTGGTCAGCATCACATCCGCGCCCCAGAACTGCACCGCCGCCGAGACAATCGCAATCGCCCAGATCGCAGTCATCATATGCACGAGATACAACAACCATGCCCGGCCCCATAGCCGCGACGTGCCTTCCCAGTTCAGCCCGCGCGCCAAGGCCGGACCATAGGCCAGCGCGGCAGCGATACCGGACATAAAGACAAACCCCTCCGCCGCATCGGAAAAGCCCAGATTTCGGGTGGTGAGATGTTCATAGAAATTGCCCGGAATATGATCGGCAAAGATCATCACCAAAGCGAGTCCGCGGAACAGATCAATCCGCAGGTCACGCACAGATTTAAGGACCGTGATATCACGCATGGGCAGGGCTCCGGCCCGTGGCCGAGGCAGGCTCGGTGCGGGCATTATCGGGTGCAGGGAAAGCGTTGTCCCAGCGCGTCAGGATGCGGTCGTGCAGCGCCACGACTGGGGGCAGGGAGGTTTCAGAGGGCACGCGCATCAAGTGCGATTGTGTGGGCTTTGACGACCAGGAAATGAGCCACGGTGCCGCCAGCATCGGCAGCCCCACCGGTAGCAGCCAGAACAGCAGTCCCGGCGCGAGGAAATAGGTCAGCACCAGCCCGCTTGCCCCAATTGCCACGATCCACCACGAGGCAATAAAGCCCTCAATCAGGCCTAGCTGGCCATCGCCGCGATTGTTCGTCGGCCAGCCGCCATCGCGCCCCAGCACCACCTGAAACACCGAGCGCGTGGCATATGCCAGCAGCACCGGCGCGGTCAGCGAGGAAAACGCCAGCTCGGCAACGGTTGAGGCAAAGGCGGTTGCCGAGCCTCCGAAGTCGCGGGCATGACCCAGCAGCGCCGCGCGGGCCGCGATCAACAGCTTGGGCACCAGCAGCAGGCCAAAGATGCCAATCGCCAGACCGATCGCCTTCGAGGCCTCGGAGGGCGGGAAATAGGGGAAGGGCCAATAGGGTTCTGGGAAGTAATCCGGCGGCGGCACGAATAGCGGCGCGGCAACCGAGGCGGCCAGAAAACCCAGCCAAAACAGCGGCGCGATATAGGCCATGATGCCTTGCGCAAAGACAAAGCGCGACCAACCGCGCAGCCCCGGCGCGCCGATGATGCGGGCATGTTGCAGGTTGCCCTGACACCAGCGGCGGTCGCGTTTGGCGTGATCGACGATATTTTCGGGGCCTTCCTCGAACGATCCCTCAAGGTCGTCATCCAGCCGCACCAGCCAGCCTTTGCGCGCCAAAAGTGCGGCCTCGACATAGTCATGGCTCATCACATGGCCACCAAAAGGGGGTGTGCCACGCAACGCGGGCAGGCCGCAGGATTCCGCGAATGCGCGCGTGCGTACGATGGCGTTATGACCCCAGAACGGCCCGGTGCGCCCTTGCAACATCGCCAGACCCCGCGCGAAAACTGGCGAGAAGAAGCTGGCCGAAAACTGCATCGCGCGGGCAAAGCGCGAGCGCGCCCGGATCACGCGGGGCAGGGTTTGCAGCAGGCCAAGGGTCGGTTCCGCCTCGATCCGGCGGATCATTTGCAAGATCGTCTCGCCTTCCATCAAACTGTCGGCGTCCAAAATCAGCGCATAATCATAAGCCGCGCCCGAGCGGGTCATGAAATCCTCGATATTGCCCGCCTTCTTGCCGATATTATTGATCCGGCGGCGATAAAAGAACCGGCCCAACCCGTCGCGCTCGTCGACGAGATGGGCGAATACGAGCGCCTCGCGCGCCGCGATTTCTTCATTGCGCGTGTCCGACAGAATCGCGAAATGGATGCGCGCACTCTCTCCGGTCGCGGCCAGCGAAGCATCCATCGCCGCGACGCGCGAAAAGGTCGAAACGGGGTCTTCATTATAGACCGGCACCAGCACCACGGTGGCCCCTTTGATCGGGGCACCGGCTTCAAGGCGCGGCGCGCGCGGCAACGTCATCAGCCCGATCAGTGCCTGCACCGCGCCCCAAGCCAGCCAAAGCGTCGAGATCAGGATCAGAACGGCGCGAACGACATCAAGGATCTGCAAGCCATCGGCCTGACCGAATTGCAAAAACAGCACGAAAGCCCCAAGACCCGCCATCGCCGACAGCCCCAGCGCAAGGATGCGCAGGGCAATCAAGACGGCGCCACGCGGGTGCGCCAGCCAGTCCATGTCAGGTGGTTCCCCCAAGCGAGCCGTCTGCGCGACGGCCCAGCAGACGCGCAATGCGCGTGCTGAATCGCAGATCGGGTTCGATCTGTTGGGGCGGCATCGCAAGGGGGGCTGCGGGCAGTGCGCAAGGCCCGGCAATCAACGCCTCGGGGGAGGGGCGCATCGCAACAAACGAGTCCGAGATCGCAGGCACGAGGGGCAGCATATGAGATGAGGTCATGATCGATTCCACTGGTAAAGCCAGGTTTCAGACAACTTGCGTCCATAACCTGAAAGATGCGCAGAAAGTTCCACCGGCGAAGTGCCATCGGCGGAAACATCCAACACAAGCCGCCACACGCCGTCTTGCTCGACCTTTGAAAGGGTCTGTGTCACGATTTTTCCCTTGCCCGCATTGCTGACCACTTCGATCTTGTCGCCAGCATCTGCAGGAAGGTTCGCGATCTCTCCACCCTTGAAATCTATGACGAATTTTCGGGTGCCTTTGGTATTCTCCACGCCCGAGACGCCACCTGTTCCGGCGCGGGTTTCAGAGATATGGGCACGGGCATCGCTCGTGTCAGGGGGCAGATCCCCCCAATCCAGCCGATAGGCGAATTCCAGCGCATCGCCGGCCTTGGCGGGGGCCTCGGGCACCCAAAAGGCGACGATATTGTCGTTCACTTCCAGCTTCGAGGGAATCTCGACAAGCCGGATCATGCCTTTGCCCCAATCGCCCATCGGGCTGACGCGCGCCGAGGGGCGGCGTTCGTAATGGGCGGCGGGGTCTTGGTAGTGATCGAAATCGCGATCACGCTGATACAGACCAAAGCTGCGCGGCGCGGTCTCTGCAAAATAAGAGGAGGCCAGCGTGCCGGGGTTTTGCAAAGGCCGCCAGATCTGATCGCCATCAGCCTGAGAAATCGCAAGCCCGTCGCTGTCATGCACCTTGGGGCGGTAATCGTCGAAATCGGCGCGGTTGCGCGGGCCGTAAAGGAACATCGACGTCAGCGGCGCGACGCCCAGTTGCGGGATGTCGGCGCGGATGAACAGCCGCGCGGTGACCTCCATCGACGTCGACTCGCCGGGCGAGATGACAAAGCGATAGGCCCCGGTCAGTGAGGCCGAATTCATCGCGGCATAGACGGTGATCGTATTGGCCCCGGGCTGCGGCGTTTCGATCCAGAAGCGCGTGAAGCGCGGGAATTCCTCGGCCACGGACAACCCGGTATTGAGCGCCAGGCCCCGTGCCGACAGCCCATAGGCCGAGCCACGCCCAAGCGCGCGGAAATAGGACGCGCCCTGAAACGCCACCAGCTCATCCATCACATCGGGGCGGTTGATCGGGCTGTGCAACCGAAAGCCAGCCACGCCGGGCAAGGGGGCATGCTCGGGAACGATCTTGCGCGCCTCGCGCTCGTAGATGAAATCGTCGGTTGAGAAATTCATCGGGCTCGCTTGCCCGTCTGCGACCGAGAACATCTGCACAGGCTCTTTGAACAGCCAGCCCAGGTGGAAGGCTTGCAACTCGAACTGGGTGTCTTTGATCGTGGCAAAGACCGCCTTGGCGGGGTCAAACCGGATCAAGCGATAGGTGTCATAGGTCAACTCGCTCAGGAACGCATCGCTGGCCTTCGCGGGCGCAACGGGGTCACCTTTGGCCTCGGTTTGCATCTGCGCCGAGAGCGTGTCGAAGGAAAACGGCACTTGCTGCGGCGCAGCGGGCGTGGCTGCGGGTGCAGCAGGCGCGGTCGCCGGGGCGGGCTGGGCCGCGTCCTGGGCGAAAGCGGGGCGTGCGGGCAGTCCTGCGACGGCCAAAAGGCCAAGCGCAGACCCCGCGCCAAGCAGAGCACGGCGGGTCGGACGGGACATTGGAACAGGCTGGGAAGAGTTCATTTGTTTCCCTGCATAAACAGAAGCTTCGCGCAGATAGATAAGCGCTGATTTCCGATTGCATAGTCACAGCGTCACAAAACTTTCAAGAGGCCATCACGGCCGGGCAGGGGCCAAGGGGGTGAGCTATGCGAAATTCGCACAACCTCGCCCATATATGGCGCTAAAAGCGCGGTTTCTTGCCGATTTTCGCCGTGGCTCGAACGCAAATGCTGCGGCTGCAAAGGTGCGCGAGGCGTTGCGATCCCGCCTGTCGCCGCGCTTATCGCCCGATGAGGTGGCGATTCTCGCTCTGATTCCGCCCGTTATGCTTGACAGGGGGGACCCGCTTGCTCAGGTAATGGAGAGCTTTTGCGGAGGGCTCACAAATCGCGGATCCTCCGCCCAAGGCCCGCCAAAGAACGGACCGGAGAGAGAATGTCGCCTGCCCTGATCGCCGCCTTGCCCTTTCTGGGCGCAGCCCTGCCAGCCCTGCTGATCCGAACCGGGCGTAACAATGCCGCTGCGGCCTCGGCCCTGATAACGGGGCTCGCGCTGTTGGGTCTGCTGTTGCATCTGCCGACGGTGTTGGCGGGGGGCGTGGTGGAAAGCCGGATCGACTGGCTGCCGTGGCTCGGGCTGAACGTGAATTTCTGGATCGACGGTCTGGGAATGCTGTTTGCGACGCTGATCCTTGGGATCGGTTTGCTGATCATTCTTTATGCGCGCTACTACCTGTCCAACAAGGATCCGGTGGGGCAGTTCTACACCTATCTGTTGCTGTTTCAGGGCGCGATGGTGGGCATTGTTCTGTCCGACAACATCTTGCTTTTGCTGATCTTCTGGGAGCTGACTTCGCTGTCCTCCTTTCTGCTGATCGGCTATTGGAAGCACCTGCCCGAAGGCCGCCAAGGCGCGCGCATGGCGCTGACGGTGACGGGGTTGGGCGGGCTGTCGATGATCGCGGGGATGCTGATCCTTGGCAATATCGTTGGCAGCTATGACATCTCGGAAATCCTGAAACATAAGGACATGATTCAGGCCAGCCCGCTTTATCTGCCCGCGCTGCTGCTGATCCTGGGCGGGGCGTTTACCAAATCGGCGCAGTTCCCGTTCCATTTCTGGCTGCCCCGCGCGATGGCCGCGCCCACGCCAGTTTCGGCCTATCTGCATTCGGCAACGATGGTGAAGGCGGGTCTGTTCCTGATGGCGCGGATGTGGCCGGTTCTGGCGGGCACGCCCGAGTGGTTCTATATCGTCGCGGGTGTCGGGCTGATCACCATGCTGATCGCCGCCAAAATCGCGATTTTCAAACATGATATGAAGGCATTGCTCGCCTATTCCACCGTCTCGCATTTGGGTCTGATCACCTTCATGCTGGGGCTTGGAACGCAGGCGGGTGCGCTGGCGGCGGTGTTTCACATCATCAATCACGCGACCTTCAAAGCGGCACTGTTCATGTCTGCGGGGATTGTGGATCACGAGGCAGGGACGCGCGATTTAACCCGCGTCAGTGGCTTGCGCAAACTGATGCCGATTACCTTTACAATCGCCACGATTGCCGCGCTCTCGATGGCGGGGATTCCGCTCTTCAACGGGTTCTTGTCCAAAGAGATGATGCTTGAGGCAGCAGCGCATACGGCCTGGCTGGGCAACGCTTGGATCGTGCCGGCTCTGGCGACCTTGGCGGCGCTCTTTTCGGCCACCTATGCGTTTCGTTTCATCAGCCACGGGTTCTTTGGCCCGGTCAGTAAGGATCTGCCCAAAACGCCCCATGATCCGAGTTTTGGTATGTGGTTCAGCCCGGCCTTCCTGGTCGTTCTGGTGCTGGCGATCGGGGTGTTTCCGATGGCGGTGGCGGGGCCCTATGTGCAGATGGCAACCAATGCGGTGGTTGGGGGCGGCTATCACATGCACGCGCTCAAGATCTGGCATGGGGTGACGCCCGCGCTGATTATGTCGGCAATTGCGGTGACAGGCGGTCTTGTCTTGCTTGCCGCGCATGCGCCGTTGCAGCGGCTTTGGGATGGCATGCCGCGCCCCGACGCCAAGGTGATCTTTGACTGGATCGTGGCGCAGGTGCAGGGCCTCTCGGACTGGATCACGCAGGGTCTGAATAATGGCGCGATGGCGCGCTATTTGATGCTGTTTACGGTGGCATCGGTAGGGGCGGGGATTTACGCGTTCACGACTGGGGCGATGGGGCCGCAAACCCGCGCGCTGACCCCGGTGAATGGGGCGGCGGTGACGGCATGGTTGTTGTTGCTGACCGCGACGGGCTGCATCGTGGCTTTCCATCACAATCGAATTCTGGCGCTGGTGCTGATCGGGATCGTCGGCTTGACCGTGTCGATGTCGTTCATCTACCTCTCGGCACCCGATCTGGCGCTGACGCAAATCTCGGTCGAGGTGGTCACGGCGGTGCTGATGCTGTTGGCGTTGAACTTCCTGCCCAAGGTCACGCGGATAGAATCGAGCCGCTTCAAGATCAGCTTTGATGTGGCGCTGTCGGTTGTGGCCGGTATCGCGGTATCCGGGCTGATTTATGCTTTGATGATGCGCGATTTCGCCTTCCCGAGCATGTCGGGATATATGCTGGCCAACAGCTATAATCTTGCGGGCGGGGATAACGTGGTCAACGTGATCCTCGTCGATTTCCGGGGCTATGATACCTATGGCGAGATCACCGTGCTGGGGATTGCCGCGCTGGTGATCTTTGCGCTGACCGAGACGCTGTTGCAGGGGGCGTCCTCGCGCAAGCTGATCGCGTGGCGGCCTGATGTGGCGCGTGGTGGCGACAAGCACCCGCTGATCTTGCTGATCGTGACGCGGGTGATGATGCCGATTGCGCTGGTGGTCGGGCTCTATATCTTCCTGCGCGGCCATAACGAGCCGGGTGGCGGTTTCATCGCTGGTCTGGTCGTCGCGATTGCCTTGGTGACGCAATATATGGCCAGCGGCTTTGCGTGGACGCAGGCGCGCCAGAAGGTCTACTACCACGTGTTGATCGCGTCGGGTGTGCTGGTTGCCGGGGTGACCGGGGCGGGGGCATTTTTCAACGATATGCCCTTCCTGACCTCGGATTTCGGCTATTTCAAATTGCCGGGCCTTGAGAAGTTTGAACTGGCCACCGCGGCCGGGTTTGACCTTGGCGTGTTCCTTGGCGTGGTCGGTTCGGTGATGCTGGCTCTGGGCGGTCTAAGCCGCTTGGCACGCCGCGCCGCGATGGGAGAGCAAGACGGCGAAGAAGGCGCGCATATCGTTGCTGAAAAGCCCGAAGCCCGCGTGTTGGCGCCGCTAGCCGCCGGGCCCTATCCCCCCGAGGCCAAAGTGCCACGGCGTTGGTGGAGCACGGCGCGCGCCGCACAAGAGGCCACCAGGGCCGAACGCGATCAAGTCCATGAAAACAAGATGAAGAATAAGGAGGAGGATCACTGATGGAAGTGCTTGTCTCCTCTGCCATCGGCGTGCTGACGGCTGCCGGTATCTACATGATCTTGCGGCTGCGCACCTTCCCGGTCGTCATCGGCATGTCGCTGCTGTCTTACGGGGTGAACGTGTTTTTGTTCGCCACGGGTCGCTTGGTGGTGAACCAGCCGCCGATCCTGCGCGAGGGCGTCACCAGCTATACCGACCCGATCCCGCAAGCGCTGGTGCTGACTGCTATCGTGATCTCGTTCGGGATGACGGCGGTGGTGGTGATGCTTGCACTCGGGGCCTTTATTGAGGCGGGCGACGACCGCATCGACCTTGACGAGAGCGAGGGCGATCAATGATGGAGCATTGGATTATTGCCCCGGTCGTGCTGCCGGCGATGCTGGCGCCGCTGATCGTGCTGTGGATGCGCTACGATCTGGTGACGCAGCGTGTGGCCTCGGTTCTGGGGATGTCGGCGCTGCTGATCTTGGCGATCGTGCTGATGGTGTCTGCCTCGAATGGCCCGCCCGAGGTGTATCGCCTTGGCAACTGGGAGCCGCCCTATGGCATCGTGTTGGTGCTGGATCGGCTGTCGGCGCTGATGCTCGTGCTCAACGCTTTGCTGGGTCTGACCGTGGTGCTCTATGCCATCGGCTCGGGCTGGGACCGGCGCGGCTGGCATTTCCACTCGTTGATGCAGTTCCAGATGATGGGGATCAATGGCGCATTCCTGACGGGCGATGCGTTCAACCTGTTCGTGTTCTTCGAGGTGCTGTTGATCGCCTCATATGGGTTGATGATCCATGGCGGCGGCAAGGCGCGGCTGAAATCGGGCGTGCAATATGTCGTTTATAACCTTGCCGGATCGACGCTGTTCTTGTTCGCGCTGGGCACGATCTATTCGGTGACGGGCACGCTGAACATGGCCGATCTGGCGCAGAAGGTGGGCCAGATGCCTGCCGACGATACTGCACTGATCGCGGTTGGCGCGGCGTTGCTGATGCTGGTCTTTGCCGTCAAGGCGGCGCTGGTGCCGTTCCAGTTCTGGCTGCCTGCAACCTATACCAACGCGCCCGGCCCGGTGGCGGCACTGTTTGCGATCATGACCAAGGTGGGCGTTTATGCCATCGTGCGGGTCTACACGCTGATTTTCCCGATCACCGGCACGACCGGTACGTTGGCGCATGATCTGCTGCTGCCTGCTGCGCTGGTGACGCTGGTGATCGGCATGGTGGGCATTCTGGGCGCGCGCGATCTGGGCCGCGCGGTGACCTATTCGGTGATCGGCTCGGTCGGCACGATGATGCTGGCGTTTGCACAATTCACCCAAGGTGCGACGGCGGCGGGGCTTTATTATATGGTCCACTCGACGCTGGTGGCCGCGGCGCTGTTCCTGATCGCCGATCTGGTGCGCGAGCGGCGCGGGCGTTGGGGCCTGTCGTTGGTCGATGCGCCGCTGCTGCGCAATCACGGGCTGTTGGCGGCGTTCTTCTTTGTCGGAGCGCTGGCGATGGCGGGGATGCCGCCGCTGTCTGGTTTCCTTGGCAAGCTGATGATTTTGGATGCCACGCGCGGGCAATGGGGGCTTTGGGCGACGGTGCTGATCACCTCGCTGATTGCAATCGTGGGGTTTGCGCGTGTCGGCAGCCAAGTGTTCTGGCGCCCTTACGGTTTTTCCGACGAAGAGGCCCCTGACCTGCCCAAGGATATGACCTCCCCGGCGCTGGCCTTCACCGCAACGGGCGGGTTGATCGCGGGGCTTGTGGCCCTGACCGTGCTGGCTGGCCCGGTAAGCCGCTGGATGCAGGGCACTGCGGCGCAGCTGTTTGCGCCCGCGAATTATATCGACGCGGTGATGGGCGGGGCCGAAGCACGCGCCCAAGAAGCCGCGCAGATTGGTCTGCACGCGCATGGCCATATGACGGTGATCGACGAGATGCGCCAAGAGGATGCGGGAAGCGATCCTGCCGTCGATCCTCAAACCGCAACGCCACAGACCGGGCATGACGCCCCGGCGTCACATTGAGGGAGGGCCAAATCATGTTCCGCAAGCTTCTGCCCCACCCCTATTTGACCATCCTGCTCGCGGGGGTGTGGTTGCTATTGGCAAATGCCTACACGCTGAATTCGCTGGTCTTCGGGCTATTGGTTGGGCTGGTGATCCCGTGGATCACATCGCCCTATTGGCCTGCGCGCCCCCATATCGGCAATCCGCTTAAGATCATCGAATATATACTGGTGGTGGTCTGGGATATTATCATCGCCAATATCACGGTGGCGAAAATCGTGCTGTTCATGCCCAATTCCAAGCTGCAACCGGCTTGGGTTACCGTGCCGTTGGATCTGATCGAGCCAGAGGCGATCACCGTGCTGGCCGGCACGATCACGATGACGCCGGGCACGCTGACGGCGGAACTGGCGGCGGATGGGCATTCGCTGCTGGTGCATTGCCTGCATGCGCCTGACGCCGATGCGGTGCGCGATGAAATCAAGACCCGTTACGAAGCCCGATTGAAGGAGATTTTCGAATGATCACTTACGCGCTGATCTTCGCCATCGCCTGCTATAGCGCGGCGTTGCTGTTTAACCTGTTTCGCGTGGTCAAGGCGCCGGGCGTGACGGACCGGGTGCTTGCGCTTGATACGATGGCGATCAATGCGATCGCGATGATCGTGCTGTTTGGCATTTACGAGGGCACGGCGCTGTTTTTCGAGGCGTCGATTCTTTACGCGATGACGGGTTTCGTGGCGACCGTGGCATTCGCGAAATTCATCCTGCGTGGCGATATCATCGAGTGAGGGCATCATGGAACTGATCTGGGATATTGTGATTTCAGCCTTGCTCGTGATCGGCGGGTTCTTTGGCTTCGTGGGCTCGTTGGGGCTGGTGAAACTGCCCGATCCGATGACGCGATTGCATGCGCCGACCAAGGCGGCGACCTTGGGCGTGGGGTCGATCCTGATTGCCTCGATGATCTGGTTCGCGGTCAAGCAAGATCACCTGAGCCTGCATGAGTTGATGGTGACGGTGTTCATCTTTCTCACCGCCCCGGTCACCGCGCATTTCATCTCGAAGGCGAATATTTTCCGAGATTGGCCAGCCGAGAAACTGCCCCGTCCAGCGGGCGAGGGCGAATGGGCGGTGCATCAGGCCGATGCCGACACGTCCAAGGGCGAGCTGGCTGTTGAAAAAGAGACCGAGGCCGCACAGCAGGACTGACGCTGCGAAACGCTTTGCGGTTGCGCGCGCCCATGGCAGGCTCCTGCTTGAATGAAAGCGGGAGGATATGTGATGCGGGCGCGCTTGATGCTGTCTCATCTGTCAATCTGGGTGATGATTGGCGTTGTCGTAATGGCGGCAGTTTGGACCGCGCAGGGGCCGGCATGGCTATGGGCGGTCGCGCTGCTGGGTGTGCCTGCGCAGATGCTCAACGAATATGGGCTGCATCGCTATGTGTTCCACATGGCCCCGCCGCAGCGCCAATGGGCGTTCAACTGGCTTTATCGCGTGCATTACGGGCATCACGAATTTCCTACCTGCTGGCCGCTGCTGTTTGCGCCGCTCTCGGTGATCGTGCCGGTTTTGCTGGGCAATACGCTTATCTTGTGGGGAGTTCTGGCGCTGTTCGGGTTGAACCATGCGTTTGACATCGCGGTGGCGGTGGTGGCGCTGGGCGGGGCGGCAACCTTTCTTACCTATGAGTGGTTTCACACCACGGCGCATGTGACTGTGAAGAAAACCGCCGTCGAGCGGCGCGTCAGCACCCTGCACAATCAGCACCATTTCCGCGATTTCTCGAAATGGTTTCATGTCACGGCGGGTGGCGAGGTAATCGACCGGATCATGGGCACCGCGATTTCGCGCGACGCTCTCAAGACCCAAAGCCGGATCGAGTTTATCCGCACCTTGGGTCTGCGCCCCGATGATCCGCGTTTGATCGCCGCACGGGCGCGCTTTGCCAAACGCTTCGGTCTCTCGCAAGCCGAGATCATGCGCGCGGGCGAGGTCTGAGGGCGCATTCCCCCGCCCGGCGCGCGCAGGCCGCTCGCGCGGCGTTCAAGAACGCGCGCGTCGATCGGAATGCGGCAGAGATGTTGGTGCGAAACCCGCGATAGCTTAGATCAGATCCGCATAGACCATCGCAGCATCAATCGCCGCTTTCGTGTCATCCAGCAATTCGGTCAATGGCAAGCGCACCTCGGGCGAAATCAGGCCCAGCTTCGACATCGCGTATTTCGCGCCCGCCACGCCGGGTTCGAGGAAGATCGCCATATGCAGTGGCATCAGCTTGTCTTGATAGCTCAACGCCTTGGCGTAATCGCCCGCCAGCGTCGCCTCTTGGAACAGCGCACAAAGCCGGGGCGCAACGTTCGCCGTGACCGAGATACAGCCCACCCCGCCATGCGCGTTAAAGCCAAGCGCGGTCGCATCCTCGCCCGAAAGCTGAATGAAATCTGGCCCGCAAGTCAGACGCTGCATCGAGACGCGTTCCAGCTTGCCGGTCGCATCCTTCACACCGACGATCCGTTCCAGCTTGGCCAATTCGCCCATCGTTTCGGGGGCCATGTCGATCACCGAACGCCCCGGAATGTTGTAGATGATGATCGCCAGATCGCAGGCCTCGTGCAGCGCGGTGTAATGCGCGATCAAGCCGCGCTGGCTGGGCTTGTTGTAATAGGGCGTGACCACCAGCGCCGCATCCGCGCCGGTTTTGGCGGCATGCTGGATCAGGCGCACACCTTCGGCGGTCGAATTCGACCCGGCACCCGCGATTACGGGAATGCGGCCCTTGGCGGCTTTGACGACTTCGGTGATCACTGTCATGTGTTCGTCATGGCTCAGCGTCGGGCTTTCCCCCGTCGTGCCCACTGGCACCAGCCCGTGGCTGCCCTGTTCGATATGCCATTCAACCAGCTTTTTCAGCGCGTCCAGATCCAGTGCGCCGTTCTTAAACGGCGTGACCAGTGCGGGAAGGGACCCTTTGAACATGACACGCTCCTTGGTTTAGACTTGGTTTGGTCTGTGCCGCTCACGCGAGTCGTGGCGGCGGAAATCGGCCGGGTTATATGCGTTTGCCGCGCCGTTGCCAACTTGTGAATCATCCCCATTTATGAGAGTTGGGGACAAAGGGGAAAACCCCACAAGAAAAGAGCAGCCATGATGATCCGACGCCAGTTCCTCGCGGCGCTTGCCGCATCGACCGCCGTTCTCGCACCCGCCATTGTGCGCGCTGCAACCAGCGCGCTGGCCGAGGCAATGGCTGCTGCAAAATCCGGCGATTGGAGCCACGCCGAGGCCTTGGCGCGCCGTGACGGTTCGCTTGGCGGTGATCTTATCCAATGGCAACGGCTGCGCGCAGGTGATGGAACTTTTGCGGATTATTTCGCCTTTGCATCCCGGCGCGCGGATTGGCCGGGCATGGCCCTGTTGCGCGAAAAAGGCGAGGCAACGCTTGAGGCGATCCCGCCAACGCAGGTCTTGGCGTATTTCCAGCTCGGCGCGCCGCAAACCGGCACGGGTGCATTGGCGCTGATTGGCGCGCATCTTGCGCTGGGGCAGAAAACCGCTGCGGCGAATGAGGCCGAGGCGGCGTGGCGTCACCTGTCTTTGACCTCGCAGGAACAAGATGCGTTTGTGGCGCAATACTCCGCCTTGATCGCGCCGCATCATGGCGGGCGGATGCAGAACATGCTGGATGCCGGAGAGTTGACTCAGGCGCGCCGAATGCTGGATCTGGTCGGCTCTGGCACGCAGGCTGTCGCACGCGCCCGCATCGCCTTGCAAGCGCGCGAAAACGGCGTGGATGATCTGGTCGCGGCGGTGCCCGAGTATATGGTCAAACGCTCGGCTGGGCTGGCGCGTGATCGCGCGTGGTGGCGCTGGCGCGAGGGGCTTGAAGATGGCGCGGCCGAATTGATTCTTGAGAGATCAACTTCGGCCAGCGATCTGGAAGATCCCGCACTTTGGGCCGAGTTGCGTGGCGCACAGGCGCGCTGGGACTTGCGCAATGGCAATACCAAGCGCGCCTATGATCTGGCCGCGTCCCATCGGCTCAAGCCGGGGGGATCGGCTTATGCCGATCTGGAATGGGTGGCGGGATATGCCGCGCTGAAACTGGGCGATGTGTCTAGCGCACTACGCCATTTCTCTGCGTTAGAAAGCGCGGTGGATGGGCCGATTTCCTCGGCACGCGCTTATTACTGGCAGGGCCGCGCGCTGGAGGTGATGGGCAAGACCGACGCGGCCAAAGCGGCTTGGCAAAAGGGGGCGAGCGAGCAAAGCGCCTATTACGGGCTGCTCTCGGCGGAACGCTTGGGGCAATCCCTGCCCGCCAGTTTCGCAACCACCCCGGCGCTGCCCAATTGGAACGAATACAAGTTTCGCCACAGCGATATCTTTAAGGCCGCGCAGCTTCTGTATCAGGCCGATGAAACCGATCTGGCAGCGCGCTTTATTCTGCATCTTGAGGAAAGCCTTGGCCCCGGCAATTTCGGCGCGCTGGCGCAATATGCACTGGAACAACAAGACGCCTATCTGGCGCTGATTGTCGGCAAACGCGCCGCTGCGAAGGGTGAGATTATTCCGCAGGCGCTGTGGCCGATCCCGGCGCTGACCAGTCACGATCTGGGCGTGCCCGAAGCGCTGGTTCTGGCTGTCGCGCGTCGTGAAAGCCAATTCGCGGTGGGCGTGGCCAGCGGCGTGGGGGCGCAAGGCTTGATGCAGCTGATGCCGGGCACGGCCAAGATGATGGCGGCCAAAACGGGTTTAAGTTATTCGCTGTCGCGCCTGACCAGTGACGCCACCTATAACCTGCGCCTTGGCGGGGCCTATCTGGCGCAGTTGCGCGATGAGTTCGGGGCCTCAACGGTTCTGGTGACCACCGGGTATAATGCCGGGCCGGGCCGTCCGCGCCGCTGGATCGAAGAGCAGGGTGATCCGCGCGTGGGCACGGTTGATGTGGTCGATTGGGTCGAGATGATCCCGTTCACTGAGACCCGCAATTACACGATGCGCGTGGCCGAGGCGATCCCGCCCTACCGTGCGCGCCTGCGCGAGCCAGAGCTGAAATTTACCGATATTCTGCGCGGCACAGCGGGGTAGTCGCGCTAGGACGCCGCCGCAACCCGGGCGCGCCACAGCGTGAACAGCCCCGCGCAGACGACCACGCCCGCGCCGATCACCACGTTGATCTCAAGCGGTTCGTGAAACACCACAACGCCCAGCGTGGCGGCGAAGACCAGTTGCAGATAGGCGAAGGGCTGGATCGCTGACGCCTCGGCCACCTCATAGGCCTTGATCAGCAGGAAATGCCCGGTCGCCGCCGTGACGCATAACACTGCCATCCAGCCCCAATCGGCAAGCGTCATGTTCTGCCAATGCCAGATGCCGACAGCGGTCACAATCAGCGCCCCGACAACGCCAGTATAAAAGAACGACACCGAGGCCGGATCGACCCGCCCAACATAGCGCGTCATCAGCGAATAAAGCGCAAACAGCGTCGCCGCCGCCAGCGGGATCAGCGCATAGGGCGAAAATACGCCAAAGCCCGGCTCTAGGATGATCAGCACCCCGACAAAGCCGATCGCAATCGCCACCACCCTGCGCCAGCCGACTTTCTCGCCTAGAACAGGCCCGGACAGCCCCGCCACCAGAAGCGGATAGCAGGCAAAAACCGCGTGGCTATGCACCAGTCCCAGATAGACAAAGCTTTGCACCATCACGATCACTTCGACGATCAGCACGACCGAGCGAAACAACTGCGCCCAAGGCAGACCCGAGCGGCTGGCGCGCCGCAACCCTCCGGGGCTGCGCGCCGCGATCACCAGCACGAACCCCGCGAAGAACCAGAACCGCACCATCAGCGCCATATAGACATTGTAGGTGTCAGCGATATGGCGCGAGATCCCGTCCTGCATCGCAAAGATGAAGGTCACCATGACCATCAGGAGGATGCCCCGGCGGTTATCCTGCTCAACCATGAAACACCCCTTTCGACATATGACGCTTATGGCCGAAACCGGGGCTGCGGGAGACCTCAAACCCGGCTTGCGCCAAGGCGCGGCGCACGAACCCGGCGGCGGTATAGGTGGCGAAGGTGCCGTCCTTGGCCGTATGCGCGCCCACCTGCGCCATCAAATCATCGCCCCAGAGTTCGGGATTTTTGGCGGGTGAAAACCCATCGAGAAACCACGCATCCGCCTGCGCCTGCCAGCGTGGCAGGCTGTCACGCGCATCGCCCTCAATCACCTCAACCGCGATCGGGCCGAACTGAAACGCCCGCGCGCCCTGCGCCCACGCGTCAAGAAACGGCGCGGCAATCGCCTGAGCCTGCGGGAATGCGTCCAGCGCGCGCGCAATCTCTTCAGCGCTCATCGGATAGGCCTCAAACGAGGTGAACCGGATCGCGCAATCGTCCGGGCAGATCAGGCGCAGCGCCAACAGGTTCAACCCGGTGCCAAAGCCCAGCTCGGCCACCTGAAACCCCGCCGCCAAACGCCCGGGCAAGTCATTGCCCGCCAAGAACACATGGCGCGTTTCATCCAAGCCGCCACCAAGGCTGAAATAGGGGTCATCAAACCGGCGCGACACAGGCAACACGCCGTCGCGCCAGTCCAGATCGGCTTTGCTCTGGTCAGGCAGGGTCATCAGGGATAGTCCGTTGCTTTGATCCGAGCATTGGAGCAAGGAACGGCGAATGACAAGCGGGCGACCCGATCTGACAGTGCGCGGTGGCGGTATCTTTGGCCTTGCCATCGCCTATCAAGGCGCGCGGCGTGGCGCGAAGGTCCGCCTGATCGAGGCCGAGCGGATTGGCGCGGGCAGTTCGGGCGGGCATGTCGGCGCGCTTGCCCCGCATGTGCCCGAAAACTGGAACGCCAAGAAGCAATTTCAATTTGAAAGCCTGATGATGGCCGAGACCTTCTGGGCCGAGGTTGCGCAGATCGGCGGGCGCGATCCGGGCTATGGTCGCATCGGGCGCATCCAGCCGCTGATGGACGAGACGCAGATCGCCCGCGCGCAGGAACGCGCGCAATCGGCAGCCGATTTATGGCAGGGGCGCGCGACGTGGCAGGTGGTCGAGGCGGCGCAGTTCGCCCCCTTCGCGCCGCCTTCACCCACGGGGCTGGTGATCCATGACACGCTAAGCGCGCGTGCCGCGCCGCGTGCCGCTGGAGCCGCCCTCGTTGCGGCTTTGCAGGCGCTGGGCGTCGAGATCGTGATTGGCGAGGGGGCCGAGATCGGCCCGGTGATCCACGCCACCGGTGCCCCCGGCTTGGCCGATCTGAGTGCTGCTTTCGGCAGGCCAATGGGCAACGGCGTCAAAGGGCAATCCGCGTTGTTGCGCCATGACGCGGGCGTTGCGCCGCAAATCTATGCCGACAGCCTGCATCTCGTGCCACACGCCGATGGCACGGTCGCAATTGGCTCGACCTCCGAGCGCGAATTTGACGCTCCCGATACGACCGATGCCCAGCTTGAGACGCTGATCGACACCGCCCGCCGCCTGTGTCCTGCGCTAGCGCAAGCGCGCGTGATCGACCGATGGGGCGGGGTGCGCCCGCGTGCAAAATCGCGCGCACCGATGCTGGGGGCTTGGCCCGATCGACCGGGGCATTTCATCGCCAATGGTGGGTTCAAAATTGGCTTTGGCATGGCCCCGAAAGTGGCGCAGGTCATGATCGATCTGGTACTCGACCGGCAGGCGACAATCCCCGAAGGGTTTGGCGTTCAAGACAACCTGTAAAAGGGGGCCGCGCTATCGCGACGCGGCTGCCCGCTATTAGCCAAGCGAGGTGTCCTGCCTCACTGACTTGAGGTCAGTGAGACGAAAACCTCTTCCAGTCCGGGCTGTTCGGTCGCCACATCGCGAATTTCGATGCCTGCTGCGCGGATCGCGTCAAGAATATCTTCAGGTCCGGTCTGTCTGCGCGAATAGGTAAAGGCGAGCCGCCCGCCGGGGCGCTTGTCCATCTTGACGCCGTCGGGCAGTGCGATGTGATCGGGCGCGGGGTTGCGCGGTTCAACGACCAGCGCCTTGCGATCCATCCGGCCCAGCAGGTTGGCGGTGGTGTCGCGCACGATCAACTCGCCGTGGTTGATGATGGCGATTTCGTCACACATTTCCTCAGCCTCTTCGAGGTAATGGGTGGTGAGGATGATCGTCATCCCCTGTTCGTTGAGCTTGCGCACATTGCGCCACAGCATCGCGCGCAATTCGATATCGACGCCGGCGGTGGGCTCATCAAGCACCAGAATTTGCGGCCGATGCACCAATGCCTTGGCCAGCAACAAGCGCCGCTTCATTCCGCCCGAAAGGGCGCGAGCATAGGCCTCGGCCTTGTCGCTTAGGCCCACAAGCTCCAAAATCTCATCGGTCCAGCGTTCCGATTTAGGCACGCCATACAGCCCAGCCTGTGTTTCCAGTGCCGCGCGCGGGGTGAAAAACGGGTCCATGTTGATTTCTTGCGGCATCACGCCGATGGCGGCACGCGACTGGCGCGGGTTCACATCTTGGTCGAACCCCCAGATCACAACTTGCCCATCGGTTTTTTTCACCAGACCCGCCAGAATATTGATCAGGGTCGATTTGCCTGCGCCATTGGGGCCCAAAAGCCCAAAGATCGTGCCCGCCGGGATTGACAGATCCAGCCCTTTCAGCGCCTCTTTCGGTTCTTGCTTTTTGCTGCCCGCATAGGTCTTGCGTAGACCTTTGACCTCGATTGCCTGCTGTTCCAACTTGCCCCGCCTTTCGTGATAGTTAGAATGGCGCCCAACGGATGGGCGCGCCCCTTTGCGCCCTTATATAGATGGAGCCGCCATGACTGCCACCTCTTCGCACCCGACCCCTGAGGCCCCCGAGATCGAGATCGTCACGCATTGGAAAGTCGCCTGCGATGGCGGCGAGGGCGCGTTGGGCCATCCGCGCGTCTGGCTTTCGATCCCGCGCGATACTGGGTTCGTGGAATGTGGTTATTGCGATAAGAAATATGTGATCGACCGCGAACATGCGCATGACGATCACTGAACGCAGTTCGTGTTTATGTCAGAAGGGCGGCGTTTAGCCGTCCTTTTTCTTTTCGGCGGCGGCCTTCATGCGCGCCAGCAATTCGGCCTTAGGGGCAGCTTTGCCATAGGGGTTCTTTTTCGAACCCTTGGCGTTGTGTTCGCTATGGGCGGGGGCATGTTTGGCCATATTGGCACCTCCTGATTTGGAATAATCCATCACCTGATCCTTTTACGCAGTCTTTGCAGACAGATGGGCCATCACGGGGTTTTGCGCAAGGGCTCGCGCGAAGACGGGCGAGTGCTGGCACTGCGTGGCGCGCTGTGGCACAACCTATCCAAAGCGCGCGAAGGAGAACTGTTTTCATGGCATTCGGCAAAGGTTGTCACCTGCATCTGATCGACGGATCGGCCTTTATCTTTCGCGCCTATCACGCGCTGCCGCCGCTGACGCGTAAATCCGATGGCTTGCCGATTGGCGCGGTGGCCGGGTTTTGCAACATGCTGTGGAAATATATCGAGGACGCCAAAGGCTCTGATGCGCCCACCCATGCGGCAGTGATTTTCGACAAGGGCAGCCATACATTTCGCAACGACATGTATGACAAATACAAGGCCAATCGCGATGAGATGCCTCAGGATTTGCGCCCGCAGATGCCGCTGACCCGAGAGGCCACGCGCGCCTTCAATATCGCCTGCGAGGAACTTGAGGGCTATGAGGCAGATGACATCATCGCCACGCTGGCGCGTCAGGCGCGCGAAGCGGGCGGGCGGGTGACGATCATTTCTTCGGATAAGGATTTGATGCAACTGGTCGGTGGCGGCGTCGAGATGTTCGATGCGATGAAGAATCGCGCCATCGGTGTCGAAGAGGTCGAAGCGAAATTTGGCGTGAGCCCGGATCGCGTGGTCGACGTGCAAGCGCTGGCGGGCGATTCGGTCGACAACATCCCTGGCGCGCCAGGGATCGGGGTGAAAACAGCCGCTTTGTTAATCAACGAATACGGTGATCTGGAAACGCTGTTGGCGCGCGCAAGCGAAATCAAACAGCCCAAACGCCGTGAATCGCTGGTCGATAATGCGGACCAGATCCGGCTGTCGAAGCAGTTGGTAACGCTGGACCCGCAAACGCCGATCACCTTTACGCTCGATGATCTGGAGATTCGCGAACCGCTGGTGGAAACGCTGCTCGATTTCCTGAACCGGATGGAATTTCGCACGCTCACCCGCCGCGTCGCTGAGAAATTCAACGCCGAGCCACCGCCCGCGATTGAGATAACCGCCTCGACGGACGCGGCCACACCTGCGCAAGACGCCCCCCCAATCACACCGGAAAGCTACGTCTGTATCCGTGATGCCAAGACGTTAGAGAAATGGCTCGATCAAGCTCGCGCGCGCGGTTGGGTTGCGGTCGATACCGAGACCACCTCGCTGGACGAAATGCAGGCTGATCTGGTCGGTGTGTCGCTGTGCATCGAGGCGGGCCAGGCGGCCTATATTCCGCTGGGCCACTCCATGGGCGAGGATGATCTATTTGGCGGAACGGCTCGCGCCGAGGGGCAGATGGATATGGATGCGGCGCTGGCGCTGCTCAAACCCGTGCTGGAGGATGACTCGATCCTCAAGATCGGGCAAAACATGAAGTATGACTTCAAGATTTTCGCGCGTCACGGCATTCGCGTCGTCCCGATCGATGACACGATGCTGATGAGCTACGCGATGTTCTCGGGGTTGCACAATCACGGCATGGATGCGCTCTCGGATCGCTATCTCAACCACCAGCCGATCCCGATCAAGGATCTGATCGGCTCGGGCAAATCCCAGATCACCTTTGACAAGGTCGCGATCGACACCGCCACGCGTTACGCCGCCGAGGATGCTGATATCACCTTGCGGCTCTGGCAGCAGTTCAAGCCGCGCCTGCATCGCGAACAGGTCACCACGGTCTATGAAACGCTGGAACGCCCGATGGTGCCGGTTCTGGCCGATATGGAAATGGCGGGGGTCAAGGTGGACGCGCAGGTTTTGTCGCGCATGTCCAACGCATTCGCGCAGAAAATGGCCGGGCTGGAAGACGAGATCGCGCAGATCGCAGGCACGCCGTTTAACGTAGGCTCGCCCAAGCAGCTGGGCGAAATCCTGTTCGATCAAATGGGCGTCGAGGGCGGTAAGAAGGGCAAGACGGGCGCTTATGGTACCGGCGCAGACGTGCTCGAAGACGTCACCACGCTGGAAGATGTGAATCCGCAGGCAGCGAAACTGGCGGCTCGGGTGCTGGATTGGCGCCAGATCGCCAAGCTGAAATCGACCTATACGGATGCGCTGCAAACCCATGTGAACCCGGAAACGGGGCGCGTGCACACGTCCTACTCCATCGCCGGGGCCAATACCGGGCGTCTGGCCTCGACCGATCCGAACTTGCAGAATATTCCCGTGCGCTCCGAGGAAGGTCGCCGTATCCGCGAGGCGTTTGTCGCGGGGCCGGGGATGAAGATCGTCTCGCTCGATTATAGCCAGATCGAGCTGCGTATCCTCGCCCATGTCGCCGATCTGCCCGAGATGAAACAGGCCTTCAAAGAGGGTTTGGATATTCACGCGATGACGGCTTCGGAAATGTTCGATGTGCCGCTCGATCAGATGACCTCTGACATTCGCCGTAAGGCCAAGGCGATCAATTTCGGCGTGATCTATGGGATTTCCGGCTTTGGTCTTGCGCGCAATTTGCGGATTCCGCGCGCCGAGGCGCAGGGCTTTATCGACCGCTATTTCGAACGTTTCCCGGGTATTCGCCAATACATGGACGACACGGTGGCCTTCGCGAAAGAGCATAAATTCGTCCAAACCCTGTTTGGCCGCAAAATTCATACCCCCGAAATCACCTCTAAAGGCCCGTCGGCGGGATTTGCCAAACGCGCCGCGATCAACGCGCCGATTCAAGGGGCGGCGGCTGACATTATCCGGCGCGCGATGATCCGAATGCCCGCCGCCATCGCGGGGCTGCCCGCGACGATGCTGCTGCAGGTTCATGACGAATTGATCTTTGAAGTCGAGAACGGCGCGGTCGATGATCTGATTGCTGCTGCGCGCGCCACGATGGAGGGTGCGGCGGAACCGGTGATGAAACTTTCGGTGCCGCTGGTCGTTGATGCCGGGCAAGGGGCAAGCTGGGCTGAGGCGCATTGAGACACACGGGGCGTGGAGTGATAGTGCGGATGCCTCCGGCGGGAGTATTTAGGGCTAGATGAAAGCCACACCACGTTTCATCTAGCCCTAAATACTCCCCGCGGAGCGTTCCACGCGCGCCAAAAGAACACCGCCAGAAAGAGACAGGAACGCGATGCCACATGACCATCAACATCATCATCATCTAAGCGAGGGCGCTGGCGATAATCGGGTGCTTTTTGCCGTGGTGGTCAATGTGATCTTGACCGTGGCGCAGGTTGCGGGCGGGGCGATTGCGGGCTCGATGGCGCTGGTGGCGGATGGGGTACATAATTTCTCAGATGCGGCAGCGCTGGTGTTGGCCTTTGGGGCGCGGCGGCTGGCGCGGCGCGGGGCGGATGCTGCGATGAGTTTCGGATGGGCGCGCGCCGAGGTGGTTGCGGCTTTCGTGAATTATATTGCGCTGATCCTGATTTCGATCTGGCTGGTTTTCGAGGCGTTGGGGCGGATTGTCGCGCCGCCGCAGGTCGATGGCTGGATCGTGGTTTGGTTGGCCGGATTGGCGCTGATCATTGATCTAGCAACGGCGGCGCTGACCTATGCGCTCTCTAAGGATAGCCTCAATATTCGCGCCGCGTTCTTGCACAATCTTGCCGATGCGGGGGCCTCGGTGGCGGTGATTGTCGGAGGCGCTTTGATCCTGCTTTATGATTGGCGGTTGGTCGATCCGTTGCTGACAATCGGGATTTCAGCCTTCATTCTGTGGCATGTCGTGGGCGATCTGAAGCCGGTGTTGCGCATCTTGATGTTGGGCACACCACCCGAGGCGAACACGGCCGAAGTGAGCGGTGCGCTGGCCGAGATTGCAGGCGTGCAGAGCGTCCATCACGTGCATCTGTGGCAGATCGACGAGCGGCGGGTCTCGGTTGAGGCGCATCTGGTGCTGGGGGCGGGCGATGATTACGCCCCGGTGATTGCGCGCGCCAAGGAAATGCTCGCGCATCGCTTTGACATTCACCACGCCACGCTGGAACCGGAGACTGTGCTAACGGGCTGTGCCGATCATCTTGCCCATTAGGTGGCCAACCAGCCCAAGCCATCGCGCGTCTCCCCGACAGGCCTATATTCGGCCGAGGCGAACCCCGCATAGCCGCCGAGATCGAGCTGATTGAAAAATGCGCTCAGGTCGATCTCTCCGCTGCCCGGATCGCTACGTCCTGGCGCATTCGCAAATTGCACATGCACCGCGCGATCTTTGTGCTTGTCCCATGTCGCGGCCACGTCTTCGGTCAGGACATGGGCGTGATAGGCATCAAATTGCAGGTTCAGATTTGGCGCGCCGACGGCGTCCAGTATCTCGGCTGCCAGATCGAAATCATTGAGAAAATAGCCCGGCATGTCGATTGGGTTGATCGGCTCGATCGTCAGTGAGCGTTTGGGCGCGCGCGCCGCCGCCCATGTCAGGTTGTCGATATAGGTTTTACGCGCGACGAGGCCCCGCGCCTTGCCCGCCATGATGTGAATGTGGCGCGGTCCCAGCACATCGGCAAATCGCATCGCGCGGTCGAAATCGCGGCGAAACCGATCCTCGCAGCCCGGTACGGCGGCGAAACCGCGATCCCCGCCGGTCCAATTGGGGGGCGGTACGTTCATCAGCACGAAAGTCAGGTCATGGCGCACCAATTCGTGGCGCATTTCCTGGGCCGAGAATTCATAGGGAAACAGCACCTCGACAGCGTCAAACCCGGCCTCTTTGGCGGCGGCGAAGCGCTCCATGAAGGGCAGTTCGGTGAACAGGAAGGTCAGGTTGGCGGCAAATTTTGGCACTTAGACCTCCGCGGCGGGCAGGATCGGAAAGAACTGGCCGCAGGATATCACCCCCAGCCAATCTTGCCCCTCATGGGGCCGCGTCACCGCCAGATCGACCAGCCGATAAAAGCTTTTGCGGTCGATCAGCGCCTCAAGGCCACGGCGCACATGCAGGTAAGGGCGCGGCGTGCCGTCTTCGCTGTGCTGCACCCGGATTTTGTGATCGCCATCGGCCAGAACGCTGTCGCCGACATTGGTTTCAAAGCGCAGGGTCTGATCGTCGCCCGTGCCCTCTGCCTCAAAATCGACCGCCACAAATGGTGCGTCCTGCACCCGAATGCCCACTTTCTCGACCGGGGTGACGAGGAAATATTTTCCGTCCTCCAGCTTGAGAATCGAGGCAAATAAACGCACCAGCGGCGCCCGCCCAATCGGCGTGCCCAGATAGAACCAAGTCCCGTCAGCGCGAATTTCCATGTCGAGATCGCCGCAAAAGGGCGGGTTCCACAGATGCACCGGTGGCGGGCCTTTTTTTGAGGCCGTTCGCGCGGCATTGGCCAGCCCCTCAGCAGAGGGGATATGGGCGGAATCTGTCTCTTTGTGATCCGTCATGTGAGTTTTGCCGTTCCTTGAGGCCAGGATATCTGCTTTGCTGGGAAGCATACGGATCTCGAGGGAGAATGTCATGGCCGAGCCTGAACAGCTGATGAAGGATATCGAACGTCTTGGGGGGAAGCTTGCGGATGCGCGCGCCTCCATTGACCGGCGCTTCATCGGGCAGGACCAGGTGGTTGAGCTGGTACTGGCTGCGATGCTGTCGGGCGGGCATGCCTTGCTTGTGGGTTTGCCCGGCTTGGGCAAGACGCTGCTGGTGGAGACCCTGTCGACCGTTATGGGGCTGGGATCGAATCGCATCCAGTTCACACCCGATCTGATGCCTGCCGATATTTTGGGCTCGGAGGTGCTGGAAACCGCGCCCGATGGCAGCCGGGCATTTCGCTTTCTCGAAGGGCCGGTGTTTTGCCAGCTTCTGATGGCAGATGAAATCAACCGCGCCTCGCCGCGCACGCAATCCGCGCTGTTGCAGGCGATGCAAGAGCGTGAAGTCACGATCGCCGGACAACACCGCCCGCTTGGCCCGCCGTTCCATGTGCTGGCCACGCAGAACCCGATCGAACAAGAGGGCACCTATCCGCTGCCCGAGGCGCAGCTCGACCGGTTCTTGGTGCAAGTCAATGTCGATTATCCCGACCGCGAGACCGAGCGTAATATTTTGCTGGCGACCACCGGCACCTTGGCCGACGCCGCCCACGCGGTGTTTACGCCCGTCGAGTTGATCGAGGCGCAGGGCATCGTGCGCCAAATGCCGGTGGGCGAGAAAATCGTCGATGCGATTCTTGATCTGGTGCGCGCGTGCCGCCCGAATGAGCCCGAGGCGTCTGATTTGGTACGCGATGCGCTGGCTTGGGGGCCGGGGCCGCGCGCCGCGCAGGCCTTGATGCTGACGGTGCGTGCGCGGGCGCTGATCAACGGGCGGCTTGCGCCCTCACTTGAGGATGTGCAGGCGATGGCGCGTCCGGTGCTGATCCATCGCATGGCGCTGAGCTTTGCGGCGCGCGCGCGTGGCGAAACGCTGGATGCGCTGATCGGGCGCGTTCTGGTTGAGGTAACGGGGGCCGAAGGGGTAGCCGCCGGGTCCAGAGGGGCCGCGGCTTGAACGCATCCCCGGACACATCCGTGCAGGCTTTGGCGCTGCGCCGTGAGGCCGAGACCGCCGCCTCGGCACTGCCGCCCTTGCTGGTGGCCGCCGAGCATTTGGCCGCGACCGTTCAGATGGGCGCGCATGGGCGCAGGCGTGCAGGCACCGGCGAGGAGTTTTGGCAATATCGCCCCGCCCATTCCGGCGATGAGGCGCGGTTTGTGGATTGGCGGCGCTCGGGGCGCTCGGATGCGCAATATGTGCGCGAACGCGAATGGCAATTGGCGCAATCGGTGCATCTGTGGGTCGATGACGCGGCTTCGATGAACTTTACCGGAGCGGAAACCGGGCGCGCGGCGCGGGCCCCGAAATCGGAACGCGCGCGGGTCTTGGCGCTGGCGCTGTCGGTGCTGATGATCCGGGGCGGAGAGCGCGTGGGTCTAACCGGGGTTGCCGCCCCGCCGCGTCCGGGACGTGCGCAATTGATGGCGCTGGCGGCGCTTTTGTCTGCGCCAAGCGGGCAGCAAGATTACGGCACGCCGCAGGTAGCAGGGGTTTCGGCGCAATCGCGCGCGGTGTTCCTGTCGGATTTTTTGGGCGATCTTGCGCCCATCGAAAGCGCCTTGGGCCAGCTGGCCGATCGCGGTGTGACGGGCGTGATGTTACAGGTGCTCGACCCCGACGAAGAGGCCTTTCCCTATGACGGGCGCACGATTTTTCAGTCGATGTCGGGCGCGTTGGTGCATGAGACCCGCAAGGCCAGCGATCTGCGCGGGCGCTACCAAGAACGGCTGGCGCAGCGGCGCGATGCGCTGACGCGACTGGCCCAAAGTGCGGGTTGGCAGTTTTCCACCCATCACACGGGCGATCCGGCCCAAAGCGCGCTGTTATGGCTATATGGCGCGCTGGGACGGGGGCAGGGATGATGGTGCTTGGCCCGATCGGCTTTACCGCACCTTGGCTGTTGCTGGGGCTTGTCGCGCTGCCGCTGCTGTGGCTGCTGCTGCGCGCGGTGCCGCCGGCGCCGATCCGACGTCGTTTTCCCGGCGTGGCGCTGCTGCTGGGGTTGAAGGACACAGAGGTCGAGGCCGCGCGCACACCGTGGTGGCTGCTGGCGTTGCGCCTGTTGGCGCTGGCGGCGGCGATCATCGGCTTTGCGGGCCCGGTGCTGAATCCGCAGCGCGCCGAACCGGGCTCGGGGCCGTTGTTGATCATCGCTGATGCAAGCTGGGCCTCGGCGGGCAACTGGCGCGTGCGCACGGAGCGAATGGAGCGCGCGCTGAGTGCGGCGGAACAGGCCGGGCGGCGTGTTGCGCTGATTTCGCTGGCAGAGCCGCCCGTCGCGCAACCCACCTTTAGCGACGCAAAAAGCGTGACACAGGCTTTGCCGGGAGTGTTGCCGCACCCTTGGATCGGGCAAAGTTTCGACGCAGCCACGATGCTGCCGCAGGGCAATTTCGATACGCTTTGGCTGTCCGATGGGTTGGCGCGCCCTGATCGTAGCGCCATTTTAAGTGCTCTGCAGGGGCGCGGGGCGGTCACGGTCTGGCAATCGCAGGTGCCGGTTCTGGCGCTTGGCGCGGCACGGATTGAGGATGGCGCGCTGGTGGTGCCCGCGCGTGCCTCTGCCCCGCCGCCCAGTCCACGCGAGGTCGCAGCGATTGGCCGCGATCCGGCGGGGATTGAGCGCGAATTGGCGCGGGTGCCGCTGGATTTCGCGGGCAAAACGAGCGCCGACTTGCGCTTTGATCTGCCGCCAGAGCTGCGCAACCGGATCACCCGGTTTGAGATCAGCGGGTTGCGGTCAGCCGGGGCGGTGAGCCTGACAGATGATGCGGTCAAGCGGCGCAAAGTGGCGATCTTGTCGGGCACACGCGACCGCGAAGGCCTGCAACTGCTTTCGCCGACGCATTACCTGCACGAGGCGCTTGCGCCGACGGCGGATCTGATTGAGGGCACGCTTGATGATGTGCTGACCGCCGATCCCGATGTGATTATCCTTGCCGATATGGCCGATCTGCCCGAGCAATCCAAGCTGCGGGACTGGGTGGAAAAGGGTGGTTTGCTGATTCGGTTCGCCGGGCCGCGCATGGCCAATGCCGATCTGACGGCGGACACGTTGTTGCCTGTGCGGTTGCGGGCGGGTGGGCGCTCGATTGGGGGGGCGATGAGTTGGGGCGCGCCGCGCGGACTTGCACCCTTTCCCGAGGACTCTCCTTTTGCCGGTCTTGCGGTACCCGATGACGTTACCGTCAAGGCGCAGGTTATGGCCGAGCCAGCCCCCGATCTGGTAGAGCACACGATTGCCTCGCTGGTCGATGGCACGCCGCTGGTGACGCGCGCGAAGCTGGGGCAGGGCGCATTGGTGCTGTTTCATGTCAGCGCCAATGCCGAATGGTCAACGCTGCCGCTGTCTGTGCTGTTTCCCCAGATGCTAGAGCGGCTGGCGGTCTCGGCGCGCCCGAATGCGCCAGAGGTGGCGGATTTGGCGGGGCAAACTTGGGTGCCCCAAAAGCTGCTTGATGGCTTTGGGCGTCTGCGCGATGCGGGAGCGGCGGCAGGTGTACCGGGCGCAGAGCTGGCCAAGGCCGTGGCGGGGCCCAAGCTGCAACCCGGGATATACACAGCCGATGAGCGCGCTGTTGCGCTGAATGCACTGGGCCGCGATGCGGTGCTGACGCCTGCGACATGGCCTGCCACTGTGGCGGTCGAGGGCGCGACGGAGACGCAAGAAACGCCGCTGAAGGGATGGCTTTTGGCGCTGGCGCTTGGGGCATTGCTGCTCGATATTTTGGCGGCGCTTGCACTGTCGGGCAAACTGCGGGGGCCGCGCGCAATCAAGACCGCAGCGCTGGTTTCTGCGCTGGTATTGACGGGTATCACGCCGCCACAAGCGCGCGCCGAAATGAGCGAAGCGCGCGCAATCGAGGCGGCGTCAAACGTGGTGCTGGCGGCGATGCCCTCGGGCGATCCCGAGGTTGACAGGGTTTCGCTGGCGGGGCTGACGGGGTTGTCTGCGGTGTTGAACCAACGCACGACGGTCGAGCCTTCGGCGCCGATGATGGTTGATTTGAAAAATGACGATCTGGCCGTTTACACCTTTATTTACTGGCCCATCACTGCCGATCAAGCCGCCCCAACCCCGCTGGAATATGCCAAGCTGAACCGCTATCTGCGCGGCGGCGGGATGATCTTGTTTGATACGCGCGATGCCGATGTCGCGGGCTTTGGTGAGGCTACGCCGACCGGTCGACGCCTGCAGGCGCTGGCGGCTCCGCTGGATATTCCCCCGCTTGCGCCGATCCCCAAGGATCACGTTCTGACGCGGACCTTCTATTTGTTGCAGGATTTCCCCGGACGCTATGATGGCACGATCTGGGTCGAGGCCCCGCCCGCCGATGCCGCGCGCGCCGACGGGATGCCGTTTCGCAACCTCAATGACGGGGTGACGCCGGTGGTGATTGGCGGCAATGACTGGGCCGAGGCGTGGGCCGTGGATGCCAGCGGTCGCCCGATGTTCCCGGTTGGCCGGGGGCGCACCGGAGAGCGCCAGCGCGAGATCGCCAATCGGTTCGGCGTCAATCTGATCATGCATGTGCTGACGGGCAATTATAAATCCGATCAGGTCCATGTGCCGGCACTGCTGGAAAGGTTGGGGCAATGAGCGGGATGTCGGTGATCTTTGCGCCGCTGCTGCCGTGGCCCGCGATTTGGGCGGCAGGCGGGGTGGCTTTGGTGCTGCTGGCGCTGGCGCTGTGGCGAGGCTTGCGCGGCTGGGCGTTGCGGGCGCTGGCGGCGCTGGTGTTGCTGGCGGCGATTGCGCAGCCCTCGCTGCAACGCGAACAGACCGCGCCGCTGTCTGATATCGTGCTGCTGATTGATGACCGCTCTGCCTCGCAGACGCTATCAGATCGCGCTGCGCAGACCGATGCCGCCGTGGCGAATGTGCAAGCCCAGCTTGACGCGTTGCCCAATGTCGAGACGCGCCGGGTCACGGTGAAGGATGGCGCGGAAAATGCCGGGACCGAGTTGGGCGCGGCGCTGTCCGAGGCGCTCGCCAGCGAGCCGCGCGCGCGTGTCGCCGGGGCCGTGGTGATCAGCGACGGGCAGGCGCATGACGCCGCCCTTGCGCCCGATCTGCCCGGGCCGCTGCAACTGCTGCTGACCGGGCGCGCGGCGGATTGGGATCGCCGTTTGGTGATTCAAACCGCGCCCGCCTTTGGCATTATCGGCGAGGAAAGCTCGATCCGCCTCAAGGTCGAGGATCAGGGCAAAGTGCCCGCCAGTATCGGCACCAAGGCCAAGCTGACGATCTCAATCGATGGCAAGAATCCGAAAACCTATGACGTGAATGTCGGGCGCGATCTGGAATTGCCGCTGACGCTGGATCATGGCGGGCAGAACGTGGTGCAGTTCACGTTGACCCCCGTCGAGGGCGAGCTGACCACGCGCAACAATACCGCAACCGTGCAGATCAACGGCGTGCGCGACCGCTTGCGCGTGTTGCTGGTCTCGGGCCAGCCCCATGCGGGCGAGCGTACGTGGCGCAACCTGCTGAAATCGGATGCGGGCGTCGATCTGGTGCATTTCACGATCCTGCGCCCGCCCGAAAAGCAAGACGGTGTGCCGGTGTCGGAACTGTCGCTGATCGCTTTCCCGACGCAGGAATTGTTCGTGGACAAGATCGACGAGTTCGATCTGATCATCTTTGACCGCTACGGCGCGCGCGGCATCCTACCGTCGTCCTATTTCGATAATATCCGCGATTATGTCGAACGGGGCGGGGCGATTTTGGTGGCCGCAGGGCCGGAATATGCGACCGTTGAAAGCCTGTATCAAACCAGCCTTGGCTCGATCATGCCTGCGCGCCCCACCGGGCGGGTGCTGTCGGAAAGCTTCCTGCCGCGCCCGACCGAGTTGGGTCTGCGTCATCCCGTCACGGCGGGTCTGAAAGGCGCGCCGCCGCCTGCCGACAAAGCCAAGGATGACGCGAAAGCGCCCCATTGGGGGCATTGGTTGCGTCAGGTCGAATTGAGTGATCCCAAGGGCGAAGTCGTGATGTCGGGCGCCGACGGTAAGCCGCTTTTGGTGCTCTCGCGCGAGGGCAAGGGGCGCGTGGCGCTGCTGGCCTCGGATCAGGCATGGCTGTGGGATCGCGGCTATGATGGCGGTGGGCCGCAGCTCGAATTGCTGCGCCGGATCGCGCATTGGGAGATGAAGGAACCCGAGCTGGAAGAAGAGGCGCTGTATGCCGAGATCGACCCGGGCGCGCTGTCGATGACGATCGTGCGCCGCTCGATGAAGGATGATGTGCCGCCTGCAAGCGTGACGCTGCCCGATGGCACTGTGCAGGACGTGCCGCTAAGCCAAAGCGCGCCGGGGCAGTTCACCGCGCGTTGGACTGCGCCGGGGCCGGGTCTCTATACGCTCAAGGATGGTGATCTGGCGCGCGTGGTCGCGATGGGTCCTGCCAGCCCGCGCGAGTTTGAACAAACCATCGCCAGTGGTGAGCCATTGGCTAAGGCGATTGCGGCCTCGGGTGGGGCTGTGACCCGGCTGGAGGAGGGCATTCCGCGCATCCGCGAAGTAGCGGTTGGGCGTGCAACATCGGGGCGGGGCTGGATTGGCATCACGCCGCGCGGGGCGCGCGCCACGACAGACATTCGCGTGCAACCCGTTCTGCCCGCATGGGCGTGGTTGCTGTTGGCAGCGCTGCTGACGCTTGGGGCCTGGATGATCGAGGGGCGGGGGCGGCGTACGGCCTAAGGCCATGCCGCCCGCCGCCAATATCAGTAGATTACGACCGAGCGGATCGATTCGCCGCTATGCATCAGATCGAAGGCCTCGTTGATCTTCTCCAGCGGCATGGTGTGGGTGATCATCGGGTCGATCTCGATCTTGCCATCCATGTACCAGTCAACGAATTTCGGCACATCGGTGCGCCCCTTTGCGCCACCAAAGGCCGTGCCTTTCCAGACGCGCCCGGTCACCAGTTGGAACGGCCGGGTCGAGATTTCCGCGCCCGCCGAGGCGACGCCGATAATCACCGAAACGCCCCAGCCGCGATGGCTGCATTCCAGAGCATCGCGCATCACCTTGGTGTTGCCGGTCGCGTCAAAGCTGTAATCGACACCGCCGATCTGATCGGCACCCTTCTTGGTCAGGTTGACGATTTCCTCGACGACCGTGCCCTTGATCTTTGTGGGGTTCACAAAATGGGTCAGGCCGAATTTGCGCGCCATTTCCTCTTTGTCGTCGTTCAGATCGACGCCGATGATCATGTCGGCCCCGGCCATGCGCAGGCCTTGGATCACGTTCAACCCGATGCCGCCAAGGCCGAACACCGCCGCGGTCGAGCCGATCTCGACTCCTGCGGTGTTGATCACCGCACCGATCCCGGTGGTCACGCCGCAGCCGATATAGCAGATCTTGTCGAAGGGCGCGTCTTCACGCACTTTGGCCAGCGCGATTTCGGGCATGACCGTGTGATTGGCGAAGGTCGAGCAGCCCATGTAGTGAAACAGCGGCGTGCCATCGAGCATGTGAAAGCGCGTCGTGCCATCGGGCATCAGCCCTTGGCCCTGTGTGCCCCGGATCGCGGTGCACAGGTTGGTTTTGCCCGACAGGCAAGACGGGCATTCGCGGCATTCGGGGGTGTAAAGCGGGATGACGTGATCGCCGGGCTTGAGCGTGGTCACGCCCTCGCCGACTTCGAGCACGACGCCCGCGCCCTCATGGCCGAGGATGCAGGGAAACAGCCCCTCGGGATCGGCCCCCGAGCGGGTGAATTCGTCGGTGTGGCAAATGCCGGTGGCCTTGATTTCGATCAGCACTTCGCCTGCTTTCGGTGGGTCGAGTTCCACCTCCATGATTTCAAGCGGCTTTCCGGCTTCCAATGCGACTGCGGCACGGGTTCTCATGGGCGTCTCCTCAAGGTATAAAAGTTGCCAAGAACCTGCGCGAATGCGCGGGTGAATGCAATAAAGGGTGCGATATGTTGACCAGATTTTCTGCTTTGCCTGCTGTGTTGTTGTCGGTGCTGGCGCTCGCGGCTTGCGATCCCGCAGGTCCGATTGAGCAAACGCCAGATCAAGATGTGGCGGTGCCCACGCCCTATCTGACGCCGCAAACCACCGTGACCGCAGGCGGCTTGCAAGAGCGCGAGCCCGACACATGCGGCGCCGCTAACTATGTCTCGGTGCTTGGCCAGCCAGCGGCGCAGATTCAGAGCCTTGGCATCACCAAGCCGATGCGAATCGTGGAATGGCGCGGCGTGGAAGATCAAGTCTACAACCCGCAGCGCGTGGTGTTCCGCCTCGATTCGCGCGGGAACGTTTACAATATCGACTGCGGTTGAGGCGGTGCGGCCCTCTGCGCTGGCGGGGGGTCAGTCTGCCTTAAAGCGACCGTGGCAATCTTTGCACGATGCGCCGAGTGCGTTGAGTCCATCGGCCAGGCCTGACGCGCTGGAGGGATCGAGCGCATCTGCCGCCTTTTGCAGTCGACGGGTCTTTTGCCAGAACTCGCCTTCATTGTCCCAAAGTCGGGGCAGCGCCTTGGAAGCCGGGTCGCTGGTGTTTTGCTCAAACGCATCGGTGACTTTCGCGGCATCGGCACGCAAAGCGCTGGTGGCTGCGGCTGCGGCGGTAGCATCAAAGGGTGTTTTCTTGGTCGCCATATCGCCAATGATCTTCAGGTTTTGGCCAAGCTGATCCATTAGCTCCATGCGCGCGCGTGCGATTGGATCTTTGGCAATGTCTTTGGCCAGGGCTGTCGTGGTCAAAGCGGCCAGCGCCAGCGCAAGCGACAGGCTGAGAGAGGTGGTGCGGACGAGGCGGTTCATCAGGGTGCTCCGGTGATTTGGGGCAACCTGCAATGTGCGAGCGCCAAGCGCAATCACGGATCGATCACGAAAATGAAAGCTCCAACTTTTTGGGTTGGAGCTTTGGATGCGGGCGGAGCGTCTCGACGGTGCGAACTGGGTGGGGGCTGTTAAGCGCACCGCCGAGACTTTCAGCGTTTTCCGCTATCCCTTGTATTGCGCCCAAAGGCGGCGGGAACGGGTGGGATCTGCGGCAAATCCAAGGCCTTTTCGCGACCCTGCCGTGACAGGGTGAAGCGATCCGCGCACGATACTGCGATGGTCTTGATTTGCGCGCGTGACGCGATACCATCGCAATATGACGGTGCAACCGCCCACACCCTTCCCGCAACGCCCTGCCGACCCGCAGGTTGCCTTTGATCGTGGCGAGCTGAACGTGATCTTGTCGCTTTATGGGCGCGCGGTCGCGGCGGGAGAATGGCGCGACTACGCGATGAGTTTCCTGCGCGAGGTGGCGGTGTTTTCGATTTTTCGCCGTGCGGCGGAAACGCCGCTATACCGCATCGAGAAACGCCCCGCTTTGCGCAATCGCCAAGGGATTTATGCGGTGATCGGGCCTCAGGGTCAGGTGCTGAAACGGGGCGGTGATCTGCGGGTCGTGCTGCGGGTTCTGGAACGCAAGCTGATCCGCCCGATTGATTGAGCGGATGCGGGCCTGCGTTGAGAGGGCGGGTGCCTCCGGCGGGAGTATTTAGCGGCTAGATGAAAGGGGTGGGGCGTTTGCAGCCCAGATAGGGGCTGTCGCCGGACGCCGCGATTCGATCCCGGCATGCGTCGATTGGCTCATAGGCGACGCTCATGGTGTGGCCATTGGCATGAATCAGGGTTTGGGCGTCACAGATCATCGCGACATGGCCTTTCCAGAACATCAGATCGCCGCGCTGCAAAGCGGCGGTTTCGGGTAGGGGCTCGCCCAGTTCCTGCCATTGCATGTCAGTATCGCCCGGCACGGATCGTGCGCATAGCGCGTGGCCCATTTGCACCAGCCCCGAACAGTCGATGCCGCTGCGCGAATTGCCCCCCCAGAGATAGGGCGTGCCCAAGAGGGCCTCGGCCACAGCGACCGGGTCGGTGAGTGGTGTCGTGAGCGGTGTAGCGTGTTGGCGGGGCACAAAGCCCTGTGCGGTGATCAGGAAGTCCGGGGTTTCTCCGATCACCGTTAGCCGGGAGCCCATGGAAAGCGCCATGATCTCGCCGCGCTTGATCGAGGCCTCGCGGTAAATATGTGTGGCCGGGGCGGTGACGCTATGGCTGGGTGTGGTTTTCGCGCACAGGGCGGATTGGGATAGCCAGCCGCAATAGCCGTCCCAGTCAGATTGCACGAAGGCATGGGTTTCGCACTGCTCGATCACGGTGAGTGTCGCGCCAAACAGCACTTGGCGATCGCGCGGGCTGTCTGGTTCGGGGCACAGGTCCGCGACCGGGGCGATGAGGCTTGCGGGGGTGCCTTGGGTGTAGTGTTGCGCTGCAACGTGATCGCGCAGCGATTCAAGGGCGATTGTGCCGGAAAAGGGCAGGCGGCGATGATCGCTCATGACAAGACCTCGGGCAGGGCGGTGAAGATCGCGCGCGCGCCTTGGCCGACGCCGCCTTTGGGGCGCGCTGGGGCGGAGGCAGGTTGCCAGCCATAAATGTCGAAATGCGCAAATCGCGGGGTTTGCGTGACGAAGCGGCGCAGGAACAGAGCCGCCGTGATCGAGCCCGCCATTCCTCCTGAGGGGGCATTGTCGAGATCGGCGATGCCCGGTTCGATTTTGGATTCATAGGCGGTCCAGAACGGCATGCGCCAAAGCGGGTCGGCGCTGTCATGTGCCGCTTGGGAAAGGGCCGTCGCGAGCGCCTCGTCATCGGTGTAAAACGGTGGCAGATCGGGGCCCAACGCCACGCGGGCCGCGCCTGTCAGCGTGGCCATACAGAGCAGCAGATCGGGGCGGTCCTCATCGGCCAAGGCCAAGGCATCGGCGAGCACCAGCCGCCCTTCGGCATCGGTATTGTTGACCTCAACGCTTAGCCCCTTGCGCGAAGTCAGGATATCGCCGGGGCGGAAACTGTCGCCGGACACCGAATTTTCCACCGCCGGGATCAGCACGCGCAGGCGCAGCTTTGCCCCGGTTTGCATGATCATATGGGCCAGCCCGAGCACCGTGGCCGCGCCGCCCATATCCTTTTTCATCAGCCCCATAGACGCGCCGGGTTTGAGGTTGAGCCCGCCGGTGTCAAAACACACGCCCTTGCCCACCAGCGTCAGCGCAGGCCCGCTGTCACCCCAGCGCAGATCGATCAGGCGCGGCGCGCGTGGCGAGGCACGGCCCACCGCATGGATCATCGGGAAGTTCTGCGTCAGCAGGTCTTCACCCGAGATGGTTGTCACCCGCGCAGCATGGCGTTCTGCCAGCAGGCGGGCGGCGCCCTCTAGTTCATCCGGGCCCATGTCAGAGGCGGGGGTGTTGATCAAATCGCGCGTGAAGGCTTCGCCCTCGGCCATTGCCTCAAGATGCGCGCGATCCATTCCGTCGGGGCAGACCAGCCGGGCCTTTGGCGGCGCATCGGGCGCGTAGCGGGCAAAGTGGTAGCCCGCAAGCAGCCAACCCAAAGCGGCCTCGTGCAAGGCATCCTGTGCAAGGTCGCCTTGCAATTTCCACGCGCCCTCGGGCAATGCCGTGGCTGCACTGGAAAGGGCAAAGCGTGTCTTCTCGCGGGCTTGCAGATCGCCCAGACCCAGCAAAGCCCCCTCAACGCCCAAAGCGCCGGGCAAAAGCGCCACGGTGCCTGCTGCCGCGCCAAACCCTTGCGCGCGCACGAATGCGGATTGCGCAGGGGGAAGCGTGGCGAGATGTGCCTCAAGCCCGTCGGGCGCGACCATTATCAACGGGCGCGCGCCCTCGGCGTTTTGCGCAAAGCGCATTGCGGGACGCTCGGCGAAGAAGGAAAAGGCGGCAGGCATTGTGGCTCCTTGCGGCTGGCTGACGCGCGCAGCCTAGCGCCCTCAGCCGCGCCTGCAAGAGATCACAGACGCAGATCACCCAGATCCCACACCTCGGTGAGAGAGCGATCCGCCAGCCGCATCAGCCGCGCGAGAACAGCGGCCTGCGCAATGTGATCGTTTGCGTCAATACAGCTTTGCAGATCCTGCGCGACCAGCACCATCGAGCTAAGCCCGATCTGTTCGGCCAGTGCGATCATCAACTCCAGGTCTGCGATCATCTTGGCCCATTGATGCGCCTTGGCGGACTTTTCGATCGCGACAAGATGTTGGGCGATATCCTCCATCGTGGTTGAAATCACGTGCTCTGCCGCCACTTGCCCAAGCTGCGCATAAAGCACGACAATGCGTGCCGGATCGAGTGCGCTTGCCTCATCACATGTAAATCGCGATACTTGTGCCACCCCGAAAACCCCTTTCACTCAATTGACCAGCTGGCCCCCACCAGTTCGCGCAGTTTGGCAAAGAGGTCTCAAGAAAGGGTTATGGGATATCGAAAATTACTCGAATTCATGCGCCGGGCAGGCTATTTGACGCTTAGACAGAGACAGCAAGCCACGCGAGGGACCGATGAGAGAACACGTTAAACCGCTGCCAAGCTATTTGGTGGGCCGCTATCAAGGCTGGCACGCCACTGCCTATGCCGAAAACCGCGCCTGGTATCGTCGGCTGGCCGAAGAGGGGCAACGCCCGCGTTCGATGATCATCGCGTGCTGTGACTCGCGCGTGCATGTGACCTCAATGTTTGGCGCCGATCAGGGCGAGTTTTTCATCCACCGCAATATCGCGAATCTGGTGCCTCAATTCACCCCGGATGGCGATCACCATGGCACGTCGGCGGCTGTGGAATATGCCGTCAAAAGCCTGCGGATCGCGCATATGATTGTGCTGGGGCATTCCAATTGCGGGGGGGTGCACGGCTGTCACGCGATGTGTTCGGGCGACGCGCCTGAGTTGGAAGAGAAGACCTCATTCACCGGGGCGTGGCTGAATTTGTTGCGTCCGGGCTATGAGCGCGTGATCGAGCGTAAACCTGCCGATCCGCTGACCGAATTGGAGCGTGAAGCCGTCAAGGTCAGTCTGGAAAACCTGATGACGTTTCCGTTCGTGCGCGAGGCGCTGGATGATGACCGCATGACCCTGCACGGGCTGCGCCATGACATCAGCGAGGGCACGCTGGAGCAGTATGATTCAGCGACAGACCAGTTTGAAACGATCTGATTGTTAGCGAATCTGGCGCGCGTTCACCGGGTGTTAAGCAGGCGCGGGCCAGATTGGTCGCATGACACAGACCCGACTCGTTTCCATTCGCCTGCCCGTCGATTTGATTGCTTTGATCGAACACGAGGCGCATGCGCGTGACACCTCTCCGGCGCAGGTGATCCGCCACGCTTTGCGTGTTGGGCTCACCCCGCTGGCCGAGCCTGAGGATGATCCGCTCCCTCTTGCGCTGCCCGAAATGCGGGCGCTGCAGGAGGCGTTGGATCAGGCGCAGGGATGGATCGATTTGCAGATACGGTTACGCAGCGCGGGGTTGGTGCTGCGCGCCGGTGGCGCGGATCAGCGGTTGGGGTTGCACGAATGGCCCTCGGACCGGTTCATAATTGCGCTTGAGGAAATCGGACCGAGCCTTGGGGAATTGGTGCTGCGCTATCGCGCACCGTTTCCGGGGCGACCACCCGAGGCGAAGGGCGCGAGCCCTGCCCGCAGCGAGTCGGCGCAGACCCCATTGATCTCACGCCGGTTCATGCTGCCGCCGCTGCGCCCCGCCGCCTGAGCCCCGTTAGCGCAACACCTGATCCGTCGGCCAGCTGAGCGTGGTTTCGGTGCGCAACTGTTTGTCCGCCCCCGCTGGCAGATCGAACTGCCAGGCCAGAACGCCACGTTTTTGGTCGTAATCGGTCTCGGTTGCGGGCGGGGTCGCCGTGGTCTCGATCTTGAGATCGTCCTGCTCGGAATAGGGCACCTGATCAATCACCCGCATCGGCCAATCCTGTGCGGTGAGGTTCTTCACCTCGATCTGCACCACTTCACGACGCGCGTTCGATTTGGAGATAAACCCGCGATCGCCTTCGCTGGTGTCGGGCATGGTGCGGGTCAGGCGAATCCCTTCGATCGCGCCAAAACCAAGGCGCAGCTTGTCGCCCGCCGCGATCATCGGAAGATGCGTTTGCCCCACCAAGGCTCCGTCGGCGAACAGGTTCGCAGGCCCGGGCAACAGAATTTCACCGGTCTCGTTCTTGCCCTCCGCGACGCGATAGGCCTGCGGATCTGACAGCGGGACGGCCTCGGCGAGGACGTTGACGGGGATCGTCTTGGCATCCAGTTTCAGGCGCAGATCATCCACCCCATCGCGCAAATCAACGGCTGTCGGGTAGTGATAGGTCACCGTTTCGCCCTGCATTTGCAGGGCAGCCGTGTCGGTCATTGCCGCTTCGGTCCTCATCGGCGCGGGTGCGCCTGCTGTGCGCGAAAGCGATTTGGACAGCGGTTGCGCAACCATCGGCGGGCCGATCCGCGCGAGGCGCGGGTAAATCGCTGTGGGCGCGGATTGCCCACCCGGACGTGCAGTCGACAGCGTCAGATCGACGCCGCGCCAATCCTCGCCCGTCGCCTGATGAACCGATACGAATCGCTCCATATCCAACTGGCCAGCGGCGCGATCAAGGCGCAGATCATAGGTTGGCTGCCAGCCAGCATTGCCGACGAAAGAGGTGATTGTCAGCGTGCCTGTGCCCGAGACCATCGCGCGCAACACGTCATGATCCTGGGCTGGGTTTTGCAGCGCATCCAGCGCTGCTTGCGCCTGTTTTACCGCCTCTTGCAGCGGTTTGAGCGCGTCTTCGGCGCGGCGCGCATCGGCTTTTGCCGCGATCACACGTTCAGAGGCGGCAAGGATCTGATCGCCCACCATCTGCGCCATGGCCTGCAATTGCGCCGGATCACTGAGCTGCGTGCCTGCGCCTTTGAGAAAGGTGATCTGATCTGCTGCGGCCTGCGCTTTGGCGCGGATCGTGGCGACCTGATCCTGACTGTTGGCAAGCGCCTCGCGCGCCTGTTGCAGGCGGGCCTGCGCGGCCTTGATCTGGGCGCTGCTTTGATCTGACAGCGCGGGCGCGCGCCCGTCGATCAGGCTCACCGCGCCGATCTGCACACCCTCTCCACTGACGCGCAGGGTCGAGATGTCGGTGCCTTTCGGCAGCCCCGGCACCAGAACCTCATGCGGTCCCTGCGCCGACTTGCCCTCCGCGCCCTTAATCTCAATGTCGCGCACCACCTGCGCCCCTTGGGGGAACAGTGTGACGGCGCGAATCGTGGCGGGGGCTTCGATGGTATCGGCAAGGGCGGGGGTTGCCCCCAAAACCAAGGCTGCGACGAGGGTTATACGCATGGCTTTCCTCCAGTTTGAGCGGGATCAGGGTGGGCCGGGGCGCGCGCGAAGGCAATGGCGGATTGGCGCGCCCCCGACAGCTTGCGCGTTTGATCGCCCAAATCATGGCTGGGGCGGAGCCACCAGCGCGCCCAGCGTCGCGATTTCTGCCGCGCCGGTTTGCGTAACTTTGGCCTCAAGGGCGCGATAGGCGGCCAATACGGCCTCGCCGGTTTCGGTCAGCGCCGCGCCGCCGCCTTGAGGGCCGCCGCGCACGCTTTCCACGAGGGGCGCGCGAAATGTGCCGTTCATCGTTTCGACCAGCGACCAGGCGCGTTTGTAGCTCATGCCCATTGCGCGCCCGGCTGCCGAGATCGAGCCCTCCGAGGCGATCGCTTCAAGCAGGCGCGCCTTGCCCGGCCCCAGCATCGCATCGCCGAAATAAAGACGCAGCATCAATCGGGTCAGCTCCATCGCGCATCGCTCCTGTCTTGTGGGTCCGCGCTATCGTGAAAGCCTGCGCGCGCCTTGGCAAGAGCGCCCCTTGCGCATATGCGCACCATCTTGCAGCTTGGCGCGAGTTTTCGCCCCCGGAGCCTGCATGCGCCTGTCCATTGCTTGTCTGGTCGTAGCCTATCTGCTCAGCCAGTTTTACCGGACCTGTCTGGCCGTGTTGACCCCAGTTTTGCATGATAGGATTGGCGTCACGGCAGGCGATTTGGCGGTGTTGCTGGGGCTTTGGTATGCGGCTTTTGCGCTGGTGCAGATTCCGGTGGGCGAGGCGCTGGACCGGATCGGGCCGCGTCGCACGGTGGGCTGGACGCTGGCGCTGGGCGGCGGCGATGTAATTTGCCTCGCGCCCGGTATTCGACGTGGCCCCAGGGCATTTCGCGCCGCCAACCGCCTATGGGCTGCTATTTGCGTTTTTCTTGGTGCCGCTGGTGGTGGGATTGGTTTTTTACGTTTTCACCCGCGACACTGGCGATGGTCTGATTTAGAACCGCCCCATGACAGAGATTGATGTTATCGCCCCCAACCTCAAGCGCCGCCTGTCGGGCGTGACCGCCACCGTCGTGCGGCTGGTCCCCTTGCAGGCGCGCAAAATCGCGATTGTGGCAACCGGGCCAGGTCTGCCCGATCATCTGCCGCATGTGGCGCTATGGCGGGTGCCGTTTCTGCCGCGCCGCACGCGCGTTTGGCATGCGCGGCGCAATACCGAGATGTTGTTGGGGCTGTTTCTGCGAGATGTTTTGCGGATGCGCCTCAAGCTGTTGTTCACCTCGGCCAGCCAGCGCAAGCACAGTGGCTACACGAAATGGCTGATCGGCAAGATGGACCGGGTTGTGGCGACCTCGGCGCGCACGGCGTCTTATCTGGAGCGCGACTGCACCGTGATCTTGCATGGCATCGACACCGAAAGTTTCACACCGGCCCTGGATCAAGCCGGTCTGCGCGCGCAGCTGCGCCTGCCGGTCGAGGGGCTGCTGGTGGGCTGTTACGGGCGTATTCGTGCGCAAAAGGGCACCGATGCCTTCGTCGATGCGATGATCGCGGCGCTGCCCACACGTCCCGGCGTTGCGGGTTTGGTGATGGGGCGCGCGGTGGGTGAACATGGCGCGTTTCTCGAAGGACTCAAGGCGCGGGTGGCCAAGGCCGGGCTAGCGGATCGCATCCTGTTTCTGCCCGAGGTCAGCGTCGACAAGATGGCCGATTGGTATCGCGTGCTTGACCTTTATATCGCGCCGCAGCGCTGGGAAGGCTTTGGCCTGACCCCGATCGAGGCGATGGCCTGCGGCGTGCCCGTGGTGGCAACCCGCGTCGGCGCCTTTGAGGAAATCGTGACGGATGAGACCGGTGCGCTGGTTGATCCCGGCGATCCGGCGGCGCTGGCCACGGCTGCGGCTCCGTTTCTGGATGATCCGGCGCGTCTGGCTGCGGCAAAACGGGCCGCGCGTTTGCGCGCCGAGACGGATTTTCGCATTGAGGGCGAGGCCGCCGCGTTGGTCGCGATATATCGCGAGATGTTGGCATGACGCGGCTTGGCTTTCTGATCGCGCGCAGTTTGCGTCGTGAGGCCCCGTTGGCGGCGCTGTCTGTCACGCAATCGGATTTGCTGAGCGATTTGGCGGGAAAATCGGTGGCGCTGGTGGGCAATGCCCGCGCGCTGTCCCAAGGCGATGCGGGGGCCAAGATCGACGCGCATGACGTGGTGATCCGCATCAACCGCGCCCCGATGCCCAGCGCGCACAGCCACGGCACGCGTACGGATTGGCTGGCGCTGGCGACTTCGCTACCGGCTGCGGAACGGGCGCGGATTTCACCGGGGCGCATCCTGTGGATGAGCCATAAACGCAAGCGGCTTGACTGGCAAAGCGCGCAAAGTCCGGGGTTTTATCTGCATCCGCTCGCTGATTATGAGGCGCTCAAGGCCCACCTTGGCGCGCAGCCCACAACGGGGGTGATGCTGATTGATATGCTGGCGCGCTCGACCCTAGCACGGCTTGATCTTTACGGGTTTGATTTCTTCGCCTCGCTGTCGCTTTCAGGCTCACGCAGCGCCGACAAGGTGCCCCATGATTTTGCCGCCGAAGCCGCGCTGGTGGGAAATCTGATCGCGCAGGATTCGCGCATCATTCGCAACTGATCTTCGCCAAAACCCTTTTATTTCCGCGTCCGAGGCGCTATGTGCGCCCTTGTTCTTTTCGGGCAAGGAGGTCCTTATGGGCTATAAAGTCGTCGTTGCGGGCGCCACGGGTAATGTGGGCCGCGAAATGCTGAATATTCTGGCCGAACGCCAGTTCCCGGTTGATGAGATCGTCGCGCTTGCGTCGCGCCGCTCGATTGGGACTGAGGTCAGCTTTGGCGACAAGACCCTGAAGACAAAGGATATCGAAGGGTTCGATTTCACCGGTTGGGATATTGCGCTGTTCGCGATCGGTTCGGATGCGACCAAACAATATGCCCCGATCGCGGCGAAATCGGGCTGCGTGGTGATCGATAACTCGTCGCTGTATCGCTATGACCCGGACGTGCCGCTGGTCGTGCCGGAAGTGAATCCGCAGGCCGTCGACGGCTACACGAAGAAAAACATCATCGCGAACCCGAACTGCTCGACCGCGCAGATGGTAGTGGCCCTCAAGCCGCTGCATGATCGTGCCAAGATCAAGCGCGTTGTGGTGTCGACCTATCAGTCGGTGTCGGGCTCGGGCAAAGAGGCGATTGACGAATTGTGGAACCAAACCAAGGGCATGTATGTGCCCGGCCAAGAGGTCGCGCCCAAGGTTTACCCCAAACAGATCGCGTTTAACGTTATTCCGCATATCGATGTATTCCTCGACGACGGCTCCACCAAAGAAGAGTGGAAAATGGTCGCCGAGACCAAGAAAATCATCGACAAGTCGATCAAGATCACCGCGACCTGCGTGCGTGTGCCGGTGTTTGTCGGTCACTCCGAGGCGATAAATATCGAGTTCGAAGAGTTCCTTGATGAGGACGAAGCACGCGACATCCTGCGTGAAGCGCCCGGCATCATGGTGATCGATAAGCGCGAGGATGGTGGCTATATCACCCCGATCGAATGCGTGGGCGATTATGCGACCTTCATCTCGCGGATCCGTCAGGATTCCACGATTGAGAACGGGCTGAACATTTGGTGCGTGTCTGATAACCTGCGTAAGGGTGCGGCGCTGAACGCGGTCCAGATCGCTGAAACGCTGGGCAATCGCTGTTTGAAAAAGGGCTGATCGCCTGCAGTCGAGAGTTTGGAAGACGCCCGGGGGAAACATCGGGCGTTTTTCTATTGCTCTCCTCCACCGCAACAAAAAGGCGCGGGAGGTTGTCCCCCCGCGCCCGTGTTCTGCGTCGTCCTTCGGGCTTACGCCTCGACGGTTTCGACCTGTTTGGATGGGGCCGAACCGGCAATCTCAATCCGGCGGGGTTTCAGTGCCTCGGGCACCTCGCGCACCAGATCAATATGCAGCATGCCGTTTTCATGGCTGGCCCCGGTGACCTTGACATGATCGGCCAGCGCAAAGCGGCGTTCAAACGCGCGGGTCGCGATGCCACGATGCAGGTAGCTGCGCGTGTCATCTTCGGACTTGCGGCCTGTCACGATCAAGCCGCCATCCTTCATTTCGACGCCCAATTCATCCGAGCCGAACCCGGCAACGGCAATCGAAATGCGATACGCATTCTCGTCGATTTTTTCGATGTTATAGGGCGGGTAGGTTGGCTGCGCGACGTCACTGGTCAATGCGCGGTCCATCAGATCGGCGACACGGTCAAAGCCGACAGTGGCGCGGTAAAGCGGTGAAAGATCAAAGTTTCGCATATCATCATCCTCTCTTGAGCGATGTAAAACGCCCGCCCTTGCGGGCCGGACTATTTCGATTTCGGGACCCGTTATGGCATCCCGATGAGCATGATTTGGGGGTGGCGATTTGCCAATTCAAGAGGGGGGCGTATGGCTAGGGGCGCAGGAATTTCGCCCCCGAGCCACCGCCGCGCAGGATGCGTGGTTTGCCCGGTTCCGATGCGCGCCGCGCGTCCGGTGCAAGGATGCGAGCGCTTTTCGCGGGCGCTTCTGACCCCGAAATCACGCCGCGCCCAGAGCGCAGGTTGGACTTGAGCTGCGCCACAATCGCAGGCAGCTCCATGCCATAGACCTGTACCTGACCATTCTTGCGCCCGCCCGAGGACACGAGTGAGACGATTTGCGCGCGCTGGCCCGCTGACACGCCCGAGCGGTCAAAGACCGGTGCGCCAGAAGAGCCGTGATCGACATCGCAATCAAACCCGATCACCCCCTGCGCATGTCCGAAAACCGTGCAATTGCGCTGCCATGACAGCTCGCTTGAGCGCCCGCGCGCGTAAGACACCACGCTGACCTGCGTGCCTTTGCCCCCCGCAGCCCCGACGCGAAACCACGCTGCGGTCGAGCTGGGGATCGGCGCGGCAAGCTGCAGCAGCGCAACGTCATGGCGCACAGTCTGCGCCGAAAGCGGTGCAAAGGGTGCATATTGCGGATCAGCAATCATACGTGCCACCGGACGCGTCGCTATGCTGCTGTCGCCGGTTTGGCCGGCCACGAATGTCAGCTCTGATGGGGCGCGCGGCCGCTTGGCGTCTCGATCAAAGATGCAATGCCCTGCCGTGAGCACCAGATCGGGTGCGATCAGCACGCCGGTGCAATAGCCGGTGTTGTCGATGGTGACCTTGCCCACCGCCTCCCAGCCAAACAAATCCGAGCGGCGCGACAGGGCATCCAGCCCACTTTGCGCCAGTACCGGCGACGCGATCAGCGTCATCCCAAGGACCAAGGGGAAAACATTGCGCAGCCATTTCATCGGGGGCATGGGATGTCACCTGTCAGGGGCGCAGGAATTTCGCGCCTTTGATGCGGATTTCTTTCGCACCGTCAGGCACTTCGCGTGAGGACAGATCGGCGCGCAAATCCGCCACGCCACTGATCAACGCGCCGACCGAGACCGGCTCGTGCCCGACCTCGGCCTTGGCCGAAATAACGGAAACGATGCGCGGCACTCCGTCGCGAAGAGTAAAGACAGGGGCGCCGGACGCCCCAAAATCGACCGAACAGGTCAGCACCACAGTGCTGCTTTCGCGCGCAATAACACTGCAGACGCGTTGTAGTGAGGGCGCTTCGGAGCGGCCTTTTGCATAGGAGAGAACGCCGACCTCTTCGTTGCGCGTTGGTGGGGTGTGATCCAACTCGAACAGGCGCAGTTGCGGCAGGCGCACGGGCTGTGCCAGTTCCACCAGCGCCAGATCGAAGGAGGATCGCGACAGCCGTTTGGGCCCGTCATAATGATAGGAGGAATGGGCAATCGCGCGCTTCACCTTGCGGTAGGCCAGCGCGCGCCCGTTGCGCCAGCCTGCGCGAAATTCCATGCCGTCGGCGTTAATCATTGTGCCGGTGCGCTTGTCAAACAGGCAATGCGCCGCCGTGAGCACCAGATCGGGTGCGATCAGGGTGCCGGTGCAAAAACTGCCGTGGCCCAGATCAAGTTTGCCCACGGCCTCCCAGCCGCGCGAGGCATCGCCGGTGTCGAGTTTCTGCAAGGGTTGATCGGCCAGCGCAGGCAGCGCCAGCCCGATCAGGACAGTGAGAAAGGCGATCAACCGCATCGGGCGCTCCGCTGGTGATTTGCTCCACAGATAGCGCGCGAATGGGGCTGAACTGTGGCATCCGGGGCGCGAATTACCCTGCCAGTGCCGGGGGTTTTGGCCCTCCAAGCGCCCAATCCAGAAGCTCGACAGTATGCACCACGGGCACATCCGTGCCGCCGCCGATCTGCACCATGCAGCCGATATTTCCCGCCGCGATTACCTGCGGTGATTTCGCCTCGAGCGTGGCAACTTTGCGCCGCTTCAGCTCGTCGGAAATCTCGGGTTGCAGCAGGTTATAGGTGCCGGCCGAGCCGCAACACAGATGGCTGTCAGTGGGCTCGACCACTTCAAATCCGGCTCGTTTCAGCAAATCCTTGGGCGCGGATTTGATCTGCTGCCCATGTTGCAGCGAACAGGCGGCATGATAGGCCACACGCATATTGCCAGTGCCTTCCGGAATTCCGATACGTTCGAGAAATTCAGAAATGTCGCAGGCGAGCCCCGCCACCTTCGCGGCTTTCTCCGCCAGTGGATCATCGCGAAACATATGGCCGTAATCCTTGACCGTCGTGCCGCAGCCCGAGGTGTTGATGATCACCGCGTCCAGTTCGCCCTCGCCCAGATAGGCGTGAATGTTGCGCGCGGCTTGCGCATGGGCCTCGGTTTCACGGCCCATGTGATGGCTCAGCGCGCCGCAACACCCCAAGCCCTTGGGCACCACCACTTCGCAGCCAAGCCGGCGCAGCAGACGGATCGTGGCATCGTTGATATCGGTGTTAAGCGCTCGCTGCGCGCAGCCGATCTGCAACGCCACACGGTATTTCTTGGCTCCGATCGGGGCGAAGACCTGCGGGTCGTCATTGCGCGAGACTGGCGGGATCGATTTGGGCGCCATCGCCACCATCGCACGCAGGCGCTTGTCCGGCAGAAAGCGCGCAAACGGACGCGCCAGTTTTGCCCCGCCCATCGCAAGGCGGAACCGACCCGGATAGGGCACGATCTTGGCCAGCGTCCAGCGCAGCATCCGATCCATCAACGGGCGCTTGTAGGTTTTCTCGACATGGACGCGGGCATGATCAATGAGATGCATGTAATTCACACCCGACGGGCAAGTGGTCATGCAGGCAAGGCAGCTCAGGCAGCGATCCAGATGTTTGACGGTCTTTTCATCGGCCGCACGCCCGCTTTCCAGCATGTCCTTGATGAGATAAATGCGCCCGCGCGGGCTGTCCAGTTCATCGCCCAGCACCTGATAGGACGGGCAAGTCGCGGTGCAAAAGCCGCAATGCACACAGGCGCGCAGAATGTCATTGGCGTGCGCAATACCCGGCTTTTTGAGCTGCTCTTCGGTGAAATTGGTCTGCATCAGCTCATCCTTCCAGGGTTCAGAATGCCACGCGGATCAAATTGCGCGCGCAGACCCGCCGAAATTTTGGCAACTGGGGCGGGTTCGGGCTGAAAAATGTCTGCACGACTGCCGCGCATCAAGGTGGCGTGCCCGCTATAGGGGGCGGCCAGCGCGCGGGCATCGACCCCCTCGGCCAGTAGCGCCCAGATCAGCCCACCACCCCAATCCAGCATCACCTCACCGCCCAGCCGTGCGATGATATCGGCTGTTTCTGAAGGCTTGACCGACAAGCGCCACAAATCGCCCGGTTTGCCCACAAACGGTGTCAGATCGCGCAGTTTCGCCCAGATCGCGCCCGAGCCATCTTGCTCAATCCGCACTGTTCCGAAGGGCGCAAGAAGGGTAGCCAGCTTGTCGGCACGATACTGCACCGATTGCGCCAACCCTTCGACGCGCACCACCGCGCCCACGCCCGGAACCCAGCCTGCGCCAGACACATCAAAGGGCGAGCCAAGCGCCGTGGCCAGCGCCACTTGCGCGGCCCCCGCAGGCATGTCCACGATCACCGTCGCTTGCGTCGGGGCTGCGGGCAGCAGCTTGAACGCCACTTCGCTGAGAACCCCCAAAGTGCCCCAAGATCCTGCCATCAGCTTGGCCAGATCATAGCCGGTGACGTTTTTCATCACGCGGCCACCGTTCTTGATGACATCGCCCCGGCCATCGACAAACCGCACACCGATCAGGGAATCGCGGCACGCCCCTGCCTGCACCCGCCGCGGTCCTGACACGTTGGCCGCCACCACGCCGCCGATTGTGCTATGCCCCGGCGTGCCCAGAACCTTGCCCCAATCGCCCGGTTCAAAGGGCAGGCGCTGCCCTTCGGCGGCCAAGGCGGCTTCGACCTCGGCCAAGGGCGTGCCCGCGCCAACCACCATCGTCAAAGCGCTCGGCTCATAGAGCGAAATCCCCGAAATCGCGACCTCTAGCGCCTCGCCAACACAGCGCCCGACCGGGCGCGTTCCCCCGCCACGGATCACCAGCGCGCCGCTTGCATCGCGCACCGCTTCGGCCAGTTGCGTCTCGCTCTCAACTCTCATGAAATCCTGCCTTCCAAATTCTCGAAATATCCCGGGGGAGCCTGACATGGCACAGCCGTGTCAGGCGGGGGCAGCGCCCCTAGCTGACGCGGCGGCTTTCAGTCACGCTTAGGGGAAACACCTTGGCCGGGTTGAGTAGCCATTTGGGATCGAACACATCCTTGACGCGCAGCTGTGCCTCTAGATCGGCGGGGGCGAATTGTACCGTCATCAGATCGCGCTTTTCGATGCCGACACCATGTTCGCCTGTCAAACAGCCGCCCACCTCGACGCAGAGTTTCAGGATCTCGGCCCCCAACTGTTCGCACAACTCCTGCTGGCCTGCCTCGTTGGCATTATACAGGATCAGCGGGTGCATATTGCCATCGCCCGCATGGAACACGTTGGCCACATCCAGACCGAACTCTTTCGACAATTCCCCGATCCGGCGCAGCACGAAGGGCAATTCATTGACCGGAATTGTGCCATCGAGACACATGTAATCGTTGATCTGTCCCATCGCGCCAAAGGCCGATTTGCGTCCCAACCAAATGCGCGCGGCCTCGTCCGCCGAGCCAGCTTCGCGGAACTCCACCGGGTCATGGCGAGTCGCGATCTGGCGGATCATGCCGATCTGCTCGTCGATTTCGGCACCCGAGCCTTCGCATTCCACAATCAAAAGCGCCTCGCAATCGGGGTAGCCGGCATGACAAAACGCCTCGGTCGCGCGGATGCAGGGGCGGTCCATGAATTCGATCGCGACCGGCAAGATCCCGGCGCGGATGATATCGGCGACGCAAGCGCCGGCGATTTCATTGCTGGAAAATCCGATCAGCACGGGGCGCGCGCCCTCGGGCTTGGGCAGGATTTTCAGCGTCGCCTCGGTGACGACGCCCAATTGCCCCTCCGAGCCGCAGATCAACCCCAGCAGATCAAGCCCGCCAGAATCCAGATAGGCACCGCCAATCTCGACCACTTCGCCCGCCATGCTGACCATCGTCACGCCCAGCAGATTGTTCGTCGTCACGCCGTATTTCAGGCAATGCGCGCCACCCGAATTCATCGCTATATTGCCCGAGATCGCGCAGGCAAGCTGGCTGGACGGGTCAGGGGCGTAAAACCAGCCATCGCTTTCCACGGCACCGGTGACCGACAGGTTGGTGCGCCCGGCCTGAACGCGAATAAAACGGTTGTCGTAATCGGTTTCCAGCACGCCATTCATCCGCGCCAGCCCCAACACCACCGAATCGGCTTGCGGCATCGAGCCCCCCGCCAGCGAGGTGCCCGCTCCGCGCGGCACCACCGGCACGCCAAGTTCGTGCAGCAGCTTCAGCGCGGCGGAGACCTCAGCAGTTGAGCGCGGTAAAATCACTGCAAGAGGCTGGCAGCGATAGGCCGAAAGCGCATCGCATTCATAGGCGCGGGTCTCGGCGGGGTCGTCAATTACGGCATCGCGGGGCAGAACCTCGCGCAGGCGCGCCACGATCTGCGCCTTATTGGCAAGCAAATCGGCGTTGGGTATCGGCATTTGCATGGCGTCTCCTCCCGTTTGGTCAGAAATTATAACCAATTCTGGCGCGTGACAAGCCCGCTCCTCTCACGCTAACAGAGAGCATGACAGAAAACAGTCTCTTTGGCCCGCTTACACCGCTCGATTTGATCGCGCTTGTCGTGCTGGTGATCTGCTGGCTTGCGATTGGCTGGTTGACCGAGCATCCGCCCGCACATCGTCCCTCGATGGGGAAATTGATGGAGAGCTATCGCCGCGAATGGATGCGCCAATTGGTGACGCGCCAGCCGCGCATTTTTGATAGTGCGATGGTGGATGGGCTGCGGCAATCGACGACGTTTTTCGCCTCGACTGCCCTGATCGCGATTGGCGGCGGGCTGGCGCTAATCGCCAATCCTAAACCGCTAACCGATATCGCGAGCGATTTTGCGTTTGCGCAGGGTCCAGCGTTGCTTTGGGAGGCGCGCATTATCACGGCGGTGCTATTTGGAGCCAATGCGTTCTTGAAATTCGTCTGGTCGCATCGGCTGTTTTCTTATGCCGCGATTGCGATGGCGGCGGTGCCCAATGAACCCGACGATCCGCTGGCGTATCCGCGCGCGGCCCAAGCGGCGCAGATCAATATTAATGCCGCCAAAAGCTTCAATCGCGGGCTGCGTTCGGTGTATTTTGCGCTGGCGACGCTATCTTGGTTGCTTGGCCCGGCCGCGCTGATTGTGACGACCCTGTTTACCACCGCGATGTTGTGGCGGCGTGAATTCGCCTCGGAGTCGCGGCGCGCTTTGTTGGAGAACAAACCCGACTGAGCGCCGCAGTTTGGGGCCGCGATCACGCGCCCAAATACGCGCGCAGGCTAGGCGGCGGCGCGTTCAGCAGCGTCTCTGTGTCTTGGGGGGCAAGCGCCACACCATCGGCCACCAGCACGGTTTGTGGGCATAGCGCGCGGGCATCCTCGGGGTCGTGACTGACCATTAGAACCGTCGTGCCTTGTTCCCGCGCAATCTGTGCCACCAGCGCCAGCATTTCCGCCTTTAGCGCCGGGCCAAGCGCGGCAAAGGGTTCATCCAGCAGCAGCATCGGACGCGCGCGCAGTAGGGCACGCGCCAGCGCCGCGCGGCTTTGTTGGCCACCTGACAGTTGGCCGGGCTTGCGCGCCCCCATCCCCTCAAGGCCTGCTCGGATCAGCGCGGTTTCAATGCGGGCGTGATCGGGCGCATCGACCTTGCCATCGGGGTTCAGCCCCAATGCGAGATTGCGGGTTACGCTGAGATGGGGAAACAGGTTTTGATCTTGAAACAGGATCGACAGCGGGCGCGCACCGGGATCGGTTTGGGTGATGTCCTTGCCGTGCCACAAAACGCGGCCCTGAGAGGGGGCAAGAAACCCCGCGATCACCGAAAGCAGCGTGGATTTCCCTGCGCCCGAGGGGCCGATCACGGCAACCCGCGCGCCTGCTGGGATCGACAGATCGGCGCCAAGGTGGAAATCGCCTTGTTTGATCAATAGTTTATCGAGGGTCAGCATGATGTCCCAATCGGTCAAACGCCCAGAACAGCGCGAAGGTGAGGATCAGCAGCAAGCTTGCCGCTCCCGCTGCCTGATCCATGCGATACGATCCCATCAGTTGGAACAGCGCCAGCGGCAGGGTACGGGTTTGCCCATCGGAAAACAGCGTGATCACGCCCAGATCACCCATTGAAAACGCCGCCGCCAGCCCCGCCGAAAACCCCAAGGGCCGGGCGAGGCGGGGCAGCGTCAGCAAACGCAGTCGGGCAATCCCGCGCAGCCCCAGCGAGGCGGCGAGCCGGTCGTAATCGGTCTGAAGCGTGCGGATCTCGGGCAGCAGGATGCGCGTGGCGAAGGGCACCGACAGCGCGGCATTGGTCAGCAGCACCATCGGCAGGGCAAGGCTGGTGGGGTTCACAAAGGGGCGCGCGATCAGGAAGGCCCCTGTGCCCATCACCAGTGCCGAGGCGGTCATCGGCAGCATCGCCGTGATCTCGGCCCAGCGGTGACGCGTCGCGGCCAACGCGAGGGGCAGCGCGACGCACAGGGTCGCAAGCGTTGAGGCGAGCGCAATGATAAGCGAGGTCGCGGTGGCGCTCCAGATCATCGGTGGGAGGCTGGTCAGCGCGGGTAGGCCTCGGGCGAAAACGGCGCCAATCGGGGTGAGTAGAAAAGCGGCGGCCAGCACGATTGCAGCCCCGTCCAGAACGGTATGCGCCGCTCCGCCCGAGAGTTGCGCAATCGGCGCGAGATTGCGGTCATGGCCCGCGCCAAAGCTGGCGGGCAGCGTCACGCGCGCCGCGATTAGCAGGGCCGTGACCGAAATCGCGACCTGCACCAGCGCAAGGCTGGCGGCCCGGCCCATGTCAAAATCGAAGCGGAACGCCTGATAAATCGCCAGCTCAACCGTAGTCGCGCGCGGTCCGCCGCCCAGCGTCAGCGCCACGGCGAAAGAGGTCAGGCAGACGAGGAAAATTGCGAGAAACGCTCCGGGCAGCACCGCTCGCAGCATCGGGCGTTCCAGCTGGCGCGTAGTTTGGGCGGAACCAAATCCAAGGCTGGCGGCAAGGCGGAAGCGCTCGGACGGGATCGCCTGCCAGCCATGCAGGATCATCCGCGTGGCCAACGGCAAGTTGAAGAACACATGCGCCACGATCACGCCTTGCGCGCCGTAAATCGAGAGCGGTTCAATACCGAAATGTCCCAGGGCTGCGTTGATGAACCCGCGCCGCCCGAACACCGCGATCAACCCGAAAACGGCCACGATCACCGGCAGAATGAAGGGTGCGCCCATCAGCGAGATCAGCAGATCGCGCCCGGCAAAGCGGCGGCGATGCAGCGCGCGCGCTACCGAAATCGCCAGCGCGCAGGAGATCAGCGCCGAGAGCGCCGCCTGCCACAGCGTAAAGCGGATCGCGGCCAGATCACTGGCGCGCAATCCGCTCAACCCGCCCGCGCGGATTGCCACCGCCGCCAGCGTGCCGATCACGAGCGCGGCCAGAACCGCGCCCGCAACCGCCGCCGGGGCTATTTCGCGAGCGCGCGCTGCCATTCTTCCAACGCGGGTCCGCGCAGTTTTTCGGCCTCGGCCTCTCCGATATACAGCGTCTTGTCGGGCATAGGCAGGTCTTGGAACACCTTGGGCAGTTGGTCATGGGGCAGCTTGGCCGGGAATGACCAGTTGGCGGTGACGATCATCTTCTGGAACGCGGGGCTCAGGATGTAATCCATGAATTTCTGCGCCAGTTCCGGGTGCTTCGAGGATTTGAGCTGGGCGGCCAGTTCGGGGGTGAAATAATGCCCCTCGGGGAAGATCGCGGCGAGTTTGCTGTCGTCGTTTTCGGCCATGATGTGATAGGCGGGCGAGGTGACGTAGCTCAGCACCATGTCGGCCTCGCCATCGGTGAACATCCCGTAAGCCTCGGACCAGCCCGGCGTCACGGTCAGGATTTTCGGCGCAAGCTTTTCCCACGCGGCCTCGGCCTGATCACCATAGATCGCTTTGACCCAAAGCAGCAGCGACAGCCCTGCGATAGAGCTGCGCGGGTCTTCGATCACGATTTTATAGGCGTCTTTCGGAGCGTCGAGCAGCTCGGCAAAACTATGGGGCGGGTTTTTCAGCTTGGTCTTGTCATAGACAAAGGCCAGATCGGACCAATCGAAGGGCAGAAAAATCGGATCATCCCATTTCACCGGCATGCTCAGATTCGAGGTGTCCTCGTTATGGGGCGCAAACAGGCCGGTGGCGCGGGCCTTGGCGGTGACATCGGTGTTGAGCCCGATCACCACATCGGCCGAGGTCTTATCGCCTTCGAGCATCACGCGCGGCAGTACGTCGCCTGCGACGAATTTGAGGTCGCAATCGCAGATCGCCTCAAAGCCCTTTTCGATTGCGGGGCCGGGGCCCCATTCGCTGGTGAAATAATCAGGTGCGTAAACTGTGAGTACGGGCTTGTCCTGCGCAACCGCCATCGTGGCGATCAGGCTTAGGGCTCCCGCAAGCATCAGGGTGGATTTCATGTCTCACTCCAAGGGCTTGCCGGGCGGAGTGGGGCCGGGAGATCCGACTACCTTCCCTCCGCCGGTCTTAACCGGTTCAGGTTCAACGGGTTCGCGATTGTCGCATCTCAGCCGGATTTGCACCGGCACCCCGAGGTAGGTCACAAACTAAAGAGCGCCGCGCCGGGGTGCAAGGGCTTTCCCGGCGCGATCTGTGTTATGGCGCGCTATGCGCGGTGCCGTCGGGCCGGTTAATGCGGCTTGGCATAGCGCGCGAGTTCCTCTTCGGCGGCCTCGTCGATATCCAGATCGTCGCTTGCGGTGCCGGCATTGGGGTCGTTGAAGACATCCATGTCCAACTGTCCCTCGGTCTTGGCGACAATCGCCGTGACGACCGCATCACCGGTAATGTTGACTGCGGTGCGGATCATATCCATCAGCCGGTCCACGCCAAGGATCAGCGCGATCCCCTCAATCGGCAGGCCGACCTGGCTGAGCACCATCGTCAGCATTACAAGCCCCACACCCGGCACGCCCGCCGTCCCGATAGAGGCCAGAACCGCCATCGCGATCACCGTCAGATAGCCGCCAAGACCAAGGTCGATGCCATAGACATTGGCCAGAAACACCGTGGCGACGCCCTGCATGATCGCGGTGCCATCCATGTTGATCGTCGCTCCGAACGGGATGCAGAAGGACGCAACCGAGTTCTTCGCGCCCATTCTCTCGGTGACACAGCGCAGCGTGACGGGGATGGTGGCGTTGGAGGAGGCGGTCGAGAAGGCAAAGATCTGCGCGGGGCGGATTTTGCGCATGAAGGTAATCGGGTTCAGGCCCGAGAACACCTTGAGAAAGATCATCAATGTGCCAAACAGGTGCAGCATTAGCGCAAAAATCAGCGTTAGCACATAGGCCAGCACCGGCACGAACAGATCAATGCCCTGCTCGGTAAAGGTCTTGGCAATCAGTGCAAACACCCCGATCGGGGCCGCGGCCATGACGATGGCGACGATCTTCATCATCACCTCGTTCATATATTCGGACGCTTCGACAAAGCCCTTGGACTGATGGCCCAGCATCAGCACCGCAATGCCCAGAATGATCGTGTAAAAGATGATCTGCAGCATCTCGCCATTGGCGAATGCCGCGACCGGGTTGGTCGGCACAATCCCGGCAAACACATCCCAGACCGAGGGGGCCTCTTTGCCCGTGATGCCCGAGGTATCGACCCCCGCCATGTCAAAGCCCTTGCCCGGCCCGATCAGCGTGGCGATCAGAATGGCAACCGCAATCGCGACCGCCGTGGTCAGCATATAAAGCCCAAAGCTTTTGCCGCCGACACGGCCCAGAATGCGGATATCGCCAATCCCTGTGACTCCGCAAATCAGCGAGAAGAAAACCAGCGGCACCACCAGCATCTTGAGCGCGTTGACAAACATCTTGCCCACCATCGCAAACAGCCCGCCTACGATCTGAGTGTTGATGAAACTGGAATCGATGGCGTTAAAAATGACGCCCACAATGATGCCCGCGACCATCGCAAACATGATCTGCGCGGTAAGTGAAATTTTCTTTCGCCCGCCCGAGGGGTGCGGAGGTGTTGTGGTTGTCATCGACGCGTCTCCCTGCTGTCGTTTGTTTCCGTCAGCATGACGCAGTTTTGGTATCGATCAACCTTTACGTGCAAAGCGCGGCGTATTCGAAGCGATTGCGGTCATCGAGTGCGCACGTTGCCTCAAAGCGGGCAACTTGCTAAGGCGTGGGGGAGTGAAACCCGTAAAGGCCGCGTTCCCATGTCGTTCAATTCCTTCGGTCATCTGTTCCGCGTCACCACTTGGGGCGAAAGCCATGGGCCTGCCCTTGGCGCGACGGTGGATGGCTGCCCGCCCGGCATCGCGATCGACGAGGCCTTTATCCAGCAGTTTCTGGATCGTCGCCGTCCTGGCCAGTCCAAGGAAACCACCCAGCGCAAGGAGCCCGATGCGGTGCGCATCTTGTCGGGCACATTCGAGGGGCGCACGACCGGCACGCCGATCCAGTTGATGATCGAGAACACCAATCAGCGTTCCAAGGATTACGGCGAGATCGCGCAGCAGTTCCGCCCCGGTCATGCCGATATCACCTATCATCAGAAATACGGCGTGCGCGATTATCGTGGCGGCGGGCGGTCGAGCGCGCGTGAAACCGCAGCGCGGGTGGCGGCGGGCGGCGTGGCACAGGCTGTGCTGGCGCAGCTGGTGCCCGATCTGAAAATCTATGGCTACATGGTTCAGATGGGGGCCAAGCACATCAACCGCGCCCGCTTTGATCGCGACCAGATCCTGCAAAACCCGTTCTTCATTCCCGATGCGCTCGCGGTTGATGAATGGGCCGATTATCTGGCTGCGATCCGCAAGGGCCAAAATTCGGTCGGCGCCGCGATCGAGGTCGTGGCCGAGGGCTGCCCGGCGGGTCTTGGCGCGCCGATCTATGCCAAGATGGATACCGAACTGGCCGCCGCGATGATGTCGATCAACGCAGTCAAAGGCGTGGAAATCGGCGAAGGCATGGCCGCTGCCGCGCTGACCGGCGTGGACAATGCCGATGAGATGGTGATGGGCCCGGATGGCGTGCAATACCTGTCCAACCATGCGGGCGGAATCTTGGGCGGCATCACCACCGGCCAGCCGATTACTGTGCGCTTTGCGGTCAAGCCGACCAGCTCGATCCTGACGCCGCGCCGCTCGGTCAACACGCGCGGCGAAGAGGTCGAGGTGATCACCAAGGGCCGCCACGATCCCTGCGTTGGCATCCGCGCCGTGCCGGTGGCCGAAGCGATGATGGCCTGCGTGATCCTTGATCAATTCCTGATGGATCGCGGGCAAACGGGTGGTGTGCGCGGCGTGATTGGCTAAATCGCGGGGGCGAGCTGCCCGCCGCAGAACCGGGTCGATCCGAGGCCATGACCAAAGCGGCGTCACGTCCCGTCTTGGCGTGACGATGCGTTGCATGATGATCGGGTTGCACCTTGCAGCGCTGTTGGTTTATGCACGGCGCGACTCGGCAGGGGGGCTGGCAAAACTGGCCCTTGCAGAGACTGAAACGACGGGTGGTAGCCGCCCAAATACAGTTTGGCTGCTGATATCTCCTGAGAGCTTTGCCTTATCCAGACGCGCCTTCGCGCCCGCATTGTCTTTGTGTTTGCGCAGATTGATCCGGTCCGTCGTTGTCGGGTCGCACCGTTTGTGTCCACTTGGGCAAGGTCAGCCGTGGGAACCTCGGCCCGGAGCCGCAAATCGAAACAAGGAACAGGACATCACATGCGCTTTTTGATCGACGTTCAGATGCACTACTGGTTCCCGTATCCCAATACGGTCGCCTTGGCAGTGGAGGTCGCCCAGACCAGCGGGCAGACGATCTGTAGCGCCAATCTGAACCTTGGTCACTCCGAGGTGTTTCGGATCGCAGCCGATAGCGATGTCGGGGACAGGATCTGGGCGCGCGTTCCGGGAAATGAGATGTGGCTGCATTATCAGGCGCAGGTCGAGATTACGCGCTCCAGTGCACCGCTGAATGATCTGCGCGCGATGCCCCTGCACGAAATTTCCGCCGAAGCCGCCCCGTATCTGCGCCCCTCGCGCTATTGCCAGTCCGACAAGTTCATCTCTTTCGTGAACAAACGGTTTGGTCATCTGGAAGGGGGCAGCAAGGTCGCCGCCATTCGCGACTGGATCGAGTCGAATTTATCCTATGTTCCGGGCAGTTCGGATTCCGACACCAATGTTCTTGAGACCTTCGCAGGGCGGCAAGGCGTGTGTCGCGACTATGCGCATCTGCTGTGCACCATGGTGCGGGCGGCGCAAATTCCGGCCCGTGCGGTCTCGGCCTATGGGCCCGATGTAGCACCGCAGGATTTCCACGCGGTCGCCGAGGTTTGGCTGGAGGACGCTTGGCATCTGGTCGATGCGACGGGGATGTGTGGTGCGGACAGCATGGCGGTGGTTGTCGTCGGGCGCGACGCCTATGACATCGCCTTCATGGAGTCCCAAGCCCCGGCCAATCTGATTTCCCAGACGGTCTCGGTTCAGCGCTGCTAAGGCGCGGCGCGCCCGGTTGGGTATGAAAAAAGACCGCCCAGATTAAAGGACGGTCTTTCGCAATCGATCCGCAAAGATCATATCACGCGTCGGGTTTGGCTTTTTTCGCGGCGGGCTTTTGGGCCCCTTCCAGCGCATCAAGGCGCGCCTTGAGCGCGTCGTTTTCTTCGCGCGCCTTTTGCGCCATCGCGCGCACCGCGTCGAATTCTTCGCGGGTGACGAAATCACGATCCGCCAGCCAGCGGTCCATCCACGATTTCATCGCAGTTTCGGCCTCGTCTTTCGCGCCTTGAGCCACGCCCATGGCGTTGGTCATCAGCTTGGACATTTCGTCGAAAATTTTGTTGGGCGGTTGCATGGGCATCCCCTCGCGTGAACGTAATCGGTTAAGGCCTATATGGGCCGCGCGGCGCTGGGGTGCAAGGTTGACTTCCCGCACCTAGCAAGGCTTTCTCGCGGCGCATCATCCCGAGGAGACCGCATTGCTGCCCCTTGCCATTCCCTTTCCGCAATTTGACCCGGTCGCGTTGACCATCCCGTTCGTGGGGCTGCCGATCCGCTGGTATGCGCTGGCCTATATTACCGGGCTGGTGCTGGGCTGGCGCATCATCGTAGCGCTGATGAAGCGCCCCGGATTGTGGCCTGCCGATCGCGCGCCGATGGCGCCGGGCCGCGTCGAAGACCTGCTCACGGCGGTGATTTTGGGCGTGGTATTGGGCGGGCGTCTGGGGTTCGTGCTGTTTTACGAACCCGCGTGGTATTTGGCGCATCCGCTGGATGTGCTTAAGGTCTGGCAGGGCGGCATGTCGTTTCACGGCGGTTTTCTGGGCACGCTGGTGGCGGGCTGGTGGTTCGCGCGCCGCCATGACGTGCCCAAGCTGCAACTCGCTGATGCGATGGCTTTGGTCGCGCCGATCGGGCTGTTTCTGGGCCGGATCGCGAATTTCATCAAACCCGAGCTGTGGGGCCGTCCGACCGATGTGCCGTGGGGGGTGATCTTTCCGGGTGAAGCCGCCCAAACCTGTCTAGGCATCGCAGGGCAGGTGGATGGGATCTGCGCGCGCCACCCCTCGCAACTTTATGAGGCGGGGCTGGAGGGGATCGTGCTGGGTCTGATCTTGTGGGGGATGATGCGCTTTGCGCGTTCGCTGAAACGCCCCGGTCTGAGCCTGGGCATCTTCCTGACGGGCTATGGTTGCGCGCGTGCCTTTGTCGAGCTGTTCCGCCAAGGCGATCCGCAATTTGTCACCCCCGGCAATCCTTATGGCCATGTGATCCGCTTCACCGATGGGCTGGGGCTGACGATGGGGCAGGTGCTGTCGATCCCAATGATCCTTGTGGGGCTGTTTTTCGTGATCCGCGCGTTGCGGGCGCCCAAGGCTGCATGACCCCGCTGGGGCGACTTCTGGGCGCGCAGATCGCCGCTGAGGGGCCGATGCGGCTGGATCGCTATATGGCGACGTGCCTGTTGCACCCGGCGCATGGCTATTATGCCACGCGCGACCCGTTTGGCACCGCCGGCGATTTCATCACCGCGCCCGAAATTTCACAGATGTTTGGTGAGATGATCGGTCTGGCGCTTGCGCAGGCTTGGGGCGATCAGGGGCGCCCAACGCCGTTCACTCTGGCCGAGGCGGGGCCGGGGCGGGGCACCTTGATGGCCGATATGGTGCGCGCGATGCGGGCCGTTCCGGGGATGCTCGCGGCGGCGCAGATCCATCTGATTGAGGCCTCACAGACATTGCGTGACATCCAACGCGAGACTTTGGCGGGGCATCAGGTAATTTGGCATGACAGCCTCGTCTCGCTGCCCGATCAACCGGTGTTTCTGGTCGCCAACGAGTTTCTCGATGCGCTGCCGATCCGGCAGTTTCAACGCGCTGATACGGGCTGGTGTGAGCGGCAGGTGGGCGTCGCGCCAGATGGCACGCTGATCCCCGGTCTTGCGCCGCCGACATGGCTGGCCGCACTAGAGACGCGGCGCGGCGATACCAAGCCGGGCGATGTGGTGGAAACTTGCGCGCCTGCGGTGGCGTTCGTGGGCGATCTGGCGGCGCGGATCGCAGCCCAAGGCGGGGCGGCGATTTTGATCGATTACGGCAATTGGCACAGCTTGGGCGATACGTTCCAAGCCTTGTGCGCGCATCAGCCGGTCGATCCTTTCGCCACCCCCGGCGAGGCTGATTTGACCGCCCATGTTGATTTCGAGCCGCTGGCACAGGGCGCGCGTGCAGCGGGGGCGCAGGTCAGTGCGATGACGGCTCAGGGGACGCTGCTGGAGCGGTTGGGCATCACCGCGCGCGCGCAGGCCTTGGCGGGCAAGATGACAGGGACCGCGCTTACAAGCCACATCGCCGCGCATCGCCGCTTGACCCATCCCGCGGAAATGGGTCACCTATTCCAAACGCTGGCGATTGTGCCACAAGGTGCGGCGCTGCCCCCCGGATTTGATGCGGCCTGATTGGCTAGGCAAGGAGATGCGATGGAAACGACGCTTGAAATCCTGACCGCCCCTGCGCTTGGTTCTTTTCAACACGGGTTCTTTACGCGCAAGGGCGGGGCGTCATCGGGGATTTTCTCGGGGCTTAATTGCGGCCCCGGATCAACGGATCAAGCCGGGGCGGTGCGCACCAATCTTGCGCGTGCGGCCAGCGCGCTTGGCGTCGCCCCCGAGGCGTTGGTCAGGGTTCATCAGGTGCACTCGCCCAATGTCGTGACCATTGATGCGCCCGCTGAGACCCCGGTCGAGGCCGATGCGCTTGTGACCGCCACGCCGGGCATCGCGATTTCGATCCTGACGGCAGATTGCCAACCGGTTCTGTTTGCCGATCCCAAGGCGGGGGTGATTGGCGCGGCCCATGCGGGCTGGCGCGGTGCCCTTGAAGGGGTGTTGGAAAACACGCTGGATGCAATGGAGCGCCTTGGCGCAGAGCGTGCCAATATCACCGCTGTGATCGGCCCCTGTATCTCGCTGCAAGCCTATGAGGTGGGTGAGGAGTTCATGGAACGCTTCATGATCGAGGACCCGGCCTATAGTCGTTTCTTTTCCGGTGGTCCCGGTGGCAAGCCGCATTTCGACCTGCCCAGCTTTAGCCTAAGCCGTTTGCGTGCGGCCGGGGTGGGGGAGGCAGAATGGATCCACCGCTGCACCTATAGCGAGCCCGACTTGTTCTTCTCATATCGACGCACCACCCATGCGGGTGAGGCCGATTATGGTCGGCTGTTGTCTGCGATTCGTCTGTGATTGCGGCACGAATGGGGGATGGCGCGCCATGGATCGGCCTTACTTGGGGCAGCGTGCAGCGCAATCCCGGCAAAACGCCCTTATTGCGCGGGATATTGAAACAATCGACTTTGCCATATTTCCCGCTCAAATTGTTTGAAAGTTTTTCGTAACCGCCCAAAGCTGGCCGTAAAGCCCTGCCATACAGGATGAAACCGGGAAAACCGGAAACGCATTCTGAGGTAGGAGCAAACCATGAACCGCAAAGCATCCCAAAACCGCTGGATCAAATCCGTGCTGCGCGAAGCCGCCCAAGCCGAGGTGCAGATGCCCTTCGCGCGTGGTGCCCGCAAATCGCTGACGGATCGGCGTGCCGAATATAGCATTGCCCCAGCACGCCGCGTCGCAGCGTCCTGAGCCCCGCGTTTCCTTTCCGGCCTGCACGCCATTTAGAGATGTGCGTGTGCGCCGTTGAGAGGAATGGGGGTGAAGGCTGCCACTTTCGCCCCGAAAATCCCCGCGTTCCGGCCTGCTCCGGGGCGCGGGGTGATTCGTTTCCCGATTGTGTCGAGACAGTGGCGGCGCGTCCCCAAGTCTGAAACGATGCGCATATCGAGGGGCGCATTGCCTGCCCCCGAGGCGACAGTTTACGCAAAAATTTGACGCGAGCGTTCGGAGTGGTCATGGTCATCTCGTCTCTCTGCACCCGGTGGGGGCCGCCGCAGATGTGACCAGACCGAAAGGCTGCTCGCATGAGGAATACCCATCGTTCGGTGGCGGGGCTGTCACCCGTTCACACGACACATGATACACATGTCTCACAGGCACCCGCACGGGTTCTGCGGGCCACTCCGTCGAGTCCCAAGCGCACGCTCAAGGCGTCGGGGCTGACGCGCCGCTACTCTACGATGTGGCTGGGCGAAGACGGGATGATTGAAGATGAATCGCGCATCGCTCCGGCGATTCCTCTGTTCGAAGAGGCGTTTTCGGCACTGGCGCGCGGTTCGGTTCTGGCCACCGAGGAAGGCCCCGTGGCGATCGAAGACCTCGTGCCCGGAATGCGCGTGCATACCGCTGAGGGGCGCGTCGAAACGGTCACCTGGATTGGCTCGATGACGATGTTTCCGACCGGGGGCGAGCCGGGGGCAAAGCTGATCCGTGTGGCTGCCGAGGCCTTTGGTCATGCGCGCCCGATGCCCGATCTGGTGCTGGGTCCGCATGCGCGCATCGGGCTGCGCGATGCGCGCATGCGCGGGCGCATGGGGATCGAGCAGGCCTATGTGCCGATCTCGGGGTTTATTGACGGGGTCAGCGTGGTCGAGGTGCAGCCGATATCGCCGGTCAGCGTTTATCATCTGGTGCTGGAGACGCAGGGGTCGCTGAAGGTCGGTGGGCTAGAGGTGGAAAGCTACCATCCCGGCGAGGGCGCTGAGCGGATGATCGACTCGCGCATGTTGGAACTGTTCACGGGTGTCTTTCCGCAGATATCGCATCTGCGCGATTTCGGTCGCCTGAGCCATCCGCGACTGACGCGATACGAAGTTGAAGACATGCTGGTTTGAGTGGGTAGCAGACCGGTATGAGAAAGCCGCGCGGGTTGGGGGCTCGCGCGGCTTTTGCATATTTGTGGGGGCAGGGATTAGTCCTCCATTGCCTCCAGCTCGTCGATGAAGCCTTCGATCATCGACAGGCCCTTGTCCCAGAATGCCGGGTCGGTCGCATCAAGGCCGAACGGGGCCAGCAGCGCCTTGTGATGCATCGACCCGCCCGCTTCGAGCATCGCGAAATACTTGTCCTGGAAGCCCTGCGGTTCGGCCTCGTAAGCGGCATATAGCGCGTTCACCAGACCATCGCCAAACGCATAGGCATAGACGTAGAAGGGCGAGTGAACGAAATGCGGGATGTAGGACCAAAAGGTTTCATATCCGGGCATGAACTCAAACACCGGACCCAAGGATTCCCCCTGCACCGACATCCACAGCGCGTTGATATCTTCCGGCGTTAGTTCCCCTTCAGCGCGCGCGGCGTGCAGTTTGCATTCGAAATCGTAGAACGCGATCTGGCGCACGACCGTGTTGATCATGTCCTCGACCTTGCCCGCCAGCAGGGTTTTGCGTTCCGCCTGCGTTTTGGCACCTGCCAGCAGCTTGCGGAAGGTCAGCATCTCGCCAAAGACGCTGGCGGTTTCGGCCAGTGTCAGCGGGGTTGAGGCCAGCATCTCGCCCTGTTTGGCGGCCAGCACCTGATGCACGCCATGGCCCAGCTCATGTGCCAGCGTCATCACATCGCGCGGCTTGCCAAGGTAGTTGAGCATCACATAGGGGTGCACGGTGGTCACCGTCGGATGGGCAAACGCGCCCGGTGCCTTGCCCGGCTTCACGCCTGCATCAATCCAGCTGCGTTCGAAAAATGGCTGGGCGATCTCGGCCATGCGCGGATCAAACCCCGCATAGGCCTCAAGCACGGTGGCTTTGGCCTCATCCCATTGGATTTCGCGCGGGTCGTCATTGGGCAGCGGTGCGTTGCGGTCCCAGATTTGCAGCTTATCAAGGCCGAGCCATTTGGCTTTCAGCGCATAATAGCGATGCGACAGGCGCGGATAAGCGGCGACCACGGCATTGCGCAGGGCCTCGACGACCTCGGGTTCGACGTCGTTGGACAGGTGGCGACCCGTCTGGGGGGTCGGTATCTTGCGCCAGCGATCCTCGATTTCCTTTTCCTTGGCCAGCGTGTTGTGGATGCGCGAAAAGGTGCGGACCGTCTCACTGAACACTTTCGCCAAGGCCTGCGCCGCCGCCTCGCGCTTGGCGCGGTCGTGATCGGAGAGCAGCGTCGTCGTGGCCTCAAGGCTCAGGGTTTCGCCCTGCACCTCAAATGTCAGCGCGGCGGTGGTTTCGTCAAACAGCCGGTTCCACGCAGAGGCCCCGACAACCGATTGATCATGCAGAAACTTCTCCATCTCATCAGAGAGCTGGTAGGGTTTCATCGCGCGCATCCGGTCAAAGACAGGCTTGTAGCGCGCAACCTGCGGATCGGCGAACACCGCTTCATAGCGGGCATCGTCGATGCGGTTGAATTCAAGGCTGAAAAACACCAGCGGCGTAGTGAAGGTGGTGATTTTATCCTGCGCATCCGCCATCTGTTTGACGCGCGCAACATCGCCGGTGTTCTGGTAATAGCGCAGCCCCACAAACGACATCACGCGGCCCGCTTTTTCCTCGATCGCCTCATAGCGCGCGATGCAGTCTGCCATGGCGGACGCGTCCAACTCGGCCAGCTTGCCTTGATAATCGCGCGCAAAAGCGGCGCAGTTTTTCTCAAGCCAGCTCATATCGCTTGCCAGTTCGGGTGCATCAGGTGCTGGATACAGATCGCTCAGATCCCAGTCGGGAAGCGCGCCGAAGGCCCCCGAATTTGCGTTGGCGTCGTAAACGGGGCGGCGGTGCGTGGGTGTCATGGCGTCCTCTTGGTCTGGCATGTTGGTCTTGAGATAGGGGGCTTGGGGCGGGAATGGCAAGGGGTGCGTAAAATTTGGGCATTGTGCGGTAAATTACGCGTTGGTTGGCCAATTCAGCCACTCAACCTTGGCGATTGCCTTTTCCTGTCGACACTCTAGCCTTAGCAATAGTGGGAGAAGCAGGAGTGACCGCGATCGAAATGATAGAATATTTCAACGAGATGTTCGACGGCGATCAGGTGCGTGCGCCTTATAGCGCGCTGGATGGCTGGACCCGCGAGATGCCCGCCGATTTCCGCGCCATGAAACAGGCCGAGGCAGAGGCGATGTTTCGCCGCATCGGCATCACCTTCGCGGTTTATGGCGAGGGCGGCGACCCGGATCGACTTATCCCGTTTGATATGTTCCCCCGCGTGTTCACGCAGATGGAATGGCGCAAACTCGAGCGCGGAATCAAGCAGCGCGCGCGTGCGCTCAACGCGTTTCTTCTGGATGTTTACGGTCGCGGAGAGATCGTGCGTGCCGGACGCATCCCCGCCCGTCTGGTGTATCAAAACGACGCCTATGAGCGCTCTGTCACCGGCTTTGTACCGCCGCGCGGTATCTACAGCCATATCGTAGGCATTGATCTGGTGCGCACCGGGCGCGATCAGTTTTACGTTCTTGAAGACAACTGCCGCACGCCGTCGGGTGTGTCGTATATGTTGGAAAACCGCGAGATCATGATGCGGATGTTTCCGCAGCTGTTTCGCGAGAACCGGATTGAGCCCGTTGAGGGCTATCCCGAGGCGCTGCGGCGCACTCTGGCCTCGGTCGCACCGGCAAAATGCAATGGCGATCCCACGATCGCGATCCTTACGCCGGGCCATTTCAACTCGGCCTATTACGAACATTCCTTCTTGGCCGATCTGATGGGGGTCGATCTGGTCGAGGGCGCGGATTTGTTCGTCGAGGGCGGGTTTTGCTGGATGCGCACGACCGAGGGGCCGCAGAAGCTGGATGTGATCTATCGCAGGCTGGATGATGCCTATCTTGATCCGCTGTGTTTCCGCCCCGATTCCATGCTGGGCGTGCCGGGGCTGATGGATGTCTATCGCTCGGGTGGCGTGTCGATCTGCTCGGCGCCCGGTGCTGGCGTGGCCGATGACAAGGCGATTTATACGTTCGTGCCGGAAATGATCCGCTTTTATCTTGGCGAAGAGCCGCTGCTGGAAAACGTGCCGACTTGGCAATGCGCCAAGCCTGATGAGCTAAAATATGTGCTCGAAAAGCTGGGGGATCTGGTTGTCAAAGAGGTCCACGGTTCGGGCGGTTACGGCATGTTGGTGGGGCCGAAATCCACCAAGGAACAGATCGAGATTTTCCGTCACAAGATCATGGAAGATCCTGACAATTACATCGCCCAACCGACCTTGGCATTGTCGACTACCCCGACATTCGTCGAAGAGGGGGTGGCGCCGCGCCATGTCGATCTGCGCCCCTACTGCCTTGTCGGGGATAAAATCGAACTGGTGCCGGGCGGGTTGACGCGCGTGGCGCTGACCGAAGGCTCGCTCGTGGTCAATTCAAGCCAGGGCGGCGGCGTAAAAGATACCTGGGTTCTGGCGGAGTGATGACATGCTAAGCCGGACGGCGGAAAATCTCTTTTGGGTCGCGCGCTACATGGAGCGCGCGGAAACGATGGCGCGCCTGCTTGAGGTCGGCGCGCGTATCTCTTTGACGCCCTCAGCGGGGCATGGCTATCGCTCTGACTGGGTGAGCTTGCTGCAAGCCTCGGGCACCGCCGAAGGCTTTGCTGCGAAATACGGCGATCCGGTGCAGCGCAATATCGAAAGCTACCTGTTCTTTGATCGCGACAACCCCTCATCGGTGATTTCCTGTATCGAACGGGCGCGCGAAAACGCCCGCATCGTGCGCACCGCGATCACCGGACAGGTCTGGGACACGCTCAATACCGCGTTTCAGCAAATCCGCCAATTGGAACGCCAGCCACGCTCTGAGATGGAATTGGGCGAGCTGTGTGATTGGGTGAACAGCAAATCGGCGCTGCTGCGCGGCTCGATGGATGGCACGATGCTGCGCAATGACGGGTTCTTCTTTATGAACCTCGGCTATGCGCTCGAGCGGGCCGACAACACCGCGCGTCTGATTGACGTCAAGTACTTCGTGCTGCTGCCTTCGGTCGAAATGGTCGGCACGGGGCTGGATAATCACCAATGGCGGGTAATGCTGCGCGCGCTGCAAGCCCATCGTGCGTTTCACTGGGCCTATGGCGGTGAGATCACCTCGGCCAAAATCGTGGATTTCTTGATCTTGAACCCGGCCAGCCCGCGCTCGTTGCTGTCATCGACGCAAAAGGTGATGCGCCATCTCGACAACCTGGCGCGGTTCTACAACCAGCCCGCAGGCCCCGCGCAAGAGAGCGCCCAAGCGCTCGTCGCCGCGCTGTCATCCACCCGTGTTCCCGAGATTTTCGACGAGGGGCTGCATGAATTCCTGACCCGCTTCATTCAGGATATCGGTGAGCTGACGGGACTTGTGCAGCGCAACTACCTGAGTGGAGAGGCGCGATGATTCTCACGGTCGATCATGTAACAACCTATTCCTACGACAGTCCGATGGGCTCATCGGTGCAGTCTTTGCGCCTGTTCCCGTCGCGCTTTAGCGGCCAACGCGAGATTGAATGGCAGGTTGCGGTCGAAGGCGGCATTCGCGGCGGTGAGTTTCGCGATGGTGCGGGCGATAAGGTGGAAAGCTGGTCGATCCGCCCGCCCATCGAGGAGGTCGTCGTGACGGTGCGTGGCAAGATCGAGACCACCGATACGGCAGGGGTGCTGCGCGGCCATCGCGAGTTGGTGCATCCGATGGCGTATCTGCGCGAAACCACCGCGACATGGATCGACGACGGATTGGCGAAACTGGCCTCTGAGGCGGTCGCGGATTGCACCGAGTTGCTTGATTGCGCGCATCGCCTAAGTGCTGCAGTGGCCGAGGCAATTTCCTACGAGCCCGGCACCACCGATGCCCATACCACCGCCGCCGAGGCTTTGGCCCAAGGCAAGGGCGTGTGTCAGGATCATGCCCATGCCCTCATCGCCGTGGCGCGCGCGCATGATCTACCGGCACGCTATGTCTCGGGCTATTTGTTTGCCACAGAAGACGGCGCCCCCCATGAAGCCGCACATGCCTGGACCGAAATCTGGATCGAGGGGATCGGCTGGATCGGTTTTGATGCCGCCAATAGCTGCTGCCCCGATGACCGCTATATCCGGCTTGGCTCGGGTTTGGATGCCCATGAGGCCGCGCCAATTCGCGGCATCACCCAAGGCGGTTCCGAAGAGCGACTAGACGTCACAGTTGCTCTTGAGCAAGTCCAGCAATAAGGTCGCGCTGATCAGGGGGATCAGGGAAAAATTATGACCTATTGTGTCGGCCTGCTTTTGAATGCGGGCATGGTTCTGCTGTCGGATACGCGCACCAATGGTGGGCTTGATAATATTGCGACCTATCGCAAGATGTTCACCTTTGAAGACCCCGGTGAGCGGGTGGTCGCGATCATGACGGCGGGCTCGCTGTCGGTGACGCAAACCACGCTGGCGCGGTTGCGCGAAGAAATCGACTCTTCGGATGCCACTGGCGAGACCTCGATTATGCTTGCGCCGACGATGCTGAAGGTGGCCGAGATTATCGGCAATACCATGGCTGGCGTGCGCAAGGATATCGTGAGCCGGATGGAGATGGAGCGAGTCTCGACCTCGGCCTCGATGATCGTTGCGGGCCAGCGCGCGGGCGGCGAGATGCGGATGTTTTTGATCTATCCCGAAGGCAATTTCATCGAGGCGACCGAAGACACACCGTTCCTGCAAATTGGCGAGCATAAATACGGCAAGCCTATTCTCGACCGGGTGGTGCGCTCGGAAACCACGCTTGAGGATGCACAAAAGGCGGTGCTGCTGTCGATGGATTCGACATTGCGGTCAAACCTGTCGGTGGGCATGCCTCTAGATTTGGCAGTGATTGCCAACAATGACTGCAAAATCACGATGCAGCGCCGTCTTGAAGCGGGCGATCCCGAATTCGCGCGCATGTCCGAGGCGTGGTCAACTGCGCTGCGCGACAGCTTTACGCAGATTCAGCTATAGGTGCCGCTGCCGCGCCTGCCGCGTCAAAAAGCGCCGCGCAGGCATCGTAAAACCGCGCACGCGTGGCGGGCACTTCCATCATGATCTCGTGCTCGGCGCCGGGCATCACGTCAAACTTGGCGCCCGGCCAGCGGCCCATCCGGTCATGAACTGACGGGGTGTAAACAATTTTTTCGACCCCTCCCAGCGCGCAATAGCAGGGCAGATCGGGCGAGGGCAGGGCGTTTAGCGCTTCGCATTCCAGAATGCTTTCCGCGACCCAATGGATCGTCGGGCCGCCCAGCGTCAGCGCAGGCTCTTGGGCCGCTTGGTCCAGAAGCCACGCCCACATCGCAGGATCGCGGGTAAGGCGATTGGCGTTGAAGCTGTCGCGATAGACATAGGTCTGCGCGTTCATGCCCGGCGGGAAGCCCTCGGCAAAGGGGGATCCACCGAACAGTTGCGCCAAGATGATGCGGAACGGGTGCAGCATGGCGTTCACCTTGATGCCCCACATCGGTGCCGAGAACGCGGCGGCGGCAAAAGGGTGGTCCTTGCCCTGTATCGCGCGCAGCCCGATCGCGCCGCCCATCGAATGGCCGATGAAAAAGAATGGGCGGGGCAGAGCAAGCTCATGCGCTGCCTTGATCACCGCCTTCAGATCGATTTGATAATCCAGGATGCCCCCGACATGTCCCTTCATCGGGTCATTGGGCAGCAGACGGTCGGCAAGGCCCTGACCCCGCCAATCCACCGCCAGCATCGCATAGCCGCGCGCAGCCAGTTCCGCCGCTGCGGGGCCGTATTTCTCGATATATTCGGTGCGACCACATAGCAAAAAGACGGTCCCGCGCGGTTTGGCGGGGCCGGGCCAATGGCCAAATCGGATGCGCACACCGTCATCGGTGTGCAGCCAATAGGCCGCGCCCCCCTCGGGGCCACGTGCGATTGCCTCATTGAGGGGGGCGCGTTCCATCAAGCGAGCGCCGCGCCGAGTTGCATGGCCAGCCCCATCGAGCCGTCCACTTTCAGCTTGCCCGACATGAAGGCTGCCGTCGGGTTTACATCGCCGCCCAGCATTCCCTCAAACGTCTCGCGATCTGCGATCATCACGACTTCGGCGTCGTCATCGCCTTCGCGCACGCCGTTTTCATCCACGATGATCGAGCCTTCATCCTCGATCACGAATTTCGCAGTCGACGAAAAACCATCGGGCAGCTTCACTTTCAATGCCTCAACGGCCTTGTTGATAACTTCGCTCATCATCGTCCTCCAGATTTGATCGCCGGGCTCTCGCATTTTCCAGCATTTGTATTATCTAAGTGTTATGTGGCACGCGATCTACAGATACAAATATGCCGTCACGGCATTTTGCTTGAGCGCTACGCTTGGGGCAATGGCGGCTTTCCCCGCTAAGGCCGAAACAGCGGGGCTTGATCCCTATTTCAAGGAATTGGCCGATCCAAGTGAGCAAGGATGGTCACGCGCAGAGGCGGATATCCGCCGGGCGTGGTCGCGCTCTGGCTCGGCGACGATGGATTTGCTGCTCAAACGTGGCGAGTCCGCGCTGGACGAGGGCGATACCGATGCCGCAATCGAGCATTTCACCGCCCTGACCGATCACGCGCCCGATTTCGCCGAAGGCTGGAACGGGCGCGCGACCGCCTATTTCATGGCCGGGCTGTACGGCCCTGCGGCATCCGATATCGCCCATGTTCTCAAACTTGAGCCGCGCCATTGGGGGGCCTTGGCGGGTCTGGGCGCGATGCTCGAAGAAATGGGCGATGAGAAACGCGCGCTTGAGGCCTATCAGGCCTCTTTCGCCTTGAACCCGCATCAACAGGATGTGAAAGACGCAATTGCGCGTCTGGACAAGGCGCATCGGGGAACGGCGCTCTAAGGCCGACAGGGAAGCTGCAATGCAAACCGGGCGGATCACGGCCGTTCTGGGGCCGACCAATACTGGTAAAACCCATTACGCGATTGAACGGATGCTGGCGCATCGCACAGGCGTTATCGGCTTGCCGCTGCGTCTGCTGGCGCGCGAGGTCTATGACCGGATCGTGGCGCAGCGCGGGCCGTCCGTGGTGGCGCTGGTCACCGGCGAAGAGCGAATCGTGCCTGATCGCACGCAATATTGGGTCGCCACGACCGAGGCGATGCCAACCAATATCGGCGCGGATTTTCTGGCGATTGACGAGATCCAGCTTTGCGGCGATCCCGAGCGGGGCCATGTGTTCACTGACCGGTTGCTCAATGCGCGGGGCCTGCATGAGACGCTATTCTTAGGCTCGGAAACGATGCGCGGGGCGATTGCGGCGCTTGTGCCCAAGGCGCAGTTTGCCAAGCGCGAGCGGTTTTCCGAGCTGACCTATTCGGGATCGAAAAAGATCTCGCGGATGAAGCCGCGCTCGGCGATTGTCGGGTTCTCGGTGGAAAATACCTATGCGATGGCGGAACTGATCCGGCGTCAAAAGGGTGGCTGCGCGGTGGTGATGGGGGCGCTCAGCCCGCGCACCCGCAACGCGCAGGTCGAGATGTATCAAAACGGCGATGTCGATTATCTGGTGGCCACCGATGCAATCGGGATGGGGCTGAACCTTGATATCGACCATGTCGCGTTTTCGGCCACGGCGAAATTCGACGGCCGCCGGATGCGGGCGCTGTTTCCCTACGAGCTGGCGCAGATCGCGGGCCGCGCCGGGCGACACACGACGGATGGCACCTTTGGCGTGACCGGTGAGGCGCGCCCGTTGGATCCTGAAATCGTCGATGCGATTGAAAACCATCGCTTTGCCCCGTTGCAACGGCTGCAATGGCGCAATTCCCGGCTGGAATTTGGCACGTTGGACCGCCTGATCTCCTCGCTTGAGGCCCGCCCCGAGGGCGAATGGCTGACCAAGGGACGCGAGGCCGATGATCTGCGCGCGCTCAAGCAGCTTGGCGACGACCCCGAGACCCGCGACCGCATTACCAGCCCGAAAGATGTGCAATTGCTGTGGGATGTGTGCCGAATTCCCGATTTCCGCTCGATTTCCGAGGCCGAGCATGCGACGCTCTTGACGCGGATTTTTGGCTTTCTGCATTCTGGGCGTGGAGTGCCATCTGACTGGCTCGCGCGCCAGATCGAGCGGATCGACCGCACGGGGGGCGATATCGACACGCTCTCGCGCAGGCTCGCCTTTATCCGCACCTGGACCTATGTTGCGCAACGCAAAGGCTGGGTTGATGACGAAAGCCATTGGCGCGAGGCGACTCGCGCTGTAGAAGACCGCCTGTCAGATGCGCTCCACGGCGCGCTGACCCAACGATTTGTGGATCGGCGCACATCTGTGTTGCTGCGCCGGCTCAAGCAGAAGGAGACCCTCGTGGCCGAGGTGAACGACAAGGGCGAAGTGACGGTCGAGGGCGAATTCGCCGGCCGTCTTGAAGGGTTCCGGTTCCGTCAGGATGACACCGGATCACCTGATGAGGCTAAAATGCTCGCCCGTGCGGCCTATGAGGCGCTCGCACCCGAATTCAATCTGCGTGCGGATCGGTTCTACAACGCGCCCGATACCGAGATGGATTTCACCGAGCAGGGGGGCCTGATGTGGGGCACCACTGCGGTGGGCAAGCTGGTCAAGGGTGGCGATGTGATGCGCCCGAGCGTGCAGGCTTTCGTCGACGAAGAGGCGGGGGCCGATGTGGCCGAAAAGGTCACGCGTCGCTTGCAGCATTTCATCGACCGCAAGGTGGCCGCCCTGTTCGAGCCGCTTCTCGCGATGAGCCGCGATGAGGCGCTGGCAGGTTTGGCGCGTGGTTTTGCGTTCCGTCTGGTCGAGGCGCTGGGCATTTTGCCGCGTGAACAGGTCGCAACCGAAGTCAAAGAACTTGATCAAGACTCGCGCGGTGCCTTGCGCAAGCATGGCGTGCGCTTTGGGCAATACACGATCTTCATGCCCGCGCTGCTGAAACCTGCGCCGACTCGGCTGCGGCTGGTGCTGGCCTCGCTTTGGGATGGGCGCGACGAGTTTCCCGAAAGCCCGCCTCCCGGTCTGGTCACGATTCCAAATATCGAAGGCTTTGAGCCCGAGGCCTATCGTCTGTCGGGCTATCGTCCCGCAGGTGCGCGCGCGATCCGCATCGATATGCTAGAGCGGTTGGCCGATCTGTTGCGCGCCAAGGATAGCCGCGGCGGGTTTGAGGGCAATCCCGACATGCTGTCGATCACCGGCATGACGCTGGAGCAATTCGCCGATCTGATGGGCGGCTTGGGCTATAAGGCCGAAAAAGGTGAGCGCGCGAAGGTCAAACCTGCGGCTTTGGAAAAGGCCGAAGAGGCCGCGAGCGCCGAGGCGTTGAGCGATGAGCTGGCGGTTGAGGCCGAGGCCGAAACCGGTGGCGGCGAGACTGCCCCCGAGACCCACCCCGAGGCCGAGGCGGCTGCTGAGGCGGGAGGCGACATGATCGCGCCTGCGGATGTGCCCAGCGATGAGCTTGAGGTGTTTTACACCTTCACATGGGCGCCACGCCCGCGGGCCAATAACCGTCCGCTGCGCCGCGAAGGTGGGAAATCTGACGCCCCGCGTGGTGAACGCAAAGGGGGCCGTCCGCAAGGCAAGTCCTTTGACAAAAAGGGCGGCAAGAAGGGTGGCAAACCCGAGCAAGCGCGCAACTTTGAGGCGCGTCCGCCCAAGAAGGACAAGCCGATCGACCCGGATAACCCCTTTGCCATCTTGGCCGCTCTCAAGGACAAGAAGTAAGCGCGCGCGGCCATGCCTGACGCCCCCGAGCGCATCCGTCTTGATAAATGGCTCTGGCACGCGCGGTTTTGTAAAACCCGCGTGCTGGCGCAAGAACTGGTGCAGGGCAAACGGGTGCGGGTGAATGGGGTGCGCGTGGACAAACCGGGCCGTGCGGTCGGTCCGGGCGATGTGCTGACCTTGCGGATCGGGACAGATGTGCGGCTGGTGCGGGTGTTAGACTGCGGCACAAGGCGCGGCCCCGCCCCCGAGGCGCAAACGCTGTATGAGTCTCTGGCCCCCGAGGCCTGAAGCCCGCGCGTCTTGCCGCGGCGAAAACCCGCGTCGCTCTCTTGAAACGCGCGCCAAGCCCCGATAGGACAGGTCAGGAAGCTGTAAAATCGGGGTTTCGCCATGACCTATGTCGTTATCGATAACTGCATCAACTGCAAATATACCGACTGCGTCGAGGTCTGCCCGGTGGACTGTTTCTACGAGGGCGAGAACACCTTGGTGATCCATCCCGACGAGTGCATCGATTGCGGCGTCTGCGAGCCGGAATGCCCCGCGGATGCGATTCGACCCGATACCGAGCCGGGAATGGATAGCTGGGTGGAGTTGAACCGGAAGTATTCGGAACTCTGGCCCGTGATTACGCAAAAGAAAGACGCAATGCCTGAAGCCGCGAAATACGACGGCGAAACCGGCAAGCTGGATAAGTATTTCTCCGAGGCGCCGGGCGAGGGCGATTGAACCGTCGACTGATTCTGTAACAATGCGTTTGCGCAGACCGATTCGGGGCCTGTCATATGACTGTTACGCTACGGCACTTTGGTCTGATTGTGCCTGTAAGCCTTTGAAATCCGGCGACTTCACAAAAGCGAGAGCGCATCATGCTTTAAAACGCATGCTTTTCTTGCTATATTAGGTCCAGAAAAGAGCGTCGACCCCAACTTCTACTTCAGCCTGCTCGCCTGTAGAAGCCGATCTCTCCGTTCAGAAACGTTCACAGGGCCTTTGGCGCTGAGGGCGTGTTATGCTCGCTTGATACCGGGGTTCGAGGCTCGCTGCAAGGAAGCGAAACCGCATGACCAAAACCAAAAAGTCTGAATTCCGCCCCGATGATTTCGTCGTATATCCGGCGCATGGGGTGGGCAAAATCATGTCCATCGAAGAACAGGAAATCGCCGGGCTCAAGCTGGAGCTGTTCGTGATCTCGTTCGAGAAGGACAAGATGACCCTTCGCGTGCCGACCCACAAGGCGACCGAAGTGGGCATGCGCGGCCTGTCCTCGCCCGATATCGTGACCAAGGCGCTTGAGACCCTCAAAGGCAAAGCCAAGGTCAAGCGCGCGATGTGGTCGCGCCGCGCTCAGGAATATGAGCAAAAGATCAACTCTGGCGACCTGTTGTCGATTGCCGAAGTGGTCCGCGATTTGCACCGCAGCGACGATCAGCGCGAGCAATCCTATTCCGAGCGTCAGCTGTATGAAGCCGCGCTTGAGCGTCTGACTCGCGAAGTTGCGGCTGTTTCGGGCACTGACGAGGTTGGTGCTGCAAGAACTGTCGACGAGGTGCTGGTCGGCCGCGCCGCCTGATCTGGGCACATCCTAGAATTTGAAAACGCGAGGCTTTCGAGCCTCGCGTTTTTTTTATTGTAGCCCGTGCCGCCATCGTTTTCGCGCGTCAATCGCATCCCGGTTCAGGGTCTCAAAAGGGGGTGCGCGCCTTTAGGCATCCGGCCCCCCCTCAAGCGTGCCCGGCGGCTCTTGATCGCTCTCGTCTTTCTTGTCGCGACGGCGATATTGCTCCATCATCGCGGCTTCCAACTCGGCGTTGAGTTCTTTTGTGCGCGCAATATAGGCCGGGTTTTGCTCGACCGGCACACCGGGTTTCCAGACCTGCGCCAGATCGCGCACAGCCGCGCGGTCAAGCTTGAAGAACAGCTTTTCCAGCGCCGAAGATTCGAATTCCGACAAGCCGGAATTTTCCAGCACATAGCGACCCGCGCGCAGGCTTGAATCAAACATCTCGCGCACGATGTCATTGGCCCCCGCCTTATAAAGATCAAACACATGGGTGCGGTCGCGCGCCCGCGCAACGATGTGCAAATCGGGACGGATACGGCGGGCATAGCGCACCAGTTCTGTCGTCTTGTCCCGCCCATCCAGCGCCACGACCAACACCCGCGCATCGGCAATCCCGGCAGCGGCCAACAGATCTGGCCGGGTCGGGTCGCCGAAATATCCCTTGAAGCCAAAGGTGCGCATCAACTGGATGGTGCGCAGGTCATTGTCGATCACCGTCGTGCTCAAGCCCGACATCGTCACCATCCGGTTGACCACCTGCCCAAAACGGCCCACGCCCGCAATAATCACGGGCTGGCGCTCTTCGATGTCGTCTGGATCGGGGCCCTTATCAATGCGGGCAAATTTCGCGATGCGATCGTGCAGGATGAACAAAAGCGGCGTGATCAGCATCGAAAGGGCGACCACGACCAGCACCTTCTCAGCCAGCGCATTTGGCAATATCCGCTGCACCACTGCGAAGGAGACAAGCACAAAGCCAAATTCGCCCGCTTGTGCGAGGCTGAGCGTGAACAGCGAGCGATCGGGCCCGCGCAGTTTGAACAGCAGCGACAGTCCATATAATACGCCCGATTTCAGCGCCACGAGCAAGATCACCAAAGCCGCGATATTCCACGGCTGAGCGACGATTACATCGAAATTGATCCCCGCGCCCACGGTGATGAAAAACAGCCCCATCAGCAGGCCCTTGAACGGCTCGATGTCGCTTTCAAGCTCATGCTTGAACTCGCTATCGGCCAGAACCACGCCTGCCAAAAACGTGCCCAAAGCGGGCGAAAGCCCCACGAGGTTCATCAAGCTTGCGATGCCCACGACGATCAAAAGCGCCATCGCGGTGTTGATCTCGCGCAGCTTGGCGGTTTGCACGAACCGGAACAGAGGGCGGATCAGGTAATGCCCCATCAGAACCGTCAGCACGACAGCGGCTAAGGTGATCAGCGTAACGCCCCAAGCCGGCATCGACTCGATCAGCCGCCCCACGACGTGATCGCCGTGATCAGCCTTGGCCACCGCGCGCGCGCCCGGCAGTGCCAGCAACGGCATCAGCGCCAGCATCGGGATCACCGCGATATCTTGGGTCAGCAGCACAGCAAAGGCGGACCGCCCGCCCGCCGTTTGCATCAGGCGCTTTTCATTGAGCGTTTGCAAAACGATTGCGGTCGAACTGAGCGACATCACCATGCCAAGCGCCAGCGCGACCCGGAAATCCTCGCCCAAGGCCATCACGATCCCGGTGACCAGCACCATCGTGATCGTCACCTGCAAACCGCCCAGCCCGATCAGCTTGTGGCGCATCGCCCAAAGCGCGCGGGGTTCCAGTTCCAGCCCGATTAGGAATAGCATCATCACAACGCCAAATTCGGCGAAATGCTGCAGGTCGGTCATCTCGGTTCCCGACAGCCCCGTGACGGGCCCGATCAAAATTCCCGCCAGCAGGTAGCCCAGCACAGACCCCAAGCCCGCGCGAGTCGCCAGTGGCACCGCCACGACCATCGCTATCAGATAGAGCGTGGCGTAAAAGAGAAAGCTTTCCATTGGCTTGGCGGTCCTTCATGCGCGCGCGTATGGCGCCCTGTAGGAAGAGGGATGGGCGGTGTTTGATGCGCGTGCTGCAAGGGTAACTCGCGCATCGACAGGGGCAATAGGCGAAACGGTGTGCGAAGCGACTAACCGTCTTGCAAAAGCTTGAGCGTGTAGCTGCGCGCACCCTTTTTATAGGTTAGCTGCGTCGTGCCGATCGCCGAAACCTGGCCACCATCAAGCTTGTCCCCAACCCCGACCTTGATGAAACGGCCATTTTTCAGCCGTACCAAGGCACGTCGGTTTGAGGACGACCCATAGAGCCCGATCAAGTTGATCTGACGCAGGTTGATCACATTCTTTTCGGTCGCTTGACGTGCAACCGAGGCGGATGTGGGCAGTTTGGGCGCGGGTTTGACCGGTTCGGGTTCGTCGATTTCCTCGGGTTTCGGGGCGGCTGCGACCGCTTTTGGGGCAGGCGCGATAGCCGCTTGGCGGGGCGCGGGTTCCGCCGCGATGGCCGCAGCCAATGCGCTTTCAACCGAGCGGGAGAAGTTGCGCGGCTTGCCCGGCGGTCGGGCCGAGGTAGCCACCGCCAGCGCAGAGGCATCGGCAAACGGGTTGCTAGCGGGCGGCGCGGCGGGGGCTTGGCTCACGGCCTTGGCGGCGGATTGCACGCTGGCTGGGCGCGCATCGGGGCGCAATCCGGCAAGGCGGGTGTCTTGCGCCGTGGCGGGGGCGGGCGTCAGCGTGGCGCCATCATCTTGCGCGGCGGGCTGAGCGGGTGTGTTTTGCGCCTTGCTAGAAATCGCTGCCGGGCGCAGCACCGGGCGCGCTGCCGCCAGCGTCGGATCATTTCCGCTTGGCAATGGGGCCGGGGCTGTCGTGGGCAGGGCTGATGCGGGCGCGGCTGGCGTGATCGGGGGGGCGATCGAGGCGGGGCGATTGGCCGGACGAAAGCCTGCCAATTCCGGCAACGCGGCCAGCGTGTCTTCTGGGCGCAACGCTGCGGGGGGCTGGGTCGTGCGCCAAGCTTGCGTGACGCTTTCGGGGCGCGTGCCCGGAACCAGATTTGGCTTGCCGGAAAACAGCGTGAAGCCGCCGGGCATTGGCACGCCCTCTGGCGTCGGGGTGACGTTTGCCGTTGCAGAGGGCGCGGATTCTGGATTGGGCGCGACATTGCTCCCCACTGCGGGGGCGCTGGGGGGTGCCAAAGGCGTCGCGGTGAAGGGCGGCAGGCTGCTGGGCGCCAGCGGCGCGATTGCTGCTGTCTGCGTATCGGCTTTGGGCGGGACCGTCTCATTCGTGACTGGTGCCTCAGGCGCGGATTGGGTGTCAGGGGCGACTTGGCTCGTCACCGATGGGGCACTGGGCGCGTTTTAGGCGGGCGGTGTCGCAGGCATCGGTGCGGGCACGGCCGAGGCTTCGGGCGCAGCCGCAACCCGCGGCGGTGCGACATCAGGAGCGGCCCCTTCGGGCGCAGAGGCGATCTGGTCTTGGGGCGCCGGTGTGTTGGTATTGCCCAAGAAACTTGTCCATAGCCCGACGATGGTGAGAAACAGCACCAACCCCACGACCAAACTTGCGCCCAGATAGCGCGGCTTGCCACCGATATCGGGCCGCTTTTGCGCCCCGAAAACAGTCTTGTCAGAGACTTCATCTACCGGTTTGGCCTGCGCTTTCGCAGCGCTGCTGGCGCCTGCTTTCGCTGCACGCGCCGTCGCGGACAGCGCAGTAGAGCCAATCGCAGCCCCCCCGATAAGCCCCTTCTTTACGGTCTTTTTGAACGCGTTCGCGCCTGTCTTTTTGAGCGCGGGCGTCTCTGGCACGGGGTCTGGGTCGGGTAGATCAAGCCCCGGGGCCGTGATCCCGGCCGTACCTGTCAGGATTTTCTTGCGCTCGGGTTGTGGCGGGCTAAGTCGGCCCACGCCACCAAGTTTGCGCGCATGTGCGCCGCCCAATTCAGGCGCGTCGGGGGCCGGGGCGTCTTTTGCCTTGGCTGCGCGCGTGCTGGAAAACGCACTGACAGCGGCGAGGGCGGCAATCGCCTCGCTGGAAAGGTTTTTGACTGCGGGCTGGGCTACTTCAGCGGCGATCTTGGTCGCGTCCGTGTCGGAGGCTGTCTCTGGGGTGGGTGCGCCAACCGGATCGGTGGAGGCCTCTGGTGTCGGCTCTGAGACATCCTGGCTCGGGGGGGCGGGCCTGTCGAGTGCGGCCAAATCCGCCAGATCCTCTTGGCTGATTTCCTCGGGCGGATCACTCAGATCGGGCTCGGGGCTATTTTCGGATGCAGCCATGTCCGTCGGCGCGGGCGCCACGGGGGGAGCCTCGGCTGGTGTGTCTTCAACTGGGGCGGGCCGGTCAAGCCGGGCCTCTGCCAAGGCTGGGAGCACCGGCTCATCGGGCGCTTCAGCCGCCGTCTCATCCTCAAGTTTAACCTCAGCCTTAGCCTCGATCTCAACCAGCGCCTCTGGTTCCGGCGCAGGAGCGAGTTCTGAGGCAAGCTCGACCTCGGGGGGCGTATCGTCTTGAGGGGGGGCTAGCGTCGCCTCGCTCGGGCCGTCGTCTTGTGCGGTTTCCAAGGGGGTGGGCGCGATTTCAGGCGTGCTCTGCGGCGTTTGTTCTTGCGCGGGTGCGATGGGCGAGGCCGCCTGCGCAGGCTCTGGCGCGGCTTGCGCGAAATCGGGCAGCGCCATGGTGTCGCGCTCTACTTGCGCGCCTTCGGGCAGGACGTTTGCCGCCCCCGCGCTTAGCCCGAACCAAGGCTCACCGGCGAAATCTCCCTCGACCGGGATCGCCACGAAACAAATCGGCGAAAAGCCATGTGATTGCGCGAATGCCTCGGCCTCGACCAATGTTTCGCGCGCGACGACCGCCACCTGCACCGTCTGGCGCGTGCCCGACCAGTCATAAACCAGATCGGACACCTGATAGGGTGTCATGCCCTGCAGCGCGGTTTCAATCTGGGCGCGGCGCTGTGTGGGGCTGGGGCCGGGGGCATAGATTGCGGTGTAGAGAATTTGCGAGGCCGGGATCACCAGCTTTGCCAAAATCCCTTTGGGGGAAAGGCTTTGCGCACGCCGACGCAGCGCCGCCAAGTCGTCTGCCATATTCGCAGCCTGAAGCGAGACGTCACCAAGACGCGCCCAGCCCGTGCGCGTGCGATGCGCCAGGCCGATGCCGTCATGCGAAAGGATCAGTGCGAATTCGGGTTTCATGGCAACTCAAACAGATGCGATTTGGCGGCCGAGGCCGTGGTCACATCTTCGTAAAGGGTTTTCCACGCCCTGAAAAGCGCTCTGGATGGGGGTGGCGACCTCTTGCCGCTCTTGGGATGGGTTTATTTTTCTTTGGCGGCGATCTGGCTGTCTTTGCCCGGCGTAGATGCGCCGTGCCCCGCGCGCCCATGAACGCGCGCGGGGCTGCAAGGCTTAGGCTGTTGCGGCCGTCAGCGCCTGATCAAGATCGGCGATCAGATCGCTGGCATCCTCGATCCCGATCGACAGGCGCACCACATTGGGCGCGGCACCTGCGGCAATTTGCTGTGCTTCGCTAAGCTGGCGATGCGTTGTCGAGGCGGAATGGATAATCAGCGAGCGCGTGTCACCGAGGTTGGCGACATTGGAGAACAGCTGGAGGTTGTTCACCAGTTGCACGCAGGCCTCATAGCCGCCCTTCACCGCCACGGTGAACAGCCCGCCTGCGCCTTTCGGACAAACGGTCTTCACCCGCTTGTGCCAAGGCGAGCTTGGCAGCCCGGCATAGGTCACAAGTTCAATCCGCGGATCATTTTCCAGCCACTCAGCAACGGCCTTGGCGTTGGCGACGTGTTTCTCCATGCGCAGGCTCAGGGTTTCGATGCCCATCAGGGTGTAATGCGCGCCTTGCGGATTCATCGTCATGCCCAAATCGCGCAGCCCGATCGCGATGGAGTGGAAGGTAAAGGCCATCGGCCCCAGCGCCTCGTGGAATTTCAGCCCGTGATAGGCGGGTTCGGGGGCGCTGAGCGAAGGGAATTTGCCCGAGGCCGACCAGTCGAACTTGCCGCTATCCACGACACACCCACCCGTGACCGTGCCGTTGCCGGTCATGTATTTCGTCAGCGAATGCACGACCAACGTCGCTCCCATCTCAATAGGGCGGCACAGGTAAGGCGTGGCCAGCGTGTTATCCACGATCAGCGGCAGCCCGACCTTATCGGCCAGTTTTGCGATGGCCGGAATATCGGTGATGTAGCCACCGGGGTTTGAGATCGACTCGCAGAAAATCGCGCGGGTGTTGTCGTCGATGGCGGCTTCCAACGCGCCCAGATCATCGAAATCCACGAAGGTGCAGGACCAGCCAAAGCGTTTGATCGTGTGGGAGAACTGGGTGATCGAGCCGCCGTAAAGCCGGGTCGAGGCCACGATGTTCAGCCCCGGCCCCATTAGCGGGAACAGCGCCATGATTTGCGCCGCATGGCCAGAAGAACAGCACACCGCGCCCGCGCCGCCCTCAAGGGCTGCCACCCGCTCGGCCAGTTTCGACACGGTCGGATTGGTCAGGCGCGAATAAATGTAGCCGACCTCTTCAAGGTTGAACAAACGCGCGGCGTGATCGGCATCTTTAAAGACATAGCCGGTGGTTTGATAGATTGGTGTCTGCACCGCCCCGGTCGCAGGATCGGGCGCCGCTCCGGCATGGATTTGCAGCGTGTCGAATTTGTAATCGGACATCATGGTCTCCGTGGTGAATGCGTTGCGCGGACGTTATCGCCACGCTCAAAGGGCTTCAAACACATTCATTCGCGCGCATATTCAGCGCATCCACATGCCTTCACGCCGGATCCGGTTGCGCAGCATTTTTTCGGTGCGCGGCAGGCCTTCAGAGGTGAAGATCGCGCGCAGCTTGCGCCCCTTGCCCTGAAAGATCAGCTTTTTCGCCGGTTCGTAAACCTTCAGAACCTTCTTGATCGGGTTGGGGGCGACCAGCGCCTCGAGCGTGTCGATCACCGCATCGCTTTCGCGCGCATAAAGCAGCGGCAAGGCGCGGTAATGGCATGACACATCGCCATCCAGACCCTCCAGCTTTGGCCCCGGACGTCCGCCGCCAAAGGAATGTATCACCAGCGGCAGCGCAATCTGATCGAGCCAGGGATCGAACACCTGACTGGCCAGTTCATCGGGCGGATCGTCGCGGATTTCACGCGCATAGCGCAGGAATCGCGCGCCGAACTCTGCCGGATCGGCCCCAAAGAACCAACCGGCGTTGAAATACATGTAGCGACGCCAGTATTCATCGGGCTGGCTCAGATCGAGCGTATCTTCGAAGCCTTTCAGCCCGAACCTGTCATAGAGCGATTTCCAGATCGCCGCGTAGCCGGGGCCGTAAAGGGGCGGGATGGGCCAAGTGCCTTCGCGCTGCATCGAGGCCGAGGGGTGATCAAAATCGAACCCGACCTGCGCGAGCGGCGCGGTGAACAGGGTATCCGTGTCGAAAAACACGAAAGGCTCGCTTGCGGGCAGGGCGGCAAGCGCCTCGATCTTGTTGCCATAGGGGTAAGATTGGCCAAACACTTTGCTCTCGAACGGCACGATCTGTGCGCCTGCGCCTTCGAGGATCGCGCGCACCGGGTCGGAAATTCGCGTCTCGCCTTTCCAAAGCGGGCCGGGTTGGGGCTCGGCAATCATCAAGCGGCCTTCGAACTTGGGATTTGCGGCAACAAAGCTTAGAATAAAGGGGATAGCCTCGTATTCCAGCCGACCGTTCTGTGCGATACAGACGACGTTGAAGGGTTGTGGTTGCGCGCGTTTCGCGGCCATAATTGACCTGTCCCCGGTTCTAATTTCACGCAGTATAGCGCGAATGTTTAGGGGCGAAAGTGGGTGAGGGCGTATGATACGCAAACTATTGACGATACTGGCGTTTTCCTGCGCAACCCCAGTGTGCGCGCAGAATTTTACCACCGCCGGAGAAGTGCGCCCGATCCTGGATATGACGCGGGGATCTTGGGTGGCGATCCGCGAGTATGGTGGAAAAGATTTGATATATTTCACGCATCTTTTGGCGTGGCGCTGTGGCTTGAGCGAAATTCGCTATGGCCTGAACGGGGCCGCCCCCAACATCCTGTTCAAAATGGAGCCCTGCCACGAGGGCACCGCCCAGCCCAATGCGCTTTCGGGCGATGACGTGTATCTTTCGCAGCCGAAAGGTTCGGTAAGCGAGGTGGAGGTGCAGCTGATTTATGACGATGGCAGCCGCGAAGAAGCCCGCTTTGCGCGCGATGCCATCTTGATGCAGTAATCACCAATCCTGAGGGGGGAATGGTGGGTGACCCTGGAATCGGGTTTGTGTGATATAAGCCTTATTTTTATGATGAAAGTGTCCCGCAATTCGTGGCTGCGGGACACCTTGTTGCCTGTTCTCTCGCGGCGCCAGCGCCTCGAGTTCGGCGAAATTGCGAGTCGCCGCATCGTCCGCTTTCGGCCCAGAGCCGACCCTGCCATTGGCCAAAGTTCAACGATGCATTGCGGCTTCGTGGAAGCAAGCTGTGGCCTGGTGAAACTGGCGCGGTTCAAGTATTCGCACCGTTGCCATCAATGTCAAAGCTGCTCTATCGACACGCAAGAATTATACTGATCTTACAAATTTATGACCGCCACATCAGATCGGAGTTTCAGCGAACGGGTATGGTCTGCAGCTATCGAGCACCTTTAAGATCATAGAATCTCGCAAGAAACGCTTCCTTTGCCCTTTCAGGCGTTAGGTTTTGGATCTTGATGGGAGCAGGCACGATGCCTGCATCTTCGGCCCAATCAGCGCAACCTTCTGCCATAATCTGCAATTGTTCAGCAGCTAAGACACGGAGGTCAGCCTGTTTCACAACAATTCGATAATCCGGACGTAAATTGAACCGTACCGTTATGGCATCCTCTATCGCGGCCTCTAGGCGTTTGAATTCGGGAACCAACTGTTTGAGTGGGCGAGTGATATCGCCCATGAAGGCCTCCGCCGCGTCGTGCATCAAGGCTTCGAAGGCGTAGTCATCGACCTGCTCACTAACGATCAAGCTGTGTTCAGCAACAGAGTAAAACTCCTTGCATTGCCCCGCATAACGGCAGACTTTCGATAGTCCATTAGCGATATCTAGAATGTCAAAGTCACTCCCATGTGGATCAAGAAAGTCAAACCACTTGCCGCTCGCCAACATTATCGTTGGTCCCGTTGCGACACGAACCCCGACTACTGACTTGATCATATTCATATTGTAAGCCCCCAAAATCCCTCTAAGGTTGCACCACACAGCATAGTGTTGTGTAGCACGTATTTCCTAACGCTGTGTTACATAATTCTGGAGATCGCGCAACATTTAGTAGGGGTTTGACCCTACGGCACGACATGGAGTACAATTTTGAAACATATTATAGTCACATCCGGGCCGATCGGAGTCGGAAAATCACTTTTTTTAGCGGAAATTGAGAAACGACCCAAGGTAGAGCGTGTTTCGACACGCAAGCATATTCTTGAAGTCACGAAATGTGAGAATGAACGAGGTGCACTCCAGCGGGCAGGAGATCAACTCGACTTGGACACCGATGGAAAATGGGTCGCTGACGCTGTCGAGCGCGCGATCAAGAATGCCGACTCAGTCGAAATTTTCCTTGTGGACTCTGCAAGAATTGAGAGCCAGATAACCGAACTTCGGAGACGTTTTGGTGAATCAGTCTTCCATGTGCATTTGACAGCCGCAGATGAGGAGTTGGAACGTCGCTACACGCTACGTAAACAGGAACTTAAGGAATTTCCAACTTACCAAGAAGCTGTCATCCACGGCACAGAGAAAGGTGTCAGCGAGCTGGCGAAGATAGCGGACCTGTCCCTAAATACTGATCATATTGATGCAAAAAGTCTTGCGAATTCGGCGATAACCTGGCGTGGGATTGCTTCGATGCCATATGATCCGAAACGGCTGGTAGATGTCATTGTTGGCGGTCAGTACGGCAGTGAAGGTAAGGGAAACGTCTGTGCACATATCGCGGCTGACTACGGTGCCCTTGTCCGGATCGGCGGGCCCAATGCAGGACATCGAGTAGCTGAACCACCTTATAAGTATGTCCAACTTCCATCCGGTACAGGAGCTAACCCGACTGCAGAGGTGATGATTGGCGCAGGCTCGACTATCTGG
>NZ_CAJYBT010000009.1 GCF_913064665.1 uncultured Thioclava sp.
ACAAACAGTGAAGCTGACACTCATATCATCGGACCGAAATCCTAATGAGCCGATATGCTACGGTTAAACGTCGAAATCGACCAAACCGCCCACATATCTCTTCAGATAAATAGCAATGTCAAAGAGCGTGAGGCCAAAAAGAACCGGAAGCGCTTATCTCTAAGCGCAGCCCGCCCTTAAACCTCGAATTCCTAGTGCCATCCATTCCAGCCCTGCTGGTCTTTCCGGCGTCCCGTGCAGCGTTGTGTGCCGCTTCGGTGAGGGGACTTCTACGGTTAGTGCCCAAACTCCGCAACCACTTTTTTCACTTCGGGCGCATTTTTTTCTCACCCCCTTTATTTCATTGGTGAAAAATCAGGCGTCTAGCGCGAACACGCCGTCAGTGCAGCGCTGCGAAAAGCCGATCGGCGCCGCCTCCCCTAGGGGAAAGCGATTCATCTCGGGGTTTTAGGTGAGTCTTGGGGGCGTTTTGAGCGCGCAAACGGGCGATTCCAAAGCGACTCGCGCGTGCAAGGGACCTAATATCAGGGAAACGCCTTAGTCATGCCGCTCAAAGGCGAGTCGGCCCGGCTTAGCCGCGCAGAATCATTCCGCGCGCACGCCAGATCGCGGGCATCAACAGCGCCACATAGATTATGACGATAATCACCATCAGCAGCCAGATCTTGGTGAACACCATGCCCACCGCGATCACCGTGCCGATCAGGGCAAATCCGACAGCCCCCCGCGGGATGCGCAAGGCTTTGGGCGAGAACGTCTTGATCCGCGAGATCATCAGCGTGCCCACCAGCCCAAGCCAGATCGCCACCAGAGCCGGCACAGCGCGCGCGTCCCCGAGATCGGCGAAGGTGACAAACATCGGCAAAAGCGCAAGCCCCGCCCCCGCAGGCGCGGGCACCCCGGTGAAATGACGCATCGATTCGGGCTCGGCGCGCATCACATTGAACCGCGCAAGGCGCAAACAGGCGGCCCCGGCATAGATCAGCACGAAAATCCAACCAAACGCGTGGGTCTCTCCCAGCGCGAACCGATACACCAACAGACCGGGCGCGACGCCAAAGCACAGGAAGTCAGACAGGCTGTCGAGCTCCGCCCCAAAATCAGAGGTCGCGTGCAGACGGCGCGCAATCAGCCCGTCCAAGCCATCAATCAGCCCTGCGAGCAGGATCAGCACCACAGCGAATTCGAACCGGTCATCCATCGTAAAGCGGATCGCGGTCAGACCAAGGCCCATCCCCGCAATCGTGACCAGATTGGGCACAAGCTGCAAAAACGGCATCCGGTCTTTTTCATGCGGCTCCATTCTGCGCTCCCCTGCCCTGTTGCTTAGCGAACGCCGCCTTGGCGCTGCGGTTCCGTGCCGTCGAGATCGGCGATCACGGTTTCGCCTGCACACATCGTTTGACCAATGCACACCAGCGGCGTCACCCCTTCGGGCAGATAGATATCAAGACGCGAGCCAAAGCGGATCAGGCCAAAGCGCTCACCGCTCATCAGGCTCTGGCCCTCTTTGGACCAGCACAGGATGCGCCGCGCCACGAGTCCCGCTATCTGCACCACGCCATATTGCCGCCCATCGGGCAGCGTGACGGCCAGCCCGTTGCGCTCATTATCCGAGCTCGCCTTATCCAGCGCGGCATTGAAAAACTTGCCAGGGCGATAGGCGACTTTCGAAATCCGCCCTGCAGCGGGCAGCCGGTTCACATGGCAGTTGAACACCGACATGAACACCGAGATCCGCATCATCGGCTGATCGCCCAAACCCAGCTCGACCGGCGGCACGGCGGGTTCAAGCAGCGAGACAACCCCATCCGCAGGCGAGACCATCAGCCCCTCGCGCGTGGGTGTCACCCGATCCGGATCGCGGAAGAAATAGTAACACCACACCGTCAGTCCGACACCGATCCAGCCCAGCGGCTCCCACAACAGGAACAACACAAGGGTGATGCCCGCAAAGATGGCGACGAATTTGCGCCCCTCGGGATGCATCGGTTTCACAAAGGTGGAGAGCATAGAGACGGACATGGGGCCTCGCATAAGGTGTTTGCCCCCGTTGCTTAGCCTATGCGGTCGGGCTTGGAAATCCCGTGCATTCGGCTTTGACACATCACGACCGCGCGTGCGCTGCGCATCTGGTGCCCCGCGTTGCCGAAAAGTCGGCTATGTTTAGCACGTGCCGGGACACAGGATTGACCCCGGCACGGCCTGTTCAGGCGTCGGGATTGCCGTTGAGGGGCGACGACGCAGCGGGGGCGGGGGGCGCGGGCCCTCGCGCCCGCGCCACCAAAGCCGCCGACATTCATCATCGTGATGCGGTCGCATCTTTTCGGCCGGGCGCATCATCGCCTCAAGGGTCGCGGAAAACGTCCCTGGCTGCTCACAATGACTCTGGCGATGAAATCGCCACTCGGGATGATAGATTTGTTTCAATAGTGCCCCCTCGCCAGCGCGCCGTTGAGGGGGACGCTATTTGACCAAACTCACGCTAAAACTGCGTGCACAAACAGCTATAATTCGACGAAGACTGGGCAAAGCCGTGGCGTTGCAGACGAAACCAGTGACAAGACCAGCCTGATCTGTTGGCAACAGGGCGCGCGTGTCTTGAACGGGATGGGCCGCGCCAAAGGCGCACCCCTGCCTTTAGCGGATTTTCAGTGTCGCCAGTCCGATCAGCGCCAAGATCAGCGAAATGATCCAGAACCGAATGACGATCTGGGGCTCGGACCAGCCCTTTTTCTCAAAATGATGATGGATAGGGGCCATCAGAAAGACCCGTTTTCCGGTGCGTTTGAAATAAGCGACTTGAATGATCACCGACAGCGCCTCGACGACGAACAGCCCGCCCACGATGCCAAGGACGATCTCATGCTGGGTGCACACCGCGATCGCGCCCAAGGCACCGCCCAGCGCAAGGCTGCCCGTGTCGCCCATGAACACCGCCGCGGGGGGCGCGTTATACCACAAGAACCCAAGCCCGCCGCCCATCAGCGCCGCCGTGAAGATCGCCAATTCCCCCGTGCCGGGCACGAATTGCACGCCCAGATATTCGGTGAAATCGGTGCGCCCGACGACATAGGCAATCGCGCCCAGCGTGCCCGCAGCGATCATCACCGGCATGATCGCCAGCCCATCCAGACCATCCGTCAGGTTCACCGCATTGGCTGACCCGACAATCACGAACATCGCGAAGGGGATGTAGAAATACCCCAGATTGAGCACAACGCTTTTGAGGAAGGGCACCTCGACATGACCAGCCAGCTCTGCCGGGTGCAAATACCAGGTGGCCAGCGAGGCGATCAGGGCGAGCAGAAACCCAAGCCCAAGGCGAATCTTACCGCTGACACCTTTGGTGTTTTGCTTGGAGACCTTGGCGTAATCATCGGCAAAACCAATCGCCGCGTAACCATAGGTCACCAGCAGGACAACCCAGATATAGCCATTGCTCAGGCGCGCCCAAAGCAGGGTCGAGACCAACAGCGCCGACAGGATCAGGATACCGCCCATCGTGGGCGTGCCTGCCTTGGCAATATGCCCTTCGGGGCCGTCATCGCGAATGGGCTGGCCCTTGCCCTGACGCATCCGCAAGGTGCGGATCAGCCAAGGGCCAAAGATAAAGCCAAACAGCAATGCGGTGAAAAACGCCCCGCCCGCGCGGAAGGTGATATAACGAAACAGGTTAAACGCGCCGCCGCCATCGGACAGATCGGTGAGCCAGTAAAGCATTACTCTTTCCCCCTATGCGCATCGCGCGCGCCGGGCTGGCGCAGTTTCTTCAAAGCCTCGACCACAAGGCTCACCTTTGAGCCTTTGGACCCTTTCACCAACACCACATCGCCGGGATCGACAAGGTGGCGCGCGCGCGCAGCCAATGCTGCGGCGGTCTCAAAATACTCGCCCCGTTTGGCGCGCGGCAGCACATCGCGCAGCGCCGCCATGCGCGGCCCCGCCAGATGCACTACATCGACGCGCGCCATCGCAGGATGTTCCGCAAGGGCTGCGTGCATTGCCCGCTCGTCGGGGCCAAGTTCCAGCATATCGCCCAAGAACGCGATCCGGCGACCCTTGGCGGTGCGCCCGACCCCATCGCGCGGCGTGCTGCCAGCCAGCACCTCAAGGGCGGCCACCATCGAGGCCGGATTGGCGTTGAACGCGTCATCAAACAGATCAAAGCTTTCGCGCTCATCCACGATATCCATATAGATCCGCTGGCGTTGGCCCCGCCCCGCCGGGGGCTCCCAAGCGCCGAGATCCATCGCAGCGACCGTTGGGTCGCAGCCCGCGGCCTCGGCCAATGCCAAGACGCCAAGGGCGTTAGAGGCAAAATGCGTGCCCGGCGTCATCACCTTGAACAGCATCGGCTTGCCCGCGCGCTCGGCCTGCACCACCGTGGCATCGCCCGCGATATGGGCGCTGATCAGGTGATAATCAGAACCCGGCGCAGTGCCAAAGGTCACGATCGTTGCAGCCCCCGCTGCGCCTGCGCGCAAAATATCGCTGACCTCAAGCCCGGTGGGAATTACGGCAGTGCCGCCGGACTCCAGCCCCTCAAAGATCGAGGCCTTTTCGCGCGCAATCCCGGCCAGATCATCAAAGGCCTCAAGATGGGCGGGGGCGATGGTGGTGATCATCGCGGCATGCGGACGTGCCATTTTCGCCAGCGGCGCGATCTCGCCGGGGTTGGACATGCCGATCTCGATCACCGCGAAATCGGCGTCTTGCGGCAAGCGCGCCAGCGTGATCGGCACGCCCCAGTGATTGTTGAAACTCGCCTCGGCGGCGTGAACGGTGCCATGCGCCGACAGCACTGCGCGCAGCATTTCCTTGCTCGAGGTTTTGCCCACCGAGCCGGTCACCGCCAACACGCGCGCCCGCGCCCGCGCCCGGCCCGCGCGGCCCAGATCTTGCAGCGCGTCCAGCACATCGGGCACGACCAGCAACGCATCATCTTGCGAACAGCCCTCGGGGATACGCGAAACCAACGCCCCTGCCGCCCCCGCATCCAACGCCGCGCGCACAAAATCATGCCCATCGCGCGCGTCTTTCAACGCCACGAACAAATCGCCGGGGCGGATCGTGCGAGTGTCGATGGAAATGCCCGTGGCGGCAAAGCGTTGCGTGGCGCGCCCTCGGGTCGCCGCCGCCGCATCCTCAGAGGTCCAGAGCACCGACATCAGATTTTCCCATCCAGAGCAGCCACCGCAAGGCTCGCCTGTTCGACATCATCAAACGGGTAGACATCGCTGCCGATGACCTGCCCACTTTCATGACCCTTGCCCATCACAAGCAGCGCATCTCCGGGTTGCAGCGCATCGACGCCGCGCAAGATTGCCTCGGCGCGATCGCCCACTTCCATCGCCTCGGGCGCGCCCAGCATCACGGCGGCGCGGATCACGGCGGGGTCTTCCGAGCGCGGGTTGTCATCGGTCACGATCACCAGATCGGCATTCTTATGCGCCGCCTGCCCCATCAGCGGGCGCTTCGTAGCATCACGATCGCCCCCCGCCCCGACAATCGCAATCAGGCGGCCCATCACATGCGGGCGCAGCGCGGACAACGCGGTTTTCACCGCATCGGGCGTATGGGCATAATCGACGAAGACGGTGGCGCCGTTTTCGCGCGTCGCGGCCAGTTGCATACGCCCGCGCACGGTGGTCAGGCGCGGCAAGGTGGCGAACACCTCTTCGGCCTCGGCCCCGCACGCAATGGCAAGGGCGGCGGCGCTAAGCACGTTCATCGCCTGAAATCCGCCAATCAGCGGCAGGCGGGTCATCTGCGTCCAGCCCTGCCAGGCAAAGCGCACATCCTGCCCCGTCGCGTCATAGCGCTGCCCGAGAATCTGCATCTCGCAATCATCACCAGTGCCGATCCCGATCAGTTCCTGACCGCGCGCGACGATGTATTTCGCCAACTCGCGCCCCTTGGGATCGTCGAGATTGATCACCGCCGCGCCATCCTCGGGCAGAACGCGGGTGAACAGCCCGGCCTTGGCAGCGAAATAATCATCAAAACTGGCGTGATAATCGAGGTGATCTTGCGTGAAATTCGTGAACGCCGCCGCGGTCAGCGTTACCCCGTCAAGGCGGCGCTGCGCGAGACCATGCGAGGAGGCCTCCATCGCGGCATGGGTCACACCTGTTTCCGCCATATCGCTGAGCAATCGGTGCAGGGTGATGGGTTCAGGCGTGGTATGGGGCGAGGGCGCGGTATAGCTGCCCTCAACGCCCGTGGTGCCGATATTGGAGGCCTCAAGCCCCAGCTCTTGCCAGATCTGGCGGGTAAATGTGGCCACGCTGGTCTTGCCATTGGTGCCCGTCACCGCGACCACCGTCTCGGGCTGGCGGCCAAACCAAAGTGCCGCCGCAAAGGCCAACGCCTGACGCGGGTCTTCGGTCACGACAATGGCGACATCGGTGCCCGCAAGTGCGGCGCGCGCCACGCCTTCGCCGGCGCGATCGGTCAAGATAGCGCCCGCGCCCATGCGCAACGCGTAGGGCACAAATTCAGCGCCGTGCATATTGCTTCCGGGAAGGGCTGCGAACAGATGGCCGGGCTTGACCTGACGGCTATCCACCGACAGCCCCGACACCGGACGGTCCGGCCCGTTCAACGGCGTCAGCCCCAACTCGCTTAGCATCTTGGTGCCTGCGGCCATATCGTTTTATTCCTCACTCAGCCCGCAGTTCTTATCATGGCCCGGTCTGCCAAGGTCAAGGCGGCGGGACGCACTGGGCACGGCTCTGTGTGCGACCGTGTGCCCGGCTTAGTCGGCTTTCACCAGCGAGATCCCGTCCAGCACATCGGGGGTCGTCGGTTCCGGGCGCAACCCCATCAAGGGCGCGACGCGGCGGATCACCTCGGCGGCGACGGGCACAGCCGTCCAGCCTGCGGTGCGCCGCGGGGTCTTGCCCGAGGTGTCAGAGGGTTCGTCCAGCGTCAGCACCAGCACATATTTCGGGTTCGTGACCGGGAATACTCCGGCGAAGGTCGAGATCACCTTCTTGTCGTAATAGCCCCCTTGCGGGTCGGGCTTGTCGGCGGTGCCGGTCTTGGCGGCGACCTGATAGCCCGCGACATCGCCATAGCTGGCCGTGCCCCGAGTCACCACGGCGCGCATCATCGCCAACACCTTACGCGCCACGTCCGGCGCAACGACCTGCGCCCCCTCAGGAGCGCCGAATTGCTGTTTCACCTCTTTGCGCGGGCCGCCTTTCGCAATCAGCGTGGGCAGCACCCGCTTGCCGCCATTGGCAATCGTGGCATAGGCAGCGGCGAGATGCAGCGGGCTGTCGGACAGGCCGTGACCATAGCCGATCGTCATCGAAGACATCTCAGACCACTTACTCGGCACGATCGGACGCCCCGTGGGGGCCTCGATCAGCTCGACCGGGGTCGGCTCAAGCAGGCCCAGCTTGCCCAAAAACGCCTTTTGCGCTGCGGGGCCGATCTTTTGCACGATATGGGCGGTGCCGATATTGGACGATTCCACAAGGATATCGGTGACCGACAGTTGCTTGCCGTAATTGTGGAAGTCGTGGATCGTGAAGCCGCCAAAGCGGAACGGCTTGGTGTCGATCATCGTGTTTGGCGTTACCAGCCCTTCGCCCAAAGCCTGCGCCACAGCGAAGATCTTGAAGGTCGAGCCAAGTTCATACACGCCCTGCACAGCGCGATTGAACAACGGGCTGTCCGAAGGATCGCCCTTGAGCAGCGGCGCGGGACGATCATTGGGGTCGAAATCGGGCAGGCTCGTCATCGCGACGATCTCTCCGGTCTTGACCTTCATCAGCACGGCCGTCGCGCCCTTTGCATTCATCAGCTTCATGCCACCTGCCAGCACATCTTCCAGTGCGGTTTGCACCGTCAGGTCAATCGACAGGCGCAGCGGCTTGCCGCCATTGGCCGGGTCGCGCAGCCAGCTATCATAGTCTTTCTCAATCCCCGCGACGCCCAGAATCTCGGCCGAATTGACCCCCTGAGCGCCATAGCGCGCGCCGCCCAGAATATGGGCCGCCAAATGACCGTTGGGATAAAGGCGCATCTCGCGCGGGCCAAACAGCAGCCCCGGATCGCCGATGTCATGTACCGCTTGCATCTGCTCGGGCGAGATCTGCTTTTTGATCCAGACGAATTTGCGCCCGCCCGTGAAATCCTTGATCAACCGGTCGCGGTTGAGATCGGGGAAAATCTTGACCAGCTTGTCGATTGTGCCCATCGGATCAATCATCAGCGGCGGCTGGGCATAAAGCGCATGCGTCAGCAAGTTGGTCGCCAGAACGCGGCCCTTATCATCCACGATATTGGCGCGTTGGGCGGAGATCGCCACGCGCGGGCCATCGGTTTGGGGCTCTTCGGGGCGCGCGGCGGCAAACGACCCCATCCGCAGACCCACCGTCAGAAACGCCGCCAGAAACAGCACCGACATCACCAAAAGACGCCCCTCGGCGCGCTGGCGGGCATCATCGCGCGTGACCTCGCCGCGCAGACGGCGGTTTTCGCGCTCGATCGCATCGGTATTTTCGCCTTTGGCGCGCGCGTTCAGGATGCGAGCAAGAGGGCGAAGCGGCGTGCGCATCAGCGATCCTCCTGCGGGGCGCTGCTGACCTCGATCGGGGCCGAGATCGGCTCCATCTGCGGGGTCGGATAGGCGATTTCGGCAACGGTACCGAATTGCTCGGGCGTCATCGGCAGCAGTTTGAGCGCGGTGAAATTCAGATTAACAAGTTCGCGTAACCGCTTGGGGCGGTTCAAATAAGCCCATTCGGCATTGAGCACCGACAGCCCCTCGTTCAACGACGCAATTTCACGGTTGAGATCGCGCAGATTATCGACGCGATCCTGCGTGTCGTAATTGACGTGATAGGCCCAGAACGCAAGCGCCATGACCCCCAAAGCCGTAGCAAGATAAGCAAGATGTCTCAACGGCGGCGTCCTTTCTTCGATCCGACGACCAGCCCGGGCAGACCCAACTGGCTGCGGTCGGTGGCGATAGCGGGTGCATCGGTGCGCCGCGCCACGCGCAGCCGGGCCGAGCGCGCACGCGGGTTGATCGCCAGCTCCTCATCATCGGGACCATCGCCCTTGACGGTAATCTCGAATGCGGGAACGCGGGTGTCGCCCATCGGGGCATGGCGCGAGCCGCCACCCCCGGTCGAAGCGCGCGCCGCCATAAACCGTTTGACCACCCGATCTTCGAGCGAATGAAAGCTGACCACGGCGAGTTGCCCGCCGGGTTTGAGCGCACGTTCTGCGGCCTCCAGCCCCGCGATCAGCTGGCCAAATTCGTCATTCACCGCGATGCGGATCGCCTGAAAGCTGCGCGTGGCGGGGTGACTTTGGCCGGGCTTGGGGCGCGGCAGGCAAGATTCGATCACCTGCACAAGCTGCGCTGTGGTCTCAAACGGGGTGCCTTGGCGCGCGGCCACAATGGCCTTGGCGATGCGGCGCGAAGCGCGCTCTTCGCCATATTGGAACAGGATATCGGCCAGCTCGGCCTCATCCAGGCTATTGACCAGATCGGCGGCCGAGGGGCCCTCTTGCGACATCCGCATATCGAGCGGGCCGTTGCGCATGAAGGAAAACCCGCGCTCGGCCTGATCGAGCTGCATCGAGGAGACGCCCAGATCCAGAACGATCCCATCGAGCGGCACATCGCTATAGCGGTCCATGTCAGAAAATGTGCCCTCGACCAGCTCCAGCCGGTCGCCATATTCATCGCGCCAGCTTTGCGCCATCTTGAACACGGCGGGATCGCGATCAACGCCGATCACCTTATCCGCGCCTGCCTCAAGCAGACCGCGCGTGTAGCCCCCTGCCCCGAAAGTGCCATCCATCCAGGTTCCCGAGACCGGCGCAACCGCCTTGAGCAGCGCGCGCAACAGCACGGGAACATGGGGGGGCGCGGTTGGTTTGGCGTCCCGATCCGACATCGCTCACTCCGCGTATAGCAAGCTGAGGGGGTCGAAATCTTCACCCTGCTCTTCGACCCAAGTCTCGGTCTGTGCCGCGTCAACGGCGTCGAAGGTTTCGGGTTTCCAGATTTCAAAGGTCTCACCGACCCCGGTGAATTTCGCCTCGCCCTCCAGCGCAATCTTCGTGCGCAGCGCGGCGGGCAATACCAGGCGCCCATCCGGGTCAACCTCGGTCGGGTGCGATTTCGACAGCACGAGACGTTGCAGCATCACGCGGTTTTTCGACCCGCGCGGCATCGCGGCGATATCCGCGGCCAAAGTCTCAAAGGCTGTTTGGGTATAGACTTGCAGCATTTTCTGGCTGTCAGAGCCGAACACGATAACCATGCGCGGGCGGTCAACATTGGGGCGCTGGGGGTCGCCCTCTTCGAGCTCACGACGAAACAGGGCGGGAATCGACACGCGACCCTTGCTGTCCACCTTGAAGGTGTATTCGCCTATGAACATGCCCGCCAAACCGCGCGCTCCTTAACCTGTCCCTGACCCGAAGGCCCCGAATGGAAAACGGCGGACTGAGCTGCTGCCACTGCTCAATCCGCCGCCCTCGTCCCATCACTGGGTATGTCCGACTACACGCGCCACCTGGGGGGATGTCTGCTCGCCCGCGCGCCGGATCTCTTTGTTTTCGTGAAGCGAGAGCCTGTATGAAACCTGCATTTCGCCGTGAGGTCTTAGTGCCTCGTTTGTTTTCGCTTCCGATGAACAAGGGATGCCACGGGAATTCATGGCACGCAACAAAAAACTTGCTCTTTTTGACCTAGATGTTGCGGCGGAGTCGCCTTAAAAACAAAGCTTAGTAGGTGAATTCTACTAATTGTTGACGTCATGTCGACGAATGACACCACATATAGATATAAATTAGTTCCAAATTTTTTCCGATTTTTCCCCATAAAATCCCAGAATTCGCCCTGATACCCCCGGATCATCCCCTCAGAGCCAAATATCACACCCCATCACGCAACCGTGATTCGGCCATATTCAACGTGATTAGCGCGTGACTCCTCCGAATCTCGGCGCGAAATCCCGTCACGGACCGAAAACACCCCCGTGACTTCCCATATACTGTGCCATGAATTCCCATGTCTCACCCAAACGCCGCGTCAGATAGAAAAACGGCGCCCCAAAAGGACGCCGCTTTCCCTCTCTATAAGAGACCCTTTTCGCGGTCAGATCAGCCCTTGAGCGATCAAGCCCTGCGCCAATACAGCGTAACTCTGCGCAGCCGGCCCCTCCCCCGAAGCGATCGGCGTACCCGAATCTCCGGCCAATCGCACCTCAAGGTCGAGCGGCAACGCGCCAAGGAAGGGCAGATCCAGCCGCGCCGCCTCGGCAGCAACCCCACCATGGCCAAACAGATGCGCCTCATGCCCGCAATTGGGACAGATATAGGTAGACATGTTTTCGATCAGTCCGACGATGGGGGCCTTGAGGCGGCGGAACATGTCGATTGCCTTCTTGGCATCCAACAGCGCCACGTCCTGCGGGGTGGATACAATGATCGCACCGTCCAGCGTGGTTTTCTGACACAAGCTAAGCTGCACGTCCCCTGTCCCGGGCGGCAGGTCGATCAACAGCACGTCCAGCGGGCCGTATTCGTCCCATTTCACCTGAAACAGCATCTGTTGCAGCGCGCCCATCAACATCGGACCGCGCCAGATAACCGCCTCATCCTCTTTCAGCATCAAGCCGATCGACATCAAGGTGACGCCATGAGCCTGCAACGGCAGGATCGTCTGGCCATCGGGAGAGGCGGGGCGTTTCGTGGCGCCCATCATGCGTGGCTGTGAGGGGCCATAGATATCGGCATCCAGCAGCCCGACCTTCTTGCCCGCGCGTGCCAGCGCGACAGCAAGGTTTGAAGAGACGGTGGATTTCCCCACGCCCCCCTTGCCCGAGCCAATCGCGAGAATCGTTTTCACGCCGGGTACTTTTTGCGGCCCCGATTGCGGCTTGGCATGACCGCCAATCGCGGGGCCTTTTTGCTGTTGCGCCGTGTTACCAAGCCCGCGCGGCGGGCCTGCGGGCACAACGACCGTCACGCTAATAATACCGGGCAGCGCGCGCACAGCCGCCTCGAGCGCGGGACGCATCGCCTCCAGTTCGGGCTGCGCCGCCCCTTCCAGCACAAATCGCACCGTGCCGTCCTGCACCGCCAACGCGCGCACCAGATCGCGACTCACCACATCGCCACCGCCAGGCAAAGCCACCCCTTGCAGCGCCGACAGCACCTCTTCTTTGCCCAAAGCCATGCAAATTTCTCCTTGCTCATTTTCCGGGCGCAGATGTCTTGCTGGCCCGTTTCGCGCCGACTGTGGCGTTTTTGCCTCGGGGTTCAAGGGGCGAACCTATCTGAAAGGTCAGGAAACCCACCGCCAAAACTGAAGCTGCGCACATATCTTGCCGAAATGGCCCCAAAATGGGTCAGAATCGGTTATGCATTTTCTGCATAGCGGCATTGCCCACCTCCGCCATTGTGCAATCGCAGCATTCACCTCATCTTAAGGCCAACGCGATAGAAAACGCATCGTAACAGACACGGGCCTCAAGACGGAAAATCCGCACGGGCCCAGTAGGAAAGAGTGAGGCTAAAGCAATGGCACTCGTACAAGACATTCGTATCTCTGAACATGGCCTAAGCGGCGTCATGACCAAAATTTCCGAGGCGCTGGCACGTCGTAAAGTGTACCGCCAGACGTTGAGCGAACTGCGTTCGCTGAATGGGCGTGAGCTGGACGATCTGGGGCTGCATGCCTCGATGATCACCCGCGTGGCCTATGAGGCCGCATACGGCAAGTAATTGAATTCCTGAGCCTCTCCTCCTCCTCCCTGAGGCTCGGAAATCGGCGGCACCCTCTCTCCTCCTCCCTGAGGGTGTCGCCACAAAGATACCGGCCCGACTTGGCGCGATGCCTTGATGCCGGAACGAGCTGCTCGGTTCCCTCTCCTCCTCCCTGGGAATCGCGCTGAGAAGGCGGCGACCTCTCTCCTCCTCCCTGAGGTCGCCGCCTATTCTTCAGCGGGCAAACTGCGACAGGCTGTCGCATGCTGCAGCGCAGCACTTGAACACCGGAGCAAATGCTCCACTTTAATACGAAAGGCCCTCTCCTCCTCCCTGGGCCGATCGTTTCGGCGGCACCCTCTCTCCTCCTCCCTGAGGGTGTCGCCACAAGGAATACCGAGGGTCCTCTCCTCCTCCCTGGACCCGAGGCTGCGATGTCACTCCTCTCCTCCTCCCTGGAGTGGCGTCGATCATACCGAAGGGTCTCTCCTCCTCCCTGAGACCCGAGGTAGCTAAAGACGGCGGCACCCTCCTCCTCCCTGGGTGCCGCCGTTTTTTTGTGTCTGGAGCTGCGTTAGGGGTGCTGCCCCCGTCGCCGGATGGCGACATGTGCAAACAAAAGGGGGCGCTGCCCCCGGCCTGCGGCCTCCCCCGGAGTATTTCTTGCTAGATGAAGGGGGCTTGCGCGTGCCCGGCCGGGCGGGCAGGTAGTCTGCAAGGAGTTTGCCGATGCTGTCTTATCAACACGCCTATCACGCGGGAAATCTGGCCGATGTGCACAAGCATGCGCTATTAGCTTGCGCGCTTGACTATCTGACGCGCAAGGACAAGCCGCTGAGCTATATCGAGACCCATGCCGGGCGCGGGTTGTATGCGCTGGATGGGGCGGAAGCAGTGAAAACCGGCGAGGCGGCGGCGGGGATTGCGCGGATTGCCGATCTGGACTGGTTTGCGCCCGAGCACCCCTATGCGCGCGCGCTGGAAACGGTGCGCGCGGCGCATGGTGCACAGGCCTATCCCGGTTCGCCGCTGATCGCGCAAGCGCTGTTGCGGCGCAGCGATACGCTGCATCTGTGCGAATTGCATCCGCAGGAATATGAGGCCCTGCGCGAGGCGATCGGGCGCAGGCGCGCGATCTTGCATAAGGCGGATGGGTTGGAGATGGCGATTTCGCTGAGCCCACCAACGCCACGGCGCGGATTGATGCTGATTGATCCCTCTTATGAGGTGAAATCCGATTATGATGCGATCCCGCGTGTCATGGCGCAGGTCTCAAAAAAGTGGAACGTTGGGGTGATCGCGCTTTGGTATCCGCGTCTGGCCTCGGGAATGCAACGCGCGATGGTGGCAAATTTGGCCGCGAATTTCCCCGACGCGTTGAGCCATGAGGTCGATTTTCCACCCGCGCGGGACGGACATGGCATGATTGGCTCGGGGATGTTCGTGATCAATCCGCCTTGGGGGCTGGCGGATGAGGCCAAGCGGCTATCGACGCTGTTTGCCGCGCTCTAAAATGCCTATTCAGTCAGAGATTGGAGCCATGCAAACAGCGCATAGCTGATCCAGCATGGACAATCCCCCTGCGGCGCGCAATTTTTTCGCGAAACGGCTGCATGCAATGGCATACGGCTGCCACAAGGTCAGAAGGAGGACGCGCCTTGTCCAACAACCCGCGCCTGCGCCATCCCAAGTTTCGCGAAAAGCTTATGAGCGCCGAGGATGCAGCGATGCTGATCACGCCCGGTGCGGTGATCGGAATGAGCGGGTTTACCGGTTCGGGCTATCCCAAGGCCGTCCCCCAAGCTCTCGCCAAACGGATCAAGGGCGAGCACGCCGCAGGACGCCCATTCAAGGTGTCGATCTGGACGGGCGCTTCGACTGGGCCCGAATTGGACGGCGCGCTGGCAAAGGCGGATGGCATCGAATTTCGCCTGCCCTACAACTCTGACCCGATCGCGCGCGAGCGTATCAACAAGGGCCAGATGCAATATTTCGACATGCATCTCAGCCAAGTCGCGCCGATGGCGTGGATGGGGTTCCTTGGCAAGCTTGATACAGCGGTGATCGAGATATCGGGCGTTACCGAGGATGGTGCACTGATCCCGTCGTCTTCGATCGGCAACAACATGACGTGGCTGGAGCAGGCCGATCAAGTCATCCTTGAGGTCAATAGCTGGCAGTCCGAGGCGCTCAACGGGATGCATGACATCTATTACGGCACTGCCCTGCCCCCCAATCGCGTGCCGATCCCGCTGGTCAAGCCCGATGACCGGATCGGGCAAACGCATTTTCGCGTGGATCCCGACAAGATCGTGGCGGTGGTTGAGACGGACGGACCAGATCGCAACGCCCCCTTTAGCCCACCCGATGCGGTGGCCGAAGCGATTGCTGCGAACATCATCGACTTCCTCGCCAATGAGGTGAAACTGGGCCGCATTCCACGTGGTCTGTTGCCGCTGCAATCGGGTGTGGGCAATGTTGCCAATGCGGTGATGGCGGGTTTGATCGAGGCTCCCTTTGACCAGATGACCGCCTTTACCGAGGTCATTCAGGACGGCATGCTGGACATGATCGAGGCGGGCAAGCTGCGCATGGCCAGCGCCACGGCGTTTTCGCTATCGCCAGAAAAAGCGCAGTATTTCAACGATAACGCGCAGGCCTTTCGCGATAAGCTGATTTTGCGCCCGCAAGAGATCAGCAATCATCCGGAACTGGTGCGTCGCCTTGGCTGCATCGCGATGAATGGGATGATCGAGGCTGATATTTACGGCAATGTGAATTCCACGCAGATCATGGGCTCGCGCATTCAGAACGGCATTGGCGGCTCGGGCGATTTCGCGCGCAACGGCTATGTGTCGATCTTCATGACGCCCTCGGTGGCGAAGGGTGGCAAGATTTCCGCGATCGTGCCGATGGCCGCGCATGTCGATCATATCGCGCAAGACGTGCAGGTGATCGTGACCGAGCAAGGGCTGGCCGATCTGCGCGGTCTCTCGCCGCGTCAGCGCGCCGAAAAGATCATCACCAACTGCGCCCACCCCGCCTATCGCGACATGTTGCGTGATTATTATGAGCGCGCCAAGAAAGGTTCGTTCGGGGGGCACGCGCCTAATCTGCTGGGAGAGGCGCTGAGCTGGCACGAACGCTTCGTGCAAAGCGGCTCGATGCTACCCGATTAATCCGTTTTGCGGGTCAGATAGGCTTCGAACGCCGCCAAAGTGCGGCTGGAAACATGGTGCTCGATGCCCTCGGCGTCGAGTTCGGCGACCTCGTCGGGCACGCCCACTGCACGCAGCAGCGCCACGACCACCCGGTGACGCGCGCGCACGCTTTCGGCCATCGCCTCGCCTTCTTCGGTCAAAAACACCCCGCGATAGGGGCGCGATACTGCCAGCCCCTCGCGCTTGAGCCGCGCCACCGCCTTGGTTGCCGTGGGATGTGCCACGCCCAGACGCGCCGCCAGATCGGTGATGCGCGCCTCGCCGAATTCCGCCGCGAGATCCGAGATCATCTCAACGTAATCCTCCGTCAGCGCCCGCGAGGCGGCCTGTCTGGCACGGTCAAAGCCCTTGGTCTGGGTCGGATCTGTCTCGGTCATCGGCATGCCTTTCGGGGCCTGTTTCGTAGCGTGCTGGCGCTGCCCTGCCAAGGGAAACTTGTATCTGGGTGACACTCTTTCAGCATTGAAATTAGCCCCTTGATAAAATTGTAGCCAAGGCTACATTCCGCAAGACTTTTGTTTTTGATCGCCCCGACAGAAAGCCCCCCCATGAGCACACACGGCCTTTCAGACCGCACCCGCCTCAAGATGTCAGATGTTCTGGCCGGGCGCAGACGTGGCGGTTTACTGTTGTTCTTTGGCCCTGCGGTGATCGCATCGGTCGCCTATATGGACCCCGGCAATTACGCGACCAATATCGAGGCAGGCGCAGGCTATGGCTATGGGCTGCTTTGGGTGGTGGTTGTAGCGAATATGATCGCGATGCTATTTCAGGCGCTTTCGGCCCGCGTCGGGATCGTGTCGGGGATGAACTTGGCCGAGCTGTCGCGCGAACATTTCCCCCGTCCGGCTGTAATCGCGATGTGGATCGTGTCGGAAATCGCAGCGATGGCCACCGATCTGGCAGAGTTCTTGGGCGGTGCGCTGGGGCTGTCGCTGCTATTTGGCTGGCCGCTGATCTGGGGCATGGGGGTGACGGCCATCGTGACCTACGCGATCTTGATGTTCGAACGCGGCGGCTTTCGCCCGATGGAGTTGGTGATCGGCGCTTTGGTGATGATCATTGGGGCGAGCTACCTGATCGAGATGTTTATCGCCCCCGTCGATTGGGCTGGCGTTCTGATGGGGATTGGCACGCCCGATCTGCCCGATGCGCGTGCGCTAACGATCGCGGTGGGCATCATCGGCGCGACCGTCATGCCTCATGCGATTTTCCTGCATTCCGGGCTGACCCAACATCGCGCCGTCACCAAGGATCCGTCTGAAAAGAAACGCATTGTGCGCTTTTCCAACATTGAGGTGATCATCGCGCTCGCGCTGGCGGGAATGGTGAATATGGCGATGGTGATCATGGCGGCCTCGGCCTTTCATCAAGGCCATTCCGACGTCGCCGAGATCGAGACTGCCTATCACACGCTGACGCCGCTTTTGGGCGGGGCGGCGGCGGCGGCGTTTCTGGTGTCGCTGATCGCCTCGGGCGTGTCGAGTTCGGTAGTGGGCACGATGGCGGGCCAGATGATCATGCAAGGCTTTATTCGTCGCCAAATTCCGGTCTGGTTGCGCCGCGCAATCACCATGCTGCCCGCCTTTGTCGTGGTGGCGATGGGCGTGAACACGACCGAGGCGCTGGTGATGAGCCAAGTGGTTCTGTCGATCGCCCTGCCCGTGCCGATGGTCGCGCTGATCTTGTTTGCGCGTCGGCGCGATGTGATGGGCGAGTTTGCCGTGCAGGGCCCGGTCTTGTGGCTGGCCGGATTGGGCGCGGGCTTGGTTTTGGCGCTGAACTTCGTGCTTTTGTGGCAGATGGCAGGCTTTGCGGTGCCGGGGCTTTCCAGCTAATATTTGCCGATAACCATTTGACAACTATAATCGTTTACAGTGACGGCTCCCTTCGTAGGAAGCCGTCTGATGTCTATGATCATCTACGCCATTGATGAACAGTTTGCCGTATCCACGGGCAGCAACGTCAACTCGTCGGCGGGCATGTCTACCTTCGACTATCCACCAAACTCATCAAAGGATTTGGTGATTGAATCGCATCCCGGTGATCCAACGCCGTTCGTTTTCTCACCGGGTGACACCTATACGGTCAGCTTTGCTGGACATGGTGGCACAACGATATCAGACGCCACGGTGCTGCGATCAGATTACATCGACTATGACGGGGATCAGGGCCACGCTATCGTTTTTGAAGGGCTTGATGAAAACGGCGACCTTACGCAAGTGGCTTGGTCGCCGGATTTCAATCTGGAAGACTGGTATTGGCACAACTTCCATGCGGGCAATCCACCGGGATTTTACACCACGGACCAATCCGCAGCGACCGAATATCAAGCCCCCTGTTTTGAGGCCAGCACTTTGATTGCGACGCCAGATGGACTGCGCCGCGCCGATACGTTTAGCGCGGGGGACTGGGTGGTGACACATGATGGCGGCCCGCGTCAGATCCGCTGGGTGTCGCGCCGACGCGTGCGCGCGATGGGACGGGGCGCCCCGATCTGGTTTGAGCGCGGCGTTCTCGGCAATCATCTGCCCCTTGAATTAAGCCTCCAGCATCGCGTTTTGTTGCAAACACCGCTGGCGCAGGCCGCCTATGGTCAAGATCAGGTGCTGGTGCCCGCATTGGCCCTGCTCAACGGCGCAACCGTGCGTCCCGCGCCCCGCGCGCAGGTCATGTATGTGCATCTTCTGCTGGATGATCATGCCCTTGTCACGGCGTCCGGCGCACTTTGCGAAACCCTGTTGATGGGCGAAATGACGGCGCGCATCTTGCCCGATCCACAAGCTCCGGGCCTTACTCCGGAGCTTGCAAGCCTGTCGCAAACGCCCTGTCGCCCGATCTTGAAGCTGCGTCCAGCGGCAGAGCTATGGCGCGCCATGCAAGCCGCGCGCCCGATTGCGCGTGCAGTGCTTGGAAAACGCGGCAAAACCCACGCCAAGGCGTTTATCTTTCACCCCACGCCCGGCCAGAATTGCCGCCTGTCAACCGAGTTCGCCGATCAAAATGGCACGTCATCAGCGCTGTCGGCAGGCACCACGAAAGACGCCAGAAGGTGCTTTTCGCCCGCCTTGTCAAACTCGACCACCAGCTTGCCACCCTCAGACCCCATCACCTCGCCATAGCCGAATTTCTTGTGAAAGACGCGATCGCCAATGTCGAACGCGGCAGCCTCTTCGGCGTCGATGATCACAGGTTTGCCGCGCGGCTTGGGTGAACTGTAGACGGTGCCACCGCGCGCAGTCGATTGCTGCAAACGCCGCCAGCCCGGTGAGTTATAGACATCGGCGCGCGCGGCGCGGTCCGCCATCGCCGGGCTTGCGGCCACATCGCTGCCAAAACCACCGCCCATACCGCCGCCATACAGGCCCGGCGGGGTCAGCACATCGACATGACGACCGGGCAATTCATCGATGAAGCGCGAGGGCATCTGGCTTTGCCATTGACCATAAACGCGCCGGTTGCCTGCGAAGGAAATCGTGCAAAGCTGCTCGGCGCGGGTAATTCCGACATAGGCAAGGCGGCGTTCCTCTTCGAGGCCCTTCTGCCCGCTTTCATCCATCGAGCGCTGCGAGGGAAACAGCCCGTCCTCCCAGCCCGGCAGGAAGACCACGGGAAATTCCAGCCCCTTGGCGCCATGCAGCGTCATGATCGAGATTTTATCGTCATTCTCTTGTTTATCATTATCCATGATCAGCGAGACATGTTCGAGAAATCCCTGAAGGTTTTCAAACTGTTCCAGCGCCTTGATCAGTTCCTTGAGGTTCTCCAGACGGCCCGGCGCCTCGGGCGTCTTGTCGTTGAGCCACATCTCGCTATAGCCCGATTCCTCAAGGATCGCTTCGGCCAGACGGACATGGGACAAGTCATTGGCCGGTGCCACGCCCGCGGCATCGGGCTCGATCAACTGATCATCATCCAGCGCCGCCGTGCTGGCCGTCGCGGGCGATGCGGCCCGAATTTCGCCATGCCAGCGGGTGACATTCTCCACGAACAGGCGCAACTGCCCCGCCGCCTTGCCCGACAGCGCGCCCTCTTGCAGAAGCAATTTGGCCCCATCAAGCAGGCTCAGCCCGTTCTCGCGCGCCGCGATCTGAATGCGACTTTGCGCCTTGTCGGCAAGACCGCGCTTGGGCGTGTTGATCACGCGCTCAAAGGCAAGATCATCTTCGGGACTGATCGCAAGACGGAAATAGGCCATTGCATCGCGAATCTCGAGGCGTTCATAAAACCGTGGGCCACCAATCACGCGATAGGGCAGACCAATGGTCAAAAACCGATCCTCAAAGGCGCGCATCTGATAGCTGGAGCGCACCAGAATCGCCTGATCGTTCAAGCTCACCGGGGCATTGCCGCGCGTGCCGCGTTGAATGGCCTCGGCCTCTTCGCCGATCCAGCGCGCCTCTTCCTCGCCATCCCAATGGCCGATCAGACGCACCTTGTCGCCGCCCTCGGCCTGCGTCCACAGCTCTTTGCCCAGACGGCCCGCATTCTGCGCGATCAACCCCGAGGCAGCGGCCAGAATATGTTCGGTGGAGCGGTAATTCTGCTCAAGCCGAATGACGGTCGCGCCGGGAAAATCCTTTTCGAACCGCAGGATATTGCCCACTTCCGCGCCGCGCCAGCCATAGATCGACTGGTCGTCATCGCCCACGCAACAGATATTGCGATGCCCCTGCGCCAGCAGCCGCAGCCACAGATATTGCGCGACGTTGGTATCTTGATACTCATCGACGAGGATGTATTTGAACCAGCGCTGATACTGTTCGAGCACGTCCGGGTAGGTCTGAAAAATCGTGACCATATGCAGTAGCAGATCGCCGAAATCGACCGCGTTGAGCGTTTTCAGCCGGGCCTGATAGCTGTCATACAGCTCTGACCCGCGATTGTTGAACGCCGCCGTTTCGCGCCCCTTCACCTTTTCAGGGGTGAGCGCTCGGTTCTTCCAGCCGTCGATCAGCCCGGCCAACTGGCGCGCGGGCCAGCGCTTTTCGTCAATATCGGCGGCGAGAATGAGCTGCTTGAGCAGTCGGATCTGGTCATCGGTATCCAGAATGGTGAAATTTGACTTCAACCCGACCAGTTCAGCGTGGCGGCGCAGCAATTTCACGCAGACCGAGTGGAAGGTGCCAAGCCAAGGCATCCCCTCCCCGCCCGTGCCCAAAAGCGCGCCGACACGTTCCTTCATCTCGCGCGCAGCCTTGTTGGTAAAGGTCACGGCCAGAATTTCATTGGGACGCGCGCGGCCCGTGTTAAGCAGATGCGCGATTCGGCAGGTCAGCGCACGGGTCTTGCCCGTGCCCGCCCCCGCCAGCATCAAGACCGGGCCGTCCAGCGCCTCGACCGCAGCGCGTTGTTCGGTGTTCAGCCCATCCAGATAGGGCGTGCCGCGCGCCGACATGGCACGTTGCGACAGGCTCATCGCGCCTTCATAGGGATCATCATCAAAAGCCTCGGTCATAGCGGCAATCTAGCGTTTGCGCGCGCCAAGGCCAAGCCCATGTTCGGCATCTGTTCGCAATTTTCTTTGCGGCAGAGAGAGGCGCTACCCCCGTCGCCAGATAGCGACAATTCATAACCAAAGAGGGAGGCCGAGTTTGCCCATGATTTGCTGGCACCAATAACGGACAAGAAATTGCGAGCGATTGAAAGGCCTAGGGGGCAATATCGGCCCAATACAGACCCTCCAGACTTTCGCCGCAGTCATGCCATTGGTCGGTTTTGGTGACCGTCGCGGCCTGCCTCGCGCCGCCCGACACGTGTCAGTATCGGGCAGCGCTCGGCCCACGCTTTGCTCTTGCGGGGCTCAGTCCCAGCCGACGACGCCCTTGATCTCGGTGAAGTCGTGAAGCCCCCAGTCGGCATATTCGCGGCCGTTGCCCGACTGCTTATAGCCGCCGAAAGGCGCGAAGAGATCCCAGTCAGGCCCATTCAAATAGACCGACCCGGCGCGCAGTTGACGAGCGACCCCTCGGGCGCGCTCGAGATCGCCCGACTGCACATAGGCGGCCAGCCCGTAGACCGTGTCATTGGCGATCGCGATCGCCTCATCAAGGTTCGTGTAGGACAGGATCGACAGCACAGGACCGAAGATCTCCTCGCGCGCGATGGTCATCTCGCTGCTGACATCGCCAAAGACAGTGGGTTTCACGAAATAGCCGATGTTGTGCCCTTCTGGTTTGCCCAGGCCACCGGTCGCCAAGGTAGCACCTTCGGAAATACCCGTCTCGATCAGCCGCTGAACCTTGTCGAATTGCAGAGCCGAGACCAGCGGCCCCATGGTGGTCGCCTCGTCCGCCGGATTACCCACCACCACGGTTTCCGCAGCGGCGCGGGCGATCGCCATGGCTTGCGCCATGCATTCGGCAGGAACCAGCATCCGGGTTGGCGCATCGCAGGACTGTCCGGTGTTGCTCATCACGGCGAGTGTGCCTTCGGTCACCGCCTTTTCAAGATCGGCATCGGGGAGAATGATATTCGGAGATTTGCCGCCCAATTCCTGCGCCACGCGCTTTACCGTTTCGGCGGCCGTACGTGCCACACTAATGCCGGCGCGGGTCGAGCCGGTGAAGCTGACCATGTCGATATCCGGGTGCCCCGACATCACCTGCCCTACATCCGTGCCGGTGCCGTTCACTAGGTTAAAGACGCCTTTTGGGAAACCCGCCATGTCGATGAACTCGGCAAAGAGCACCCCCGACATCGGTGCGATTTCCGACGGTTTGAGGACCACGGTACAGCCCGCCAGAAGTGCCGGCGCCACCTTGCACATGATCTGGTTCATCGGCCAGTTCCACGGCGTGATCAGTCCGCAAACGCCAACGGGTTCGCGCAGGATCATAGTGGTGCCGCGCGGAGCCTCCCATTCGAAGGTTTCGGCGGCGGCAATCGCCGCTTCAAGGTGGCCCGATCCGGCAAAAGCCTGAGCCTCGCGCGCCCAGGTGATCGGCGCGCCCATCTCAAGGCTGATCGCCTGCGCCATCTCCTCGTACCGGGCATTGTAGACCGCAAGCAGGCGTTTCGCGGCGGCGATGCGCTCGGTCACCGGGGTCGCGGCCCAGCCGGCGAAGGCTGCGCGCGCGGCCGCCACGGCGCGGTTCACGTCCGCCTCGGCACCAAGTGAGATCTTCGCATAGGGTTGTTCCGTCGCGGGGTTGATCACCTCAAGCTCGGCCGGGACTGCGGGGGGCACCCATGCGCCGTCGATGTAAAAATTCTGGGCGTTGGTCATCGTCGTCTCCAAATGTCAGTGGCCAATCAGGCCGGAAGCAGGATGGCGCCAGCGCCGGGGCGCAGGGCAAGGGCGGCGGCACCACCGTCGGCGGGCAGCCCGGCCGAGGCGGCACGTTGCACGTCAAGCACCACTTCGGCACCATCGTTCAGCCGCCCGATCACCCGCAGGCTGCGCCCGTGGAAGACCGTGGTCTTGACGGTCAGCCGCGCACCAGCGCCAATCGGCGCAAGGATTAGGTCTTCGGGGCGCAGGCCTAACGTCACCGCAGTCCCCGCAGCAAGCGCTCCGGCGCCTTCGACCGGCAGCACAAAACCCGCGCTTTCGACCTGTCCGTCGCCGGTGACGCGGCCCGCGAGCAGGTTCATGGTGCCGATGAAACTCGCTACGAACCGGGTGGCGGGACGGTCGTAGAGTTCGGCCGGCGTGGCGATCTGCTCGACTTGGCCGCCATTCATCACCACGATCCTGTCCGAGATCGACAGGGCTTCGGTTTGGTCATGAGTGACCAAAATGAAGGTAGTTCCCAGCCTGTTTTGCAAGTTCTTGAGCTCGACCTGCATCTGTTCGCGCAGGGACGCGTCAAGCGCCGAGAGCGGTTCGTCGAGCAATAGCACCTGCGGCTCGCAAACGATGGCTCGAGCCAGTGCCACACGCTGCCGCTGCCCACCCGAAAGTGCTGCAACTGGGCGTTTGGCCTTGTCGCCCAGCCCCACCATTTCCAGCGCCTCGGCGACCCGGCGCGTGATCTCGCGCGCCCCGGTGCCGCGCACCGAAAGGCCAAACCCCACGTTCTCGGCCACGTTCATATGCGGAAAGACCGCATAATCCTGAAATACGGTGTTTACGGGGCGGCGATTGGCGGGCAAATGCCCGATCTCGCGCCCGTTGAGCAGGACCTCCCCGGCAGTAGCGGGCTCGAATCCGGCGATGACTCGTAGCGTGGTGGTCTTACCGCAGCCAGAGGGGCCGAGCAGGCTGACAAATTCGCCCGAGGCGATGTCGAGGTCGATGTCCTTCAGTCCGAAGACGCCGCCGCCGAAATCCTTCGACACCCCGCGTAGGCTGAGGAGCGGATCAGTAGTCATCCCGGATCTCCGATGGCTTGGTGGTATTCACCCAGATAATGACGCAACGCTCTTCACCATTATTGCTGAAAGCGTGAAGCAGCGTCGAGCGAAAGGCAAAGCTGTCGCCTTGGCGCAAAAGATAGGTGGTGCCGTCGATGATCAGGTCTACCGAGCCGGTCATCACATACCCGAATTCGTGGCCTTGGTGCGCATAGGCCTCTGCAGTGCCGCCGCCCGGCTCGATCTCGACGGTCATCCCGGTAAGGGTAGCGCCGGGGGGCGACAGCAACTGTTTGCGGATCCCTTCGGAACGTACCGGCAGATCACGACGGCGTTGGGCGCGGACGCAGTAGATGTCATTCCCCTCTGACCCCTCGTCCAGCAGCAGCGAGGGCTCAATCCCCAGCGCGGCGGCCAGCGGCCAGATCGTGCGCACACGAAGCGAGGAGACCCCGCGCTCGATCTGGCTGAGCGCGCCAACCGAAATCCCGGCCTGCCCGGCCAGATCGGCGAGCGAAAGCCCCGCTTCAAGTCGCAGCGCGCGCAGGCGACGGCCCACCAGAATGTCGGCCAGATTGCTGTCCGCAGGCTTGCGCGCTGTTTCAGCTGAGGGGGGGGTATCACGGGTCATAGGGTTCCTGTCGTCGCGGTAGGTAAGGGGCGCCGATTGCCGGCGCCCCGCTGTTTCAGCCACCGGCCTTGATGCGTTCGAACATCTTGGCGAGCGCGTCGTTCTGCTTCATTGGCCCGGTGAAGATGGTCGTCTCCAGCATCTTCTGCGGATCTGCGGGCAGTTTCAACTCGTCGAGCGTCTCGGCGGGGACTTCCGCAAAGGCGCTATCGGTCGAAGCCCCGTAGCCGTAATCCTCGATCAGATGCTTGCCCGAGTTCGCATCGAGCCGAGCGTTGATGAAGTCATAGGCTAGATCAACGTTCTGCGCATCCTTCAGCATCACGAAGCCACAGGTCCAGGTCAGCATACCCTCTTTCGGATTCATGAACTCGACCGGCACACCTTGCGCCTTTAGCGCCACGGCCGAGGCGTTCCAGGTCATCGCGGCGGCAAGCTCGCCCGAGGCCAGAGACTGCTCGATCGAGGTCATGTCAGTGGTGTAAGTGGTCAGCAGCGGGCGCTGTTCGCGCAGCTTGTTGGCGACCGTCTCCAGATCGGCGTCGGACATGTCGAACGGGTTCACCCCGGTCAATACAGCTGCAACCAGCGGCGTATCATGCACCGCGTCAATGGTCGCAAGGCGCCCCGCATATTGCGGATCCCACAGCATATTCCAGCTCATTTCGGCGTCGGGAGCGACCATGTCGGTGCGGTAAAGAATCGAGGTGTTGCCCCAGTCCCACGGGACCATCCAGACCTTTCCGTCACCGGCCTGAATGTCGGGCAGTTCGCGGAAGACCTTGAAGATGTGGTTCCAGTTTTTGATGCGCGAGGTATCGATCGGTTGCAGCAGGCCTTCGGCGTTCCAGCGCGCGATCTTGTCATAGCAGGGATGCGCCAGATCCGGATGGAAGCCTGCCTTTACCTTGGTGAAGGCGTCGTCGTCATCGCCAAAAACCGAAACATCCAACGCGTCGGGATGGGCGGCGGTGTACCCTTCATGAAAGACTGGCAGCTCATAGCCTGACCAAGTGAAATATGCCAGTTTGCCGTCAGCCAAAGCTGGAGCCGCTAGCATCGCCAATGCGGCCAAGGATGTCGTGAGCAGGAATTCTTGTTTCATTTTTGGACCTCCGTGTTGTTGATTATCGTTTCGTTTTTTCTTTTGGGATGTGCCTGTCAGATCCGGCTGCGGCGGCGCAGAACCTCAGCCAGCGTCGCCAGGATGACTGACGCCAGCAGGATCAGCGTGCCAAGCGCCATCACGACGGGCAGCGATTTCGGGAAGCGCAGCTGGCTCCAGATATAAAGCGGCAGGGTGGGTTCGGTGCCGGAAAGAAAATAGGCCACGATGAATTCATCGAACGAGGTCAGGAAGGCCAGCGTGAAGGCCGAGGCGATGGCAGACCCGGCCAATGGCAGGATCGCACGACGAAACACCGTCCAGTCCGAGGCGCCAAGGTCGGATGCAGCCTCGGCCAAGCTTTGCGGGATCGCGACGAAGCGCGCGCGGATCACTGTCACCGCAGCAGGCAGGCAGACCAGCACATGCCCCATCACGATCGCCGGGCGTGAGGGGCCAAGCCCCGCGAGGTTCACGAGGATCAGCAATGCAATCCCCACAATTACGCCCGGGATCAGGATCGGCATTCGCGCCAGCCCCGAAACCAGCCGCGACAGAACCGGCCGTGGGAAAACGTCGAGATAAGAGATCGTGGTAGCGCAGAGCGTGGAAATCGCGGCGGCGGCTGTGGCGATGATCAGACTGTTGATCAGTGCCTGGCCAATTGCCGGGGTCTCCAACAACGTACGATACCAAGACAACGTGACGCCCTTAAGCGGAAAGGCCGCCTGAATCGCGTCGTTGAAAGAGAACAGCGGGATCAGCGCCACCGGCAAGTAGAGAAAGACAATATAGATCCCTACATAGGCGGGCAGGATACGCGAGGATTTCATACGCGGCTCCCCCAGCGACGGTCGGCCTGGCGCAGCAAAATCACGGCGATCAGGATCACGAGCATTGTGGCCACGGCCAGCGCCGCGCCAAAGGGCCAGTCGTTGGCCTTGCCAAACTGGGCTTGAATAAGATTGCCGATCATCGTGCTCGACGGGCCTCCTAGCATGGCAGGTGTCACATAGTCGCCAATGGTAGGCACGAAGACGACCAGCGCGCCGCCGAGCACTCCGGGCATCGACAGCGGCAGAATAATGCGGGCAAAAACCTGCGTCCGGCTCGCCCCGAGGTCGGAGGATGCCTCAATCAGCGATCTCGGGATCGTCTGCAGCGCCACAAAGATCGGCAAGATTGCGAACGGAGCATAAGCATGGGCTAATGTAATGATGACGGCGGTGGGGTTGTTCAGGAACGCGGTCGATGGTTGGTCCCAGATCCCTAGGCTGACCATGGCCGAATTCAGCACCCCATTGTAGGCCAGGACCACCTTCCAGGCGAAGACTCGCAGCAGGTAGCTTGTCCAGAACGGCAAGGTGACCAGAAACAAGATCAGGCCACGTCGCTTGCCCGCATGGAAGGCTAGATACCAGGCTACCGGATAGGCGGTCGCCACTGTCGCCAGCGTCACCAGCCCCGAGATCCACAGCGAGCGCAGCATCACCCGCGCATAGAGGCTATCGGTCAGTATCGTGATAAAATTCGCGAGTGACATTGGCCCCTTCAGGAAGGCACCGTCGTTGATCCGGAAGGCCAAAGCCACCACAAGCACCATCGCAAACAGCACCAGTCCGAAAGTGACCAAAACGCCGGGCAGCGACATCGTTGCCCGGAAACCGGTTCCGTTTGTCAGGGCGTGTCTGGGGCGCATTTGGTTTCCTGCCATGCCGGTTTCGTGAATAATTATTACTTTAAGTGCCAAAAATGAAATAGCAACATCAAATTTCATTTTTAGTAAAATTTCCGTGCGCCTCTTCACATTTTCAAGACTCAGAGCCCCAGTGTGTCGCGCAGGCGAAATAGCACCACAGCAGAGCGAACGGCGGGCTTGCGCAAGAAATGGAAAGGAAGCGGTCGCGCGGGCGTGACTGGGAAGTCGAGCGCCGCCTCGGGCACGCCTGCAGCCCAGTCGGCCAGCACCTTTCCCATCGCAGTTCCAAGCGCCAGTCCCCGCCCATTGAACCCCGTCGCCGACATCACCCCTTCACCCAGCCGTGACAGATGCGGCAGATGGCTGGCCGTCATCGCCACATACCCGCCCCAAGCATATTCGAAGGGCACATTCCCCAGTTGCGGGAACATCTTGCGGCTGACTTGGCGCAGGTTCTCTTGCAGCTTGGCGGTGGTGGCGTTGCTATAGTCGCCACGCCCGCCCATTAGCAGTCGCCCTGCCCCATCCATCTTGTAATAGACCATCACCCGTCTGCTGTCCGAGGCCGCCTGCAGCCCCGGCAGGATGGTGCGGCGGATATCGTCGGGCAGAGGGGCTGTCGCCACCTGCACCGAGCGTACGGGCACCAGAGTTCGCTCCAGCGGAGGGCACAGCCCGTCTGTCTCGGCATTGGTACAGATCAGCACACGCCGCGCCCGAACTGGGCCTGCGGCGGTCTGGACCAGCGTAAAGTCTCCATTTGTTTTCAATGAAGTAACACGAGTCTTTGCATGAATGCGCACACCCGCTGCCCGGGCCGCTCGCGCCAGACCAAGCGTGTAATTCAATGGGTGCGCATTGGCGCCGCGCGGATCCAGCAATCCGCCAATATAGATCTTGGTGCCGATCATCTGCGTCACGGCCTCTCGATCAAGCAGCTGCAGTGAGATGCCATGGCGCGCCCATTGCTCTGCGCGGCGCTCCAGCGCCCGCATCGAGGCCGCGTCATGAGCCGGCTGGATCCAGCCCGATTGCAGCGCGTCGCAGGAAATCTCGTGACGCGCAATCAGAGCCATGGCCAGATCCGGAGCGCTCCCCGATAGATGGAGCATACGCTCCCCCATGGCTTGTCCGAAGCGTGCGATTAACGCGTCCGGATCGTATTTCAGCCCCGGATTGAACTGACCACCATTGCGCCCGGACGCCCCCCAGCCTGGAGTCTCGGCCTCAAGAACCATGGTGTCGATTCCGTGTTCCTTCAGGTGCAACGCGGCCGAAAGCCCTGTTACGCCGGCGCCGATGATCACCACTTCGGCCTCGGCTGCGCTGTCCAAAGGTGCGCAATCGGGCACAGGTTGGGCCGTCGCCGCCCAAAGGGAGTTCGCAAGGACAGAGGGTTCGTTCGCGATCATGAAGGTCTCCTGCCGCTGCCCGTCGGATGTGTCAAAGACCAGACACACGACGGCATTCATGAAATTTAAACTCTAATAGTCTATTATATGAAATGACAACTATAAATTTCATTTATCGACAATATGTAACGGCAACCTACGTGTTTAGCCTCGCCTGCATATGAGGTCCGCTGTAGGTTGGGAGCGCTCATTACACTTGTTTCGCCCGAGCTACGGCTCTGGGTTCAACGCGTCCCACCACGATGCCAAGCACCCAGCTCAGTTGCGCGAGCCAAGCTTGCAATCGCTGTATTGCAGCTCTGACGGCGTGGTTGTGGCGCTCTCGTGACGCACGTGTCCAAGGATGCACCCTTCCCTTCCTGCAAAAGATCGCACGGTTTGACTTGATCTATTCGTGCGGATTGGCGGCGAAAAGACGTCGGGCTGCGGGCGCGAATTTGCCGATTAGGGGGACACGTCTTCGACGGGGGCGTATGGCGATGACCGACGTCGTCGTTGGAATGCGCCCGCCCGACCGGGCGAGCGCATAGGGCCACGATCAGATGCTAGCGATATAGCCGCCATCGATACGGATCTGGCTCCCCGTGATGTAGGAGGCACGTTCCGAAGCGAGGAAGGTGACCATATCGGCGTATTCCTCGGGGTCGCCATACCGCCCCATCGGGATCGCCGCGAGGCTTTGCGCGCGCACATCCTCGACGCTGCGGCCTTCGCGCTCGGCTTTCTTCTCGTCAAGGAAGGTAATGCGCTTGGTCGCAATGCGGCCTGGCATGACGATATTGCTGGTGACGCCGTCTTTGCCAACTTCTCCGGCGAGAGTCTTGGACCAGCCGACCAGACTGAGCCGTAGCGCGTTCGACAGACCGAGATTGGGGATCGGGGAGACAACGCCCGACGAGGTCGAGGTGATGATCCGGCCCCAACCACGTTCACGCATTCCCGGCAATACGCGATCGGTGATCGCCATGACCGAAACCACCATCGAGTCGAAGAACTTGCGCCAGATGTCAGGGCTTTGGCCGTTCACGGTTCCGGGCGGCGGGCCACCGGTGATTGCGACCAGAATGTCCACCTGGCCAAGTTGGGCTTCGATCTTTGAGACATGCGCATCGATATCGTCGATCTTGCCAAGATCCCAGGCAAGAGACATCGCTTTGCCGCCCGCATCCGTGATTGCCTTGGCGGTTGCGTCTGCGGCGCCTTGATCAAGATCGACGACTGCCACAGTGGTGCCCTCGGCGGCAAGGCTGGTGGCGATGGCGCTACCCAATCCGCCACCGGCGCCCAATACCAGTGCCACCTTTCCATTCAAACCAAGATCCATCTACATTCTCCTTTTCCAGATTTTGAAAATTTCGGCGTTTGGCGCATCAGTGTTCGCCTTGGATGATTTCGGCGAAGATCTTGTAGATCACGTCGCGAAACCATTTCTGACCTGGGTCACGGTCGCTGCGCGCATCCCAGCGCAGGTCGACCGAAAAGCCGACCTCGCTCATCGGCAATTCCCGCGCAACAAGTGCCGCCAGCCGACTGTCGGCCTTCAGCCATTCGCTGGGAACGACGGCGATGAGGTCGGTCGTTTCGATGATCTGCGGCAGATCGAACCACGAGGGCACGGTGATCACCTGACGCCGCTGCAACCCGCGCCGCGCAAGTGCATCGTCGATCAGCGTCGTGCCGATCGCTGCTGGCGAGATCCGCGCATGGCGCAGACTGGCATAGCGTTCGACAGTCAAATCCTCGCGCGCAGCGGGATGCTCTTGCCGCATCACCACTAGAAAACGGTCGTCCAGCAGTCGCCGCGTCCGCACCGCGGCTGACAGGCTCGCCTCGGGGGCGAACATGATCTGAACATCCGTCTGCTTGCGTCCCGCCTCGGTGCCCGTGCCGAAGGGGATCACGTTTACCGAGACCCCCGGCGCGTCCGCCTCCAGTCGCTGGGCCAGTGGTGCCAGAACCATCCCGGAAACGTAATCAGCGATCTGCATGGTAAAGACCCGATCGCTCATGGACGGGTCGAAACGCTGCTGCATGTCGATCGCGGTCGAGATGTGATGAAGTCCTTCGCCGATCTCCAGCCCGACTTCCAGAGCGCGTTCGGTCGGCTCTAACCCGTTCGGGGTGCGCCGGAACAGTTCGTCGTTAAACATGACCCGCAACCGGGCCAGCGCGTGACTAACAGCCGAGGGCGACAGCCCCACTGCATCGGCCGCGCCAGCGACCGATCCTTGCGACAGGATCGCCTGAAAGATCACCAGAAGATTTAGGTCGAAGCGGCGTAAATTGGTCTGATCGGGCATGGTCTATCCTCGGCTATATGTCACGATCCAAGCATGGCGTCCGGCAGCCACGTGGCAAGCCCCGGAAACAGCACGAGCAGCAAGATCGCGACGAGCATCAGTAGAAAGAACGGAAACGCCGCGCGGGCGATGCGCAGAATATTCGCGCCGGTCATCCCCTGAATAACGAACAGGTTGAACCCGACGGGCGGGGTGATCTGGCTCATCTCCACGGTAACCACCAGATAGATTCCGAACCACAAGGGGTCGATGCCCGCGGCCTGAACCATCGGCAAGATGATCGCCGTGGTCAGGATCACGATGGAGACACCATCCAGAAGGCAGCCAAGAAAAATGAAGACCAGCGTCAGGGCTGCAATCAGTGCGGAGGCGCTCAGACCCATCTCGCCGATCCAAGAGGCAAGATTGGCGGGCAGGCCAATGAACCCCATCGCGGCGGTCAGGAAACTCGCCGCGGCGACGATCAGGCCGATCATGCAGTTGGTGCGGACAGCGCCGTACAGGCCGTCGCGGAACGTTTTCCAGGTAAGGTCGCCGGACAGGCCAACCACGATAAGCGACAAGAGGATCCCGATTGCAGCCGCGTCCGTCGGGCTTGCCAGTCCGGCATAGATCGACCCGATGACGCCGACGATCAGCGCCACGACCGGGATCAAGCGACGCGACAAGCGCAGTTTTTGGGCGAAAGGGATCGCGGGCTCGGGCGCAGGAACAAGCCCGGGCGAAAGCGTCGCGCGGATCATCACATATCCCATGAACAGTCCGATCAGCATCAGCCCCGGCACCACGCCGGCGATGAACAACCGCGCGATCGACTGTTCGGCGGAGACGCCATAGACGATAAGGATGATCGAAGGCGGGATCAGTAGGCCCAGCGTTGCCGAGCCTGCCAAGGTGCCAAAGATCAGCGACTCGTCATAGCCGCGGCGTTTGAGTTCTGGCACCGACATCCGGCCGACCGTGGCGCAGGTGGCCGCCGATGAACCAGAGACCGCCGCAAAGACACCGCAGCCGATGACGTTCACATGAACCAGCCCGCCGGGCAGTCGCCGCAGCCATGGGGCCAATCCGTCAAACAGGTAGGCCGACAGACGTGACCGGGTCAGGATTTCTCCCATCCAGATGAAAAGTGGAAGCGCGGTCAGGGGATAAGAGGCGGTCGAGCTCCAGCCCGCGCTCGCCATCAACTGACCCATCGGGACATGCGTGAACAAGGTTACCGACAGCGCGGCCACCGCCAACAGCGCCAGCGAGACCCACAAGCCCATGGCAAGCAGTCCGACCAGCGCGCCAAGCGTGACGATCGCAACAATTGCATCCATCGTTATTCGCCTCCAAAGCCTTCGGTTTCGCCCCATGGCGGGGGGGCATCGCGCAGAAAAGCCAGCGCCAGATCGGCCAGCGCGACGGTCATGATCGCAAGGCCCAAAACCATCGGCACCTGAGGGATCCACATCGGAATGGAAACCGCTCCCAAAGACCGATCTCCGAATTGCCAACTTTGCAGCGCCATTTCGCCCGCGCAGATCGTGAAATAGCCCACCAGGATGCAGGCCAATGCGCTTGTCGCGATTTGCATCGCCCGTGCCGCAGACGTGGGCAACGCCCCCAACAGCAAGGTGACCCGGACATGCGCGCCCGCCCGCAATGCGCCAGCGGTGCCAAGAAAGATCGAGCCCGCGAGAAGGAAGCCGCAAAATTCCGCATAGGCCGGCACCGAGAGCCCGGGCGCGGGTTCGCCGAAGGCTTGTGCGCCTCTGTCGAGCAGACCGAAGCCGACCTGCAGCAACATGATCGTCAAAATCGCCACCACTTGCAGCGCCGCCAGAAATTCGGCCAGCCGGTAGATTGGGTCGAGAAAGCGTCGCATCGAAAACCTCCCGTTACTGGTCCGGGGCATGGACAGGCCATGCCCCGGACCTTCGGTTTACTTGCCCATCGCCTTGAGGATGTCTTCGCCCTCGGGACCTGCGCGTTTGCGCCACTCGGTCAACATCTCGGCGCCGACCTTCTGCAGACCTGCGACCAGTTCGGGCGAGGCATCCTCCACCGTCATCTGGTGCTCGGCGAGCGTCTTGGCCGCGTCGGCATTGTTTTGTTCGGACAGTTGCCAGCCGCGTTGCTCGGCCGTTGCTGCAGCTTCCATCAGGGCGTCCTGTTCCTCCTTGGACAGGGCGTCAAACATGCGGGCGTTGACCACCACGATGTTCTTGCCAAGGAAGGAATTGACCTTGGTGTAGCGCTTGACGAAATCCCATGCCGAAATGGATACCCCGGTCGAGGCCGAAGTGATCAGCGCATCGACCCGGCCCGTCGCGAATGCCTGCGGGATATCGGGCACTTCGACCTGTGTGGGCACCGCGCCGGTCAACTGGGCGAGCCGGTCGGTCGTGGCATTATAGGTTCGCAGCTTGAGCCCGCGCAGATCCTCGACCGACTCGAGCGGCTTATTCGAGTAGAGGCCGTTGGTCGGCCACGGCACGGCGAAGAGAACCTTGAGGTTTTGTTGCGCCAACTTTTTCTCGATGACCGGGCGCGAGGCATCCCACATCTTTTTCGCTTCGCCATAGCCATCGACAGCGAATGGCAACAGGTCCAGTTCGTAGATTGGGCTTTCATTGGCAAGCCGGCCCAAAAGAAACTCACCCATCGGAACGGTGCCGTTGCGCACCGCATTCTTGATTTCAGGATGGGGGATCAGCGAATTGCCAGTGTGGACCGAGATCGTCAACTTTCCATTGGTGGCCTGTTCCACATCCTTGGCGAACTGCAAAATGTTCTGTTCATGGAAGTTCGCTTCGGGATAAGGCGTCGCCATATCCCAGTTCTGGGCCGTGGCGGGGGTGGCAAGCATCCACGCACTTGCGGCCGCGGCCGCAAGGACCATCCGGATCGGTTCGAGTTTCATAGTTTTCCTCCCTACTGGTTAGACCCGTCCTCCACGGGCATTTTCATCAATCTGCCAAAGCCGGAGCGATCCGGCGCGACGCCGGTGCGGCGCATGGCCAGCCATGCAAGGGCCTGGTTGCTGGTAAGAACCGGCCGTTGCAAAGCTTCTTCGAGCGGCGCGATGATGCGATGGCTGCGAATGGCGGTGCAGCTGAGAACATAGGCCTCGGCCCGGTCATCTTGCGCGGCAAGGCACATGTCCTGCCAACGCGCTTCGGGCTCCTGCGCCATGTCCCAGTTGCTGTTGATACCTGCGCCATGGGCGCCCAAAACCTTGACGCCGTGCCATTCGAAGAACGCTGTCTCGCGGGCCACTACGGCGTCGATATATGGGGTGACCAGAACGATCTTCCGGGCGTTCAGCGCGCGCAGCCCCTCGATCAGCGCGGTGCCCGTGGTGATCGCGGGGTAGCCTGTTTCGCGTTCGATCCGTTCGGCGATTTCCGTGTCGGATCCGGGGCGGCGGGTCGAAACGGCCGTGCAGTTGAACGCGATCAGGTCCGGGCGCGTATCGGCCACAAGCGAAGCGGCTTGCGACAGGTCGGTCAGCATCCCGTCGAGATCGGCATCGCTGCTACCGGTAAGACGCAGCCGGGTCACGTGCAGCTCAGCAGTGGCAGGCACCATATCGCGGATCTGGCTTTCGGCCAAAATGTTACCCGAAGGCAGGATCATCCCGATCCGCACAGGGCTTTCGTTGCAGCTCATCGTGCCTCCCATTCCCGCGCATTGCGAGAAACCTTGACCTAGCCTAGGGGGAGGGCATGCTGCACCAAAGCGAATAACATACAGTCATAACTGCATATGGTGCAGGTGCCTGGGTAAGGCGCTCAGTGCAGAATGGATTGCAGGAACAAGGTCACCGGTGGCACGAAGGCCGTTGCCAAAAGCACCAACGCCATGACCCCGAGCATCGGCAACATCGCCCGAGAAATCGCCCCGATGGGCTGTTTGCTGATCGCCGCACCGACGAACAAAGCATAGCCGAATGGCGGCGTCGCCATACCGATGGTGAAGTTGATCGTCACCATCGCACCGAACTGAATCGGGTCGATCCCCAGCTGATTGCCAATCGGGATGAGCAGGCTTGACAGGATGATCATCGCCGCAAGGTTGTCCATCAGGCAGCCTATGACCAGCAGGACCAGATTGAGCATCAGGATGTAGATCACCGGGTGATTCGCAAATTGCGACAGCGCACCGGTCAATTTGGCGGGCAGCTGTTCGAATGCGATCAGCCAGCCAAAGCCGTTGGCCGCCGCGATGATGAACATCACCATCGTCATCGTGCGTACAGACACGCGGCTGACGGTGATGATCGAAGTCAGGGTCAATTCACGATAGGCAAACCGCCCGACAAACAAGGCGAAAACTACGGCGACGACGGCGGCTTCGGTCGGGGTGACAATCCCGCCATAGATCCCGCCCAGAACGAAGACAGGGCCAAGCAGTGCCCATTTGCCTTCGTTGATCGCCGCGCGCCGTTCCCGCCAGCTGGCGCGGGCTTGCACGGGGATGGCGTTGCGCCGTGCATGGAACCAGCTGATCACCATCAACCCGGCCGCCAGTAGCACCCCCGGCACCACACCAGCCATGAAAAGGCGGCTGATCGATTGTTCGGACATCACTCCCCAAATAACCAGAGGGATCGACGGGGGAATGAGCGGACCGATGATCCCGCCTGATACCGCGAGCGCCGCTGCAAACGCCCGCGAATAGCCGCGCTTTTCCATTTCGGGAATCATGATCGTACCGATCGCGGCGGTCGTCGCCGGAGCAGATCCTGAAATGGCGGCGAAGAAGGCGGCCGCCAGCACCATCACCATGCCCAGCCCGCCGGTCCGGTGACGCACCAGCACATCAGCGACATTGACGAGCCTGCGCGAAATACCGCCCTTGGTCATCAGGTCGCCGGCAAGGACAAAGAAGGGAATCGCAAGCAGGCTGAAGGATTGCGTCGATGCAATGAAGCGCTGCGCCAGCACGACAATGTCGATATGCGCCAAATAAAGCGCGAGCGCACTGGACAACCCGAGTGCAAGGGCAAGGGGGACGCGCGCGACCACCAACGCAAGCGTCCCGAAGACAAGGGCATAGCCGATACCGCTCATTCGATCGTCCTTTTCGCGCGTTCTCTAAATCAGTTCCGGGCTTCGCTGCCGGAAGGCGGCGAGGGGTCAGAAGGCTCTTCCCAGGGATCGGCGCCGGTTCCGTGAGCCGTGTCGTCACGCGCGAGAGGCGAGACCAGCGCCGCAATCGCATGCAGCGCGATCAACGCACCGGCGACCGGGGCCGACAGATACAGAATGTCGATGGGAGCTTGCAGTGCTGCTGTGCGTTGTCCCTGAGTACGCAACACATAGAACCAGCCTGACCAAAAAAGGATTCCCCCGAAGGTCAGAACCAGAACCTGCACGATCCGATCGGAAACGGCGCGGATACGTTCGAACCGCTCGGGAAGCAAATCGACTGCCACCTGCGATCCTTCCCGTAGCCCGACCGACCCGTAAAGCAGAACCACCCAGCAAAACAGGATGATGGCCATCTCTTCGGTCCAGCTTGGGGGGGCGCCTAACAGGTACCTCATGGCGACCTGCAAGCTCAGCAACCCCAACATCACGAAGATCAGCAGCACGCAAATGCCCGATGTTACCTTTGCGATCCAATCGCTCAGCCATCTGATGGCAGCTGTGATGCGGTTCATCGGCTCCTCCCCTCTGGCGGCGGCCCGGCGCATCGACTGGCGCCGGGCCGTCTTGTCAATTGTCTTGCGCGACCGCGTCTTCGGCTTCTTTCAGCAGATCCGGGCCGATCGAATTGGCGAATTGCCCGTAGACACCTTTCACTTTCTCGCGGAAGGCAGCAAGGTCGGCTACGTCATTGATCTGCATCCCCTCCGCCACAAGCTTTTCGCGGACCACGGATTCGTTGGCTTCGACGGTCTTGCGTTCCTCCAGCACGGCTGTGTGCCCGGCTTCGCGGATCGCAGCCTGAACATCTGCAGGCAGACCATCGAGTGTCTTTTTCGAGATCAGCAGATGGACCGCCGAATAGGTATGCCGGGTCATCGAGGCATATTTCACCACTTCGGGGAACTTGTTCGCCTGAACAACCGACAACGGAATTTCAAGCCCGTCGATCGTCCCTTGCTGAACGGCGGTATAGACCTCACCCCAAGCCATCGGCACCGGGCTGCCGCCAAGCGAATTGAACATGTCAATAAAGACCGGGTTCTGCATCGTGCGGAACTTGACGCCTTCAACATCCGAGGGTTTCTCGATCGGATGATCGTTGTTGATCATGTTGCGGAACCCGCCCTCGGCCGCACCAAGCGAAACCACGCCGCGCTTTTCAAGATTGGCTGCCAGTTTCTCGCCGACCGGGCCATCAAGCACCTTATGTGCCTGCTCGGCGCTGGAAAACAGGAAAGGCAGGTCCAGCAGTTGGTAGCTTGGTTCGACCGTCGCGACCACAGCGTTGGTGATCACCCCCATGTCGATCGTGCCGAACTGCATGTTCTCCAGCACGTCCTTTTCGTCTCCAAGCTGCCTGTTGGGAAACAGCGCGACGCTGACCTTGCCCGGCATAGCCGCCTCGATCGCGTCTTTGAAAGCATGTGCTGTAACCGCGTAGGGGTCATTAGGGCTGTCGGCGCTCAGCCAGGCGAGCTTCAGCTCAATATTTTGAGCCTGCGCCGCGCCGCTCAGGGCGGCAATCGCAATTGTGGTCGCAGCCGCGAGACTGCTCAATGTCCGTTTCATCATTTCTCCTCCCATTCACCAATGCTCGCCAAGCGCGGCTGACCGGCCCAGGCATCGTCGGTGTCTGATGAGGTTGGCACAGCCCGGGCCGAGGGCGTTAGCCGTTTTTACCTGAAGGTGATGCAAATTCTTCATGTCAAAATGAATGAGGTGCATGAGCGTTCTATCTGGGCATGATGCACGACATGCAGTGTGCCCTGCCGCATATGAAATGTAATGCAGTGCGCCGGGGCGCTATCAACACATCAGGAGATGGCCGCAAGCAAGGGAGAAGCCTCATGCCCCGAGATAACGTTCAACCAGAAATCGTCGAAGCCCCCAAAGGCTTCCGTTGGCCGGGCGACCGGCATGTAGCGGTCGTTTTCAATATCGCCTACGAAGTCTGGTCAGAGGGTACATCCTCGGGCGTTGGGCCGATGGGCAATCCTCTCCCTGCCGGGGTTTTTGATCCCAATGCCGACAGTTACGGCAATTACGGTGCGCAAACAGGGATCAAGCGTCTCGTGAAAGAACTCGGGAAATCAGAGGTCTCGGCCAATATCTTTACCTCTGGTGCAATCGCTGAACGCGATCCCGAACAGCTGCGCGCGGTGATTGAGGCGGGGCATGAAATTGTCGCGCACGGTTACGCACAGGATCTGATCCCCGCCAAGTTGAGCGCTGAAGACGATGCCCGATACATTGCCCAGACGACGGATCTGCTGGGCGGTGCGCTTGGGCAGCATCCGAAAGGCTGGATCAGCCCACGTGCGACGGCTGGCCATGACACGATGCGCCGCCTGATTGGTGCGGGATATGAATGGCAAGGGGACATGCTTGATCGCGATCTGCCCTATCTGCAACGTTATCCCGAAGGCGAACTGATTTCGATTCCATTGACGATTGATTTCAACGACTTGTCGCACTCCATGCGGTTCGGGCGGACGCCGCGCCAATTCGTGGAAGTCTTCGATGACGCGCTGGAGCATATGCTGGCCAATACCGACGACCCGGTGATCATCGATGTTCTGGTGCATTGCCATTGCTACGGTCGCCCCGCCGGGGCTTGGGCCTATTCGGAAATTGCCAAGAAATGCGCTGGCCGCGACGATATCTGGGTCACCACCCGTGGTCAGATCGCCGAGCATTTCCGCAAGAGCCTGTGACCGCGCATACCTGGGCACAAAAACTTAGCAAGGGAGACAAGGATGTTGATTGATTGGAGTGCGCTGCCCACGGTGGGCGGAATGCGCGCAGGTTCGGACCGGCAAGGAATTTGCGGCGACAAGATCTCGGCCGTGCGTGTCGTGACCGAACCGGACGCAGAGTTCGATGGCAAGACCCATTGGCATGAGAACGAACAGCTGTTGGTGATGGTCGAGGGGATGGTGAAGGTCACGATCGACGACCGTGAGATGGAAGCCAATCCGGGCGATCTGATTTTCTTTCCTGCAGGGTCGCGCCATGCTGCGATCGGCGTCGGACCCGAAGGGGCCGTCTATTACGAGATTTTCGCCCCCGCGCGCCCCGACCAGCTTCCCGGTTGGGTCGGCAGTTCCGTCCTGCGCTTCGACTAAGAGCGCCTGCCCCGGCCATCAGGCCCGTTCCCCACCTGATGGCCGAAGACGGCAAATTGCCAAAAATCGGACGGCCATCAGCCCGGCCCCGCCACCACCGCGGGGCCGTTTTGATTCTATCAGGTCAACGAGCCGGACTGAGCATCTGACCAAAAAGGCATTGCCTGTCATGGGACGCGAGGTGGGACCGAAGATCTCAGACAAACGAGAGAAGCCGGAAGCCCTCCTCACCAAGCTGCGGCGGGTTGAAGGGCTGCAGGTTCCAGGCGCAAAGCTTGCAGATGCGGTGCGCCAGATCAGGAACTCCCTGCGTCGGTGGCCGACACGTCGCAAAGACAGCCACGGCGCACCTAGCCAACGCGCACTAGGTCAATTTAATCCGAAGGATCACCCTCACACCGGATCCGGAAAATCCAAAGCACCTGAACGCCGAGATCGAAATTGACCTCGGCGATTTGCTGTGTGCCGCAGAGCAACCGATGCTCTTGATTGAGAGAGGCACAGGGGATCGGCAAATAGCGGTCAAGCTGGGGGCGCTGCCCCCGGCTCCTGTGGAGCCTCCCCCGGGATATTTGGATCAAGAGGAAGGAGAGGCGGTTTCGAAAAGCTCTGATCCGGGGCGCGCGGATATTTCGAGCAGCCCCATCACGTAACTCGCGACCGAGCGAAAACAGATCAGCGAAATTTCATTTGGGCCCGAGCGCCAGAACGCGGCAGGCACTTGCGCCAGACGCGTGCGGCGCATCTCTCCCGTGGGCAGAGCCGCGATATCGGCGGGGCACAATTTCATGATGACCTGATCGGATTTCGCGCCTTGGATGCGAAACAGCGCGCGCGCATCCGAAACATTACCGATCAGCGCATGAGTTTTCTCCAGCGCCTCCGACAGCGTCCGCGCCAGTTGCGCGGCCTGCGCATGATCGCATATCAGCAGCAATTCATCCGGGCTCATCCACGCCAACGCGCCGCTTTCGGCTTCCACGATCTGGCGCGGCTCAGGCTTGGGAAAACCATGCGCCTTCAGCGCCTTGAGAAGCGTTTTTGATGTTAAATCACAGCGGATCGACAGCATCCCGACCAGCCCGGCTTCGGCCACGGTGACAAAGCCCTCATGCGTTGCGCCTTGCAAGGCGCTCACAGCGTCAGACATTCTGCTTCTCCCCGTCCTTGTCGTAAAAGACCGGATCGGTGATGCGCGCCTTGACCATCGCATCGCCCTCTCCGGTAAACTCAATCACCTCACCCATCCGGTCGGGCCCGTGCAGCACCAGCCCCATCGCAATGCCTTTGCCGATCGTGGGCGAATAATAGGTTGAGGTGACGCGGCCTTGGGTGTTGCGCTGCCCATTGGCGTTATAGCCATCTGCGGGGGCGTGGCTGCCATCGGGGATCACCGAGCCATCAAGTGTTTCTAGCCCGACCAGTTTCCAGCGGTTGGGATCAGTCATATGCGGGCGCTGTTGGGCGCGTTTTCCAAGGTAGTCGGACTTCTTTTTCGAAATCGCCCAGTTCAGCCCCAGATCCTGCGGGATCACCGTGCCGTCGGTCTCATCCCCGATCATGATAAAGCCCTTTTCAGCGCGCATCACATGCAGCGCTTCGGTGCCGTAGGGCATGACGCCAAGGTCTTTGCCCTCGGCGACCAGTTTCTCCCACAGCGCAAGGCCCTGCGAGGCGGGCACGGCGATTTCGTAGCTGAGTTCGCCTGAGAAGGAGATCCGGAAGATGCGGGCGTCGAAACCGCCAAGCCTGCCCTCAAGCCATTGCATGAAGGGCAAGGCCTCTTTGGACAGATCCATGCCGCCAAGCCTCTCCAGCAACTGGCGCGCCTTGGGCCCGACCACTGCGATCTGGGCGAATTGCTCGGTGAGATTGGCGGTATAGACCTTCCAGTCCCACCATTCGCATTGCAGCCAATCCTCCATCCAGCTGTGGATGCGATCGGCCCCGCCCGAAGTGGTGTGGCACAGCCAGCTATCGTCAGACAGGCGCGCCACGACACCGTCATCCATTAGAAAGCCGTTCTCGTTGCACATCAGCCCGTAGCGGCATTTTCCGACCGGCAGGGTCGACATCATGTTGGTATAGAGCATGTCGAGGAAGCGTCCGGCATCGGGCCCTTTCACCACGATCTTGCCTAGCGTCGAGGCATCGAGCAGCCCGACATTGCTGCGCGTATTGGTGATCTCGCGATTGACCGCCTCGCGATGGGATTCGCCCGCTTTCGGATAGCAATAGGGGCGGCGCCATTGGCCCACCGGCTCCCAATGGGCGTGGCGCGCCTCGTGCCAGCTTTGCATCGGCGTGCGGCGCAGGGGTTGGAACAGCGGCCCCTTGGCCTCAGCAGTGATCGCGCCAAGGCTGATCGGAGTGTAGGGCGGGCGGAAAGTGGTGGTCCCGGTGGCCGGGATCGGCTGACCTAGCGCATCAGAAAGCACGGCGAGCCCGTTGATATTGCTTAACTTCCCCTGATCGGTCGCCATGCCGAGCGTGGTGTAGCGCTTGGTATGTTCAACGCTTTCATAGCCCTCGCGCGCCGCAAGCTGCACATCCGAGACCTTCACGTCATTCTGAAAATCAAGGAAGCTTTTGAAGCGCAACGCAGGGGGTGCGCCTGCCGGCATTTGCCAGACCGGCATCATCGCGGCCTCATCGCTGGAACAGGCGCCAAGCCCCGCCCCCCCCATGACCGCCGCCAAGGTCAGATCGCCATTGGCCGCACCGACCACCTGCACCATCGCCGTGCCATCCGCGCCCAGGGGGGGGCGCTCGGGATCGGGGCGGAACATCGCCTGCCCCGCGTCCCAGATCAGCTTGCCGCCACAATGCGACCACAGATGCACAACCGGCGACCAGCCGCCCGACATTGCCACGCAGTCGCAGTCGATGGTTTCAATCGCACCGCCCTCGCCAGCCTGTGTGCAGATTTCCACCCCCGAGACCTGCTGGCGCCCCAAAACCTTGGCCACCGCGCGCCCCTCAAGCACGCGCACGCCGCGCGCCTTGACCTCTTGGGGCAGCGCGCCGTGACTGGTCTCGCGCGCATCCACAATAGCGGGCACCGACAGCCCGGCATCCAGCAGCGCCAGCGCCGTGCGATAGGCATCGTCATTATTGGTCACGATCACCGTGCGATCCCCGGGCGAGACCGCCCAATTCGCCACATAATCGCGCACCGCACTGGCCAGCATCACGCCGGGCACGTCATTACCCGCGAAGGCCAGCGGGCGCTCGATTGCGCCCGTCGCAGTGATCGTGCGCCCTGCGCGGATGCGCCACAAACGATGGCGCGGCAGGTCAGCACCGGGGCGGGTATCGCCCACGCTTTCCAGCCCGATGACATAGCCATGATCATATTGACCCGCCGCCATCAGCCGTGTGCGCAGCGTGACATTTTCCATCGATTCAAGCTCTTGCAGGGTTGTCTTAATCCAGTCGCAAGCCTCGAACCCGTCGATCTGGCCGCCATCGACAGGCGTGCGCCCGCCCCAATACGCGCTTTGCTCAACCAGCCAGACGCGCTTGCCCGCGCGCCCTTCGCGCAGCGCCGCCGCAAGCCCTGCCACACCGCCGCCCACAACCAGCACATCGCAATGCGCATAGGCCTGTTCGTAGCGGTCGGGATCGGCCTCTTTGGGCACGCCGCCGAGCCCTGCGGATTTGCGAATGATCGGCTCAAACAGGTGTTTCCACGCGGCTTGCGGGGCCATGAAGGTCTTGTAGTAGAACCCTGCGGGAAGGAATTTGTAGAACGCGTCGTTGATCTCGCCAACGTCGAATTCAAGGCTGGGCCAGTGGTTCTGGCTGCGCGTTTCCGCGCCCTCGAACAGCTCGGTCGTGGTGGTGCGCTGATCGGGTTCGAAACGGGCGTTGCGACCAAGCCCCACCAGCGCGTTGGGTTCTTCGACGCCGCTGGCCATGATCCCACGCGGGCGGTGATATTTGAACGAGCGCCCGACCATCACCTGCCCCGCCCCGAGCAGCGCTGAGGCCAGCGTGTCGCCCTCATAGCCCTGCATCGGCTTGCCGTTGAAAGTGAAATTCAGCCGTTTTGCGCGATCAATCAGGCGACCGCCCTTGCTTAGACGTGTGCTCATGCTTGAGGCTCCCATTCGGGCCGTTTCGCCTTGATTTTCTTAATCAAATCGGCAGGCGGCTTGTGGGTTTGCGCCGCGTAGGTGCCAAAGACTTCCAGCGTCGCGGTGCAACGCGCGGCCAAGAACCACTTGCCGCAGCCATAGGCGTGACGCCAGCGTTCGAAATGCACGCCTTTGGGGTTCTTGCGCGCGAACAGGTAGCCCTCAAAGTCGGCATCCGAGGAATCCGGGCCGAAGCGTTTGAGATGGGCCTCGCCGCCGGGCGCGAATTCGGTTTCCTCGGCGGTAATGCCGCAGCAGGGACAGGTGAGGGTCAGCATGTCAGCGGGCCTTTGCTTGGCAGGCGCCGGGGGCTTCGCGCCCCCGGACCCCCGCGGGATATTTTCGTCAAGAGGAAGACAGATTGCGCCATCAATGCGCCACCCCTGCCGCCACCGACTCGTCGATGAAACGGCCTTCCTTAAACCGGTTGAGGTTGAATTCGGCGGCCAGCGGTGAGTGGCCGCGCGCAATCAGTTCGGCCATTGCAAAACCCGAGCCGGGAATCGATTTGAACCCGCCAGTGCCCCAGCCGCAATTGACGAAGATGCCCTCAACCGGGGTTTTGGACAGGATCGGAGAGCGGTCGCCCGTCATATCCACGATACCGCCCCATTGGCGCAGCATCTTGAGACGCGAGATGATCGGGAAGGTTTCGACCAGCGCGCGGGTGGTTTCCTCAACATGATGCCAACTGCCCCTTTGGGTGTAGTTGTTAAACCCGTCCGTGCCGCCGCCGATCACCATTTCACCCTTGTCCGATTGGCTCATATAGCCGTGCACGGTGTTGGCCATTACGACCACATCCATGCAGGGTTTGATGGGTTCAGACACCCAAGCTTGCAGCGCCACGCTTTCGATTGGCAGGCGGAAGCCGCCCATTTCGGCCAGAACCGAGCTATGGCCCGCTACCACAATTGCGAGGTTTTCACAGCCGATCTCGCCCTTGCTCGTGGTGATTCCTGTCACTTTTCCTGCATTTTGCGAGATTCCAGTGACTTCGCATTGCTGAATGATATCCATCCCCATGCTTGAGCAGGCGCGCGCATAGCCCCAGGCCACCGCATCATGGCGCGCGGTGCCGCCACGGGCCTGATACAGGGCCCCCAGCACCGGATAGCGCGGCCCGTCGATATTGAGGATTGGCACCAATTCCTTCACGCGTTCGGGTCCGATCCATTCAGTGGCGATACCTTGCAGGCGGTTTGCATGGACCGTGCGCTGATAGCCGCGCACCTCATGTTCTGTCTGGCCCAGCATCAACAACCCGCGCGGCGAGAACATCACGTTATAATTAAGATCGCGGCTCAGCCCCTCATACAGTGAGCGGGCCTTTTCATAGATCGCCGCCGAAGGGTCCTGCAGGTAATTCGAGCGGATGATCGTGGTGTTGCGCCCGGTATTGCCCCCGCCCAGCCAGCCTTTTTCGATCACCGCGACATCGGTGATCCCGTGCACCTTGCCCAAGTAATAGGCCGTCGCCAGTCCATGGCCGCCTGCGCCGATCACGACCACCTTGTAGCGTTTCTTGGGCTCGGGGCTGCGCCAAGCCCGCTCCCATCCCGCGTGATAGCGCAGCGCCTCGCGCGCGACAGCAAAGATCGAATAGCGTTTCATGGGCGGCCCTCGGTAACTGATCTGGCGACTCTCATCTGTCTTTGTGATGGACTGCGCGCCCCTTTGACAGCCCCCCCGATGCGGCATTGCAGAGAAAAAAGCGACATCAGGCTGCGACATCGCGCTCCATCGTGGTGCTGGGGGCTTTCAGGCAGGGCATTTCTCGCCTAAATGAATGCGCAAGGAGAGGAAACGCCATGCTGTTCTGGACTATCGCTGCCGCGCTTGTCGCGATCATTACGCTATTGTTTGCACTTGCCGTGATGCGCGGGGGGGCAAGCGATCCAGCCCCGACTGCGTCATATGATGTGCAGGTTTATCGCGATCAGCTGCGCGATATCGAACGCGATGTCGAACGCGGCGTGACCTCGCGCGAAGAGGCCGAGCGCGCCAAGCTTGAAATCTCGCGCCGGATGCTGGAGGCAGACCGCAAAGTGCAGGCGGGGTCGGACACGTCGCGCGCACCTCAGTGGGCGATGATCGTGCTGAGCGTCGGGGCTGTTGCGCTGGTTGGCGGGGCGTTCTGGCTGTATGGCCGGGTGGGCGCTGAGGGCTATGCCGATCAGCCCATCGCCGAGCGTTATGCGCTGGCCAACAAACGCTATGACAGCCGCCCGACACAGGAAGCGGCCGAGAAAATGGTCGCCGCGCGCCAGGTTGACCAGCCCAAACCCGACCCGAAATTCACCGAACTGATGGTCAAACTGCGCGAAGCCGTTTCAAAAAAACCAAACGACCCCAAAGGGTTGGAATTGCTGGCGCGCAATGAAGCCGCGATGGGCAATTTTGACGCGGCCTGGAAGGCGCAACAGCGGTTGCTGGCGCTCAAAGGCGAGGCAGCCAGTGCCGATGACTACGCCCAGCTTGGCGAATTGATGGTTGTGGCCGCAGGGGGGCTTGTCACGCCCGAGTCGGAGAAAGTCTTTGCCACCGCGCTGCAGAAAGATCCGGAAAACGGGCTGTCGCTTTACTATGTCGGCCTGATGATGGTGCAGAATTCACGTGAGGACCGAGCGTTTCGCATTTGGGACGGCTTGCTGCGCAACTCGCCCGATGATGCGCCTTGGGTGCCCACGATTCGTCAGAATATCAACGAGTTAGCATGGCTTGCGGGCGAAAACGACTACACGCCACCGATGCCGCGCGGCGTTGGGCCAAACCAAGCCGATATTGCCGCCGCGGCCGATATGACCCCGGCCGAGCGTCAGAACATGATCCGCGGGATGGTCAACCAGCTCAATGATCGGTTGGCGCAAGAAGGTGGCAGCGCAGATGATTGGGCGCGGCTGATTTCCTCGTTGCGCATGCTTGGCGAGGTGGATCGCGCCAATGCGATTTATGGCGAGGCGAAGGGCAAATTTGCCGCCCAGCCCCAAGATATGGCCAAGATCGACACGGCGCATCAGGCCCCCGTGGGCAAAGCGCTTGAGGCGACGGGTGGCACGCCTGCCCCTGCCCAAGGTGCGACCCAAGGCGCCCCGATGCTGCCCGGCCCGAGTGCCGAGCAGATGAAGGACGCCGCGCAAATGAGCCCCGCAGATCGCAAACAGATGATTCAGGGCATGGTTGATGGGCTGTTTGACCGCCTGACGACCGAGGGCGGCACCGCGGCGGAATGGTCGCGCGTGGTGTCGTCGCTTGCCACGTTGGGCGAAAAGGATCGCGCGCTTGAGGCATTGGGCGAGGCGCAGCAAGCACTGGCCAGTGATCGCGCCGCTTTGGCGCAGGTTCAAGCGGCTGCGCAAGCCGCCGGGTTGTCTCAGTGATCTGCCCCGACATGATCGCATTCGCTGCCCAGCTGCCGCGTACAGGCGGGGTGGCGGGTCTTGATCTGGGCACGAAAACGATCGGGGTGGCGGTGTCGGACGGGCTGCGCTCGGTCGCCTCACCGCTGCTCACGATCCGGCGGCGCAAGTTCGGTCTGGATGCGCAGGCGCTGCTGGCCATCGTGGCCGAGCGGGATTTGCGCGGGCTGATTCTGGGGCTGCCGATGAATATGGACGGCTCTGAGGGGCCGCGCTGCCAATCGACGCGGGCCTTTGCGCGCAACCTTGAAAATCTCACAGACCTGCCAATCTCTTTCTGGGATGAGCGGTTGTCGACAGTGGCCGCCGAACGCGCGATGCTAGAGGCCGATCTGTCGCGTGCCAAACGCGCCGAGGCGATTGACCATGTGGCGGCGGCGTTTATCTTGCAAGGCGCGCTGGATCGGTTGCGCTATCTGGGGGCGCAATGAGCGACGAAATCTGGAAACGTGACGAGGTCGAAAGCCCCTGCGTCAAGCTGTGCCAGATTCACCCCCAAGAGCGGCTGTGCATCGGCTGCTTGCGCACCCTCGACGAGATCGGCGCCTGGACCCGTCTCAGCCCCGAGCAGCGTCGTGACATCATGGCGCAACTGCCTGCCCGCGCGCCTCGGTTGCAACAACGCCGCGGCGGGCGTGCAGCCCGGCGCGAGCTCTGATCGGGTGCACCACAGGCCTGCCGTTGAGCAGGCCCGCCTCCCGCCCTATAGTGGCGCGCGCACCTCTAGAACGGATATGACACATGGCTGCTAAACGCGTTCTCATCACCGGCTCTGCCGGGTTTATCGGCTACCATCTTGCCAAGCTGTTATTGGCGCAGGGTGTGCGGGTGCACGGCTTTGACGGGATGACCGATTATTACGACGTCGCGCTGAAACAGCGCCGCCATTCGATGCTGCTGCAAGATGCGAATTTCTCGGCGACCGAGGGGATGCTGGAAGATCGCGATCTGCTGGATCGGGTCTGCGATGAGTTCGCCCCCGATGTGATCGTGCATCTCGCCGCCCAAGCCGGCGTGCGCTACAGCCTTGAAAACCCACGCGCTTATATTGAAACCAACGTGGTGGGCACGTTCAACATCATGGAGATCGCGCGCCGGCTTGAGGTCGATCATCTGCTGATGGCCTCGACCAGTTCGGTTTACGGGGCCAACACGGACATGCCCTACGCTGAGACCGACAAGGCCGACACGCCGCTCACGATCTATGCCGCGACGAAAAAAGCGACCGAGGCGATGGGCCATTCCTATGCCCATCTGTGGAATATCCCGACCACGATGTTTCGGTTTTTCACGGTTTACGGGCCGTGGGGGCGCCCCGATATGGCGCTGTTCAAATTCACCGATGCGATCCTCGATGGACGGCCCATCGACGTCTATAATCACGGCGAAATGTATCGCGATTTTACCTATGTCGAGGATCTCGTGCGCGGTATCGCCTTGCTGATCGACACCCCGCCCGTGCGCCCTGCGACCCCCGAGGACATCGCCGAGGGCGACAGCCTGTCCCCCGTCGCGCCCTATCGCGTGGTCAATATCGGCAATTCCGACAAGGTGCGCCTGTTGGATTTCGTCGAGGCCATCGAGGCGGCGATCGGCATCCCCGCCAAACGCAATTACATGGATATGCAAAAGGGCGATGTGCCAGCAACCTGGGCCGATGCCAGCCTGTTGCACAGCCTGACCGGCTATCGCCCACAGACCGATTTCCGCGACGGGGTTGAACGCTTCGTGGCGTGGTTTCGCGACTATTACAACCGCTAGGCCACGCCCCGCCTAAAGCGTGCCCGTCAGCACATAGCGCAGCGCGCGCGCGACTTGTTCGGGTGTGCGCGCAACGGCATTGGCAGCCGCGTCCACCTCTTTGAGCGCATGGTCGTGATCATCGGGTTGCAGCACGATGATCGGCTTGCCCAGTGCCGCCCCGTAGCCCGCATCAAAGGCCGCGTTCCACTGTTTGTATTTCTCACCAAAGCACACAACCAGCACGTCACAGCCCTCAATCCCGCGCCGCGTGCGGATCGCGTTGAGCGACGCCCCCTTGCGGTCATGCCAGAACTTATCCGCCTCGGCCCCGAATATCTCGACCCCGCAATCATCAGAGGCCGCGTGATCGGTGACCGGGCCGGACCAGTCAATTTTGAGCCCCTTGCACGCCGATTTAACGCTGTCACGCCAGTCGGTGTGGATCTCGCCCGAGAGATAGACTTTCAGCATAGTGCTTCCTTTCATTACCCTCGGGCAAAATGGCGCGCACATTCACGCAGTGCAAGACCGCGCCTAGCCAAACACCCGTCCCAGCGCGCCATCCACCGCAGTTGTGATCGCGTCAATGTCATCGGGCGTGGCGATCAGCGCGGGGCTGAAACACAGCGTGTTGTTAAAGCCGGGCAGCGAGCGGTTGGTCATGCCGATGATCACGCCCTGCGCCATGCAATCTGCGACCACGGCGGCGACGCGTTTTTCATCCGCAGGCTCTTTGCTGGTGCGATCGTTGACCAGCTCGGCGCCACAAAACAGCCCCTTGCCGCGCACATCGCCGATCACCGCATGACGCTCCATCAGCGCGTGCAGATTCTCCATCATCCGCGCGCCCATCCGGTTGGTGTTGTCCAGCAGGTTCTCGTCTTCGATGATGCGCATGTTTTCCAGCGCCGCCGCAGGCCCTGACGTGCAGCCACCAAAGGTCGAGATATCGCGGAAATAGCCCAGCGGATCGCTGTCATCCTTGAACATCTCGAACACCGCCTCGGTGGTGACGGTGCACGAAATCGCGGCATAGCCAGAGGCCACGCCCTTGGCCATCGTCACGAAATCGGGCTTTACCCCGTAATGCTGATAGCCAAACCACTCGCCGGTGCGCCCGACGCCGCAGACCACCTCGTCGATATGCAGCATGATATCGTATTTGGCGCAGATCTCTTGCACGCGCTGCCAGTAGCCCTCGGGGGGCGTGATGACGCCGCCGCCTGCCGTCACCGGTTCCAGACACAGCAGGCCGATTTCATCAGGACCTTCGCGCAAGATCACCTCTTCGATCGCATCCGCTGCGCGGCGTCCGTAATCTTCGACATCCCATTGCGCGCGATATTCCAGACAATGGGGCACTTCGATGAAACCGGGCGTGAAGGGGCCGTATTGCTGCGCGCGCTGGGGCTGACCGCAAGCCGCGAGCGCGGTGATCGTGGTGCCGTGATAATCGCGCTCACGATAGAGGATCTTGGTTTTGCGCCCGCCATGCACCCGGTGGCCGATCTGGCGCACCATTTTGAAGACCTTCTCATTGGCCTCCGATCCCGAGTTGGCATAATAGACCCGGCTCATCCCCGGCATCTTTTCGATCAAAGCTTCGGCAAACAGCGCCCCCGGGATCGAGCCCGCCGAGCCTGCGAAATAATTCAGTTTCACCAGTTGGTCGCGCACAACATCGGCGATGCTTTCGCGCCCGTAGCCGACATTGACCGTCCAGACACCGCCCGAGACCGCATCCAGATGCTCTTTGCCCAGCGCATCCCACAGCTTCATGCCCTTGCCCTCGACCATCACGCGCGGGTCGATGCTTTCGAAAGGTTTATGCTGCGTCAGGTGGTGCCAGACCCGCGCCTTATCAGCCGCGATCACATGGCTCAGATCGTTCGAAGTCAGGTTCTTATTCATGCTAATCGCTCCACTCAGGGGGGCCGCAGGGCGCGGCGGATCAAGCGCTGATCTTTCCGCGCTGCGGCGAAACTGCGTAGTGCCAATTGTGCCCGCCAGATAAGACCAGTTTTGCAAATTGCACAGACACGCCGTCAAAAGCCCCGCCAAAAGTGCCTTTGCTTCAAACGCCGGTTTGCGGGCGCATATCGGCAGCGCTGATCCCGGCGACGCCAACGGGTTTCTTCATCGCGTCGCGGCGGAACGGCTCGCCCAGCTCCTGATTGATCAGCGCCTCGATAAAGGTCGTCTGGCCTGCTTTTTGCGCCTTGATCGCGCCATCTAGCGCGGCTGTCAGATCGTCCATGGTTTTCACCTGCACCCCCTTGAGGCCGCAGGCATTGGCGATGGCGGCATAGCTGACGCCCTCATTCAGCTCGGTGCCCACGAAATTGTCGTCAAACCACAGCGTCGTGTTGCGCTTTTCCGCGCCCCATTGGTAGTTGCGGAAAATCACCATCGTGATTGCAGGCCATTCCTTGCGCCCGATCGCCGTCATCTCGTTCATCGAAATGCCAAACGCGCCGTCGCCCGCAAAGCCCACGACTGGCATATCGGGCTGCGCAATTTTTGCCCCCATGATCGCAGGCAAGCCGTAGCCGCACGGTCCGAACAGACCCGGCGCCAGATATTTCCGCCCCGCCTCGAAACTCGGATAGGCGTTACCGATGGCGCAGTTATTACCGATGTCGGAACTGATGATCGCCTCTTTTGGCAGCGCGGACTGGATCGCACGCCACGCCATGCGCGGGCTCATCCAATCGGGCTTGGCGTCGCGCGCGCGGGCGTTCCAAGTGGTGCCCGGATCGTCGTCCTCGTGATCCATGCTGGACAGCTGCTGCGCCCAAGCCGATTTGGTTTGCCCGATCAGCGCGCGGCGCGCCTCGCGCCCGGCATCGCCCGCATCTGTCGCCAGTTCCGCCAAAATCGCATCCGCCACCTTGCCCGCATCACCAACAATGCCCACCGCCACCGGCTTGGTCAGCCCGATCCGGTCGGGGTTGAGATCGACCTGAATGATCGCGGCGTCTTTGGGCCAGTAATCCATGCCATAGCCCGGCAGCGTCGAGAACGGGTTCAGCCGCGTGCCCAGAGCCAGCACCACATCGGCTTTGGCGATCAGCTCCATCCCCGCCTTGGACCCGTTATAACCCAGCGGCCCCGCAAACAGCGGATGCGAGCCGGGGAACGCGTCATTATGCTGATAGCCACAGCAAACCGGCGCATCCAGCCGCTCTGCCAGCGCAATTGAGGCAGGAATAGCCCCCGCCAGCACGACACCCGCGCCGTTCAGGATCACCGGAAACTTCGCTTGCGACAGCAGTGCGGCGGCCTGCGCAATCGCGTCTTGGCCACCCGTGGGGCGCTCAAAACTGACGACCTTGGGCAGATCGATATCAATCACCTTGGTCCAGAAATCGCGCGGGATATTGATTTGCGCGGGCGCTGAGGCGCGCTTGGCCTTGAGGATCACGCGGTTGAGCACCTCGGCGATGCGTGACGGATCGCGCACCTCCTCCTGATAGGCGACCATATCGGCAAATAGCCGCATCTGTTCGACCTCTTGAAAGCCGCCCTGCCCGATCGTGGCATTGGCCGCTTGTGGCGTGACCAGCAAGAGCGGCGTGTGATTCCAATAGGCGGTTTTCACGGGGGTGACGAAATTGGTGATGCCGGGGCCGTTTTGCGCCACCATCATCGACATCTTGCCACTCGCGCGGGTAAAGCCATCGGCCATCATCCCCGCATTGCATTCATGCGCGCAGTCCCAAAAGGTGATGCCCGCCGCCGGGAAGAGATCGGAAATTGGCATCATGGCTGATCCGATAATACCAAAAGCATGTTCAAGCCCATGCAGTTGCAGGGTTTTAACAAAGGCCTCTTCGGTCGTCATCTTCATGGCATAGGCTCCTTGGGATCTCGGGTTTGGGGCCTGAATACGCGCCCCTTCCGCACGATCTATGACGTGGTGCAGCGGGACTGATTAGGGCCAGCCGGACAGGCTACTTAAGTCCAGTTTTGGCGATTTCTTGGGCGATCAGCGCAATGCCCTCGGGGATACGCGCGTTGCGGATCGAGGAATAGGCGAGGCGATAGAACGGGCACGGCCCCTGCGATTCGTCAAAAAACGCAGCCCCCGGTTCAATCAACACCCCGCGCGCCGCCAGCCGTTCCGCCAGATCGCGGGTATCGATGCCCTCGGGCGCGCGCATCCAAAAGCTGGAGCCGCCAAACGCGCCCTGCCCCGCGACCTGCAATCCCTGCGCGATGATCGCCTCATCCATCAACATACGACGGCGGCGATAGGCCTGATGCAGCCGGTTGACCAACGCATCATAATGGCCCAGCGCCAGAAAATAGGCGGCGGTGCGCTGCACATGGCCGGGCGGATGGCGCAAGACGGTGGCGCGCAGTGCGCGCGCCTCGGCGATGAAGGGCTCAGAGCCCACCAGAAAGCCCAGCCGCAGCCCCGGAAACAGCGATTTGGAGAACGAGCCGACATGGATCACCCGCCCCTCGCGATCCAGCGATTTCAACGAGGGCGAGGCGGCCTTGAGAAAGGACATCTCGAATTCGTAATCATCCTCGACCACGACGAAATCACGCTCGGCTGCCAACGCCAACAGCCGTTCACGCCGCGCGCGCGGCATCGTCGCATTGGTCGGGCATTGATGGCTGGCGGTGGTGAAAACCACATCGACATCTTCGGGCAGCGCCTCGGGGGGAAGACCGTCTTCATCAACGTCGATCTGCACGCTGCGACAGCGGGTCTGGTCCAGCACGCTGCGCAGCCCCGGATAGCAGGGGTTTTCCAGCGCCGCCGTGCGCCGGCTATTGAGCAAAACCTGCGCCGACAACCACAGCGCATTTTGCGCCCCCAGCGTTAGCAAAATCTGGCTTGGATGGGCGGAAATCCCGCGTCGCGGCAGAATGTTGCGCGCGATATATTCGATCAGCATCGGGTCGTCATGTTCGTAATAATCGCCCGCCATCACGTCGAAATCGCGCTTGCCCAGCGCGCGCAGCGCACAGTGCCGCCAGTTTTGATGATCAAACAGTTCGGGGTCGGTCTGCCCATAGATGAAGGGGAATTCGTAGCTGCGCCAGTTCTGCGCCTTGGGAAAGCTGCGCTGACTGGTGAATCGCTGGCCCGTCACGCGCGCCCAATCCACGCTGTCCGTTTGCGCCCCGGATGGGCGGGTGAATTCGGGCTGGCGCGGCGCGGTATCAGACACGAAATAGCCCGAGCGCCCGCGCGATGTCAGATAATCATCGGCCACGAGTTCAGTATAGGCCAGCGTCACCGTGATCCGGCTGACGCCCAGATGCACGGCGAGTTTCCGGCTAGAGGGCAGCTTGTCGCCCGCGCGAAAGCGCCCCTCAAGAATGCCCTCGGCGACCATCTGCTGAATGCGCTGTTGCAGCGTGCCGCTTTGATCGGGCGCAAGGAAGAAGGTCTCGGCAGGGACTGTCATACTGGACCTAAATGCGAACGAAACTGGACTGAAGGCATTTAGCCGTCATCGCCCCGTCTGCGTCAAGCCAACTGCCCGCTGGCGCAGCGCCTAATTGCGATGCGCCAGACGGCTGCTTAGCAAATCGCCGGTTTCCGACAGGATCGGCGTGGCGACGGTCGCGAACGAGGTATTGACCTGCTTAAGCGCACGCAGCGTTTCCTGATGGATATTGCTGGTTTCAATGCTTTCGCCCGCGCCCTCATGCAGACGCATCAGATGCGCGCGCTGCAGGCGTTGTTCGAGCGCGCGGATGTCGTCTTTTTCCTCGACCAACTCGCGCGCCTCATCGGGGTTTTGCGTCATCATCACGCTAAGCGCAAGCTGCACATTGGCCAACACCCGGTCATGAAAATCGCAGATCTCTTTCCAGCCCTGCTCGGAAAAGCGCACCCCTTCGCTATCAAGACGGCGCGCCAGAGAGACCATGTTGCGCGAGATCATCTCGGCCGCGGCAGACAGGTTTGCGGCATTGCTCGACAACTCCATCGAGCGCGTGCTGGTCTCATCGCTCAGCGCGGCCTGGTTGAGCTTGGCAAGATACAGCTTCACCTCCATCAAGGTTTTGTTGGCGTGGTTTTCATCCGTCACCATGCGCGCGGCAAGCACGTCATCCCATTGCACAAACAGCGCCGGAACCGCGCGCAGCATCGCCTCGGCGGTCTCGCCCATATGCATCACCTCGCGCGCTGCACAGGTCAGCGCGCGCTCGGGGCTTGCAAGCGCTGCCGGGTCCAGCGCGCTGGTGGGGCCGATCCCCGCGCTCGGGTCCATACGCGGGGGCATCAGCGTGCCTGCCAGCCGCGTCACCACCCCGGTCAACGGCAGCGCCAACAGCGCCAGACCAATGTTGAACGCCAGATGCAAATTGATGATCTGCTGCGCCGGGCTATGGCCCAGCCAGTCAAGCGGCAAGGACAGCCTGCTGATCAGCGCCAATAACATCACCGCCCCGCCGCCGCGCAACACGAAATTCGCAACGATCATGCGGCGCGGCTCAATCGGGGCGGTCAAGGTCAGCATGAAAGCGATGAACGTGCCGCCCATATTGGCCCCCAGAACCATCGCCACCGCCGCTTCGGGGGGCAACAGGCCTTGCGACACCAGCGTCACGAACAGCAACACTGCCGCCACGCTGGAATGCACGACCCAAGCAAACACCGCGCCAATAACAAAGGCCGTCACCGTATCGCGCGCCAGATAGGCCATCACATTCGCCGCCCCCTGACTGTCCACCAGCGGCGTCGTGGCCTCGCGGATCATCGCCAACGAGACAAAGATCAAAGCCAGCCCGATCAGGATACGCCCGGTCTGGCGGATGCGGCGCTGATGGCCGCGCAGGAACATCGCAACCCCAACCAGCAACAGCAGCGGCAGCAAGAAGGTTTGGCGTAACAACAAGAGCTGCGCCACGATCGCCGATCCCACATCCGCACCCAGCAAGATCGCCAATCCCACCGCCACCGCAATCGTGCCGCGCGCAACGAAATTGGACACAAGAAGCGCCACCGCCGTCGAGCTTTGCAGCAAGATCGCCGTGCTCATCCCCGAGGCTGCTGCCAGCACCCGACTGCCCGCTGACCAGCGCAGCCAGCGACGCAATTGCAACGAGAACGCGCGCTCGACCCCGGTGCGCACCAGACGCACCGACCAGATCAACAGTGCTGCCGCCCCCGCGATATGCAGGAAAAACATCGGGATATTAGGGTGGTCCAAATTGCGTCCTCTCTGCCCCCTCTTGTGATCGGGGCTTCACATTACATAGCGCTCAACGCGGCAAAACCAGCATCCCGCCCGCCGTCTCGAACACCGCGCGCGTCTCTTGAGGGGGCGCGGCCTCGGTCACCAGACGGTCGATCTTGCTAACCGGGCATACCGAAAATGACGCGAGGGCCGCAAATTTCCAGCTGTCAGCCAAGACCATCACGCGATTGGATTGCTCAATCATCGCGCGTGCGATCTGCGCCTCTTCGAGAGTGTAATCCATCGCCCCGCTGCGCGCGTCAAGCGTGCCCACCGTGAGAACCGCGTGATCGGCCCGAAAGGCGCGGATCTGAGTCAGCCCTTCGTGCCCACAGTCTAGCTGTTATCGGCGCTGAATTTGCCCCCCATCAGAAACGCCCGGCTGCCAGTATGGGCGCGGGCAATCGCCTCGACAAAGATCAGCGTCGTCAAACCGGTATCGATGAACAAGGCTTTGATGTCGCCATTCTCGGTGCGGGCGTGGTGGGCAGGGCGATGGCGCGCCGCTTGACGCAGGAAGGCGCGCGCGCCTTGGCGCCTCAGCCGCCGAGCATGACGATGCAACTGACCCTCAACACTCACCGAGGCGCTGGCCGATCCTGGGCGCAACTTCCTTAACGAAACTTAACAGAACTGTCACACGAACCCGTTAGGGAGCCGTGAAAAGGGCAGCACACACCCTTTCGAACGCAACCCGACCTATCTGGAGATAGCTGATGTCCCGTTTCCTTCTGGCCGCCGTCATTGCCGTGGCCTTGCCCTCGCTTGCCGGTGCCGAGACCCTGACGCTCTATACCTCGCAGCCCAATGCGGATGCGCAACAAACCGTTGATGCGTTCTCCGCAGCAAACCCCGGCATTGATGTCGAATGGGTGCGCGATGGCACGACCAAGCTGATGGCCCGCGTCGCCGCCGAGTTGGAGGCAGGCCAGCCGCAGGCCGATGTCTTGCTGATCGCAGACACGGTAACGCTGGAGGGCATGGCGCAGGCGGGGCAGCTTGCGGCTTATGCTTCGCCCGAAGAAACCGCTTACGACCCGGCGCTTTACAGCGCGGATGGCTATTACCACTCGACCAAGCTGATCACGACCGGGATCGTCTACAATACGGGCGCGCCAAGCGTGCCGACCTCTTGGGCTGATCTTGCCAAGCCGGAAATGGCCAATCTCGTGGCCATGCCCTCGCCGCTATATTCCGGGGCCGCGCTGATCCATCTGGCAACCCTGACCAACACCAAAGGTCTGGGTTGGGAATATTATGAGGCGCTGGCGGCGAACAAGACGCGCGCCGAGGGCGGCAATGGCGGTACGTTCAAGGCCGTGGCCTCGGGCGAAAAGCCCTACGGTGTCCTCGTCGATTTCTTGGCGCTGCGCGCGAAGGCCCAAGGCTCGCCGGTCGATTTCGTCTTTCCCAAAGAAGGCGTTTCCTACGTCACCGAGCCGGTGGCAATCATGGCTGGCACCAAGCACATGGATGCCGCGCAGAAATTCGTCGACTTCCTGCTAAGTAAAGACGGCCAGAAACTGGTGGCCAATATGGGCTACATCCCCGCGCGCAACGGTGTGGCAAGCCCCGAAGGCTTCCCCGCGCGCAAGGATATCAAGCTGATGGATTTCGACCCCGCCAAGGCGCTGGCCGATAGCGATGCCAACAAGGCGCGGTTCGCAAAGATCTTCGGCGTCCAATGAGCAAAGCCACGACTGCAAGCGGTGGCAGCCGGTCCCTGGACCGGCTGTTGCCTTTGTTGCTGCTGCCCGTCGCACTGATCGCGCTCGGGCCGGTTCTGCGACTGCTGCTGGAGGGGATCGGCTTTGGCGACGGGCTGACCACGGACCACCTCACAAGCGTGCTTGCGCGCCCCTCCACCGCCACCGCGCTGCGCCATTCGCTGATCACAGCGGGCGGCGGCACGCTTCTTTCGGTGCTGATCGGGGCGGGCTTTGCGTTTCTGGTGGCGCTGACCGATATACGCGGCAAGGGGGCGCTGGTGTTCTGCCTGATGATCCCGATGATGATCCCGCCCCAGATTACCGCGCTGGCATGGATGCAGATGGCCGGGCCGTCCTCGACGATCCTGAAGATGCTGGGCCTTGCGCCACCCTTGGGCAGCCCGCAGCCGCTGCATTCTGCAGGCGGCATCATCTTGCTGCTGGGGATTCAGCATGCCTCGCTGGTGTTCCTGACCTTGCGCGCGGGGCTGCGCATGATCCCCGCCGAGCTGGTTGAGGCGGCGCGCATGTCGGGCGCGGGGCCGGTGCGGGTCTGGGCGCAGACGGTGTTGCCGCTGTCGATGCCATCGCTGATCGCGGGTGGCGCGATGGCCTTTGTCACCGCCTTGGGCAATTTCGGCATTCCCGCGATGCTGGGCATTCCGGCGGGCTACGCAACGCTGCCGACCCTGATCTATCAACGCCTTGTCGGCATGGGGCCCTCGGTTCTGTCCGAAGTCGCTGTGCTGTCGCTGCTGATCGGCGCGGTGGCGATCCTTGGTGTTTTGCTAAGCCGTCTCGTGCTGAAGCGTCAGGGCTTCGGGCTGGTCGGCCTGTCTGGCGCGCCGCTTGCGCTGTCGCTTGGGCGGGCGCGATTGCCGGTCGAGATCGCGATGTGGGTCTTTATCTTTGCGATCCTCGCGCTGCCGCTGCTTGCGCTTTTGGCGACCTCGCTGATCCCGGCCTATGGCGTGCCCCTGACCTTCCACACTGCCACGCTCAAAGCGTGGATCGAGGTCCTGTTCGTGCAGCCCGTCACCCGGCGCGCCTATGCCAACTCCCTGTTTCTCGCGATCACGGCGGCGGCGATCCTGCTGGCGATCTGCCTGCCCCTCGCCTGGCTGATGGAGCGCCGCGCCAATCGGTTCAGCCAGATTCTCGATGCGCTGATCGACCTGCCCTACGCGCTTCCCGGCGTCGTACTGTCGATTGCCTGCATTCTGACCTTCATCAACCTGCCCTTCACCGATCTGACGCTTTACGGCACGATCTGGATCATCTTGATGGCCTATCTCGCGCGGTTCTTCGTCGTCATGTTGCGCCCGATCCAAGCCAGCATCGCCCAGCTTGATCCCGCGATGGAAGAGGCCGCGGCTAGCGTTGGTGCGCATCTGGGGCGGCGGTTGCGCGACATCGTCCTGCCACTTGCCGCGCCCTCGGCAGCGGCTGGCGCGATCCTTGTGTTCTTGACGGCGGTGAACGAACTGACCGTTTCGGCACTGCTGTGGTCATCAGGGACCGAAACGCTGGGCGTGGTCATCTACAATCTCGAAGACAGCGGCGAGACGGTCATGGCCTCGGCTCTGGCGATGTCGATCGTCTGTCTGATCATTGCGCTCATGGGGCTGGTGCAAGCCGGGGCGCGCCGTTTTCCGAAAGGGGTCATCCCATGGCAGAGCTGACATTTTCCAACCTATCCAAGACGTTTGGCGGCGCGCCTGCGCTGGATGCGATCAATGCGCAGATCGCCTCGGGCGAGTTCGTGGCGCTGCTTGGCCCTTCGGGATGCGGCAAGACCACCCTGCTGCGCCTGACCGCCGGGTTTGAACATCCCAGCGCCGGCGAGATCCGGGTCGGGGGCGAAACGGTCGCCGGTGCCGGGCGCTTCGTGTCGCCCGAGGATCGCGAGATCGGGATCGTGTTTCAATCCTACGCGCTGTGGCCGCATAAATCGGTGTTCGACAATGTCGCCTACCCGCTTGAGGTGCGCCGCATTTCCCGCGCAGCACGTCGGGCCCGCGTGGCCGATGCGCTGGCCCTCACCGGGCTTGGGGCGTTTGCCGACCGGATGCCGTCGCAATTGTCGGGCGGGCAGCGGCAACGGGTCGCACTGGCGCGCTGCCTTGTGTTCGAACCGCGCGCGGTCCTGCTGGATGAGCCGCTCGCCAATCTCGATCTGGCGCTGCGGGCCTCGATGCAGGACGTGTTCAGACTGTTTCACCGCCGCACGGGCGCGACCATGCTTTATGTCACCCATGATCAGGGCGAGGCGCTGGCGCTGGCCGATCGGGTGGCGGTGATGAATGCCGGAAAAATCCGCCAATTCGCGGCGCCCGAGACTCTGTATCGCGAGCCCGCCGATTGCTTTGTGGCGGGGTTTGTCGGCGCTGGCGCGGTGGTCTCGGCCCGCATAACCGGACGGGCCGAGCGCGCGGGCCTTGTGTTGAATGTGCTGGGTCAGGATGTCGTGTCGCGCAGCGCCGCCCCCGAGCCGAGCCATGTCAGCATCCGCCCCGAGTCGATCACATTGGCCGATGACGCCCCGCTGCGCGCCCGCGTGACCAGCTGCACCTATCTGGGGGGCCGTTTTCGGCTGGAGATGGATGCGGCAGGCGAGACGCTGGTGGCCTTCTGCGCCCAGCGCGCCGCGATTGGCGAAACGGTCGGCGTCAGCCTGCACGATCTCTGGGCGTTTCGTGATCCCGACGGCGACGTCGTTTTGCAAAAGGCGCTGGCCGATGCGTGATCAGGTCTCAACAACCACCGCTTGGGTCGAGGTCCTCTCGGGGCTTGGCGAAAAAGGCCCCGCCTGCATCCGGCTCTGGACCGGGCGCGAGATTTGGGTTCTCGATGTCGGTGTCGGACCCGAGGCGACCTCACCATTCCATCCCGAATGGCTGGACGGGGCCGACCGTGTCTTCATCTCTCACGACCACATCGATCACATCGGCGGGGCCGCGCATGCGATTGCTGCGGGTCTGCCGATCCATTGCACTGCGCAAACCGCGCGCGCCCTGCCGCCGGGGGCCGATCTGGTGCTCGTGCCCGAGACGGGGCAGACGCGGGTTGCTGGCGTAACGGTCACGACCGGGCGCAATGGTCACGCTTTGGGCGGGGTCTGGTTTCATTTCGATCTGGGCGACGGGCTGTTCTTTTCCGGCGATTGGTCGCAGGAAAGCACTTGGTTTGCCTTTGACCCGCCGCCCCCTGCCGCAACCGCGCTGATTGACGCCTCTTATCAACTCGATGATGTTCCCCAGACCGCCCGTCGCACCGCGCTGGACGAGATGCTGGCGCAAACTGACGCGCAGCAATTCCTGTTCCCTGTGCCGCCATCGGGGCGCGCAGGCGAATTGGCGCTGCACTTGATGCGCCACGGCGACGTCTCTTTCGATGACACCTGCCGCGAAGCGATTGAGGATGGGATTCAAAGCGGCAGCCTGTCCCCGCAATCCGCCGCGCTCGCGCCGCTTTTGACCCGTGGCTTTGACAAATCGGCGCAGTTTCTGCTTTGCGACACGCCCAATGCCGATGGTGGCATGGCGCAGAAAATCGTACGCGACTGGCATGAGGCAGGTCGGCTTGGTCAGGATGCGATCGTCGTTTTCACCGGGCATATGACGGCGCATGCACGCGCGATTGCAGCACAGGGCGGGCGGTTCTTGCGATGGAATGTGCACCCTCCGCTTTCGGACCAGATCGACATGATCCGCCACCTTGGCGCGCGCCGCGCAGCCCCGTTATTCTGCGCCCAGCCCGAGCAATACCTGCTTGAGCCACGCTTCCCGGCCGAAATCCTGCTCAATGAAAGATGCCTGCTATGACCCTGCCAGACCTGCCCTTCGTCGTGATCCGTCACGGTGAGACCAATGCAAACCGCGAGGGATGGATCGCAGGTCGGATCGAGGCGCAGCTGACACAGGCGGGGCAGCGCGCCGCGCATTCCTTGTCAGACCGGGAGTGGCCCGAGGAAATCGTCCTGTTCGTCAGCCCGCAGCAACGCGCCCAACTGACCGCGCAACTGGCGTTTCCACAACGTCCGTTGATCACGCTGGACGGGCTGCGCGAACGCGATTGGGGCGTCTTCGAGGGGCGCCCCCTTGCCGAGGCACCACCGCGAGAGGCCACTCCCGACAAGGGTGAGCCCTGGGCTGACATGATCGCACGTGTCGCGGCCGCGATCACGCAGGCGCAAGCTGAGGCGGCAGGCGCCCTGCCCGTTCTGGTCGCGCATTCCGGCGTCATTCGTGCCGCGCGTCATCTGACCTGCGGCTCCGCGCACGGCCCTACCCCCGCCAATACCACACCATATCTGTTCACCCCGCTCACGGGCGACTGGCGCGAAACCGAATTGACGACACAGGACGCAATATTTCAAACGCAAACCTGCAAAGTCGGCGGGTGAGGCCACCAAAGATGCGGCTGCGAAACCCGGGAGGCGAAGGGAAATGTCCCGCGGGTAACGGCATCTCTACAGAGCCTGCGCCATTTCAATCACCAAATACTCACTTGATGAACGCATCTTTGTGAGCAGGCAGCCGCCTCACCCAGCCGTGAGGCCTTGTGATGAAAGGCGTCACGGAACTGTCAAATCCCTCCCCTAGCGAACGGTCATGCCCGAAGTCGCCATTCAAGCGGCAGGCTGCCAAATATGAGGGAAAGTCCATGACCACCAAATTCCGTTCAACGGTGTGCCTCGGTGCGCTCGCATTGGCCTGCGCCGCTGCGTCTGCACAAGCGGGCGACGCCACCAACACCGCTACACCGATTAAGCACCTCGTGGTGATCTTTCAGGAAAACGTCTCGTTTGACCACTATTTCGGAACCTATCCCAAGGCCGCAAATCCCGACGGAGAGCCAGCATTCACGGCCAAAGCGGATACGCCACAGGTCAATACGCTGACCTCGGCAGGTTTGCTGCAGGCCAATCCCAACAGGTCAAACGCAAAGAATGGCGCAGATGCCGCTGCCCCGTTCCGTCTGGATCGCACCCAAGCCGCCTCGGCGGACCAGAACCATGGCTACACCGCCGAACAGGCCGCCTTTGACGATGGTCGGATGGATCTTTTCCCCGCCAATACCGGACGCGGCTCAAAGGGAGGTGCAGGATCGTTTGGCACCAAGGGTCAGGTGATGGGGTATTACGATGGCAACACTGTCACCGCACTTTGGAACTATGCCCAAAACTTCGCGATGAATGACAATGCTTTCTCGACGACCTTTGGCCCGTCGACCCCGGGCGCGATCAACCTTGTTTCCGGCCAGACCAATGGAGCGATCCTGCCGCCGGGGCGCGAACTTGAAGCGGACGGAACTTATGACAAAGGCCGTGTGGTTCCTGACGGCAATGGCGGCTGGACGATGATTTCCGACCTCGATCCGACAGGAGATGTCTGCTCCAAAGGCAAGACCACTTTGATGAGCGGGCCCAATATCGGAGACATGCTGAACGCGCGCAACCTTACTTGGGGCTGGTTCGAGGGTGGCTTCGATCTGAGCCAAACCAATGCGAACGGCACCACCGGATGCGACCGCAAGACGACCTCGGACGTCACCCATGTCAGCATCGTGGACTATATCCCACATCACCAGCCCTTCCAGTATTACCCCTCAACGGCAAACCCAACGCATAAACGCCCGTCTTCGCTCGCGGCGGTTGGCACCTCGCAGGATGGCGGCGCGAACCACCAATATGATATCACTGACTGGTATGGCGCGCTCAAGGCGGGCAATTTGCCTGCGGTCAGCTTCCTCAAGGCATCGGGCTTTGAGGATGGTCATGCGGGCTATTCGGACCCGCTTGATGGTCAGAATTTCATCGTGCGGGCAGTGAACGCTGTCGGGAAGTCGAAATTCTGGAACGATACCGCGATCATCGTTCTCTATGATGACTCTGATGGCTGGTATGATCACGCGGCGGCCGTCATCAACCCTTCGAACATCCCTGTCAAAGGCTATGACGTGCTCAATGGCGATCGTTGCGGCACCACGGGCGTGGCGCTTCCGGGCGTCAACGGCAAACCGGCGCAGGGTCGTTGCGGGTATGGCACGCGCCAACCGTTCCTCGTGATCTCGCCTTATGCCAAAGCAAACCATGTCGATCATACGCTGACCGATCAAACCTCGGTCCTGCGCTTTATCGAGGATAACTGGATGGGTGGGTCGCGCCTTGGCGCAGGATCGTTCGATGCGGCCTCAGGCTCGATCGACGCGATGTTTGACTGGGCCAAGGGCGCGGCCAAGCCGTTGATCCTTGATCCCAAAACGGGCGAACCGGTTCACTCGTAAGGAAATAGGGATGCGCATGTCGATCACTCCCAGGATCTTCCCCCAAAGGCGCATCCTTACTGTAGCGCTGGCTGGCCTCGTGCTAGCCAGCGTCTTTTTGCCCCTCTCAGGGGGGCGCAATCTCGCCTATGGCGCAAACCTGCCCACCATTGCGGCCCCCAAGCCCGCCCCGCTGACGCACCCCCTCAGCGCCGTGGCGATGATCGGGCGCGACATGTTCAGCGATACCGCGCTATCCGCAAGTGGCCGTTTGTCCTGTGCGTCCTGTCACAATCCGCGCAATCATTATGGCCCCGATGGAACTGCCCCGGTCGTTCCGGGGGGCGCACATCTTGACCGGGTTGGGCGGCGCGCGGTGCCCACGCTCAGCTACAAATTTCTCACCCCTGCCTTCACCATCGGGCCACAAGATCCCTCATTGGAACAAAATGAGGCCTCGCCCCAACTGGTCGCCGCGCAGGGCCAGAACGCAGATGCCAGCGCACCCGCATCATTGGGGCATTTGCCCTCAGCGCCCAAGAAATTAGCGGGGCAGACGACGCTGGGCGCCCCCGTTCCCCGCGGTGGGCTGTTCTGGGACGGACGGGCCGACACGCTTGAGGATCAAGCCGAAGGCCCGTTTTTTACGTCTTTCGAGATGGCCAATACCCGCCCTGCGCTCGCTCAGGTCTTGCGGACGCGCTATGGCGCGCGCCTCGCCGCCCTGTTTGGTGCAAATGTGCTGAGCGACGAGCCGATGCTGATTTCAGAGGCCGCCTTTGCGCTTGCCCGTTATCAGATCGAGGACCCTTCGTTTCACGCCTTTTCAAGCAAATTCGACGCCTATCTTTCCGGCCACGCTCGTCTTAGCCCAGCAGAGGCGCGCGGGCTGGCATTGTTTAACGATCCCACAAAGGGCAATTGCGCGGCCTGCCATCTCGACACGACAGCAAAAGACGGCACACCGCCCCTTTTTACCGATTTCGAATATGAAGCGCTGGGGGTGCCGCGCAATTCCAAGATCCCCGCCAATGCGGATCCGAATTGGCATGACCTTGGTCTGTGCGGGCCGATGCGCCATGATGCAACATCCAGACAAACATCTTATTGCGGCTTGTTCAAAACGCCGACGCTGCGCAATGTCGCGACCCGGCATGTTTTCTTTCACAACGGGGTTTATACCAGCCTACAAGATGTGTTGGACTTCTACGCAAGGCGCGATAGCGACCCACAAGCAATCTATCCGGTGAAGTCCGGCAAGGTTCAGATTTTCAATGACCTGCCCCGCCGCTATCATGGCAATATTGATGTCACTGATGCGCCTTTCGGGCGGAAACGCGGTGATGCGCCCGCTTTGAGCAAGACCGAGCAAGCCGACATCATCGCTTTTTTAAACACCCTCACCGACGGCTATCATCCGCATAAAAACTAGCCAAAGAGCCAACAGGTCGCACCACCCTCGCCCAAGCGCCATGCAACGCTGAACCGCCGCCCCACCTTGCTCTCGGATTATCACAAACGCGTCGTCATTCGGTAACAGATCCGTCACATGCGCGGTCTACTTCCCCCCTCATTGCATGGGTGGAAACATGAAACTTGAACTCCGCAACGTCAGTAAGTTTTTTGGCCAGAAGGCAGCGGTTGAGACTGTTTCTCTGACGCTGGAAGGCCCCGGTTTTGTCGGTGTCATCGGACGCTCGGGGGCTGGCAAATCGACGCTGTTGCGCATGATCAACCGTCTTGGCGATGCCACTACGGGCAATGTCATGTTTGACGGAACCGATGTTCTTACGCTCAAGGGGCGCGAAAAGCGCGAGTGGCAAACCAATTGCGCGATGGTGTTTCAGCAGTTCAACCTCGTGGCGCGGATGGATGTCGTCTCAAACGTGTTGCACGGGCTTTTGGGGCAGCGTTCGACGCTATCGAGCCTGCTCAATCTCTGGAGCGCGGCCGATATTCGTCGCGCCCTCGAAATCCTCGAACGGCTTGGCATTGCCGAACAGGCCACAAAGCGCGCCGAGGCGCTGTCGGGTGGCCAACAGCAGCGCGTCGCGATTGCGCGCGCCTTGATGCAAGACCCCCAGATCATTCTCGCCGACGAGCCTATTGCCTCGCTTGATCCGATGAACGCCCAGGTGGTGATGGATGCGCTCAAGCGGATCCAGGTCGAAGACGGTCGAATGGTCGTAGCCAACCTGCACACGCTCGACACTGCGCGTCGCTATTGCGACCGCGTCATCGGCATGCGCGACGGGCGCGTGGTTTTTGACGGTCGCCCCGACCAACTCACCACCGGAGTCGCGCGCGATATCTACGGCGCTGACGCCAGTTTTTCTGAATCCGCCACCTCAACGGCTATCGAGGCGCTGGGGGATGACCGCGAATACGCAGCCGCCATGTTGGACGGTTGAGTAACCATCGGCCCGGCTGCCGGGCCATTCAAACCAAAGGGAACGACCATGAAACAGCTGCTTGCCATTCTGGCCGCGACCACCGCCCTTGCGGGCGCGGTGCAGGCTCAAGAGATCAAACAATTCAACATCGGCATCCTGGGCGGCGAGAACGCGCAAGACCGTATCGCCAACAACCAATGTCTGGTGGACTACATGTCCGACGCGCTGGGCGTGCCGGTCAAATTGTTCACCCCGGCCGATTATGACGGCGTGTTGCAGGGCCTGATCGGCGGCACGATCGACTTCGCGATTCTGGGCGCTTCGGGCTATGCCAAGATCGCACTGGATGATCCGGGTGCGGTGACACCTTTTGCGACGACAGCCAACCCTGACGGCTCGTTTGTCTATTATTCGGTAGGCTTTACGCGCAAAGACACGGGCATCAAGTCGCTTGACGACATGAAGGGCCACAGCTTTGGCTTTGGCGATCCGAATTCGACCTCGGGCTATTTGATCCCTTCGGTCGAAATCCCCAAGCAGACGGGCCATTCGATGAAATCGGGTGACTATTTCGGCGAGGTGAAATTCACTGGCGGTCACGAGCAGACCATCGTAGCGGTCAACAATGGCGATATCGACGCTGGCGTGACCTGGGCCGATGGACAGGGCAACTGGGAAGACGGCTACAATAACGGAGCTCTGCGCAAGGCCGTCGATTCCGGCCTGATCGACATGAACAATATCGTCGAAATCTGGCGCTCCAAGCCGATCCCGAATGGCCCGTTGGTCATCCGCAATGGCCTGCCCGAGGACATCAAGCAAAAGGCCGAACAGGTCATGCTGACGCTCAAGGACAAGGATAGCGAGTGCCTCTATAACGCGGCCGGCGGCGAGTCGGCAGGCTTCGTCAAGATTGACCCGTCATATTACGACTCCATCATCGACGTGCGCAAAGCCAAGATCGAACAGGGCTCGTAAGCCCTGCCCCCTGTGGGCCGGCGGGACACCTCGCCGGCCCCATTGTTTTTGGAAAGCCCATGACCGAAACCAACGCCACGACCCTATCGCGCCAAGACTATCTTGCACTGGTGCGTCGCAAACGTCTTTACAGCGCAATTATCTTAACGATCTTCGTGGCGCTTATGGTGTCGGGCTTTCGCACGGCGGATGCACGCAACGCGGGTGGCTTCTTCGCGGGGCTGCATCGTTTTTTCGATTTCCCAAGCGAGATATTTTCCGAAGCCCTCACCAAATGGCGCCGCTTTCCCGAATTGCTTTGGCGGTATTTGCCGTCGCTGTTTGAGACGCTCAATATTGCGGCGCTGGCGATCGTTCTGGGCGGGTTGGGCGCGGTGGTGCTGGCACTTGTCTCAACGCATGGGCTTGCACCTTGGCCGCGCGCCATTCCCCTCTTTCGCCGCGCCATGGATGTGATGCGCGCTTTGCCGGAAATCGTCGTCGCACTGGTGCTGATTTATCTGCTGGGCGGTGGGCCGGTGCCTGCGATGGCAGCGATCGCGCTGCATACCACCGGCGCGCTGGGCAAGCTGTTTTCCGAGGTTGCCGAGAATGCCGATCTCAAACCGGTTGAAGGGTTGGCCTCGACCGGGGCTGGCTGGGTGCAGCGTATGTGGTTCGGGGTTTTGCCGCAGGTGGCGCCGAACTGGTCGTCCTACGCGCTGCTGCGCTTTGAGATCAATATCCGCGCCTCGGCAATCCTAGGTTTCGTGGGCGCGGGCGGGATCGGTTATGATCTCAAGACCGCGCTGCAATGGGGACAAGGTCGCTATGACGCTGTGGTTGCGATCTTTGCGTTGCTCTTCGCAACCATCGTGATTGTTGATCACATCTCGGACCGGGCGCGCGGGCGACTGGTACGGGGCGCAAAGGCCACGGAGGGCCGGATATGAGCCTGTTGAGCACCGACCAACCCAGCGGCCTTGCTCTGGCAGGGCTTGATCAGGTTTTCCGGGCGCGTCGGCTCCGGTCCTTTGCAGGGATCGCCGCAGTTCTGGCCTATCTGGTCTATGTCTTTTTCGCCTTTGACATTCCCGGTCTGGCCGCCAAGGCGCGCCCCGAAAACGCCGCCGTGCTGCTTGGCGATTTCTGGTCCTACAAGACGCATGTCACGCGCGACAACCGCACTGACAAGGTAACCGTCGCGATCGAGGGAGAGCGTCGTGGCACCTATCGTGCGGATGCGCCGCCCGATTGGGTGGCGCGCGACGGCTCTCTCACGCAGATCACATTGCCCCATGGCGCGCATGTCACCTACACGTCCAAGGCAGCACAGGTCGACGTGCCCGATTTTGGCATGATCCAGCTCGCATTACAGGGACGGCATGTCCTGCTTACGCTGCCCGAGGGCCGCGCCATGCCCGACTGGATCTCGGCGGCGCGCAACCGGGTGTCGATGGATCGCGGCGACTGGCGGTTCTCGATGACACCAAGCAGAACCGAGACCTTTCGCTATTTCCCCGGCTGGGAGATGTTCTTTTTCACGCTCGACAGCCCGTTCTCGGGTAAGTCAGTCGTCGAGCTTGCGAAACTGGCCATTTCGGGCAAGCGGGTGAACCCCGAGATGTCGAACCTGTCTGCGATGTTTGGCGATTTTTGGAACAATAAGGTCTGGCATCATGGCGACGTCTTCTGGGCGCTCTGCGAGACCGTGCTGATGGCATTTCTGGGCACGATGGGGGCGGGCATGATCGCGCTGCCGCTGGCCTTTCTGGCGGCCACCAACTTTACCCCGCTCGTCGCACTTCGGCTAAGCCTGCGACGCGTTTTCGACTTTTTGCGCGGGGTGGATGGGTTGATCTGGACGGTGATCTTGTCGCGCGCATTTGGCCCCGGCCCCCTGACCGGATCGCTTGCGATTTTGATGACCGATACCGGCACTTTCGGAAAAATGTTCTCCGAAGCGCTCGAAAATATCGATGACAAGCAGGTTGAGGGCGTCGGGTCGACCGGGGCCAACGCGCTGCAACGTGCGCGCTTTGGGGTGCTCCCGCAGCTTGCGCCGGTGATCCTCTCACAGCTTCTGTATTACCTTGAATCCAACACCCGCTCGGCCACCGTGATCGGCGCTTTGGTGGGGGGCGGGATCGGGTTGTTGCTGACACAAGCGATCCTGACCCAAAAGGACTGGGAAGAGGTTTGCTATTATGTGATCCTGATCGTTCTGACGGTCATGGCCATGGATAGCGTGTCCGGCTGGATCCGGCGGCGTTTCATCAAAGGATGAAACGATGCCAAGCGTGAGTTTTACGCCCCCCTTGGACTGGCAAGGGCCAGTTTCGACGCTGCCCGCACCGGCAGATTTCTATATTCCAACGGTCCTTTCCACGTTTTTTAACCCCACCCGACCCGAGGTTCCCATGCCCAAGCTATCCCCCGACACGCCCCAAATATCCGCCGATTGCGAGGTGGAGAATTCGACCTTCGGCCGCTATTGCGAATTGGGTCGCGGGTGCCGTGTTCTCAATTCGAGTTTCGGTGACTACGCCTATGCCGACCGCTTTGCCGACATTGCCAATACCAGCGTCGGGAAATTTGCCAATATCGCGGCGTTCACCCGGATCGGCCCGACCGATCACCCGTGGCGCAACGCGGCGCAGCACCATTTCCTCTATCGCTCGCGGTCCTATTTCGATGATGAGCCGGATTGGAAGGACTTTTTCGATCAGCGCGCCACGCGTCGAACCACGCTGGGCGCTGATTGCTGGATCGGGCATGGTGCGATCATCAAGCCCGAGGTGAGTATCGGCGTCGGGGCCATCGTGGCCGCTGGCGCGGTGGTAACCAAAGACGTAGCCCCCTTCACGATCGTGGCAGGCGTGCCAGCAACACGACTGCGGCTGCGCTTTCCCGAAGACGTCGCGCAAGATCTGCTCGCCCTCGCGTGGTGGGACTGGGACCATGCGCGCTTGCGCGACGCGCTCGCCGATTTCCGCACGCTCTCGGCGGCGGAGTTTGTCGCCAAACACCGAGAGTGAAGGGCGCGGCACGTTCCGAAGCGCCCCTCTCGTGGCTTGCGAACAAACCACTGTCGAGCAATGGCCGAATGACGCGTTCACGAAGGAGGCGCTGGTTATCCGTGTCAAACGCAAGCTTAATTCCGTCAGCATGGTCGATGCCTTGATCGATCTGTCATGCCTCACGCGGCCCGCCTGAGGTCACAAGATCAAACTTGGCGCCAAAACGGTCTTCATCGCATCAGGGTCACTTGGGAAAACGGCTCCTGCGAGAGCTTCAATGCTCGGTTCCGGGACGCGTTGCTGATCGGTGAGGTCTTCTCGACGCCGCGCGCGGCACAGATCCTGATCGAACGATACCGGCCGCCCGCGCCCGAAAGTATCGTCACGATGGAGCGCAGGCCAATCCTGCCCTAACAATCAATCTGGACCACTCAGGTGGGGCTGATCAACATAACAGTGGGCAGAAACGCTTTTCTGAGGGAGTTTCGTGTGCGGCGCTGCCCCCTTACCGAATGGAAAGACAGGGCTGACCCTGCCGAGAACCAAATGGACCGGCAGGTCTGCGGAATGATCTCAACTGGCAGGCGATCTTATTAACGCCTGACCGGGCCAAACGCCTACTCCGGTCTCTTTCGACCCGTCACCATGGAACGAACCAGATTTTCTCTGTGGACAAAGCTCGCAAGGAAAACGCCGCCGATGTGCAACAAAGCAAGGATCAGAGTGAGATTGGCGACCACTTCGTGCAGGTCCTTGAACGTCTCACCTTGGCCCCCTTTGCCCCGCATACCTTCATCGTCGTCATCCTCCTCACCGACATCCGCACGGGCCGGAGTCACGATGGAAAACCCGCTCGGCATATCGCCCGAAGAGGCGAATATAGGTGCCAGCGGCCCTTTCTTCTCGTCCTGAGCATAAACTGCCATCCCGCTCAGAACTGTGATCAACAGCGCTGTGAGTAGCCCAAAGACCATCCACGCCCCTGCGGGACTGTGGCCAAGGTAGCGTTTTGAACGACCGCCCAACAAACTCAGCAGATACCGGAATGCAGTAAAAGGACCGAACAGAAAATCGCTAAATCGCGCGTGCGGAGCCCCCACAAACCCCCAGATAATGCGAAGAACAATCAGTCCGCCGACAACATATCCGGCCCAGACATGAACCGCCAAGGTGCTGTCTTCTGGTTCGATGAAGTAGGCGACCAGAAAGGCCATGACGAGAGACCAATGGAAGACGCGCACGAACGGATCCCAGACTTTGATCGCGGGTGTTGTTGGACGTTTCATCGCGGAGGCTCCCCAATCAGATCGCGATAGGCTCGACGCTGCCATCGAGGTTCATCAGCAATGTTTCCATCTGCAGTTCGGGATGAAGTGTCTTGATCTCTGCTGCCAGCAGCGTGAGATAGTCTGTGTGGACCTGCGTTTCCTTTGCAGGATCCTTGCCAAAATCCTCACCAAGGATGGTCTTGTAAGCGCCGCAATCGCGGTGATCCATGATGATGACCCGTTTGATCTGGTGCAGGTCAATCGCAACCTGAAGATGATCCCGGAACGTCTTGCCCCATTCCGAGAACTGATCGGTCATCGCCCCAAGCGACGCGCCCGCGAGGACAACATGGTCATATTTGTCAGTCATGCCCCGCCCGTCCATGTAGCGCACGATGTCATCCATCAGACGGTAATCCATGCAACTCAGCAGCAAGGCATCGGTTGTTGCGGCCCGCGCCGCAGATGGGGTGATCACGTTATATAGACTGACCGCGCCGCCAAGCGCGGCGAGTTTGACGAACTTGCGTCTGCTAATGGCCGCTGGCTTTGGGTTATGTTGGCACTGCGGTTCCGGAATATGGTTATCACACATGGGATTATTCCTTTTTCAATCTGGGCTACGTCGTGTTTTGCATGAAATTCCGCCGCTACGCGGGCAGATCAAGAGATCGCCACGCAGCAGGGGAAAGGCTGGTGCAGACAGGGTGCCGGGTCAGAACGGGTTTTGTTGCGCACGGAATTCCCAGACGGTGACCTTGCCATCCTTGTTGGCGTCCGCAGCTTCGTAACTGGCCTGCGCCTTTGCCATGAACTCGGCCAGCGTCACATTTCCATCGCTATCGGCGTCCATATCTTTGAATCGCGCGGCGCGGTTGACATAAAGCCGCTCAACATTCCTGCGCCCCATCGGCATGGACGACGGTGCGCTGTCCATATACTCATCTTCGTTGATCTGGCCGCTTCCGTCAGCGTCAAATTGGGCAAATCCAACACTGGCATGTGTCGATGCCTCAGCCGCACTGACAAACCCGTCGCCGTCTGTATCAACCGGGCGCGCCATCATGCCCATTCCGCCGCTACCATAGGGTCCATACCCCAACGGCATGACCTGCATCATGTCGTCATTTTCAGAGTCACCATCCGCCAGAACGACCGTCCCGGTTGCCAATGCGGCCATGGCTGTGGTTGCGGCCACCAAGCCGCGAATTGAAATGTATTTGGGCATCTTGGTCTCTACCTTTGTGTTAGGGAAAGAAGTGCCGATCACAGCGATCTGACCGGCACCGCTGAAAATCAATTATTACCGGAGCCGCCCGAACCTGCAGAATCCGGGGCGCAGTCTCTGGCCTGCTCCTTGGTCTGGTCCTTGTCCTGAACTTGGTCGGCACATGCCTGCAAACGATCATGTTCGCGCAAAAGCGTGGTGCAGGCGTCTGATGACACACCATCGCAATCTTTAAGCTGATCTCGAATCCTTAACAGATCGGCGCAATCGCTTGCCCCCAAGGAACCGCAATCTTGAAGTTGGTCGCGGTCCTGAGTTTGGTCCTGCGCCACAACCATGTTGGGAACAGTGATGCTCATCGCAAGCGCAAACGTTGAAATCATAGCGAGTTTCATAACCTTTGTCCTTTCCTGATATCTGTTTCCGAAGATCAAGTTTCACATGGCCGCGCCGCCACTCCATTGATCCTGATCAACCCACCAAGATCGCCTGCCAAGAATAGGCGAAGAACCGCCGAACGACGGCGTAGGTCGCCGTTCGGCCGAGGATGCACAACGCCCCAGATTATCGCCCCGGAACAGCAGTTGCGCTGTTCCGGGGCATCTCAGTGTCGGCGCTGTGATCAGTCGTCGCTGCTCTCGCCGCTGTCGCCATCACTTCCGTCTTCGCCGTGGCTTTCGCTGTCCCGGTCATTTTCCCGCTCTTGGTACTCGTCGCGTTCGCGGTATTCTTTCCGCTGCGTGTATTCATTGCGTTCGCGGTACGTGTTGCTCTCGTCCGACATTTTGGTTGAGACGAACTCGTAAGCGTTCCGAAACGCGTTTCCGTATTCGTTATTGTCGGACTTGCCCGATGCTTGGGCGGCGCCTAGTGCGGCAAAACCAACGGTGGTTGCCAGTGCGGTCGTGAAAAGGATTGTACGTTTCATGCTATCTTGCTCCATATCGACGTTGCGAGAGGCGTGTTTGCCGTCTCTGATGCAGCATTGATGACACGAGTCGCCTGACACGCCGCTGACGGGGATTGTCAGCAGATTGTCAGCTGGCAATTGATCGAAAACAGGCGTGAAAAGCCTGTAGGGCATCCTTTTCATTGGCTTTGCGCTACCAGCTTTGCCGCAGAACCGGGGGGGGGGGCGGTCACATCATCAGAGCCGATATTTATCGGGAAAAATCTGGCATATGGAGGATAGTGGCGGAAGCGGTGGGATTCGAACCCACGGTACGGTTCCCCGCACGCTAGTTTTCAAGACTAGAGCCTTAAACCACTCGGCCACACTTCCATCCGCGCTCGCATTAGCCCGGTTCACGCGATTCTGAAAGCCTTTCGCGCCGATTTCCGCCCGCCTTGTGCAGCGCAGCTTTTCATGAGCCGGGCAACGCGCTAGGATCACGCGCGAAGGCGCTGGCTGCACAGGCCGTTTCAGGCTGTACAGGACAGGATCGCTGACGGGGCAGATAGAAGCGGGACAACCGCGCGAAGCAAGGGGCGAAGGATGAAACGGCAGCAGATGCAGGAAAACGGTTTGCGCATGCGCGCATCGGCAGTGGCGCTGATTTTTGGGGCGGGTTTGGCGCTTTCGGGCTGTCAGGATGGCGCAAAACCCTTTGATTTCCTAAAGAAAAAGCCTGCAGATGACAGCAGTGCCGACGCGGCTGCGACCCCTTCCAAAGCGACCAAACTGGTCGAGCGCGATGTCGAAGCGCCGCAGGTGTTTTCCGTTGATGAGCAAGGGTTGTGGGACGGGCGTCCGTCATTGGGCGGTGTCTGGGTTGCGCATCCCAAAGTCAAAGACCCCGAGCGCGTGATCATTCGCAACCCGAGCAATGGCAAATTCGTGATCGGCGCGCTGTTCCGGCGTGAAATCGACAATCCGGGACCGAAGCTGCAGGTCAGTTCGGATGCGGCCGACGCGCTTGGCATGCTTGCGGGCGCACCGACGGAATTGTCTGTCGTGGCGCTGCGCCGCGAGACGGCTCCGGTTGCGGATGAAACCACGCCATTGGTCGACAAGCCCGTGATCGCCGCGCCCGAAAAAGTTGAACAAAAATCGCTCGATGCGGTGACCAGTACGGCGGCAGGCGCAATCGCCAAGGCTGAGGCAACGGGCAAAGCCGCCGCAAAAGCTCCGGCCAAACCCGCGATCGGCGAAGCCCCGACCCCTGCACCCGCCCCCGCACCGCCCGTTGCGGAACCGCAGACGCCTGCTAAATCCATGGTCAAAGCGCCCGCAGGCAAGATGTATATCCAGATCGGTATCTTCTCGGTCGAGGCCAATGCCAAGCGCGCCCAAACCCAAATGGGCAAGGCCGGTGTGATCGCGACAATCAAGAAAGAGCAAAGCCAAAACAAAACCTTCTGGCGTGTGATCGCAGGGCCTGCGCCCTCCAAATCCGATCTCAACGCGCTGAAGACAACCATTCACGGGCTCGGCTATCCCGATGCCTACCCCGTCTCGAACTAGGATCGATATGAAACTTACCCGACTGATATTTGCCACGCTGCTGGGGGCGCTGATCGCCCTGCCCGCCTTTGCCTTTGACACCAAGGCGCGCGCGGCCTGGGTCTATGATGTGACGACGAAAACGGTGCTGCTGGACAAAAACGCCGATATCCCGCTGCCCCCGGCGTCGATGTCGAAACTGATGACGCTCGATCTGCTGTTTGAGGCGCTCGAAGATGGCCGCATCACGATGGACACGACCTTTCCGGTCTCGGCCCATGCGCAGTCGATGGGCGGCTCGACGATGTTTCTCAACACCACCGACCGGCCCGCCGTGAAAGACCTCATTCAGGGGATCATCATCAATTCGGGCAATGATGCCTGCGTGACCATCGCCGAGGGGCTGGCCGGATCAGAGCCAGCCTTTGCCAAGCTGATGACCGAACGTGCCCATGAACTGGGCATGAAGAACTCGATGTTTGCCAATGCAAGCGGGTGGCCCGACCCCGGTCAGCGCATGTCGATGCATGATCTGGGTATCGTTGCCGATCGCATCATCACCCATTTCCCGCAATATTATCACTTCTTCAGCGAGACCCATTTCAACTACAAGGATCGCGCCCCCGCCAATGCGCAAAACCGCAATCCTCTGTTGGAAATCAAGGCCGCTGACTGGAAGGCCGATGGCATGAAAACCGGCCATACGCAGGAATCGGGCTATGGTTTGGTGGGCTCTGCGGTGATGGGAAATCGTCGGATTCTGTTCATCCTGTCGGGCCTTGATTCAGAAGCTGCGCGCGCTCAAGAGGGTGAAGCGGTCGCGAATTGGGCCTTTCGCCAATTCGTGATGAAAGACGTCGCCAAGGCGGGCACGCAGCTGGCGCAGGCCTCGGTCTGGCTGGGCGCGCAAAGCAGCGTCGGGCTGGCCCCGGAAAGCGACCTCTCGCTGCTGATCCCGGCCAATGCGCAAGATAAGGTCAAGGCCGAGGCGGTGTTTGACGGCCCTGTGTCCGCGCCCATCAAGAAGGGGCAAAAGCTGGGCAAGCTGGTCATCACGGTGCCCGGTCTGGATGCCCCGCGCGAAGTGGCGCTGGTGGCGGAAAACGACGTCAAACGCGGCGGCTTCATGGTGCGTGTCAAGGCCGCTATTGCGCGTCTTGGCGGCAAGGCCTTCACCGCCGCGATGCAAAAGGTCAACAGCTAGGGTATGTTCATCAGTTTCGAGGGGATCGACGGGTCGGGCAAGTCGACGCAAGCGCGGATGCTGGCCGAGTCCCTGCGCACGCGCGGGTATGACGTGGTGCTGACGCGTGAACCGGGCGGCTCTCCCGGTGCCGAGGAAATCCGCCGTCTCGTGCTGGAGGGCGACCCTGATCGTTGGTCGGCGCATACTGAAATCCTGCTGTTCACCGCCGCGCGCCGGGATCATCTGGAACGCGTGATCGAACCTGCGCTTGCGACGGGCAAGGTGGTGATTTGTGATCGCTTCGCCGATAGCACGCGGATGTATCAGGGCCTCTCGCGCGGCGATCTGCGTGCACTGGTAGATCAGTTGCACGCGCTGATGATCGCCCGCGAACCTGACCTGACGATCCTGATCGACATCGACCCCGCCACTGGCCTCGCGCGCGCCAAAGGGCGGCAGGGCAGCGAAGAGCGGTTCGAAGATTTCGGCCTTGGCTTGCAGCAAAAAATGCGCGCCGGATTTCTGGATCTCGCGCGCGAATTCGCGCCCCGTTTCGCCGTGATCGACGGCGCGCGCGCATCTGAAATAATCGCGCAAGACGTGCTGGAAACCGCCCTCGCCAAGCTCTAGAGTGGCGGGCATGAGCGCAGCCGACCTCCCCGACCCAACCCTCGCGCCCGGAGCGCGCCACCCGCGCGAAACCCGCGTGTTGGTGGGTCAAACCCGTGCCGAAGAAGATTTCCTCGACGCCTTCAATATGGGGCGGCTGCATCACGGCTGGCTGCTGACCGGTCCGCGCGGCGTTGGCAAGGCCACGCTCGCTTGGCGCATCGCGCGATTCCTGCTGACGCGCCCCGATGACAGCGGGCCGGGCCTGTTTGGCGAACCCGACCTGCCCCACAGCCTTGATGCCGATCCCGATCACCCGGCGCTTGCGCGCATCACGGCTGGCTCGGAGCCCGGTATTTTCACGCTCAAACGCGGCCCCAATGAAAAGGAAACCGCGCTGTCGCAAGACATTCGCGTCGATCAGGTGCGCAAGCTGAAATCGTTCTTGCACCTGTCCGCGACCGAGGGCGGGCGGCGCGTGGTGATCGTGGATGCCGCCGATGAGCTCAACATTCAGGCCGCCAATGCGTTGCTCAAACTGCTTGAGGAACCGCCCCCGCGCGTGACCTTCCTGCTGATCGCGCATCAACCCGCGCGGCTGTTGCCCACGATCCGCTCGCGCTGTCGCGAATTGCGCCTCGGCACGCTGTCGCCCGAGCAGATGGAAGCCGCCCTCGCCGCCGCCGAAGACGAGGGCGAGCCGCCCGAGTTGGATCACCATGCGCTGGCGGCGCTGTCGGGGGGCTCGGTCGGGGCAGCGATCCGGCTGATCAATCTTGAGGGCATGACGCGCTATGCCAATCTGATTAAGCTGATGGCCACCCTGCCCCAGCTGGATCGTCTTGGTGCGATTGCGCTGGCCGAGGGTTGCGCAGGAAAAACCAACGAGGCGCGTTTTGATCTGACGCTGGGCCTTGTCGAGTTATTTCTGGCCCGCGTAGCGCGCACCGGGGTTGCGGGCGCGCCTATGCCACAGGCCGCACCGGGCGAGGCGGAGTTGCTGACCCGGCTGTCTCCCGATGAACAGGCGGCGATGAAATGGGCCCGGCTGCATCAGACGCTGGGGGCGCGCGCGCGTCATGGCCGGGCGGTCAACCTTGACCCTGCCGCCTTGGTGATGGATATCGTGCTAGAGATCACCGCCGCTGCCGCGTGAGCCGCGCGAAAGGAGCCTTGTTTTGACCCTCCCCCCCGAGATCACCGCCCCCACTGAAATCACGGACAGCCATTGCCACCTTGATTTCCCCGATTTCGCGGGCGAATTGGATCAGGTCGTCACGCGCGCCAATGCCGCCGGGGTGACGCGGATGGTCACGATCTGCACCAAGCTGAAAAACGAGCCTTCGGTGCGCGCGATTGCTGAAACCCATAAAGGTGTGTTCTACGCTGCGGGCACCCATCCGATGAGCGTGGCCGAGGAACCGATGACATCGGTCGAAGAACTGGTTGCGCTGGCCCAGCATCCGAAATTCGTCGGAATTGGCGAAACCGGGCTGGATTACCATTACACCGCCGAGAGTGCCGAGGCGCAAAAGGTCTCGCTACGCGTCCATATCGCGGCCGCGCAGGAAACCGGCTTGCCGCTGATTATCCATGCGCGCGATGCTGATGAAGATATGGAAGCGATCCTGACCGAGGGGATGCGCGCCAAGCCCTATCCCTGTGTCATGCATTGCTTTTCCTCGGGTCCGCGTCTGGCGCAGGCGGCGATTGATCTGGGGTTCTACCTGTCGATGTCGGGCATCGCGACCTTCCCGCGCAGCCAAGAGGTGCGCGATATTTTCGCCGCCGCGCCGCTTGATCGCATCCTCGTGGAAACCGACAGCCCCTATCTTGCCCCGCCGCCCCATCGCGGGCGGCGCAACGAGCCCGCCTATTCCGCACTGACCGCCAAGGTCGGGGCCGATGTGTTCGGAATTTCTCTCGAAGACTTCGCCGCCGCCACGCAGGCCAATTTCGATCGGCTGTTTGCGAAAGCCGCCCAACATGGCGAGCGTGGGAGTCTCACGCCATGAGCCGCCTGCGTTTCACCATTCTGGGCTGCGGCTCGTCGGGCGGCGTGCCCCGGATCGGCAACCACTGGGGCGAATGCGACCCGAACAACCCAAAGAACTACCGCCGCCGTTGCTCAATGCTGGTGGAGCGCATCACGCCGCAGGGCCGCACGCAGGTGCTGATCGACACCACGCCCGACATGCGCGCGCAACTGCTCGATGCCGGTGTCGGCACGCTCGACGCGGTGGTCTACACCCATAACCACGCCGATCATGTCCATGGCCTCGACGATCTGCGCCAGATCGTGTTCAACATGCGCAAACGCCTGCCCGTCTGGGCCGATAGCGACACGCAAGAGGCACTGCTGAACCGCTTTGCCTATGCGTTCGTGCAGCCCGCTGACAGCAATTACCAACCGATTTGCGATCTGCATGCGATCCGCCATGACAAGGCCTTCGAGGTCACTGGCGCGGGCGGCGCGATCCGCTTTGAGCCCCTGCGGGTCGAACATGGCAATATCGACGCGCTTGGCTTTCGCATTGGCCCGCTCGCTTATCTGCCCGATGTCTCGGCGATTCCTGATCCGGTTTGGGCGCATCTTGAGGACCTCGATTGCTGGGTACTCGATGCGCTGCGCCGCACGCCCCATCCGACCCATGCCCATCTGGCGCGCGCGCTGGAATGGATCGAACGCGCTCAGCCCGCAAGTGCGGTGCTGACCAATATGCATATCGAACTGGATCATGACACGGTGGCGAACGAAACGCCCGATCATGTGCGCCCGGCTTATGACGGGATGGTGTTGGAGTTTGCCGCCCCTGCGAGCGCCGCATGAGCGTTCTCATCGACGTTATCCTGCCGGTCTTTCTGGTGCTTGGTTTTGGCTATGTGGTCGCGTGGCGGGGGCTGTTTTCCGAAGCGGCCGTCGATGGGCTGATGCGCTTTGCGCAGAATTTCGCGGTGCCGGTCTTGCTGGCGCGCTCGATTGCCAATCTTGATCTTGGGCAAAGCTATAACTGGGGCATGATGAGCGCGTTTTATGCCGGGGCGCTTGTGGCCTTCGCCATCGGGATCGCAGGGGCGCGGGCGATGGGGCGCACCGGGCCGGAAAGCGTCGCCATTGGCTTTGCCTGCCTGTTTTCCAACTCGCTGCTGCTGGGTGTGCCGATCACCGAGCGCGCCTATGGCGCCGATGCGCTGTCAGGCAATTTCGCGATCATCTCGATCCATGCGCCGCTGCTGTATACTATCGGCATCCTCACGATGGAGGGCGTGCGCAATCACGGCACGGGCGCGGGCCTTGGCCGGGTTGGTATGAACGCGCTGGTGGGGGTGATGCGTACGCCGCTGGTGATTGGCATCCTGACCGGCTTTGCAATCAAGATCGCGACCACGCTGACGGGCTATCCCCTGCCCCATCCGCTGCGCGAGGCGATGAATATGATGGCGCAAGCGGCGCTTCCGGCAGCGCTGTTCGGGCTGGGCGGCGTTTTGTATCGCTACCGCCCTGAAGGTGACACCCGTGCCATCGCAATGGTCACCGGGCTGTCCCTGCTGGTGCATCCCGCGATCACGTATTCGCTGGCGCATTTCGCCTTTCATGTGGATACAAACGCGCTGCGCTCGGCCACGCTGACGGGCGCGATGGCACCGGGCGTGAATGCCTATCTGTTTGCCAATATCTATGGGGTTGGGCGACGCGTTGCTGCCTCGGCGGTGCTGATCGCCACGGCGCTGTCGATCCTGACGATTTGGGGCTGGCTGGCGATCCTGCCCTAGGTGGGGCTGCCTTGAGTGCGCCGCACCCGGATCACCACATCCACACGCGTCACCTGTGCCCCTGCGGGGGCTTTGGGCACGCGGATCAGTTCCAACTCTTCTGCGGGGGCGTCCGAAATCCGGTTCTCGTCTTCCCAGAAGAAATGCGGGTGATCATCCATACGCGTGTCGAAATAGCTGCGCGAGCCATCAACCGTGATCTCATGCATCAGCCCAGCCTCGCAAAAGGCGCGCAAGGTGTTGTAAATCGTGGCCAATGAGACCCGTTCGCCCGCGTCACGAGCTGCAGCAAACAGGCTTTCGGCGGTGACATGACGGTTTTCACCATCGCCCACCAAAAGGGCAGCCAATGCCAGACGTTGGCGCGTCGGGCGCAAGCCTCCTTCGGCCAGCCACGCCCGTCCACGCTCTTGCATTACTGTTATTCTTGCGGGCATTAGACCTCTCCTCAGCCCCAATATGCCCCTTCGCTAGTAATATTTCAATGGATCCCCCGTGGTGGCCTTGCCCTTGCGCCGATCAGGGCGGCAATGATAGAGGATTGAAAACGCACGGCAGAACCGGGAAGGAGCACCGATGGCAGGGTTTCCGACAAGCTTCGGGAAAGAAGATCTACTCAAATGCGCCCGCGGCGAGCTATTTGGCCCCGGCAATGCGCAGCTTCCTGCACCGCCAATGCTGATGATGGATCGCATCACCGAAATCTCGGGTGATGGCGGTTTGCACGGTAAAGGCCATGTGGTCGCCGAGTTCGATATCACCCCCGATTTGTGGTTCTTTGACTGCCACTTCCCCGGCAATCCGATCATGCCGGGCTGTCTGGGCCTTGATGGTCTATGGCAGCTGACCGGGTTCAACCTTGGCTGGCGCGGCTGGCAGGGTCGCGGTTATGCGCTGGGTGTGGGCGAGGTCAAACTGACCGGCATGGTGCGCCCCGATCGCAAGATGCTGACCTATAAAGTTGATTTTACCAAAGCGATCCAGACGCGCCGCCTGACAATGGGCGTGGCCGATGGCATTGTTGAGGCCGATGGAGACGTGATCTATCAGGTCAAGGATATGAAAGTCGCGCTCTCGGAAACCTGAGCGCTAGAGAGAGAAAATGGAGGGCCGCATGCGCCGTGTCGTCATTACCGGGCTGGGCATCGTCTCGCCCATCGGCAACTCAGCCGAAGAAGTCACCGCCAGCCTCAAGGCCGGAAAATCGGGCATCACCTTCCAGCCCGAATATGCCGAGCTGGGCTTTCGCAGTCAGGTCGCGGGCGTGCCCGATATCGATCTGGCCGCCAATATCGACAAGCGCCAGTTGCGCTTTATGGGGCCGACAGCCGCCTATGCCTATATCGCGATGGCGCAGGCGATTGCCGATGCTGGTCTTGAGCAATCGGATATCTCCAACGAGCGCACCGGCCTGATCGCAGGCTCGGGCGGTCCGTCCACCTCGAGTTTCTTTGCCGCACACCAGATCGTTCAGGAAAAGGGCAGCCCCAAGCGGATCGGCCCGTTCGCGGTCACCAAATGCATGTCCTCGACCGTCTCGGCCTGCCTCGCCACGCCGTTCCAGATCAAGGGCGTGAACTACTCGATCACCTCGGCCTGCTCGACCTCGGCGCATTGCATCGGCAACGCCTGCGAGCTGATCCAGATGGGCAAGCAGGACATGATCTTTGCCGGTGGCGGCGAAGAGGTCGACTGGACGCTGTCCTGCCTGTTCGACGCGATGGGCGCGATGTCATCCAAGTATAACGACGCGCCCACCACCGCTGCGCGCGCCTTCGATGCGACCCGCGACGGGTTCGTGATTGGCGGCGGCGGCGGGATGCTGGTGCTTGAAGAGCTTGAGCACGCCAAAGCACGCGGCGCGAAAATCTATGCCGAGATCACCGGTTACGGCGCGACCTCGGATGGCTATGACATGGTTGCCCCGTCCGGCGTGGGCGGTGAGCGGGCGATGAAACTCGCGGCCTCCACCCTGCCCGAGGGACGCAAGATCACCTATATCAACGCCCATGGCACCTCGACCATGGTCGGCGATGTCGTCGAGGTTGAGGCCGTGCGCCGCGCGCTTGGCGACGATCACGCGCCGATCAGCTCGACCAAGTCGATGACCGGGCATGCGCTTGGCGCGGCGGGCGCGAATGAGGCGATCTATTCGCTGCTGATGATGCAGAACGATTTCATTGCGCCCTCGATCAACGTCACCCAGCTGGACCCCGGCATTCGCGAAGGCGAAATCGCCACCAAGCTGGTCGAGAATGTGAGCCATGATTCGGTGCTGTCCAACAGCTTTGGCTTTGGTGGCACGAATGCCTCGCTTTTGATGAGCAAATACAAAGACTAAATCTAAAAATCTCGGCGAGGACGGACATGGCAGATCTGATGAAGGGCAAGCGCGGCCTCGTGATGGGCGTCGCCAATGAGCGCTCGATTGCGTGGGGCATCGCCAAGGCTTTGGCCGATGAGGGCGCGGAACTGGCGTTTTCCTATCAGGGCGAGGCGTTTGGCAAGCGGGTCGAACCGCTTGCCGCCAGCGTCGGGGCCAGTCTGCTCGTCGATGTCGATGTGAATGACGACGCCTCGATGGATGCGGCTTTTGCGCGGCTCAAGGACGAATGGGGCAGCCTTGATTTCGTGATCCACGCCATCGCATTCTCCGACAAGACCGAGCTGGCGGGCCGCATCATCGACACCTCGCGCGACAACTTTAAGAACTCGCTCACGATTTCCTGTTATAGCTTCATCGACGTGGCCAAGCGGGCCAGCGAATTGATGAATGACGGCGGCTCGATGATCACGCTGACCTATATGGGCTCGCAGCGCGTGACGCCGTTCTACAACGTGATGGGCGTGGCCAAGGCAGCGCTGGAATCAGCCGTGCGCTATCTCGCCGCCGATCTGGGGCCTGACGGCATTCGCGTGAACGCGATCTCGCCCGGTCCGATGAAAACACTGGCCGGCGCCGCGATTGGCGGGGCGCGCAAGACCTTCCGCCATACCGAAGCCAACGCACCCTTGCGCCACAACGCCACGCTTGAGGCCATCGGGGGCACCGCCGTCTATCTGTGCTCAGATTACGGCGCGTGCACCAGTGGCGAGATCATCTCGGTCGATAGCGGCTATCACGTCATGGGCATGCCCGCCGCCGATAACCTCTAGGCGCGCCTCGGTTCGGCGCGCTAGACTGCTGCGCAAGGGAGGACCATCCATGTCCATTCAGCTATGTGTTTTCGATGCTTACGGCACGCTTTTTGACGTCGACGCCGCCGCGCGCGATCTGGCGATAGAAGAGCCGCGCCTGCACGCGATCTGGCCGAGACTGGCCGCTGATTGGCGGCGCAAGCAGTTGGAATATAGCTGGCTGCGCGAGATCATGGGCGAGTATGTCGATTTCTGGCAACTCACCCGCGACGGGCTGGATTGGGCGATGGAGGCACAGGGGCTGAATGACCCCGATCTGGCAGACCGGTTGATGGCGCTCTATCGCGCATTGCCCGCCTTCCCCGAAGTCCCCGAGATGCTGGACGCGCTGCACCATCGCGGTGTCGGGCGCGCGATCTTGTCCAATGGCGCGCCAGATATGCTGGAATCTGCGGTGCAGGCGGCCGGGATTGGGCATCTGCTTGATGAGGTGATCTCGATCCACGATCTTGGCCAATACAAACCCGCAGGCGCGGTCTACGCGCTGGTGGCCAAACAGATGGGCGTCGCCCCTGAACAGACCGTGTTTGTGTCCTCCAACGGCTGGGATGCGGCGGGCGCGGCCAAGGCGGGATTTCGCGTACTGTGGGTCAATCGTGCGGGCGCGCCGGTTGAACGGCTGCCCTATAAACCCGCCGCCATCCTAAGCGATCTGCGCGCCGTGCCCGACAAGCTTTGACGCCTAGCGGTCGTCTTTCATCTGGCGCAGCGCATTGCGCAGCCGCACAGTCTGCGCATTGAACGCCTCCGGGTCGCCGTAATCGACGAAATCGAGATAGCGCGCATGTTGGCCGTGCAACCGACGCGCATGTTTGATCGGGCACCAGAATTGCTCGGTGCGCGCGGCCACCTCACTCACATAGCTCAGCAGCCCGTTGCCATAGCCGCAATAAACACAGTTCAGCTTTTGTAACGCATTCAGATAGGCCAGATGCTGGCGGTCGATCGCAATGTGATCGGCGCGTTTGACCTTGGCGATGCGATAGATCGGGAAACAGATCGCCTGATAGATCGTGATGAAAATATCCAGTACAATGAAGGGGATGATCAGCGAATAGATCACCGGAGATGTCAGCACCACCATCGGGCGCGTGCGCTTAAGGAAGATCCACAGATTCACCCGAGCGCGCCGCTGCGCCTCACGCGCGCTTTGCTCGAACACCACGCGGTTATGTTCCAGCCGATAGGCCATCGCAGCGCGGCGCGTCGCCCATTCCGCCTCGATTTCCTCTTCGATCGCGTTCAGTTTTTCGTGCAATTTTTCGAGTGTTTCGGGCATGACGCTCTCCTTTGAACGCAGTATGATCCGAGCAGCCGCAGCAATCCAGAGGAGACCGCCATGAAGTTCTTCACCGCCGATGACGGGGCGAAACTAGCCTATCTCGATGAGGGCGCGGGCGTGCCGGTTCTGGCCTTGTCGGGTCTGACGCGCACGGTGCAGGATTTCGACTATGTGGCGCCTCATCTCGACGGCATCCGTTTGATTCGCATGGATTATCGCGGGCGCGGGCACAGCGCGTGGACCGGACAGGAAAGCTATAACGTGCCACGCGAAGGGACGGATGCGCTGCAACTTCTTGACCATCTTGGGCTGGACAAGGCCGCGATCTTGGGCACCTCGCGTGGCGGGCTGATCGGGATGTATCTGGCGGCTACGGCGAAAGATCGGCTGATCGGGCTCGCGCTCAACGATGTGGGCCCGGCGCTGAACACGGACGGGCTGAACAAGATTTTCGACTATATCGGACGCAATCCGGCAGCCAAAACCCATGCCGAAATGGCTGCAAAACTGCCCGCCGCGATGACGGGCTTTGCCAATGTACCCGAGGGCCGCTGGCTAAGCGAAAGCCAGCACCACTACACCGAGACCGAGGCGGGGCTGAAAATCAACTACGATCCCGCCCTGCGCGAGGCATTTCTGGCGGCCTTCAAAGGTGGCGTGGCCGAGGTTTGGCCGCTGTTTGACGCAACCGAAGGCCTGCCGCTGGCGCTGATCCACGGTGCGAATTCCGATCTGCTGAGCGAGGCCACGGCGCAGGAAATGCGCGCACGTCGCCCCGACATGATCTACACATCGGTGCCCGACCGCGCCCATATCCCGTTCCTCGACGAGCCCCAATCGCTGGCGTCCCTGCGGGCGTGGATCACCAAACTGCCCTGATGTCTTACGCATGAACGAAGCCCGCATCACCCTGATCGCCAGCGCGATCACCCTTGCGACCGGCGTAATCTGGGGCCTCTATTGGCTGCCCGTGCGCGCTTTGGCCGATCACGGTTTCGCAGGTGCCTGGGGCAGTTTGGTGATCACGCTGGGCGCGCTGATCGTGCTGGCGCCTATCGCCTATGCGCGCCGCCACACCATCGTGCGTAGTTCCAAATTTGGCCTGTTTTCCATTGCCTTGGGCGGCGCGGCCTTCGCGCTATATTCAATCGGGTTTCTTTATGGCCGGGTCGCACTGATCATCCTTTTATGGTGCCTCACCCCGGTCTGGAGCACGCTGATCGCGCGCTTCATCATGGGCTGGCCAACCCCGCGGCTGCGCATCGTGGCGATGATCGTGGGGATTGGCGGGCTTGCGCTAATGCTGGGTGCGGGGGGCGGATTGCCGTTGCCGCGAAACTTGGGCGAATGGATGTCGCTGCTCGGGGGCTTTTTGTGGTCGATCTCAACCACCGGCATGCGCGCGAAATCCACTCTGCAACCGGGGCCTGCCGCCTTTGTTTTTGCGCTTGGCGCGGTCCTCGCCTGCGCGCTGCTCGCGCCGATCTTGCAGCCCATACCCAGCACGTTTGAGCCACGCGCGCTGCTTGCGCCTCTCGCCCTTGCGCTTTTCACCGGAGCGCTGTGGTGGGGGCTGTCGCTCGCGGCCTTGATGTGGGCCACGGTGCGCATTGATCCCGCGCGCGTGGGCATCTTGATGATGACCGAGGTGGTGGTGGGGGCCGCCTCGGCTGCGGCCCTTGCCCATGAAACGCTTTCACCCCTTGAACTCGCGGGCGGCACGCTGGTTCTGGCGGCCGGTGTGCTGGAACTCTGGCCCGTCAAACCCGCCCGCGCCCCGGCGTGAGCGCATAGAAAAGGCGCCCCGAGAGGCGCCTTTTGCGTGCAACCGTGGCGACAGAATCAATCCTTGGCGCGCTCTACATAGGTGCTGTCGTCGGTGTTGATCACGATGCGCGTGCCCGCGCCGATATGGGGGGGCACCATGACGCGGATACCACCGGTGCAGGTCGAAGGCTTATAGCTTGATGACGCGGTCTGCCCCTTGACGACCGGCTCGGTTTCCTCAACCTCAACGGTCACTTTCTGGGGCAGTTCGATTGCAATCGCAGCCCCTTGGAACGTCTTGAGATAAACCCGGAGACCATCGCGCAAGAACACCTTGGAATCGCCAATCACGTCCTCTTGGACCGCAATCTGCTCATAGGTGTTGGGGTCCATGAAGTGATAGCCCTCGCCATCCTCATAGAGGAAATCATACTCGTCATCCTCGACATGAGCGCGCTCGACCTGCTCGGTGGTGCGCCAGCGTTCAGACACTTTGGTGCCGTCGGAAATGCGGCGCATATCGACCTGCGTCACTGGCGTTCCCTTGCCGGGATGGATGTTTTGGGCCGTGATCACGACATACAGCTTGTCGTCGATTTCAAGCACATTGCCCTTGCGGACCGAAGACGCGATGACTTTGACCATGGGATATCCCTTGTGAATTCGCAAAAAACAGGCTCTGGCGCCCGGATTGCTGAGCGCCTAAACCATTTGAACCCGGATTTCCAGCCTGAAAGCCACGCTATGCCCCGCCCCTTCTGGCATCCTGACCGCCATGCCGACCGCCGCCCCGCGCTGCTTGCGCGCAATCGCATTCAATCAGCGATCCGCGGCTGGCTCGCCGATGAGGGCTTTCTTGAGGTCGACCCGTGCGCGCTGCAAATCAGCCCCGGCAATGAGGCGCATCTGCACGCCTTCTCCACCCAAGCCATCGGCAATGACGGGCATCCGCAGACTATGTATCTGCACACCTCGCCCGAGTTTGCGATGAAAAAGCTGCTCGCGGCGGGCGAAACCCGGATCGCGACCTTCTCCCATGTCTGGCGCAACCGCGAGCGCGGGCCGCGCCACAGCCCCGAATTCACCATGCTGGAATGGTACCGCGCGGGCGAGGATTACACCGTCCTGATGCGCGATTGCGCCACGATCCTGCAACTGGCGGCGCAGGCGGCGGGGGCCACCCTGCTTCGCCATAACGGCGTTGACTGCGACCCGTTCGCTTTGCCCGAGCGACTCTCGGTGGCCGAGGCATTTGCGCGTTTTGCCGGAATCGATCTGCTGGCAACCTGCGACGGGGCGGCAACCGATGCCGAGGCCCTGCGCGCGCAATGTGCGGACGCAGGCTTTGGCGTGGCGGATGACGACAGCTGGTCGGATATGGTCTCAAAGCTGCTGGTCGCCAAGGTCGAGCCGCATCTGGGCCATGGTCGTGCGACAATCCTCGATCGCTACCCGCTGGCCGAAGCCGCACTCGCCCGCCCCACCCCCGACGATCCGCGTCTTGCCGAGCGGTTTGAGCTATACGCTTGCGGGGTCGAGCTGGCGAACGGCTTTGGCGAGCTGACCGACGCGTCCGAGCAACGCCGCCGTTTCAGCGCCGATATGGACCTCAAAGAACAGCTTTACGGCGAGCGTTATCCGTTGGACGAAGACTTCCTCGCCGCACTTGACCTGATGCCCCCGGCTTCGGGGATTGCGCTGGGGTTTGACCGGCTGGTGATGCTGGCCACCGGCGCGCCCAAGATCGACGACGTGATCTGGGTGCCGGTGGGCTGAGGCGCTACTTGCTTTGCGCGGCATGTTCCTTAAGGACGGCCAGCGACACTTCGCGCAGCGCATCACGATGGGTCGAGGCAAGCATGACCTTGGGCGCGCAGCCCTCAAGCGCCGCATCGGCAAACCGCGCCGCGCACAAACACCAGCAATCGCCCGGTTTGAGTCCGCCAAACCCGTATTCAGGGCGCGGCGTGCTCAGGTCATTGCCGACATATTTCGACCAAGCCAGAAATTCGGCCGTCATCAGCGCGCAGACCGTGTGAGAGCCCGCATCCTCCCAGCAGGTGTTACAACTGCCATCGCGGAAAAAACCGGTCATCGGGCGCTTGGAGCAAGGCTGCAACGCCTCGCCCAGCACATTCACCGCTTCATACATCTGCATCGCGCATCGCTCCCTTTCACAAAGCTTCCGCGATGCGCCGCAGCATGGCAAGGTTTTCCGCGTCCACACCAGCCTCTTTGAAGCCGCGATCCGCGGAATTGACCGCAATTACGGCATTATGGGCGGGGTTGATGTAGATATATTGGCCGTAAATCCCGTGGGCGAAATAATCGCCGCCATGTTGGGCCGTATCTGTGGGCACCCACCATTGATAACCATAGCCCGCCCCGCCCGGCGCTTGCAGTGAGGTTGAGGCCTTAACCCAATCGGCGGGCACGATCTGGCGGCCCTGCCATTGCCCATTTTGCAGGAATAGCTGCCCAAAGCGCGCATAATCACGGGTGCGCAGGTTCAGCCCGCCAAGCACAAAGGATGTGCCCTCACCATCCGTTAACATCACTGGTGAGGCCTCCAGCCCCAGCGGCTTGATGATCAGATCGTCCATCGCCACCGCCGGATCAGCCCCCGTCGCCCCCGCGATCACCATGCCCAGCACATGGGTGTCAATCGAGACGTAATGCATCCGCGCGCCGGGATCAGCCGCGCGCATCTTCAGCCCAGCGGCGAAATCATCCATCGACCCGCCCAGCGCCAGCACCCGGCCCATGCGATTGATGTCGGAATTGTAGTCAAGGTAGTCCTCGTTGAAAGCTACCCCCGAGGACATCGTCAGCACATCGCGAATGCTCGCCCCGTCATAGGCCGAGCCTTTGAGCGCGGGCGCATATTGCGTCACCTGCGCGTTTAGATCGGGGATCGTGCCGTTGTCATGCAAAATACCGAAGGTGGCGGAGAGAAAGGATTTCGCCACCGACCAGCTAATGCGTTCATCATCGGGCTTGGTGTCGCGGTAATAGTGCTCAAACACTTGCTGGCCGTTATGCAAGACCACCAGCCCTGTCACCCAGCGCCGGTCAATCCAATCCTGCGCGCCTGTAGGCAGCGTGATCTGCGCCCCCTTGGGCAAAGGCACCACCGGCCCCGCGCCGCGATCAAGAACGCGCGAGCGAAACAGCGACGGCATATTCGAAAAATTAGCCGTGATCCGGTCGGCATTGAACAGGTGATTGACCGCCCAAAGCCGCGCGATTTCCTGACGCTTCCAAATCGCCAGCCCCGCCACGACGATCACCAAAACAGCCAGTATCCGCAACGTCCAACGCAGAAATTTCCGCATAGTCCCCTCCCCAGGATTATTTGGAACAAAGCAAACACGCGCCGCCCCGCTCTCACAAGCAGGACGGCGCGTCACCACGGAAATTTGCGGGTCGCTTTGGCGCGGCATCGCCCAGCGCACGGACCCCCAGCGCACGGCACATTACCGCGTGCAACGCAGGCTTCGCTGCCGCGTGCGATCAGTAAATATAGCGGATCTGATCAGACCAATAGCGTTCCATCCGGCGCAGCGTGTGATTCATCTCCTCCATCGCCTCGAACGAGATCACACCGCGCACATCCATACCGTTGGCATGACGTTCAAACAGTGCCTCAACCTTCTGGCGCAAATCATTGCCCTTGGGCGTCAGGCGTACCCGCACGGAGCGGCGATCAATCTCACAGCGCTGGTGGTGCATATAGCCTGCTTCAACCAGCTTTTTGAGGTTATAAGACACGTTGGAGCCTTGGTAATAGCCGCGTGTTTTCAACTCACCCGCCGTGACCTCATTCTCTCCAACATTGAATAGCAAAAGCGCCTGAACCGGATTGATCTCAAGGATATTGAGTCTTTCAAACTCATCCTTAATCACATCCAGAAGCAGGCGATGAAGCCGCTCTAACAGCGCGAGGCTGTCCAGATAGCCCGCCATCAGCCCCGGCATTCCCGGCGCGGGCGTCATATCACTTACCGATTTCTGCACGGTCATTCGATTCTCCGCGAGTTCGCATCCACAGATGTAAAACTGGCGGAAAATGGCAAAGATACCGTTAAGCAGCCCAAACGCTTGTTATTTGGGCGATTTTCGCACGAAATCGCGCGTCCTTACTCCTGCGGAGTGTGGCGCGCGCGGGCAAATTCGCCGATCTCGGCCAGCAAATCCCGATACTGCGCCGGGCCGGGCTGCGCCCCCGACACCCATGGGTAGAGGTCTTGATCGTTCTCCTCAAGCAAGAGGTCATACAGATCAAGGCTGGGCGCATCGAGCCCAGCAAGCCGCGCGTCCGAGAACGGCCCGAGGATCATGTCCATCTCTTTGGTGCCCCGCCGCCAACTGCGCATCCGCATCCGCTTGATCCGTGACTCTGCCGTTTCGCTCATTCGTTCTCTCCTGCCATAAGCCGCTTTTCCAACCGGCCCAGCCGCGCATCCAGCTCTTCAAGGCCAGAGCGCACTTCGCGGATCTCGCGCACAAGGGCACGATCCGCCCCCGGCTCTGCCACCAGATCGGGCGGACCGTCAAGCCCCGCGCCCTCGCCCGTGAGCAACCACATCAGCGTCACGTTCAGCATCCCCGCCAGCATCTGCAGCCGATTGGCGCGTGGCTCGGCCACGTCATCTTCCCACGCCGCAAGCGTTTCAAACCGCACGCCCAGCTTTTTGGCAAGATCTTCTTGGCTGAGCCCCGCAGTTTCGCGCGCACCGGCCAAACGGTCGCCAAAGGTCGCACTCGCCTCGCCATACCAATGATCGGTCATGATCGACTCCTGCTCTGTCTTGATTGCACTCGCGCGCAAGCCTAAGACCGTTGGCGCAAAGTTACAAACCGGAGACGACCCGATGGCCTTTCTTTCCGACACGCTCGCACGGGTGAAACCCTCTCCCACGGTCGCCATGACGGGCAAGGTCGCCGAGTTGCGCGCCGCGGGGCGCGATGTGATCGGCTTGTCGGCGGGTGAGCCCGATTTCGACACGCCCGACACTATCAAAGCCGCCGCCAAGGCCGCAATCGACGCGGGGCGCACGAAATACACCGCCGTTGACGGGATTGCCGAACTCAAGGCTGCAATCTGCGCCAAATTCGCGCGCGAAAACGATCTGACTTACACGCCGTCGCAGGTCTCGGTTAGCTCTGGCGGCAAGCAGGTGCTGTTCAATGCGCTGATGGCCACGCTCAACCCCGGTGATGAGGTCATCATCCCGACGCCCTATTGGGTGAGCTATCCCGACATGGTGTTGATCGGTGGCGGCACGCCGGTTTTCGTTCAAGGCGAGGCGGCGCGGGACTACAAGATCAGCCCCGAGGCACTGGAAGCCGCGATCACACCCAAAACCAAATGGTTCCTGTTCAACTCGCCCTCCAACCCCTCGGGCGCGGCCTATTCGCGTGATGAATTGCGCGCGCTAACCGATGTGCTGATGCGTCACCCGCAAGTCTGGGTGATGACGGATGACATGTATGAACATCTCGTCTTTGACGGGTTCGAATTCACCACGCCCGCGCAGGTCGAACCGGGGCTGTATGAGCGCACGCTGACCGTCAATGGCGTCTCCAAAGCCTATGCGATGACGGGCTGGCGGATTGGCTATGCGGCGGGGCCGGAACCGCTGATCGCGGCGATGCGCAAGGTGCAGTCGCAGTCCACCTCCAACCCCTGTTCGATCAGCCAATGGGCGGCGGTTGAGGCGCTCAACGGCCCGCAAGATTACATCGCCACCTCGTGCGCGGCGTTCAAGCGCCGCCGTGATCTGGTGGTGGCGGGCCTCAACGCCTGCCCCGGCATCTCCTGCCCCACGCCCGAGGGCGCATTTTACGTCTATCCCTCGATCAAAGACTGCATCGGCAAGACCACCGCTGGGGGCGCCAAGATCAGTGATGACGAGAGCTTCGCCAACGCCTTGCTGGAAGAGGGCGACGTGGCTGTGGTGTTCGGCGCGGCCTTCGGGCTTTCGCCAAACTTCCGCATCAGCTACGCTACCTCAGATGAGGCGCTGCTTGAGGCTTGCGCGCGCATCAAACGGTTTTGCGAAGGGCTGCGATAAGGCGGAAAACGGCCAGCGGGGACACAGGTAAATGGGCGATCTGCCAGAGTATTACTTCCGGGTGAAAGACAACGGCGCGGCGGTGTTTCGTGTCGATACCGAGAACCGTCAGCGCCGCATCGAGATGGATCAGATCGCGGTCGTCAATATCCGCAATGGCGAGATCAAACCCCAAGGCGAGCGCGCGCTCACGCCCGAGGACCGCACCGAGATCGAAACTTGGATCGCCCATCGCCGCGAGGTTCTGGCCACGCGCGAGGTCGATGACATCCTGCGCGCCGTCGATCACCTCAACCTTGTGACGCAATGGGCGCAATCGAAGGCTACCGACACCCAGCTTGAGGAAATCACCGACACGCTTTTGCTGACGATGCATGACCTGCGCACAGTTCTGGTGCGCAAAAAGGCGGATCGGCTATTGGCAAAAGGCTAAGCGCGTCAGATCCGCGACTTCTAGCCTTTGAAGATGAACCCTGAAACCGGATAGACGCTGCCCAGCGCATTGGGCTGGCTCATCACGCGGACCTTGCTCCAGTCATTCTTGGGCGACACATCCATCACGACCATGCCCAGCGACACCTGATTGCGCTTCCAATTGGCGTGATCGATGCGAATTTGGCGCGACGAGTCGATGGCCGAGACAACCGCGACATGGCCGAGCGGAATCTTGCGGTTTGCCGAAAACGCCATCACCGCCCCGACTTTGGGGGCGTGGCTGCGCTGATAGCTGCCCTGCGCCTGCGCCCACCACGTCCGCGCATTGCCGCGAATATCGACGCCCGAGGCATTGCGCGCAAACGGCACGCACCAGACCCGCTGACGCTGGGCGCGCATCTTCTTGGCCACGGCAATCGCATAGGCGCGGCGTTCGGGGGAAATCTCGCCCGTCTGATCCTGCGCGCTGGCAAAATTCATCGCCCCTGTCGCGCCAAGATTGCTGCCATCGGAACAGGCGGCAACACTCAGCAGCGCAACAATAAGAAGCGGCAGCCGGAAGGTTAGTTTCGGAGCGGTCACGCTATGGGGCATTGGGTCACTGTCTCGTTGGCGGCATTGCCGACTTTTTTTCAAGCTTTAGCGAGAAAACCGTGATGCGGGAAAGATAAACTGACCCCGCCAACAGGGCGGCGGCGGAAACTCGCCAGTCAGAGGACCCAGCCCTTCATTGATGCGCGGCATTTGACACCACGCGACCTTGGGCTAAGACCAAGCGAGACGCCGATAAATGCGATGGGCTTGGCCCAGGGGGCAGGCATGACGAATTCCGGGACCGTTCTGGTGATGGGCAGCGCGCCAAACGTCACCACGTGCCGTGACTGGCCCAAATCGTATTTCTCCGCGATCATCGCGATCAATAACGCATGGCGCGTGCGCGACGATTGGGATTTCCAAGTCGCTCCCGACGATTTCCCCAAGGATCGCTTGCCACAGGCTCTGCGCGACAGGCAAAGGCTGATCGGTTCGGCCAGCTATGTGCCGGCAAATAATGACTTTGGCGGCATCATCTATGCGGGGGCGACGATGGTCTTTTCGGCAGGCTATTGGGCGCTTGCAGAACTGCGCCCGAAAACGATGGTGTTTGTGGGCTGCGACATGGTCTATCCCACGCGCGGCATGACCCATTTCTACGGCTCTGGCACACCCGATCCGTTGCGCGAGGATGTGACCTTGCGCAACCTCGAGGCCAAGTCAGCCCGGCTGATGGCCCATGCCGCGCGTCAGGGCTGCGCCTGTGTGCGCCCAGATGGGGGCGAAAGCCGTCTGCTATTTCCCACCGTCACGCTTGAAGAGATCGCGCAGGGCGCGGTGGGTACGTTTCTGCCCGATCCGGACGCGTTTTTGCAGGTGAAGGCGCGCGAACAGGCGCTGGGGTATTTCGTCAAATCGGGGCGCTATTGGGAAAGCCCGGATGCGTTAAACGTCACAGATGTCGACGCCATCGACCAGATGTGGGCGCAGCTTTGTACGCGCAGCGCCCCGCAGCACCGCCCGCTTTCCGCCTAGCGCAACGCGTGCATCACGCCCCGGGCCAGATCACACACTCACCACCTCGCGTAGCGCCTCGCGGGTGAGCGTCGCCTTGGTGCCCTCCATCGCGACCGCACCGCGTTTGAGAACATAGAACCGATCGCCCAGATCATGGGCAAAGTCGAAATACTGCTCGACCAGCACAATCGCCATATCGCCCTTTTCGCGCAGATACGAAATCACCCGGCCAATCTGCTGGATGATATTGGGCTGGATGCCTTCGGTCGGCTCATCGAGCAGCAGCAACTTGGGCTTCATCAGCATCGCGCGCGCAATCGCCAATTGCTGTTGCTGTCCGCCCGACAGATCGCCGCCCCGACGGTTCAGGAACTCTTTGAGGATCGGGAACAGCTCGTAAATCTCATCGGGAATGAAATGTTCCGATTTCGGCAAGCAGGCGAAAGCGGTCTCCATATTCTCGCGCACGCTGAGCAACGGAAAGATCATCCGCCCCTGTGGCACATAGCCAAGCCCCGCGCGCGCCATCGCCTGCGGCGGCACACGCCCCATCTCGGCGCCATCCAGCACCACATCCCCGCCCGAGCGGATATGCGTCCCCGAAATCGCCTTGAGCAGTGAGGTCTTGCCCACCCCGTTCGTGCCCATGATGCAAGTCACCTCGCCCGCGCGCGCCTGCATGTCGATCCCATACAGGATCTGCGAGCCACCATAATGCAGCGTCAGCCCGCTGGTCCTCAGCATCGCGGTTTTCACTTCAGCGTCCAAGATACACCTCGATCACCCGTTTATCCGCCGTCACATGATCCAACGATCCTTCGGCCAGAACCGAGCCCTCATGCAGCACCGTCACCCGGCAATTCAGACGGCGCACGAATTCCATGTCGTGCTCGACCACCACCACCGCGCGGGTGCGGGCGAGATCGACCAGCAACGCGGTTGTCGCCTCGCGCTCGGCCAAGGTCATGCCTGCGGCTGGCTCATCGACCAGCAGCAGCTTGGGCTCCTGCGCCAGCAGCATCCCGATCTCTAGCCATTGCTTTTGCCCGTGGCTCAACTCACCCGCCTTGCGCGGCAGTTGATCGGCCAAACCGACCTGCGCTGCGATCTCGGCCACGCGGGCGTCGTCCTTGCCCCCCGCCCGCCAGAACAGCACCTTCCACGGGCTGCGCGCGGCTTTGAGCGCCATCATCAGATTGTCGGTGACCGATTGATCCTCAAACACCGTGGGGCGCTGAAACTTGCGCCCGATGCCCGCGCGCGCGATCTGCGCCTCGTTGCGCTTGAGAAGGTTGGTGTAATTTTCGCCCCAGCGCACCGTGCCCTCATCGGGGCGGGTCTTGCCGGTCACGATATCCATGAAGGTCGTCTTGCCCGCGCCATTGGGGCCGATCACCGCGCGCAGCTCGGCCGGGCCGATGTTGAAACTGAGGTTGTTGATCGCCTTGAACCCGTCAAAGCTGACCGAAATGCCCGACACTTCCAATAGCGTGCCCGTGCCTGCACCGATGGTCATTCGCGCGCCTCCTCTTGCTGCAAGCTGCCCGCATCGGGGCCAAGCGGCGCACCACCGCGCCTCGGCGAGCGCAGCCCCGCGATCAGATCGACCAACCCCGACAGCCCTTTGGGCGCGAGCAACGTGACCAGCACAAAGGCCAGCCCGAGCAGCACCTGCCACCAATCGACCCATTTGATCGTGTAAAACCCAAGCGGCACATCAGGCACCCGGCCCCCGGTGAACCAGCTTGACACGATGGAGACGAAAAACGCCCCCATTACCGCGCCATATAGCCGCCCGCGCCCACCAATCGCGACCCAGACCGCCAGATAGATCGAGGCTATCGGCGCCATCTCTCCGGGGTTGATGATGCCTGCCTGCGGATAATACAGCGCCCCCGCAATCGCCGCGATCACCGCCGTGAGGGCAAAGACAAACAGCTTGAACCCCTCGACCGGGTAGCCCAGAAACCGCACCCGTGCCTCATCATCGCGAATACCGCGCATCACCGAGCCGAACTTGCCCGCCACAATCGCTGCTGCAAGGAGATACCCCAAAGCCAACGCCAGCGCCGAGGCCCACAAGAACCAGACCGAGGAATGATCTTGATCCGCGCTCAGCCCGGGAATGTTTTGCAAGCCCGACAGCCCGTTATTGCCCCGCAGCCCGCTTTCGTTCTGAAACAGATAGAGCGACAGCGCCAACGTCATCGCCTGCGTCAGGATCGACAGATACACCCCCGCCACCCGCGAGCGAAACGCCAACCAGCCAAAGACCAGCGCCAGCAGCCCCGGCACCAACACCACCAATAGCAACTGCATCGGCAAGCTGCCCGCAAAGCTCCAGATCGCGGGCAGGTTCGAGCTGCCTACGACACCGAAAATCTGACTGCCAATCGCGTCTTGCAGCTCTTGCGGGGTCATCGGGAAATCGCTGGCCGAGGCCAGTACGATATCGCGCGTGCGCTCATACATCAACCACATGCCGATCATATAGCCGCCAAGGCCGAAAAACGCGAAATGGCCAAGGCTGAGAATGCCCGTATAGCCCCAGACCAGATCCATCGCGATGGCGATCAGGCACAGGCACAGCGTCTTGCCCAGCGTCTTGACCATCGAGGTTGAGATCACTCCCGGTCCATAGGCGTGACTGAGCAAGGTGATCGTGAGCGTGAAGATCGCAAGGATCAGCAGGAACCAGATCACCGAGGGGTTCTTGGCCAGAAATCCAGGTCTCATGCGGCTGCCTCCGATGTCGCAGCGGGGGTTTCGCACCCCCGCGCCCCCGCGGGATATTTGGACCAAGGGGAAGGGAAAACCGGGTTTGCCATGCTTAATCCCCCGCCGCCCGGCCCTTGAGCGCGACGATGCCGCGCGGGCGGAATTGGATGAAAATGATGATGAACAAGATCATGTAAGTTTGGGCGGCCAAGGTGTTGGAGGGGTTGAGGAACTCGATCCCTTTTTGCAGCCCGCCGATCAGCGTGGCCCCCGCCAGCGTGCCAAAGATCGAGCCAACCCCGCCCACGACCACCGTCATGAAGCTTTGCACGATGTAATCCTGTCCCATTTCGGACGTGACCTTGGCGAACAGCCCGATCGCGACGCCCGCGATCCCCGCGATCCCAGAGCCAAAGCCAAAGGCCAGCATATTGATGCGATCCGGGTTGATCCCCATCGAGGCCGCCATCGAGGGGTTTTGCGTCACCGCGCGCACCTCCAGCCCCAGCCGTGTGCGTTTCATCACCCAGAGGTAAAGCCCGAGGAAAACAAGGGCGAGCACGAAAATCGCGATGCGGATGTAGCTGATCGAAACGATGTCGTTGATCTGCAGCGCTCCATCCAGCCAAGGCGGCGAGGTCAGCGGGCGCGCCTGCGTGCCGAATATATTCTTGAACAGTTGTTGCAGCGCAATCGAGATGCCGAATGTCGCCAGCAATGTCTCAAGCGGGCGCTTATAGAGATAGCGGATCACCAGCCTTTCCATCGCCACCCCCGCGCCAAAGGTAATCGCGAAGGCCAGCGGCAGCGCGATCAGGATCGAAGCGGTGTAATCGGGCACGAATTGCTGCACCACATAGCCGGTATAGGCGCCCATCGTGATGAACTCGCCATGCGCCATGTTGATCACGCCCATGATGCCAAAGGTGATCGCGAGTCCAATGGCCGCGAGGAAATAAATTGAGGCCAGCGACAGCCCATCGAGCCCCAGATCGACGCTTTGCATCAGCCCCACCTTGCGACTGACGCGAGCCAGCCCGGCCTCGGCGGCCTTGGTCACGGCAGCGTCGGGCTCGGCGTAGATATCGGCGTAACTGTGAGCGTCGATCAGGGCCTGCGCCTCGGCCTCGCTGAGGCGCGGCGCGACCGTGCCCGCCTTGGCCAGCGCGCTATAGGCCAGTTCGCGTTTGGCCGGATCGGACATGTCCGCCAAGGGCAGCCCGCCGACGGAACCATTTACCACATTGGCCGCTAGCGCCTGTTTCATCGCCCCATCGCTGATGCGTTCGGGCGCCATCTTGGCCGCGACGAGCAGCGCGTAGGCCTCACCCTCGCTCAGATCGCGACCGAGGCGCAGTGTTTTGGCGACATTGCCTTGCGGCGCGCCGTCGAACGCCTTGCGTTGCGTCGCAACCAGCGGGTTCAGCGTCGCACGCAGATCGAGCCCGGTATCAGCCCCAAAGCTGTCTATGGCTGCAACACGTTCGCCCGCATCCTTGCCAAAGCGGATCGTCAGCAACCGCTCAAGCCGTTGCTTTTCCAACCTGATCTGAGCGTCAGGCTCCTGCGCAATCGAGGCCCGCAACGGCGCGAGATGGCTGGCCTCGCCGTCGCGTTCAATCGCCGTCAGCGCCTCGCGCCGCTTGGTCGGGTCGGGATCGGACAGCAGAAAGCGCACAAGCGCAGCACCGATAACCGCGCGCACGCCGGAATTGGGTTTGACCTCGGAAATCTCGTTGCGCGGTGCGGTGCCAGCCGACGCGCCCGTCACCGGATCGCTCAGCGCATAGTCTTGGCCCTTCTTTTCGATCAGGAACAGCGTGTCATCAGACGTGCGCAGCCCCACGCGACGATCCGCCCAAGCCTGCAAAAATCGCGATGCACCGGGGCCGGAGGCTGCGATCTCATCGATCACCGGGCCGATGGTCATGCGCGAGGGTTTGGCGATTTTCGTGACGTTCCTGGCCAACACCGCCGCCAGCCCGGTTTGCGGGTCAGCACCCTGCCCAGCCGTGGCGGGGGCCATCTGAGCGGCGCTCTCTTGCGCCACGCCCGGAAGCGCCAGCATCAAGAAAATTCCCAGCGTCATTAATACCTTGCGCATCCCGCCCCCTTGGAATTCGGCGGGGGATTGCCCCCCGCCATCGGTCGATCAGTAATTCGACTTCTTTTGCACGCAGGTCTTGGTCTCGGTGTTATACATGCCGCAATCGAGACCCGGCCAATCCGATTTCAGCACCGCAGATTCCGGCAGGAAATCGGTCCAGGCATCGCCCGGCACCGGATCGGTCTGGGAGATGATGTCGAACTGGCCGTCCTCCATGATCTCGCCGATCAGCACGGGCTTGGTCAGATGGTGGTTGGGCAGCATCTTGGCGGTGGTCCCGGTCAGGTTGGGGAATTCCTGCCCCGGCATCGCGGCAATCACCTTGTCGGTATCAGTCGAGCCGACCTGCGTCACCGCCTGCACCCACATGTTAAAGCCGATATAAGTGGCCTCCATCGGGTCATTGGTCACGCGGGTGTCGTCGCCCGTATAGGCATGCCACTGCTTGATAAACGCGGCGTTTTCGGGCGTATCGGCAGATTCGAAATAGTTCCACGCAGCGAGCTGGCCGACGAGGTTCTTCAGATCGGCCGAGCCCAGACCCGACAGCTCTTCTTCACCCACCGAGAAGGCGACGACCGGAATATCATCGGCGGTGATGCCACTGGCCGCGAGCTCTTTGTAAAACCCGATATTGGCATCGCCATTGATCGTCGAGATCACGCCGACCTTCTTGCCATCGGCACCCAACGCCTTGACGTCAGACACAATTTTTGACCAATCCGACTGTCCGAAGGGCGTGTAGTTCACGAAAATATCGCTCTCGGCGATGCCCTTGGATTTCAGATAGGCATCCAGAATGTTGTTCGTGGTGCGCGGATAGACGTAATCGGTGCCCAGCAGTGCGAATTTCTCGACGCCGAGTTCTTCAAGGAAATAATCCACTGCCGGGATCGCCTGCTGGTTCGGGGCAGCGCCGGTGTAAAACACGTTGCGCGAGCTTTCCTCGCCCTCATATTGCACCGGGTAGAACAGCAAGCCGTTCAGCTCTTCCAGCACCGGCAGCACCGATTTGCGGCTCACCGAGGTCCAGCAGCCAAAGATCACATCGACCTTGTCCACCGAGATCAGCTCGCGTGCTTTTTCCGCAAATAGCGGCCAATCCGAGGCCGGATCGACGACGACCGCCTCCAGCATCTTGCCGTTGATGCCGCCCTTTTTGTTTTGCTCTTCGATCAGCATCAGGACAGTGTCCTTCAGCGTCGTCTCTGAAATCGCCATCGTGCCCGACAGCGAGTGCAGAACGCCGACCTTGATCTTGTCACCTTCCGCAAAAGCGATGCTTCCCGTCAAAGAAGCCGCCCCCGCGAAGGCCGCCGAGATCATAAGATTGCGCCGAGTAATCATGTGTTTTCCCTCGTTTTGTCAGCGCGCGTGGCCTGTTTGGACAGGCTCTCGTCGTGGCGGCTGATCCTCCAATGTTGGCTGTGGTGCGCAGCCCCATACTGCGACCGAAGGCGCGATCTGAGCGCCTCGCTTATGGAAGCCGTCACGCTGCGTCGCAGCAAAACAAACCGTGCACCCGCCGCATGAAACCTGCCGAGAAGATGCGTTTGCTGAAATTTTCTACGAAAATCTTTGCAAACTGCGCAATTTATACGCGCATTCTGACACGTTCATGCGAGAATCGGCTGAAGCACCAATCCCCCTTCGCGGATCAAAAACGCCACGATGTCTTCGACGCCAGTGCCCTGACGCAGCCGCGCCAGCACATAGGGACGCGCGCCGCGCGCGGCCTTTGTGTCGCTCTCTAACAGCGCCAGATCGACGCCGACATAGGGCGCAAGATCGGTCTTGTTGACCACCAGAAGGTCGGATTTCGTCACCCCCGGCCCGCGTTTGCGCGGAATGTCCTGCCCCGCCGCGGTGTCGATCACATAGATCGTCAAATCGGCCAGTTCGGGGCTGAACGTGGCGGCCAGATTATCACCGCCCGATTCAATCAGCACCAAATCCAGATCAGGAAAGGCCCGGTTGAGATCGGCAATCGCGGCAAGGTTGATCGAGGCATCCTCGCGGATCGCCGTGTGCGGGCACCCCCCTGTCTCGACCCCCCTGATCCGCTCGGCGGGCAGCACTTGGGCGCGCATCAACGCCTCGGCATCCTCGCGCGTGTAGATGTCATTGGTCACCACCGCCATCGACAGACGCGGCGCCAATGCGCGGGCCAGTTGCTCAGTCAGCGTCGTCTTGCCCACGCCCACCGGCCCGCCAATTCCCACCCGCAAAGGTCCGTTGCCCATAGCTTCACCTCATGTCTTGAACAGACGCACATCCAGCGTCTCATGTTGCATCGCCGCGATCTCGGCGCGAAAGGCGCTGGTCGCGATATCGCCTAGCTCTGACTTGGCCGCACGCGCAGCAATCGCGGTGATCCGGTCATGCTGGCTCGTCAAAACCCGTTGACCCGCAATTTGTCCTAAAGGGACAAGCCTGACCGCAGCAGACACCAGGTTCGCGGCGAAGGAATGTAGAAAAAGTGCAATGATCTGATCGGGTGGCAGCGGCAAATGACGCGCCGCTTCGGCCACAGAAACCGGCAATGCACGGCGCGGAACCGCCACTTCGCGCAGCCCCTCCTGCGCGCGCGCAAAGGCCGCGCCCTGCTCCACCGTCTCATGCAACCGCTCTGCCGACCCCGCCAAGGCGCGCGCCATATCCTCAAGCCCATCCAGATCCGCGCCGCGCAACCCGCAGGCTAGCAGCACCGCATCGCTCCAGCCCGCGCCATGCGCCAACACATCCCCAAGCCATTGCGCGAAACTGCCCGCATCCGTCACATCGCCTGCCGCGATCGCCTGCTCCAACCCGTGGCTATAGGCGAACGCCCCCGTCGGAAATCCCGGCGAAAGCCATTGCATCAGCGACAGATGGGCAGCGGTCTCAGACATGGTCGTGGTCGTGGTGATGCGACCCGTGGCTGTGGGAATGTTCATCGCCGTTGTGATGGCTGTGGCCGTGCTCATGCCCCATCGTGCGCCCCATCCCATAAGCGCCCCCCTCGGGTTGGAAGGGCTCAACGCCGGGGCTGACCTGCGCGCCCAGCCCCTTGAGCATGCCTTCCAGCACATGATCGGCGCGGATCACCAACCGATCCGCCTCAATCTGACACGGCGTGTGGCGATTGCCGATATGCCAGGCAAGCCGCGCCAGATCGCCTCGGATCACCAGCACCGGCTCCAGCGCGGGACGCACCTCGATAAAGCGCCCATCCGCCAGCACAAACGCCTCCCCCCCGGTCAGGTTCGTGACCTCGGCCAGATCGACCAGAAACCCAGTGCCCGAGGCCGAAACCAGCCGCTTGCGCCGCAGAAACCGCCCCTCGTAATCCAGCGCGACATGGTCCAATGCCCCAAACCACGCGCCTTTCTTGGCGATCTTTTCGGCGGTTGGATAATCGCTCATTCCCGTGACTCCGTTAATGAATTTTCAAACATGCAGGTGCACTTTCGGGCCAAGGTAGAAGGAGAAACAGAATGTTTGACCACCGCGCCCCTGCTGATGAACTGGCCCGAATCCGCGCTGAAATCGCGCGCCTCAAACACCGTGAGGCTGTGCTGCGTGAGGCCTATCTGACCCGCACCGACATGCCCAAGATCGGCCGTTGGACCAAGGTTGAGATCCACACCGAACGCCGCGCCGTCTTTGACCCGCGCCTGTTGCCCGCCACGATCCGCAATGATCCGACCTATCAGCGCGAAAAAGTCATGCGGCTGTTGCGCATCGCGCCCAACGACCCGGCGGCGCAGCGGCTGCCCGAACTTATTGCGCCGGTTGCGCCCCGGCGCTCGGGGCATCTTCGGGAGGTCTCGTGCACCCATTAGACCCTCAAAACAGGAAATAGCGCTGAGCAAGCGGCAGCACCGTGGCGGGTTCGCAGGTCAACAATTCGCCATCCGCGCGCACTTCATAGGTCTCGGGATGCACGTCGATCTTGGGCGTCGCCGCATTGTGGATCATGTCCGCCTTGCCGATATCGCGGGTCTTTTCAACGGCCAAGGTGGTTTTCTGCAACCCAAGGCTGGCGGCCAGCCCGTTGGCCTGCGCCGCTTGGCTGATAAACGTCACGCTTGAGGCATGGCGCGCACCGCCAAAGGCGCCAAACATATTGCGCGTGTAAAACGGTTGCGCCGGGATTGAACCATTCGGATCGCCCATCTGCGCCGATACGATCATCCCGCCTATCAGAACCATCTCGGGCTTGGCTGCGAAAAACGCCGGATTCCAGAGCACCAGATCCGCGCGCTTGCCCACCTCGATCGAGCCGATATGGCGGCTCATCCCGTGGCAGATCGCCGGGTTGATCGTGTATTTCGCGATATAGCGTTTGACGCGGGCATTGTCGTTCTCGCCCTGCTCTTCGGCCAACCGCCCGCGCTGTTTGCGCATCTTGTCCGCGGTTTGCCAGCAGCGAATGATGACCTCGCCCACGCGCCCCATTGCCTGACTGTCCGAAGAAATGATCGACATCGCGCCCATGTCATGCAGGATATCCTCGGCCGCGATCGTTTCCTTGCGGATCCGACTTTCGGCAAAGGCCACATCCTCGGGCACCTTGTTGTCCAGATGGTGACAGACCATCAGCATATCGAGATGTTCTTCGACCGTATTGGCCGTGTAGGGCCGCGTCGGGTTGGTCGAGGACGGGATCACGTTGGGCGCGCTCACCACTTTCAGAATATCTGGCGCATGACCGCCCCCTGCCCCTTCGGTGTGAAACGCGTGGATCGTGCGCCCTTTGATCGCGGCCAATGTATTCTCGACAAACCCGGATTCATTGAGCGTGTCGGTGTGGATCATCACCTGCACGTCCATGTCATCGGCCACGCTCAGACAGCAATCAATCGCGCCCGGCGTCGTTCCCCAATCCTCATGCAGCTTCAACGCCGCCGCGCCGCCATTCACCATCTCGATCAACGCCTCCGGGCGCGAGGCATTGCCCTTGCCAGATAGCGCCAGATTGACCGGAAACGCGTCAAAACTTTGCAGCATCCGCCCGATATGCCACGGCCCCGGCGTACAGGTGGTCGCCAAAGTCCCATGCGCGGGGCCGGTGCCGCCGCCCAACATCGTCGTGATACCCGAGGCCAGCGCATCCTCGATCTGCTGCGGACAAATGAAATGGATATGCGCATCAAACCCGCCCGCTGTCAGGATTTTCCCTTCCCCCGCAATGACTTCGGTGCCCGGCCCGATGATGATATCGACGCCCGATTGCGTATCCGGATTGCCCGCCTTGCCAATCGCCGCGATCATCCCGTCGCGCAGCCCCACATCGGCCTTGTAGATGCCCGTGTGATCCACGATCAGCGCATTGGTAATCACCGTATCCACCGCCCCGCCCGCGCGAGACACCTGACTTTGCCCCATCCCGTCGCGGATCACCTTGCCGCCACCGAACTTGACCTCTTCGCCATAGGTGGTCAGATCGCGCTCGACCTCGATGATCAGATCGGTATCGGCCAGCCGCACCCGGTCTCCCGTCGTGGGGCCGAACATATCGGCATAAGTGGCGCGCGAGATTGTTGCAGCCATTACAGTGCCCCCATCACTTTCTGATTGAATCCATAGATTTGCCGAGCGCCGCCAAAGGGCACCAACCGCACTTCGCGCGATTGACCCGGCTCAAAGCGTACCGCTGTTCCCGCCGCAATATCCAGCCGATAGCCGCGCGCGGCGTCGCGGTCAAAATCAAGGCCGGGATTGGTCTCGGCGAAATGATAATGGCTGCCGACCTGCACCGGGCGGTCGCCGGTATTGGCCACCATCAGCGTCAGGACCTCGGCCCAGGCATTGAGCGTGATCTCGCCAGCGGCGGGTAGTATTTCCCCCGGGATCATTGTCCTACCCCCGATTGCGGCGCAAAACCCGCGCCAGTTCTGGGCCAAGATAGGCGGCAAGCGCCAGCATCAGCACAGCGATCAACGGGCCGTCATGGAAGAACCAGGTCGTGTCGGCGCCATGGCCGGGATGGGCCAGCGCTGCGGTCGGCGCGAGGGCGGCAAGGACTGCGAATGTCTTCATCGGAGGGACCTTTCTTTAGCAAAACTTATTTTGGCTACTATCAGATAAGCCATTCTTATCTCAGCGGATCGGATGATGGACGGTGACGAGCTTTGTGCCATCCGGAAACGTGGCCTCGACTTGGATCGAATGGATCATCTCGGGGATGCCATCCATGCATTGCTCAGCCGTGATTACGCCTGCGCCCGCCTCCATCAAATCGGCGACCGTGCGGCCATCGCGCGCACCCTCAACGACAAAATCGCTAATGATCGCAATCGCTTCGGGATGGTTGAGCTTTACGCCCCGCTCAAGCCGCCCGCGCGCGACCATCGCGGCAAGGCTGATAAGAAGCTTGTCTTTTTCCCGTGGTGTCAGGTTCATTGGTCCCTCTCAGAGTTGCCAGACGCGCGGCGCTGCCTGACCGCGTCGCAAGCGTTCCATCAAGCGCAAAATCTGGCGGCGCAAAGGCCAGCCGTCCCGCGCCAGCAATCGTATGATGCATTTCCCGTCAAAGCCCGAGGCCGCGCCGATGACACCCGGCTCATCAAGCACCGCGCGCGCTGGCTCCAGCGCATCTTCGCCGCCCGGCGTGCACAGAACGAGCGTCGCCATTGCACGCGCATCGCCCAGAATTGCAGCGCGAGCGCCCTGCGCCAAAATGTCGGAATTCAGCAAGAATGGCTCGATAAAAACCGGCTTTCCAGCCCGTTCAATCCGCCGCATGTCGAAAAAGTCCAAGTCGCGCACGCGCTCTCCCATCGCGACACGACCCAGTAAAACAGCTTCGAGCATCAAACACCCGGCATCCGGGGCAAGCTCGATCACGGTTTCACGCAGCAACTTCGAGCGATCAAACAGGATCGTTTCCTGTGGCAGCCAATCGAGCCAGCACCCCGCCCCGACCTTATGGCGCACCTGCACTTCGGCGCGCCCCTGATCGGCGCGATACGCGCGCTCGGCGGCTTGCGTGGTCGCCACGAGATGCGCGCCATTGCGGGTTTCGGTGACATATTCCAGCCGATCCCCAGAGGTCAAGCCGCCAGAAGTATTGAGAAAAACCACTTCCGGCACACCCGCGACACGCGGCAAGATCGCCTTGGCCGAGCCGCTTTGACGCAGCCCGCGCAACCGCGTGCCGTCAAACGCAGCCATTGCCGCGCCTTTTGAGCGCTGCATTACCGGTACGGCAGAATTGGCGGCGTGATTGTCAAACATGGGACCCTCCTTCACGATCCAATCCCGCATGGGGAACGGGGTCCACCGCTGTCGGACCATACGTTTCGGCAAGGCGCGTACGAAGGGACAAGATGCCCAATAAAGTGGCATCTTGGTGATTTTCAGTGCAGAAAGAAATCAGCCCAAAGGACCGGGGCGCCGCTCTTCGCTGAGCAGCACATTCGCCTCGACCTGTCCGACGCCGGGAAGCGTCATGATCCGGCGTCGCAGCACGCGTTCAAAATCTGGGAGATCGCGCGCAGTCACCCGCAAGCGATAGTCAAACAGCCCCAAAACATGCTGCACGACCTGCACCTCGGGGATCGCGGTGACGGCGCGCTCAAAATCATCAAGACTTACGCGGCCCTTCGCGGCCAGCTTGATGCCGAGAAACACGGTCACGCCAAAGCCCAGCGCGGCCTGATCGAGATCCACGCGCCGCCCTGCCAGCACACCGGCCCCTTCAAGGCGCTTGATCCTACGCCACGTCGCGGGTTGCGACAGGCCCAACCGCCGCCCGAGCGCGCCCGCGCTTTGCGTCACATCCTGCGTCAACGCGCGCAAAATAGCACGATCGAGATCATCCAGATCAAGGCTCATAGCGCCAGCTCCGCGCTGGATTTGATCGTCGCCACCAACATCAATGCGTCCAGTTCCGCGATATGAGGCAAGGTCAAAATACGCTTGCGATAGATCTCTTGGTAATGTGCCATGTCACGGGCGATGACTTGCAGACGTATATCTGTTGAGCCAAGAAAACTTTGAATTTCAATGACCTCCGGGACGCCCCGCGCCGCGGCGATGAATTCATCAAAGGCGCGAGGATCGGTCTTGTCGAGGGTGAAACGCAAACTCACCTCGACCTCCCAGCCCAATGCCTGCCAGTTGATCACGGCCTGCTCTGCGCGCAGCACGCCGGCCTCGCGCAACCGCTCAATCCGGCGCCAGCACGTGGCCGGGGTCACCCCCGCGCGCTCGGCCAACTCGGCGGTCGCCAAACCCGGCTCTGCCATCATCTGGCGTAAGATTCGACGGTCCGCGTCGCTGATTTGCATGATTATTTCACTATCGACAAAATTGACGAATGTATTTTGCCAAATTGCTGCAATATTATCAAGTTTCGAAAGCAAATTCTGTCGATAGTGCCTATTGTCGCCTCCAGACATCAACGGAGGAAACGCCATGCGCGTCTATTACGATCGCGATTGCGATGTGAACCTGATCAAAGACAAAAAAGTTGCCATTCTGGGCTATGGCAGCCAGGGCCACGCCCATGCGCTGAACCTGCGCGACAGTGGCGCGAAAAACCTGGTCGTCGCGCTGCGCGATGGCAGCCCGTCGGCGAAAAAAGCCGAAGGCGAAGGCCTGAAGGTTATGGGCATCGCCGAAGCGGCCGCTTGGTGTGACGTGATCATGTTCACCATGCCCGACGAATTGCAGGCTGAAACCTACAAGAAATACGTCCATGACAACCTCAAAGAGGGTTCGGCGATTGCCTTTGCCCACGGTTTGAACGTCCATTTCGGCCTGATTGAAACCAAGCCGGGCATCGACGTGATCATGATGGCACCCAAAGGTCCGGGCCACACCGTGCGCGGCGAATATGTCAAAGGCGGCGGCGTGCCCTGCCTCGTGGCGGTGGAAAACGACGCGACCGGCAAGGCGATGGATATCGGCCTGAGCTATTGCTCAGCGATCGGTGGCGGCCGCTCGGGCATCATCGAAACCAACTTCCGTCAGGAATGCGAAACCGACCTGTTCGGCGAGCAGGCCGTGCTGTGTGGCGGCTTGGTTGAGCTGATCCGCATGGGTTTTGAGACGCTGGTCGAGGCCGGATATGAGCCCGAAATGGCTTATTTTGAGTGCCTCCATGAGGTGAAGCTGATCGTGGACCTTATCTACGAGGGCGGCATCGCGAACATGAACTACTCGATCTCGAACACCGCCGAATATGGCGAATATGTTTCGGGCCCGCGGATCCTGCCCTATGACGAGACCAAGGCCCGGATGAAAGCGGTTCTGAGCGACATCCAGACCGGTAAATTCGTGCGCGATTTCATGCAGGAAAACACGGTTGGTCAGCCCTTCTTCAAGGCGACGCGCCGGATCAACGACGAGCACCAGATCGAGCAAGTCGGCGCCAAGCTGCGCGCCATGATGCCTTGGATTTCCAAAGGCAAAATGGTTGATAAAGAGCGCAACTAAGGCGCGACGACATGCATCAGGGGGGCGCCTTGCGGGGCGCCCCTTTTGTTGTCAGACTCAGCGGTGAACCAAGCGGAGGCCTTATGGCAAACCTGTCCAAATCCGAGCTGGACGCGATCCATGCCGAACGCACGAAATTCTTTACGCGCCAGTGGTTTGGCGACCTTTTCTCAGGTCGTCTGTCACCCGGTGACACGTTTTGGGCTGGCAATTATGGGCCCGCGCTGATCGTCGTGCCGCTTTTGGTGATCGTGGCATTGTTCACGGCAATGGCTGTGCCGGGGCGTTTGGGGCCGCTATTCGGGTCGGTTGCGCTTGGCGCGGGGATCTACCGGTTTCTTGTTTTGACCGGTTTGGTGCGCAGCATAGCGCGCGTGTCGGGGCCAAAGGTTTGGCGCTGGATCGGGGTATTCTGGACGTTACTCGAGGCCGTCATTCTGATCTGGCTGGGCCTGCGTTTGTTTGGCGGCTGAGGCGTTTAGGAAGCGCGGCAGCCGCGCCTCCGTTCACGCGGTTTCCGCCTCGACAGCGGCGACGATGCTTTCGACCGCATCGTGCAAAACCGTCTCATCTTCGCATTCAGCCATGACGCGGATCAGCGGCTCTGTGCCGGATTTGCGGATCAGCAAACGGCCATGACCGGCCAGTTTCAGCTCTGCCGCTGCTATCACTTTTTCAACATTTGATGCACCTAGCGGTTCTTGCCCCGCGCGATACCGTACATTTTTCAACATTTGCGGCACGGTTTCGAATTGATGCACCAGATCAGAGGCGCGCATCTCGGTTTCCGCCATCGCCGCCAAAAACTGCAGCCCCGCCATCAGCCCGTCGCCGGTGGTCGCGTAATCGGTCATCACGATATGGCCCGACTGCTCGCCGCCCAAATTGAACCCGCCTGCGCGCATCCGCTCGACCACATAGCGGTCGCCGACCTTGGTGCGTTCCAGCCGCAATCCGCGCCCCGACAAGAACCGCCCCAGCCCAAGATTGGACATCACGGTCGACA